>JAHDQK010000025.1 GCA_018433885.1 Candidatus Cloacimonadota bacterium
GTGGACAGAGCCTTGATCAGCATCATCAGTGAAGCTTACTTTGCCGGAGTTTCTACTCGAAAGATGAACAAGTTGTTTGTGGACTTGGGTTTGGAAAACATAGATCGCAGCTTTGTCAGCCGCTGCGCTGCTCAGATCGATGAAGAAGTGGAGATATGGAAGAATAGACAGCTTGATAGTCGCTACGCGTATATCTGGCTGGATGCGATCTACACCAAGATCAGAACCGAGGGCAGGGTTAATTCTACGGCAGTGTTGATAGCGATTGGGGTTAGAGAGGATGGGCACCGAGATGTCCTAGGCCTGCACTTGGGGAACCGTGAAAGCTACTATAACTGGAAAGACTTTCTACAGAATTTAAAGGCTCGTGGTCTACAAAGATCAGAACTCTGGATCAGCGATGAGCATGATGGTTTGATAAAGTCAATAGAAGAATGTTTCCCCGGACAGCTTCGACAACGCTGTATCGTCCACTGGATGCTTTAGTGCTCAGAGCAAAGTTTCCAAGACTGATTTGCTGTGGCTGCTGCCGCTAACAAAAGACCTGGTAGGTTCCCGGACCAAAGAGTCCTTTGAATTGGCCTGGAAAGAGCTTAACAGGGCAGCCCAGTCTAAGGGCAAGGACAATCTATTGGATTGGCTGGATAGCACTTACCATGAGATATCGGTCTATCTTGATTTCCCTGCAGCACATTGGAGCAGAATCAAGTGTACCAATTCGCTGGAGCGCTTGAATGAGGAGCTCAGACTTGAGAGAGAAATGCATCCGGATATTCCCTGACGATAAGAGTTGCCTTCGGCTGTTTGGTGCGATCCTGCAAGGCTATTCGGAGGACTGGATAAGCGGGAAGCTATATCTTTCGGAACCAATGGAAAGAATCAAAGACACCATGAAAAAGCCCATACCATTTGAGGCAACGCGCGACGGGCTGGAGCCCTGCTCCGTCGCAGCAAGGTAGATTATTTATGAAAAAGAACTTGACTAGGATTAGCAAGATGAAAACAATGCAATTGGTCGCTTGGCCTTACATAGATTGTGAGTAACGAGGGATGTCAGATGCCCTCAAACAACCAGAGAAACAATGAGTTGGAATTTACACCAACATTTGGGACTCTACATTCGATTCTTCTTTGGGAACTATGATGCAATCTGCAGGTATGCAGTAAACGTTGTACTATCTGACCAAGTAGGTATGAATGATTTTGAATCAGTGAAAGATGTTCTGTCATGGGAGATGATATGAAAATCGAAAACATGAAAAGCGTTCCTAAGAACCGAGAGGAATTCGAAAGAAATTTTAACATACTTGAAGAATCGAGCAGACAAGGCACTTTCCACATAGCAAACCATTTATCACGGTCGATACAGGGGATTACTAATGTGAGACTACTCCCCAATGGTAGGATCGATTTTAATACCGTTGATGAGAATGCGAGATTAATGGCAAACATGACCGCAAATATGGAGCATTTGAAAAATGTCAATGAATGATCTGCCCATAAGTTTCAAGCCTAAACACATCACACATCCAGTGATCATTTCAGCATCACGCTCCACTGATATACCCGCTTTCTACTCAGATTGGCTAATCTCCAGGATCAAAGCAGGCTATGTAAAATGGAAAAATCCCTTCAGCGGCGAGTTCACAAATGTATCCTTCGAGCAAGCCAGATTGTTTGTGTTCTGGACTAAGAATCCCGCTCCCATGCTGGATAATCTTACATTCTTTGATAACAATGGTTTGAGCTACTATTTCCAATACACCTTGAATGATTATGAACATGAAAATTGGGAATCCGGCTTGCCATGCTTGGAAGATAGGATTGAGACCTTTATCGGGCTTTCTGAGCGAATCGGAAAGGAAAAGCTGATCTGGAGGTTTGATCCGATAATCTTAAGCGACAAACTTGATCAGGATGAGATCTTGCGCCGTATCGAGAGGATTGGTCAAAGACTGCACCAGCATACAGAAAGGCTTGTTTTTAGCTTTATTGACATTGAAAACTACAGAAAAGTCAAACAAAATCTCTGTTCTATTCCAGACAGGCTGCATGAGATTGATACCCAGGCCATGGAATATCTGGCAAAAGGTATCTCACAGATTAATGCAGGTTGGGGACTGAAACTTGGGACATGTGCTGAGAAAATCGACCTGGAGCAATTTGGCATCGAGCATAACAGATGCATTGACGATAGGCTAATCATAAGATTGTTCCCCCATGATAAAGAACTGATGGCCTATCTGGGCTATACCACTAATGATCAAACCGATTTTCTGGCCGACCAGAATACTGAATACAGTTATATGAGAATTAAAGACAAAGGGCAACGCAAGGCTTGTGGCTGCATAAAAAGCAAAGATATTGGCCAATACAACACCTGTCCACATGGATGCGTCTATTGCTACGCTAATACTGACCACGAAACTGCCTTGAAAAACTGGAAGAAAGCACAGGAGAAAGAACTTGAGACCATCGTATGATCCGGTATCTGATCCATTCATACAGGATCTTAATCAGCTGGAAGCTGTAACATTCCAGGATATTGTAAAGGCTGCAGGCAGGCACAAGGATTACAATGCCTATACTGATAGGGGGAAAAAGATCCTTGAAACGCCCGGTGAGTGTAACAGATACATTGAGCGTTTCTTTCAAATGCATTACTTCAAGATTATCGACAGCATTTCCAAGCTATTCAGCTACGATAAGATTCATGAATACAGCGGTAAGGGTATTATATTGTATGACTGGGCCTGCGGTCAGGGACTTGGTAGCTGGCTGTTTCTTAATCAATTAGCTGAACGCAGACTTAAGATAAAAGTGGCTGAGATCATACTGATCGAGCCGTCTGCCATCGCTTTGACAAGAGCCGAGATCCTGATTCGGTATATCGATAAAAACGTGAAGCTTACGACCATCAACAGGATGCTAAGCGATATATCTGAGAAAGAACTGATCAGGACCGAAGATACCCTCCGCATTCATTATGTATCCAATTTTATCGACATGCTCAGTTGGGAATCTATAGACCACTTGTCACAACTGATCATCGAATCCCAGGTACACCAAGACTACGCATTGGTTGCGCTGAGCCCATATAAAGCATCAGCACTGGACAGGTTTATTAACAACTTTCCTGAGAGCAATAGAGTATTAGTATCCCAGCGTAACTGCACCAAAGATAACTCCTGCGCTAACTGCAAATTCGATAAAGAATTCTGTTCTGACAGCATAAAAAGCAGAGGCACAAAAAGGATCGAAAGGATTGCCCTGATTACAGCCAAACAATCTCAAATCAGATTTGTAGCACAGCCTCCCCAAGAGTTTGAAAAGGATCTGGAAGTCACCAATGTGGCATTGGCTTCGTATGTATGTGATCCAGTACTTAGGTTAATCAGGGAATCCCGGTTTATCTTCCCAGTAGAAGAAGCAAAGTTCACATTCAAACTGCCGCATCAGAGAAAAGATGCTCCGGAACAGGAGCTATCGGTATTGGATGTCCTGATGAACCAGATTGTGAGAGGCGTGCCAAGCTTTGTCCCGATCGAGATCGAAGATATGCTCGTTGAAGCCTATTCCGGGATCATTGAGAGAGAGATCAAGAATGGAAATATCGAAGATAAGTTCACCCTCCCAGCAGAAGAAATGCTTGATCTGTATCGCGGATTGCCATCCAAGCTTGCCTTGATTAACCAGGAATTGCAGACTGTCGCAGTTGATGCACTGATCTATATGGCACAGACACAATACGCCTTGTTACAGTATTTAAAGTTAAACTACACCGCAGATCGAGTTCGTTTTATACTGCTTGAAAAAGAACGATTCTATGCCCACTTCTGTATGCTAAGTCTAATTAACATGATACAAAAGCTATCAGCGCTGGTCCCAGAAAGTAAGTTCCCCAAGATCGAGTATGAGGTGTATGGTGACATCCACGATTCTTTATTGGCCTCATGTAATTCAAAATTCGGCTTTTCAATCAGCGATCTGGCCTCGCTTGATACCGCTTCTTTAAACAGAGAAGACGTGTTGGTTATATGCGGTGAGATCCCTGAAACCATTACAAATAAAGACATTGAGAATGCAATAACGGTAGGACCCACTAGTGAAGAAGCAGTTACTGAAAGATTTCACAGTAACGAACACATCCGTTATTCTCTATCAAATCAAGCCGATCCCACAAGGGAAAAACTGATTGACGATTCTTTGCACTATTTTCTCAGATCATTGTTCCGCAAACAGGATTTCTGGCCCAGGCAAAGAGAGATTATCAGTAAAACCCTGGAATTGCACTCAGTATTGGGAGTACTCCCCACGGGGGGAGGAAAATCCCTTATATATCAATACAGCGCTTTGATGCAACCTGGATTCTGTATCGTTATTGAACCCATCCGCTCGCTAATGAAAGACCAGCATGAAGAGCTTTCCGATCTGCAAATTGATTCCATATACATCAATTCGGATCTTGAGCCGGAAGAGAAAATAACAAGATTGAATCGTTTTGTCGGTGGAGAGAGCCTGTTCCTGCTTATGTCTCCAGAACGCATGCAGATGCCGCTAACCAAGATAGATTTGCTGTATATGTCCAACCAACGGCGCTACGCTTCTTACTTTGTGATAGATGAGGCGCATTGCGTTTCAGAGTGGGGACATGACTTCCGTCCCAGTTATTTGAGCCTAGCAAAAAACGCAGTAGACTGTTTCAAGCCTAAGTTTGGCAAGCCATTACCGCTGATAGCCCTGACTGCTACAGCATCTCTCGATGTGCAGCATGATGTTCAGAAAGAAATGACCATGCAAGGGTCTTTACCGCCAGAAATAGTAACTGATCCAATCAGGAGACAGGAAATCGACTACTATTTCCTTAGAACATCAGACAAACATGAAGAACTGGATAAGCTACTCAGCTCTCTGACAGACGAATCCTGCCAAGTCCCAATCTCAAAAGAGAACGCTGCACTGGTCTTTTGCACATACAAAACTGGACCAACAGGAGTATTTGGAAGCCGAAACGAAGGTTTCTACTATACTCTCAAGAGACGATTCGGTGATCATATCGGTGTGGGCTGCTTTAGTGGGACCGATGAAAAAGACACTCAAGTATCCGTTGAGGATATGAACAACTATCAGGACTTGTTTAAAAGAAGTCAGATTGGCATCATGGTGGCGACCCAGGCCTTTGGTATGGGTTTTAACAAACCTAACATCCGTTATAGCTTTCATGTAGATCTACCTAAATCCATTGAGTCATTTGTACAGGAATCAGGACGGATAGGTCGTGATAAGGCTGTCTCAAACAGTTATTTGCTTTATAATGAGGGAGATAGGGCTAACAAGCTTGAGCAGATTAAAAAGTCTCATGTGTCTGAAGAACTGGCGGCAATTGTTTTTAAAGTTATCTTTGAGATCAAGGCTGAGATAAACAAGCAAGATATCAAGAAACTCATTGCAGGAATTCACAATTATAAAACAAGCCCTTCTGATCAGGAGCCTCAGAAAATCTATTTTAACCAAGCTGTTGATGACAATGATGTTAACTGGAAGAACAGACCATCTTGTTTTTACGACCTCAGTTCGGAAAAACTCTTTTATACTCATTCCAAGCCTGCAAGTAAGGATTTTTATTTTTCAGTAGATTTTGCGTTGAAACACACCTCTCTGTTAGCAGAAATATTGGTGCCGGTTTATAAGCGTAGCCTCTTGGATATTATAGAATCACGAAGCAACTTGATACATCACCACAAGATATCTATATACCAGCTATATAAATCTCTAGTTTGTAATCCTGGATATCTTCAACATGCCAAAGAAGTCGGATGGGACTTAGTGTTCAAGAATAAAAAGGATGAAAATGCATTTATTGAGAAGGTAAGGACTCAATGCGAATTTGTTATGTACAGACTTCAATTGTTAGGCATTATTGACGGCTATACTTATGACTATTCAAGCCGTGATTTCGAAATCGATTTCAAGGCTCCTCCATTGGAAGATATAATCAGCAACTATGAAGTGTATTTGTTCAAGTATCGTGCCAAAGCCTACATCGAAAGGCGCATGCAAGCAATGAAGGGACTGCTTGCTAATGATGACTTGTATGCCGGGTATTCCCTTGTATTTGATGATCTCTCCAGCTTCTTTGATGAAAACATTCAGAAAAAAAGAAACCAGGCCTTGCAGGAGATGTACCAGACAGCCGATCTTGGGAAGAAAAAAAGCAAGGAAGAAATCAGAGATCTGCTTGATCACTACTTTAATTCGAAGTTTATCAGCGATCTGACGACTGATACAGATGGGGGGAAAGAAGAGAAATGGGAAACATTACTCAAGTACATAAATGAGGTAGCCGATCCAGCTAATGGTTCCAGGATCGAGAACCTCGAACATATGGAGGGTGCATGTTCCCGCTTACTGCAAGAGTATCCAGATAACTACGTCCTCCTGATCCTGCGCTCCATGACTCTGTTGTGTCTTGCCAATAGCACCCAAGAGATGATAAGCACAGGTATGGACTATTTCAGAAAAGGATGGGCTTCATTGTTCGAGAGCATTGATGAAGAAGGTATGGAAAGGATTTATGATCAGGTATGCCTACCCTTCCTGGCTGTGTTACACCAAGATCTGGCAGACCACGAATACCAGGTCTGCCACAGTGTCAATTTCGCACTTTACGCTAATAGATTACTTAAAAACCATAACGAATATTTAAAAACTTACAGAGGTACTGATGGACAACTATGACAACATTGCACATGACCTGAAACAGACTATTGACGAATACAGGCAAAATCTGGAATATTTGAAGGATAGGTTTGCCGATATTGGCAATATTATTACTGAGTTGGATCAGATAAAGCTGCAAGCGCAACACTCGGAATTGAAGGGACAGGAGTTGTTCGAAAAATTGTCCGGTCTGGAATTGAAACACGCTGACCTGTCGAATCAGATGGCAGTGCTGTCGGCGGATTACGATAGTGCATTAACCAACCTCAAAAACCAGCACAATGAATGGAGTAAGGCTATTGATAGCATAGTTCGTGATGTATCGGCTTCGATAACCGATCTGAGAACGGATTACAATGATAGATTGAACAAAGCAGTGGCTGAGATATCTCTTCAGGCCAAGCAGGAAGCCGCCTCGATTGAGCAGTATTTGCAGCAATTCTCTAAAGAACAAGTAGCTGAAATTGAGCGAATCAAACAAGAACTTGTTAGCAATATCATCCGATCATTAGGCGATAGCTCAACCCAATTGATGAATCTCAATCGTGAATTGCACAATACTTGTGAAGACCATAGAGAAAAGGTAAAATCAATCCTTATAGAGAAGGTTGAAGAGCATGCAAGTCTTCTAGAGCAAAAGATTGAATCAGTTGAGGTATTATCTGCTCAGAAAATTGAAGATCTCCGTAATGCGGTAATGTTGGATATCAAAACTACCCGAAAAACTAACATTGCTGGTTTTATCATTATTCTGGCCTTCATTATTGGACTGATAGTTTTTCTTATAATGTCCTTGTAGTTTTGTAGTATGGGTCATAGAACCATGAAAGACTCGATTATTACCTAATTTTTTTAGTCAGAATCCATATTAGCAAATGCTTACTGACGGATAGCTGTAACAACCTGCCAAACTGCTGTCATAATCTGGCATTATAGTGTCACCTAGAGAAGATTTTTCTGCGATTATGCCATACGGGTTTAACGTTATCAAGTTCCCGATAAGCACTAATCCTATTTAAACTCCTGAGTTGACCCAGTATACCTTTCTGGACTTTTCTGCCGATTTTGGGCACGTTTAAAATGCATTCTGTTGATATATTGAGGAACAAACACTATTATTCCTTATGCGACATCTCAAGCAATGTTCTGTAAAAATGTGTTTCAGATTCCGTTCCCCAAGCTGTCCTCCCCCCCCTTCCCCATTGCCCCAAAGAATCGGCAAGCATTTTCGCAGCCGGCTTGATGCTGTGCATACTGCTACGGCACCTGATGGCGACTGCTTCGCGCAATGGGGATGAAATCCGCCAAAGCCCTTTTATGGGGGATTATGGATAAAGTTCAACAAGTAAGAGATTGTATTTCAAAAGCCATTCCCAGTATCAGATTACCCTCTTTTTCACGGCTTTTTGGACTTCATGTTTTCCTTGAATGCCATATGCATTAACAATGCCTTGTGTCGCCCGCAGGGGGCACTTGATCGATCTTAATCGGGTTACGAGGGGCTCCGCTACGCGCATCAACCACCCCCAAAGCCTTTATTGGCTACACAAAACACTAAATCCCCCAAAACATCATAACGCTGGACATAAGGTCCTTTACTTTCTTCTGAGCCTCCCTCCCGGGATACCAGTTCCTCTGAAGTGATTTTTTCAGTGAGGATTTATCTTCCCTATGAATAACATAAAACCTCAGGAGATAGACCAGTTTCATCATACTTTAGTGATTTTTTCTCATAGACCGCGAAAATCCGCTTGACAATTAATGCCGCCGCAATAGTGTAAAACTCAGGAGAGAAGAATGATTGAAGTTATCATCGAAAAATGCGTTGGTTGCGGTGCCTGTTTAAAAGCATGCGCCTACGACGCCATTCAAATAGAATCCCGTGTTGCCGATATAAATCTTGATAAATGTGTCCTTTGCGGAGCTTGTGTACAAGCCTGCCCCTTTGATGCCATTGTAATTCGCAAGAAAGCGCAGGAACATATTGACAAAGCTCTTTACCGCGGAGTGTGGGTATTTGCTGAGCAGCGCGAAGGCGTGATTGCCGGAGTATCCCACGAGCTTTTGGGCAAAGGCAGGGAGCTGGCGGATCAGCTATCCTGCGAGCTTTCTGCGATCCTCTTGGGCAGCCGTTTAAACGGAATGCCGGAGGAGCTTATCGCCTATGGTGCGGATCAGGTTATCTGCATTGATGATCCCGCTCTGGAGCATTTCCGGGACGAGAAATATAGCGAAGCGCTAAGCTATCTGGCAGAAAAATATCGCCCGGAGATCATTCTTGCCGGTGCCACGGTGATCGGCCGCAGCTTCATCCCCAGAGTAGCGATCAAGCTAAATACAGGGCTTACTGCGGATTGCACCGGGCTTGCCATCGACGACGAAAGCGGTAATCTCCTGCAAACGCGTCCCGCTTTTGGGGGCAACATCATGGCGACCATCATCACCGCCAATAACCGTCCACAAATGGCGACCGTGCGTCATAAAGTCATGAATCCCATCCCCCGGGACGACTCCCGTAGCGGAATCGTGATCCGGGAAGAGTATTCTTTTGATCTGGAAGAAGATAGAAGCACCTTTATAACTTTTGAAAAAGAGAAGACAAATCTGATCAACATCACAGACGCAAACGTAATCGTGGCGGGGGGACGTGGTATCAAAGATGCCAAGAATTTCGCCATGATCGAGGAGCTTGCCGAAGCTCTGGACGGCGCGGTAGGAGCATCGCGCGCGGCGGTTGATTCTGAATGGATTGCCTATTCTCACCAGGTTGGCCAGACGGGTAAAACCGTGAAACCAAGTATCTATATCGCGATCGGAATCTCCGGAGCCATCCAGCACCTTGCCGGGATGAGCTCTGCAGATTACATTGTGGCGATCAACAAAGATCCCGATGCCCCGATCTTTAAGGTTGCAGATTTGGGAATCGTGGGAGATCTTTTTGAAGTGGTGCCGAAACTTATTAAAAGGATTAAAGAAGTAAGAACATGAAGATCTTAGCCAGCCTTAGCGTGATCTCATGGGATGATGTGCGCGAAGGTGTGGTGCTGACCCCGGTAAAGGACGACAGTTCAGAAAAACCACTGGAAATCCCCAATAGCGTAGCTTACGTGCCGATGATCAATTCCCACGATCATCTGGTGGGGAATTGGGTACCCCGTGCCGGGGACAAGCGACCATACCCGAATTCTCACATCTGGGTGGAAGATATGAAGAATTCCTTCAGCTTCCACGAGCGTAGTAAGTTTTGGCTGAACGACGGTTCGTTTCAGCTTATGAACCCCCAAGCTCTTGCAGTAGCCCGCCTGGGCGCATACAAAAGCTTATTCTCCGGATGTTCTGTGGTGCATGATCACGGACCCATCCAGAGCGACGCGTATTACCGTAGCATGCCGATCGTGGTGCCATCCCGCTACCGCCAATGCCATTCTATCACGCTGGGCAATTGGTGGGGTGGTGAAAGCGCAACCAAGGAGATGGAGCTCAGCCAGGAGAAGATGCCTTTTATCATCCACCTGGGTGAAGGTACAGATAACATCACCAAAGCAGAATTCTCCGAGCTGGATAAACAGAACCTTTTGCGCCCCAACACGTTGATGATCCATGGCATCGCCTTCTCCGAATATGAGATCCGCCGTATAGCCATGGTGGGCGCAACGGTTTGTTGGTGTCCCACCTCGAATTTGTATTTGATCGGCGAGACCTTCAAGATCGATCAAGCTCTCAAGCACGGAGCAAACGTGGTGATCGGAACGGATTCCACCATGAGCGGTGGTACAAACCTGATCGCAGAGTTCGAGATTATCCGCACCAACTTCCCGCATCTGCCGCTAAATCAACTCTATAAGATGGTAACCGAAAACGCGGTAAAAGCCCTGTATCTGAGCCCGGAATACGCCAAGTTGAATCCAGAAGACACCCGCAACCTTCTGCTTGTGGATCAGTTGGAAAAAGATCCCTTCGAGAACCTGATGGGTTTGAATATGGCGGGGATCAAGCTCTTGGTGGTGGATGGCATCCCGCGCTATGGAGATAGCCATTTTCTGGAGAATTTCCCAGATGTGGGCGAGGAATATACCATCTTCCGTACCGGGAACCGGGAGAAATTTGTGATCGGTGATCCTTTGGAGATCAATGATCAGATCGATGCCGCGCTGGGATACCACAAAGACTTTCCATTTTTACCCTTTTAACGCATGAAAAGCTTGGAAATCTGTGAGATTTTCTATAGCCTGCAGGGAGAATCCAATTATATGGGTATGCCCTGCATCTTTGTGCGTTTGGCACGATGCAACCTGCGCTGTAGCTATTGCGACACCCAATATTCCTATGCCCCCGGCAACAGGATGAGCTTTGAAAAAATCATCTCGGAAATAGCCATGTATCCCGCCAAGGTGGTAGAGTTTACCGGGGGAGAACCCCTCTGGCAGGAAGATACTCCCCAACTGATGCAGATCCTGTTGGACATGGGTTACAAGGTTCTAATGGAAAGCAATGGCGCAATGTATATCGACGAAATCCCGCATGAAGTGATCAAGATCCTGGATGTAAAATGCCCCGGAAGCGGAGAAGCAGGCAGTTTTCAGCGTGCCAATCTCTCGCTAATGGCAGCTTGGGACGAGCTAAAGTTTGTGCTGACCGGGTTTCACGACTACCGGTATGCGGTGGATTTCATCACCCAATACAAACTGGAAGGTAGGGTAATCCACTTCTCTCCGGTTACCACAATGCTACCTGCTGAACAATTGGCAGAATGGATGCTAAGGGATGGAGTGCAGGCGAAACTGAGCCTGCAACTACATAAGATCCTCAACCTCCGCTGATCAGGTGCACTACCATCAGCTCCGCTCCCGCCGGGATCACGGTGCTATCGTAATCTGCCTTTGGCACCAAAACGCCGTTCAGTTTGATCACCAGCATGGGGAAGCTGTAGTTCATCAGCGTGAGGGCATCCCGCACAGTCATGCCTTCCTGCCAGTCCACCTTGTTACCATTTATCGTTATCTGCATTCTCGTGTCCTATCCTTGATATCTTTTTACCAGCAACTCCAAGCAGAGATTTGCCTGCATTGCCGCCACGATCATTACCCGCGGTGCAATCGGAGAGATTCCCGCCTTCAGCTCGCTGACTTGATCTCCCACGATGTAGAGGTAATTGCTTTGTGAGATGCGGATGTCTTCACTTCTACCGTATCCGGCGAGACCTGAGGCACAGATCATGGGGATATCCGGAAACGCCAAGAGCCAAGTCTCGATCAGCATTTGCTTCTGCTCGGCTTTGTCGAATGCCTCAATCATGATATCTACCTCGGAGAAGATCTCGGGGATGTTATCCCGCAGAAGCTTTACCGGGTGTTCACTCAGCGATATATAGGGGTTGATCTTGCGAATATTATGGGTTAATGCCTCAGTTTTAAGCATGCCAATCTGATCCAGATTGAATGCTTGCCGGTTCAGATTTGATACCGATACCCGGTCAAAATCCGCGATAGTGAGATGCCCGATGCCTGCTCGCGCCAAGAGAATCGCCGCATTGGAGCCCAAACCTCCGGCTCCGGCAATGCCCACTCTGGCTTGTTGCCAGATCGGGAAGGCAAAAGGATCGCGCTCGCAGAAGTAATCCACTTTGTTCATGGCAAGATATTGATCTCGATCCTGGCGTTATCCGGGATGTCCCGCAGGTTCTTCAGAATTGCCAGGATACTGTCTTTGAGGATGTCTTGCACAAAAGGTACGATCTGCACTTCCTTGCCATCCGCCGTAAGAGTGATCTTGGGGGATCCATCCAATACACAATCCTCCCGCCGGGCTTTGCCCTGCAGGATAGCTGCCGCCATCTGCAGGCACGTGGTGCCGCAACGTGAACAACAGTCTGGATCAGCCGCGGGAAGCAGTTCGAAACTCCGGGCAAGGATCATTTCACAAAGTGCGTTGGTTTCATCCGGAATTGGGTATACCGGAAGCAAATCGTTCTTATATCCGGAATTGGCTATGATCCCGCTGATTCCGATCGTGGTATCGTCCAAGAGGCCTTCCAGATCCTTTGTTTCTTTGGCACAAACGATCTTGGGTACCGGGGCGTCTTTCATGCCCTCGATAACCAGGATGTCCGCGGAAAGATGCGGGACGATCTCGTTTAGAGCCAAGGTTCGGGGGAAGATCAACGAAGTATCATACAAGCCGCGGGCAACGGTCTGTTTGCTGCCGGCGTCGATATGGAGCGCACTGTTCTTGCCTGGTGTATCGGCACGGAATTTCTCGCTGTGAATATCCTTGATGGTCGCCACCCGATATCCCAATTCGCTGAGCCGGCGCACGATATTCACCACCGTGGTGGTTTTCCCGGTGTGGTGATATCCGATTACTGCGATCGCTTTCATCAGGCAGGCTGGATCAGAACCACCACCGTGGCGCTCATCCCATCTCCGCAACCGGAGATTCCGAGCCCTTCCTCGGTAGTCGCTTTAATCGATATTTGTTCGGGATCACAATCCAGATCCTGGGCAATATTAAGCCGCATTTGAGCGATATATGGCGCTAGCTTGGGGGCTGCCGCGCAGATTGTGGCATCCATGTTCGCAATTCTGTATTGCCTTGCCAAAACCATATCATAACAGCGTTTGAGCAGGATTCTGGAGTCAATATCTTTGAAAGCAGGGTCGCTATCGGCAAAATGCTGGCCGATATCCCCCATCGCCAAAGCCCCCAACAGGGCATCACACACGCTGTGAATCAGCACATCGGCATCCGAATGTCCCAAAAGGCCGGTATCGTGGGGGATCTGCACTCCGCCCAGGATCAACTTGCGTCCGCTTGTAAGGCGATGAACGTCGTATCCAAAACCTATGCGCATGGCTCAATCCACCGTGATGGATTTTGAGACGTTCTTGGGAACATCTGGGTGTACCCCGTGGTCTTTCACGCCAAGAAGGTCCAGCTTCTTCATTTTACGGATGCTCATGCGCAGAGCCAGAAGCTGAAGAACGATCGTGGCGGAGAAGCAAGTCATCAGACTGTCTCCGGTTTTGGGCAACATGATGTATTCCCAACCGTAGTATATGCCTTCCTTGGGGTTCTGAGAGGCGTTTTTAAGCAGATTATCGTTTTCCTCGGCTATCACATAGGTGTTTGCGCCGCGGATCTTATGGGTATTGATTTGCGAGATCGTCAGGTTCACATCCCGTTCATCCGGTCCGGTTACATAGATCAGAGGGTAGTTTCGGTAAAGAGGCTCAAAGAAATCCTGATCCTGAATAGAGTTTTTAAAGATCTTGGTGCCTTCCGCAGAAAGATTGAACGGCATATTGTGGGTAAACACATAGTCCGCAAGAGCTTTGAGGATGTCCTTGCGTTCTTTCTGAGGGATGTTTTTGGCTTCAGCTTGCTCGTCGATAGTATCGATCATGGCGCTGAAAGCTCTTACAAAGCTGCGCACATGCTTTACGCCAAACACCGTGTTTTTCCCGAGGATGGTGTTGGGACCGTGTTTGAACTCGCTGGCTTCCCTGCCTTCAGCATGGTTGAGTACCGTTTCACGAATCTTCAGCGCACCCTCCATCGCCACTCCGCTGATCTTGGTGGCAAGAATATGCATGGATGGCTCCATATAGATCTTCGCCGCCATTTTATCAATCATGTCGTCGGTTTTGCCTACCGTTTCTTTGAGCAACATGGGGATATCGCCTAGGGATTTATGACGCCGTTGCAAAGTGGCTTTTTGTTTGGAATACTCTTCCGGGCTAAGCCCGGTTGCCAGCTCGTCCAGCTTCATTTGAGCCACTCGGATGGCGAGGTAATAGAACAAGGTTATCTGGTTCATGAAGCTCTTGGTGGCAGGTACGGCGATTTCCGGCCCGCAGAGGATAGGAATCGCAACATCACTTTTCTCCTGACCCAAAGTGCTGTTCATGTTGTTCACCAGAACCACTTTCCGCACATCCAGATTGGTGGAATCGATATCGTTGAAGATATCAATAAGATCCTTGGTTTCGCCACTCTGGGATACGCCGATGATGAGGTCGTTGTTCTTTATGCAATTGGAATATTCTCCCCGGAAATCTCCGGGTAGAATCGGGATTAGCTCGATCCCTGCGATTTCATTGAAGAATAGCGCGGCGATCTTGGTGGCATGGAAGCTGGTGCCGCAAGCGATGGAGTAAGCATTACGGTTGCATTTAAAGGTGTTTTTCACCAGTTCCAGGAAATTCTGAACACTATGTTCAAACTCCGATACAGAGACCTGTTCCGAGATGCTATCCAGAGCTTTGGCAACAATTAAGCGTTTGCGATCAAACTCGCTGCCCAAAACCTCGATGAAGATGTTCTTTTCGTTCGAGAAGAAGTACTTCTTGTCAAAGTCCTCCTTTACTGCCACATCAAAGATCGCGCTGTAGTTCTTCTGGGCGTGATCGATAAAGGTGGCTACTTCTTCAGAGATACATAGCTCGTCGAAACGCTTTTGCTTCTCTGCCATCGCGGAACTTCCTACAATCTCCAGCATGGCGGTGCTGAGGTAATCCTTCACTCCGGATTGGGAGATCACATCCAGCATATACTTGCCGGTATTGGAACCCCCTTGGAAGAGCTTGATCAGCTTGCCTGTGGACTCGCTCTGAGCATATATTTCCTGTTCCATGAAGTATTCAAAATCCGGTAACAGCTCCACGTCCTCTGCTCGCAGTTTGGAGTATACGGGCTTCACATCGATCAAATCGCCCGTAGCATAGGTCTCGTCCGGTTGCCCCAAGCGCTTGAACCGCAGATTCTTCTGGGCATAAACCTGATAGTATTCCGAAGTGTATTCTACAAACTCGCCCTCGCGCAGATTCACCAACATCTTTGTAAAACGCAAAACGGCAGTGAGATCTGAGGATGCCAATGAGAAGGGCATATCGTCCACCGTGCCGACTCCAAAATAGAGGCTGGAACCCGCTTTGATCGCCCAGGATGTCTCGGTTTCCGGATCCACGATTACAGCGGCATAGGAGCCAATCATCTTCTCCGCAGTTTGGATTATCGCGCGGCGCATACATGCCTTGCGGGCATCGTGATCCGCGGGATTATTGGCTTTATCCAGCTCAATATCAAAGTAGTGTTCCACACTATGAACCAGCATTTCACCATCGTTATCGGAAAGCACCGTGTGCCCTTCCTTGGTGAGGAATACCTTCAGTTCGCGGGTATTGGTGATGTTTCCGTTGTGCGCGCCAAAGAGATGGCGTTTGCATTTTACTTCGTGGGGTTGGGCGTTAACTTTATCCACAAAACCGAATGTTGCCCAGCGCACCTGTCCGCAAAAGATCTTTCCGGGCTGTTTCTCGATGCCCAGGGTTTTTACCAGGGTGGAAGGTGCTCCCACATCCTTTAGAAGAGTAATTTCTTTATTCTCTTTCAAGAAGGCGGCTCCCGTACTGTCGTAGCCTCTGTACTCCAGAGCTTTCAGCAATTGGGATGCGTGTTTACCAAGATTGATGGATACCTTTGGCAATGCCATACCCAATACTCCGCAACCCAGCCCAAAAATGGGCAGGCGCAAGGTAATCTGTAAATCTTTAAACTTGTGTAGAATGCTGCGTCGCATAAGTTTCCCTTTATATCAATATATTCTTTTCAATAATCAAGTGAGCCAAGGTGAGATCCCATTCATCGGTGATCTTGATGTTCATATCCCCGGTAAGGTGATAACGTACTTTCGCGCCATAATACTCCACCAGAGCCGCATCGTCTGTACTCACATAACCATCCTGATATGCCTTTTCGTAGCTTGCTTTGATCAGGTCGAAATCAAACACCTGGGGGGTTAAAATCTGTAGCAATCGATCACGCACAAGGGTCTGTCCGATATAATCCCCAGTCACTTCCTTGATCGTATTTTTCAAACGGCATGCGGGCACCACCGCCTTCTCTCTGAGAGCTATGCCCTGTAGCTCTTCCAATAGATCATGGCTGATAAAGGGGCGCACGGCATCGTGGATATATACCAGAGCGGTGTCTTCCGGACACTGTTGCAAAGCGCCGAAAACACTGTCCTGACGCTCCAAACCGCCCGCCATCACGAGATATGGCTTGGGCGCGGGGTCGAAGTATTGACGAATCATCGATTCACACAATGCCAAATCCTCTTCCGGCGCGGTTACAATGATGTTTGAGATGATCGGTGACGAGAAAAACGGATCCAGGCTGCGGATCAGGATAGGTATCCCAGCCAGCATCCGGTATTGTTTTTTTACCTCTCCACCCATGCGCAGGCCAGACCCGGCTCCGGTGATGATCGCGGTTACCGAGATCAGGCTATCCATCGGTAGAATACTCCTCGTTCTTTGCGTTCAGCATAAAGCTTGCCCTCGGTATTTAGTTCGCGCAACACCTTGGATATTTCGTTGATGTGGATATCCAGATTAGCAGCGAGATCTTCCGCGGTGGAAGGTCTCCGGGTGATCGTACCGCGGATCAGCTCCACCAATTCCGCATCCAAAACGTTCATACCGGTTTGGTACTTTATCTTGGCAATGATCTCCACGGGCATGGGGAGTGTTTCCCGCATATACTTGCGGATTTCCTTCAGCCTCTCCGGGCTTGCCGCTTCTACCCAGTCCTCTGCTCCGGGGCGGTCCAGGGAGTTCAATTGAACCAGATTTGGGTTGATCTCCCGGATGGCATCTCGCAATAGCTCTAGTTCTGATGGTGTGTCTGTGATCCCTGGAACGATGAACACTTCCAGCCAGATATCCCCATTGTATGCCGTTCTCAAGCGTTTCAAGCCTGCGATAAGCCCTTGGGCGGTAAGATCCGGATGGGGGCGGTTTACTTTCTGATACACATCGTCTGAAGCGGCATCCAATGAAGGCAAAATCAGATCGCAAGGCAATACTGCCTCTAGCACATCAGGATCACTTAACAGCGCCCCATTAGTCAGTAGGGCCAGTTTGTATTCCGGATACCTGCTTTTGATGTGGTGGATAACTTCGCCGATGGAGCTATTCAGAGTAGGTTCTCCGGCTCCCGAAAAGGTGATGTAATCCAAGTGTGGCTTGCTTTTCAGGAAGCTATCCAGCTCGGTCATTATTTCCGCGGGGGAAAAGAACTCCCTGCGGGTCGTCTCAAGATGGGTGGTGCTTTGTATCTCACAATACACGCAATTGAGCGGGCAATACTTATAAGGAACCAGGTCCACTCCCAGGGAAATCCCCAATCTACGGGAGTTTACCGGTCCAAACAGGTGTTTATATTTCATTTCTTAGAACGTGGTACCAAACTGCAGGTGCGGCTCCCAGCTCCGGTTTTCCACCCCGTAGGCATAATCGAAACCGATCAAACCGAAGGGGCTACGGATGCGGATACCTGCACCAATGCCTTTCTTGAAGTTAAGGAAGTTGAAATCCCTAAGATGGTTGTAACTTTCTCCGGCGTCGAAGAATGCCACACCGATAATCTGGTCTCCGGCAATGGGATAACCCAGTTCTGAAGAGAAGATGATGGCTCTGGTTCCGCCACCGGCTGGGCCAATAGAGCGGTCTGCATAACCGCGAATGCCATCCACTCCCGTTCCGCCTAGGTAAAACTTCTCGTCTGGGGGAGCGTCTTCAGAATCTCCATAGGGAGTAATATACGAGAACCGCCATTTGGTTCTGAAGGTTAGCTTTTTCCAAGCTTCGGCATACCAGTTCACCTGCGCGATCTGTTTAAAATAGTCGAAGTCTCCCATAAACGGTCCCCCTGC
The DNA here is from genome assembly GCA_018433885.1 of Candidatus Cloacimonadota bacterium. GTDB lineage: Bacteria > Cloacimonadota > Cloacimonadia > Cloacimonadales > Cloacimonadaceae > UBA5456. Next base: position 18,437 of record JAHDQK010000025.1, read on the forward strand.
CAGCTCAGAAAACAGCGTGATCTGAGAGCCTTGGGTAGGGAAGAAGATGTTGTCCCGGGTATCCCGGCTGAGGGTGAAGTTCATGGCAGAAGTGTAGCGCCAGCCCAGGGTATCGAGATCTATCAGGGTGGCATTTGCCAAGCTGTCTGCCATCACCGCCGAGGTATTGGTGATGTTGTATTTCTTGCTATAGAATGAATATCCCAAAGACGCTCTGGTGCGATCCACCCACGGGATTGGTTGCCCCAAACGGACTGCCGCACCGCGCGTATAGATTTCGTAATAGAACGAGCTCCAGTTTTTGCGGGTATAATAAACGTTTGTACCCAGCAGGACATCGGTATCGTAGAGGTTGGGGTTGGTGAAGTTCAGCTCAAAGTTCTGAGTACCGCCCCCAAAATCCCAAGTGATGCCTGCACTCCAGTTGTTCCCAAACAGATTGTTCTGGGATACGGATAGCTGCCCCACCAGTTTATCCAGCGAGTTATACCCTACTCCGCCATTTGCCACTCCGCTGGATTTATCGGTTACATCTATCTGTAAGTCGATATCTCCGTTGTTGTTGATTCGTTCGTAATCCATGGAGATATCCGGTTCGATGAACCCGAGGTTATAGATATTCTGTTGGCTACGGATTACCTGAGACTGCCGATAATAATCCCCGGGAGCGATCTCAAGCTGGCGACGCAGAACCTTTTCTTTGGTACGTTCGTTTCCGGTGATGTGAATCTGGCGGATCTTGGCACGAGTGTTTTCGTTGATCTGAAGATTCACCTTCAGAGTATCCGCTGCCCGCACATAGTTACTACGGATATCGGCATAGATAAAGCCTTCATCGAAGTACATGGCATATACTTTAGACATCTGGGAATCGAACTTTTCCTGATCAAAAGTATCCCCTTCTCTCATGCTGAAATTGGTGGTGATGGCACTCGTTTCGAAGTGGTTGTTGCCTTGTGCCTCAAGACCGCCGTAGCGATATTTGGTCCCCTCGTTGATCGTGATCACCAGTTCGTGGTGGCGATCCGATATTTGTTGCAATTCATAGGGGCCTACACTCACGTCTATGTGACCGTTCTTGCGGTAGAAATTCGCCAAAGAGACGATGTCCGCATCGAATTTCTCCTGTTCAAAACGGCCTGAACGCAGGAAGCCTTGCGGCTTGGTCTTCATTCGCCGGATAAGTTCTTTATCCTCATAACTATCATTACCGATGAAGGTTATCTGTTTCAAGACCACTCTGCTTCCCTCTGTAACCCTGATAGTGAGGGCTACTTTGTGTTCCGGCAGTTCTTGCTCTTGAATCTCGATCTTGGCATTGCCAAAGCCTTTGGTTACATACTCAGCTTTTAGCTTTTGCAGAAGCTGCGCCTTCAGATTACCGCTCCAATAGGAGCCAACCCTTAGGTTTACCAGCTCTTCCACTTTCTCTTTTTTTACGACCTTGAAGCCTTGGAAGCTGATGGAACTTACCGCTGGGTTTTCCACTACCTGAACGATCAGATTGATCCCGGCTCGATACGGTTCCGAGTGAATCTGGATATCCGAAAAAACCCCCATGCGATAGAGATTGCGGATCGAGCGTGATACATCCTCGGGATCAAGGGCGTCCCCCACTCTCAGGCTCATGGCAGATGTTACCAGTTCCGGAGCGATATTGCGGGTGCCTTCCACCCGGATTTCATATATAGTCTCACCCACGCCCCAAAGACTGCCAAAGAGCGCAAGTATGGCGATAATGAGCAAGTTATGCTTGAAAAATCTCAGCATTTTACCTCCACTTATACGGTATCTTACTACATCTTTGAAAGCCGCTTTTTAGTAAAGGATTTTTTTGCCCAAACATCACTTATTCCCGGTTTACCACCAGAATCCTGAAATCACCTATCCAGGATTAGAGTGTACATGCTTCGCAGGGGAATGCTGACGCTTAAAAAACTTGTAAAAAGCACTGCCTGAAACTTCGCGACAGGAACCCCCGTTCTTGCCTGCGATATTGCGGGTTATTACTCTTCTATAGCGGCAATACTGCGAATCTATCGACGCAGCTTTGCGGGAAACACAATCTCCAGTTTGTCCCTGCGTGCCCGATACCATTCGTCCAGATGCCGGGTCTGTTCTTCTTGTAGCGCGCTTTCCAAGATGCTGGCTTTTTGTGCTTGCCAGATGCGCTCTGTGCGAGCGGTGCGTTTCTCCACCCATGCCAAGTAATAAAAGCCGTCCTGCTCCACCAAGGGTGCAAATTCCCGCTCCGGAGTACTGAGAATCGCGCGGGAGAGGGCTTCCACTCTGCCGATACCGGGCAAGCTATCTTCTGCCTTCATATCCTTGGCTTCGATGATCTGAAACCCTGCTTTTGCCGCTTCAGAGAGATAATCCGGGGATTTATGGCTGCGGATAAACTCCGGCACGTAGTTTTTTAAAGCTTCCTGCCGCTTAAGTGACCGTGCCCTCAATCGCAATACCTGCGCTTCCACTTCAAAATCCACATAATACTCTGGTACAGAAGAAGCTATCTCCATGATGAAGATATCCCCAAAAGGACTGTGATACAGCTCCATGAGGTCACCCACATTCCCGGAAAACACCCGGTTCACCAAGCCTGCATCCCTGCCGATACCCCGGATGATGGAATCTTCACTGCCGAAATAGGGACTTTCCGTGATATTGTAACCAAGTTCTTTTGCGGCTTCCGCCAGCCCTTTGGCTACAGCCAGTTCATACAATGCTCTGCTCTGCTGTTCAAACTCGGCTCGTTTCCCCGCGTTTTCCCGGGAGTTTAACCCCTGAAACGCCACATAGCGCAGGCTTCTGCCGTTTTCGCGACGGTATATCTCCAAGTTCGCGTCATAAAGCTCGCGAGCATCTTCCTGGGTAGCTTCGATATCCGAAAGTTTATTATAATCGAAGAAGATGATCTTTGCGTCGGCACTATTACCCTTTTGCAGCCAGTCCTGGCGCACTTTTTGGCTGTCGATTACCGCCTCACTGCGGATCTTTTGTACCAATTTACGATAGCCAAACACATCCCGGCTGAAATCCATCACAGATTTCTTGAATTCCGGGTTATCCTGTAAGGCTTTCTGATATTTGCGAGGATCGAACTTTCCATCTGTGTTGAAGTCTTTCAGAGCGCGGATTCCTGCCGGAGCGTTGTTCTTTACTTCCTGCTCCAGCTCCGCTTCACTTACCGTGATCATCCCCTCGGCGATCGCTTTGTTATACACATACATTCCGATCAGTTCTTCAAAGTATTGGGCTAAAAGGTTCAGTGAATCCGCGGGACTGATGGATGCGCGATTTTGATATTGCAAATAAGCTTCAAAACCATCTTTGAGTTCTTGCTCGGTATAAGCGCGATCCCCGATTCTGGCTGCGGGAGAAGCAAACAGCATAACCGCACAAACTAAACCAAGGCTTAGTACTATATATTTTTTTAACATGGTGATTCCTCTATGGCTTATTACCCTGCAGGCCACAAAAACCTGCGAAGCTTGTCAAGCACAAAACCGATCAGCTCGGCGAACAAGCTGGGCTTCTCCCACGACCTTCTCCGTGATAGGCTACCGACCTCAGATTTTCCGGTATCGATTACAAAGCGAGAAGGCAAATGTATTTGCTCCCGCGGAACCTATTGCAACGCAGAGATTAACGCCTCCGGTGTAGCCGGAAACCGCAGTTCCGCTTCCGGCTTCACGCTTCTGATGGCATCTTGCAAGGCAAAGAACACTGCCATACCATATATCAACGGCGGCTCCCCGGTAGCTTTTGAACCAAATACGCTTGCTTCGGAGGAATCGCTCTCCACCAGCTGGATATCCAGTTTTTCCGGAATATCCCGGATGCCGGGGATTTTGTAAGTGCTGGGATTTGCGCTCAGATAGCGTCCCTTGTTATCCGCCACCACTTCTTCCATAGTGCACCAGCCCATGCCCTGAACAAAAGCTCCGGTAACCTGCCCCATATCGATCTCCTGGTGCAAGCTTTTCCCGTTTTCGTGAACTATGTGAGTAGAGATGATGCGATGCTCGCCGGAAAGTGTGTTTAGCTCCACTCTCGCAATAGCCGCACCATAGACATAGTAATAGAAGGGACGTCCCTCTCCCAGCTCACGGTCGAACCACAGATCCGGAGTGGCATAATAGCCATACGCGCCCAGCGCAACGCGTTCCTGATGCGCACGCACCACCACCTGGGTAAAGCTTAGCTTGGGCTGTTCCGTTCCTGCGCAATAGACCATACCGTTTTCGAAGATCACTCTCGCATCCGGGGAATTTCCCTGTTCCGCAAGCATCTTGGCGGCAATAGGTTCCAGATTCGCTCTCAGTTTCTCCGCGGCGATGCGGGCTGCGTTGCCATTGATGTCGCTACCGGTGGAAGCTGCCGTGGGCGAAGCGTTTCCCGTGCGCTGAGTATGGGAGGATTCCACTCGGATTCTTTCGAAGGGTATTCCCAGCACCTTTGCCACAACTATCGCAACTTTGGAGTTTAGCTCCTGACCCATTTCCACGCCCCCAGTGGATACGGAAACGCTGCCATCGATATAGATCCAGATCAGAGCGGATCCCTGATTCAAAAAGGCTGTGGTGAAGGAAATCCCAAATTTCACGGGCATTATCCCCATGCCCTGTTTCAGGATCCGATTCTCTTTGTTGAACTTGCGAATTTCACTCAGACTATTCTGATAATCTGCATTTTTTGCCACCAGATCCAGGGTTTTGGTAGCCCCGGAGTCTTTGATGATCTGCCCATAGGGGGCGATATCGCCGTTCTGGTAGGCATTAATCTTTCGGATTTCAAGCGGATCTTTGCCCAATATCCGCGCGATTTTTTCGATGGCAGATTCGATCACAAAGATACCCTGGGGTCCGCCAAAGCCACGAAATGCGGTATTGGGGGGCAGATTTGTGCGGCAGGCTCTACCCCGGATGCGGGCATTGGGAATGTGGTAGATATTATCTGCATGAAACATGGCGCGCTCTAAAATCGCTACCGATAGATCCGCATAAGCTCCGCCATTACACATCAGTTCAATGTCCCATGCCCGGATTTTTCCCTGGGCATCGCAACCGATCTTCCAGTTACTCAGAAACGGATGCCGTTTCCCGGTAGCACGCATATCTTCATCCCGGCTGAGGATGATCTGCACCGGACGCCGGGTAAGATAAGCGCCCAGAGCTGCCATCACTCCCCAGATCGTTGCGGCACGTTCTTTGCCGCCGAATGCTCCGCCCAATCTTGGTACTTCCACCGCTATCCGGTGAGCGGGGATTCCCAGCACGTGGGAAGCCACTTCCTGAACTTCCATGGTGCTTTGAGTGGCACACAGAAGATGAATCAGATCGTGATCCACAGGGATCGCGCGCACCCGCTGGCTTTCCATATAAAAGTGTTCCTGCCCTCCGCTGAAAGAGCTTCCTTCCAGAATATGAGCGCAATCTTTAAACGCGCCTTTCACATCTCCCCGCTCGATCTTGCGTTCCGGGATGTACCACTCCCCTCTCTCATCCGCTTCCGTAATCTCCAGAATTGGGGGCAATTCTTCATATTCCAGCCCGATCAACCCCACTGCGGCTTCCGCGATGCTTTCGTCTTCTGCCAAAACCATTGCCAGAGGCTGGTGTTGATACATGATCTTTGATTCCGGAAACAGGGGTTCGTCCTTGATTACATGGCCGATCATGTTTTCTCCGGGAACATCCTGCGCGCATAGCACTGCATGAACTCCGGGAAAGATTTTAGCCCGGGAATGATTTAGCGAAAGGATCCTGGCATGAGCTACCGGCGAAAAGAAGAACTTTGCGTAGAGCATGCCGGAAAGCGGAGCTTCATCGCCTATGAAGCGGGATGAACCGCTCACATGAAGCTTGCCGTTGATGTGATATGGTAGCTTAGCCATGATACTCCTCCGCATATTGAAGAATGTGGTTGATGATCATTTTGCGGCGATAATCCGCCGAACCCCGGACATCGCTGAGGGGAGAAAACTCCTCTGCCACTGCTTGCGCTACTGCCTGCCATGCTTTTCCGTCCATAAGGGGAACGCTTGAAGAAAAAACACTGCTGATCACGGGGGTAGCCGCTACTCCACCCAGAGCCAGAATGACACTTTCACCTTGAATCCGTATCGCCGATGCTACACTGGAAATATCTACGGATTTGCGTTTGGCTGTTTTCAACGAGCGGATGAATGCCTCTCGCGGAGGGATCGGGATGATGATCTCACGGATGTATTCCCCTTTTTGCAGGGCAGTTTTGCGATAATCCAAAAAGAACTCTCTGAGGGGGATTTCTCGCGTGGCACCCAAGGATTCCAGGCGAAGACGCGCATCGTACACCAACAGAAGAGGAAGGCTATCGCCAATAGGAGAAGCATTTGCGATGTTGCCAGCCAGAGTGCCGAAATTCCGGATTTGCTGGGAGGCGATCAGACGACAGAGTCTCACCAGTTCTGGCAAATCGCTTTTTATGATCCCGCTATCCATAATCCGGCTGTATGTGACCGCGGCACCGATATGGACACCATCGTTCTTTACCTGAATGTTCTTCAGTTCGGAGATCTCGCTGAGATCGATCAGTAGTTCAAACTTACGCCGGGCGATGTTTACCATCACCATGATGTCTGTACCTCCGGCGATTATCACTGCTTCCGGGTGTTTGTCCAGCAGCAGGGCTAGCTGTTGGCAGTTTTCCGGCTTCATATACTGCTCGATGGAATATAGTGTATCGCTGGTAGCAGAAACGGTCTGGGCGACATCCTTGAACGTGAATAGTTGGGATTCTATCTTACGACACCAGGCGGGCACAATTCCCGCAGGATCAAAATTCTTGGATAGCTCCTGCGCCGCGTTCAGGATGGATTGATATCCCGTGCAACGGCAAAGATTCCCTTCCAATGCCGCCATGATCGATTCCGTATCCGGATGCGGGATCGAGGCGAGCAGCGCGAACAAACTCATCACAAACCCGGGAGTACAATAGCCACACTGAGTGCCATGATGTTCCAGAAGCGCGCGTTGGATCGGATGCAAGTCTTCCGGGGATCCCAAGCCTTCAACGGTGATCAGGTGCTTCCCATGCAACTTTGCCGCAGGATACAAACAGGAGTTTATCGCTTCATACACTATCCCACCGTCTCGGGGATAGGATATCACCACCGTGCAAGCCCCACAATCGCCTTCGTTACAGCTGCACTTTGTGCCATACATTTGTAGTTTTTTATTCAAAAAGTCCAGGGTGCTGATTCCCGGGGAAAGCCTTACGATCTGTTTCTTGCCATTAAGGAAGAATGATATCTCGTTATAACGGTATTCCGGGCTGCGCTTTGGAGTTTGTAGCATATCTCACCTCTTGTGCAAAGGCTGGCACTGCCACAATTTCTGTAAAGTAATTTTTGCATTCACCAATATAATTCCCAGAATTTGTGCCATTCCACTACCCCAATTTTGGCTTCAGTTTACCCTTACAAAGCGTGAGATCAGAGTAACATCGGAAAGCTGCGAGGATTGATTTTCGCTAATAAATGATCTCATCCCCATTGGTAAATCAGGTCGCCATGCCTCGTCCAAGCAGCATCCACAGCATCAAGACAGCATGGAGACTGCTTCAGGAAATGGGTGTGGATTTATGGTGGCTCTGTTTGGTGACTGAAGTTCATGAAGCCGGCAAGAGCAATAGGAAGCACCTAATCTTTTGGTAAATGGCGGATTGCCAGTTCAAAACCAAGGCTTGCCAGTTTATAAAAAAACCCCGGTTCAAGACCGGGGTTCAGGATATATAGATTCGTTGATTATTAAATTAATTGAAGCCTTGGGAGATCGCTTCACCGAGATCGAAGATGGGCAGGTAGATAACCACGATAATGGTTCCCACCACGAGCGCCATCATAACAATCAACAGCGGTTCGATCAGCGAAGTAAGGCGGTCGATAACGCTATCCACGAGCTTCTCGTAGAATTGAGCGGCTTTGCCCAGAAGCTTGTCCATATCACCGGTTTCTTCACCGGTAGCCAGCATCTGAAGCAGAGTGGGAGGAAACTCGCCAGTTCTACGGAAGGCATTGGCTACGCCATATCCTTCTTTCACAAGCACTCTGGCTCGGCGAACGGCACCTTCAACCACAGCATTTTGCACCACGTTCTCGGTAAGTTCCATGGTGTCCATGATCGGTACTCCAGCAGCCATCAGAATACTGAAGGTGCGGGAAAATTTACTCATTATGGAGTTTGTAACTACGCCCCCGATCACGGGAATGCGCAATTTCAGGGTGTCCATTACAAATCTTCCGCGGTCGGTAAGATATACCAGAAACAGGGCTACGATCGCCATTATAAACACCAATATCGCCAGGAACAGGTTATTTACAATGAAATCACTAATAGAGATCGCGATTACGGTAGGTCTCGGAAGAGTGGCGTTGAAATCCGCATACACAGCGGCGAACATCGGGATGATGAAGTAGAACATTCCCCAGATCACGCCAATCAGGAATACGAGGATAAACACCGGGTATGCCATGGCGCTGGTAACCTTGCGTTTGGTATCTTCGATCTTTTCCAGGTAATCCGAGAGTTCATCCAAAACCGTGTGCAAAGTACCGGAAGCTTCACCAGCCTGAACCAATGCCACATAGAGGGGGTTGAAGACACCGGGGTGCTGTTCCATCGCCTCGGAAAGCGAGAAACCTTTGCGGATGTCGTCACCGATTTTACGCAGTACTTTGGCAAATTTCTTGTTCTTTTCTTCCTTCTCGAGGTCTGTGATCGCTTTTTCGATCGTGAGACCGGCGGAGAACATGGTGGAAAGCTGACGCGTGAAAAACACGAGGGTTCTCAGCGTGACTCCTGTGCGGAATTTGTAAATGGCAAGCATTACCTTGTCGAAGAGCGAGAGTTTGCCTTTGAACGCTCCTTCGGCAGCGGCTTTCACAGATATAATGGTAGAGCCTTCTTTGGCAAGCTTTTCCACCGCCATATCAAGGGTGTCGGCCTTGATCATGCCTTCCACACGGGCGCCCTTGGCGTCCTTAACGATATAGGCAAAATTTGGCATATTGTAGTACCTTCTTAATCTATCTTATTCTACGATGGTCATCTTGATGACTTCGCGGATGGTTGTGAGACCACGTTTCATCTTGGATACTGCCGCATCGTGCAGAGTACGCATTCCGGAGTTTAATGCGGAAGCACGGATGAGATCCTGGTTTCCGCCATCATAGATGAGCTGACGGATTTCTTTGTCCACAGTAAGCAATTCAAAAATACCGGTACGGCCAGAGAAGCCGGTGTTATCGCAGTGTACGCAGCCTTGACCCATCTTGAACTGAGCTTCTTTTACATCCTGCTCGGTGAGTCCGGCATCGATGATTTCCTGTTCGGTAGGCTTGTAATCGGCAATGCAATAGGGGCATATCTTGCGCACAAGACGCTGTGCCATCACCAGAGACAGCGAAGAACCCACAAGGTAGGGCTTGATCCCGATGTCTATCAGACGTGTAACGGTGGAAGGGGCATCATTGGCGTGGAGGGTGGAAAACACGAGGTGACCGGTAAGGGAGAACTTGATGGCGATGTCCGCGGTCTCTTCGTCGCGAATTTCACCGATCAGCACGATATCCGGGTCCTGACGCAACACTGAACGCAGTGCGGAACCGAAGGTGAGCCCGATCTGTTCTTTGGTCTCGATCTGTGTGATCCCTTCCAAGCGGTATTCCACGGGGTCTTCCACTGTGATGATGTTTGTTTCGGGATCTTGGATTTCTTTCAAAGCGGCGTGCAAAGAGGTGGATTTACCACTACCGGTGGGACCGGAAACGATGATGATGCCATAAGGGCGGCGGATAATGCGGTCGAAGATCACCATGTCTTCTTCCTCAAAGCCCAGAGTGCCGAGTTTGAACCCGAAATCACCCTTGTCCAGAAGACGCATCACCACTTTCTCGCCCAATACTGTGGGAGTGATGGATACACGAACGTCCACGCTCTTTACGGATGTCTTCAATGCGATATGACCATCCTGAGGCAAACGGCGCTCGGCAATATTCAGCTTACTCATCACTTTAACCAGAGAAATCAGCCCAGCGTGCATCCCGATAGGGGGAGTCATCACTTCACGCAAAGCACCGTCGATACGATAGCGCACGCGGGTGCTCTTGATAAGAGGTTCGATGTGAATATCGGTGGTGTTTGCTTTGATGGCTTCGTTGATGATGAGGTTCAAAAGTTTCACCACAGGGGCATCTGCATCGCTGGATGCTGCGGAGATGGAGATTTCGTTCTCTTCTTCATCCACCGCGACGAAGTCGAAGCCACCCACGGCGTCCTCAACCTGGCTTGTGGTGCGGATACTCTTGTAGTACTTCTCGATGGTATCGTGCAAAACTGTATCGCCGATCAGTTCGGGTTTGATGTTCTTGCCAATCAGCTTTTTTAGGCTATCCAGAACGGTAAGGTTTTCCGGGTCTGCCAAAGCCACGACCACGCCGTCACCTTCTTCCCGTAGGGCAATACATCTGTTTTCCAGAGCATATGGTTCCGGGATCAAGGCTACTACCTTGAGATCCAGATCCATCAGTTCGTTTTCTCTCACGATGTCATAACCGAGCTGTTGATGCAGCGCAGCCAGAAGTTGTTTTTCGGTAAGGTATCCCAGCTTGATAAGAGTCTCTCCGATCTTTAGGCCGAAATTTGTCTGCTTGATCAGAGCCTCTTTCAGTTTGTCTTCAGTTACATAGCCTTCGTGAAGTAACACTTCACCCAGCCGGGCAAATTGCGGGTTGAAACTCATCTTTATATCCTTATCTTGTAATTTATTTATATATTAGAATTTAGCTGCGGTATCCGCAATGTTCTCTTCGATATATACTCCTTGTTCTTTAATGGTGAGCGCAGGAGGTGTTGACCCCCCACGCTCAATTATCTCAGGGTTTAGAACGGGGGAGGCCCAGGGTGTGTCCACACTGTGAGCGGACATGTTCCGGGTTGTTCTGTGGTTCCCACGATCCATCCTTGAATCTCAAGCATGGATTCCAGCGGACCTGCCGCAGGATCCAGAGCTGGAGGATATTCTGCATTCCAAGTCTTCACTCTGCCATAAGCTGCGCCGGTATCGGTAAAGATACGGTTGGCAATCCCCGTCAGATAGTTCGGACCTGGATAGTAATTTGTGTTAAACACAATCTGCCCGCGCGAACTGCTCAGCATAATCTCACTGTTGGAAATCCGGTTGCCCTGACCATCCATCAAGGTTACGATAATATCCGCTTCTTTAGTTGCGGGGTTGTTATTCGCACCAAAATGAACGGCACCCGGATCGGTATCCATATAGAGGTTCGGGCTGTTCAGAGGCAGTTTATCCATGTAGAAACCAGTTCTATCACCACTGGAGGCATAGATGGTTATTTCAGTATTGGTAAGAGTTCCGTGGTAGGTGATGGTGGTAAAAGCCACACCTTCCAGAGAATCGCCTTCCACGCTCACGTTACCCACGGTTCCGGCACCTTCGATCTGTGCGTCTGCACCGATCAGATTGAACCATACCGCGGTGTTCACGGTCACAGGGTTGTTATGCATGTCGCGCACATGAGCACCGGCTACTATTCTCCACACACCACCCTGCATTTCTGTACCGGTGTTGTATCCACCAAAGAAGGGGGTGATGGTATAAGGAGGACCAGCTTGGATGATCACGTTCGGCTTGGTAGCCTCAATCGTTACTCCGGCATTGTTTACGCACCTTGCATTGATCATCAGAACCCCGGATTCCGAACCGGCATTAACCGAGATCTGAGCTTCACCACCATTTGAGGTAACTGGTACCCACTGACCAGCAGGCTGGTTGTTCAGGTTCGCTCCTGCAGGAGGATTCAAGTTTGCGATTCTGAATTCAACGGTATAGGGGGAATCCACAAGGTTGAAGTTGATGTCGCGAAGTTTAACGCGCAAGATGGCAGAGGATGCTCCACCTGTGTTTGCAACATTCAATTTGATCGCTTCTTCCTGGGTGAAATCCATGGAAAAGACATCGTCCGAAGCTATCGTGAAGATGAGCTGCGTTACAAGAGTGTCGTTATTCGCGGTTGCGCGGATTGTCGCCGAACCGGCGGAAAGCCCGGGGGTGAAACGTACTCTGGCTTTTCCGGCAGCATCGGTGTACATCGGAATGGTCTGGTTGGTATTCATGAAGGTACCCAGATCAGTGCTGAAATCCACTCTCTGGTTTTGAACCAAGTTCGAATGCATATCCTTCAGGGTCGCAACCATGAAGATGTTGTGGGGGCTGCCCACTTCGCTGGTGATGGATTCAATATCCTGACCATCGATGTTCAGATAGCTTTTAAGCTCTATCGCAGAGGGGCTACCGGGTTTGATGATGATGTCACGAGAATCCGACTCTCCGCCAATGGTGGCAGTAATGGTAGCCAATTCTGCATCTGGAGCTGTGTTTGACTGAGTTCCAGAATTGTAAAGCACCGTAGCCTTCCCATTGAAGATCTTGGCGACAGTCTCCTGACCGAGGTCGTTTCCTTGGTTATCAAAGAATCTGCCGGCGGTGCAACTGAAGGTCATCAGTGAGTTGTTCGGCAAGTAATTACCCTCGGTATAGGCTCTGGCAGATACGGGAATCTGCTGCGATACGTTCATTTCGTAGGGAGTGCCAAGGTTGGGGGTGTTGTTCACTTCCAGCACTACGCTATCTACCGGCGGGATTTCTTCGATCGTAACCTTAACATGGGTGGTGTCGGCAGAAAGCACAGAATCCGGGACAGATTCATGGAACTTGCGAACGATCGCAGTGATGGTGGCAAGGCCCACATCGCCCGCATCCCAGAAGGTGCTCTTGGCGACGCCGGTGCTATCGGTGGCAACGTTTGTGATAATGCGGCCCAGGTCGGTTCTGAACAGAACCATCTGGTTGCGAACGCCAAAACCTTCACCGTCCTTTACTTCCACTTCGATGGTGGAATAAGTAACGTTGTTATCGGCATAGATCACTTCCGGAGTGGCTGTCATGCGAGTTATGATGCGAATGTCGCTCAATTTCGGGGGAACCGGAGGTGCCGGTATGATCGGCGGTGGATTGCGTTTATCGCAGGAGGCTGAGAAGCTCACCAGGATAATGGCAATCAGTGTAAGAATTGGTACTAATGAATTGAGTCTCTTCATTATTCCTCCTCACCTTCATATTCGATCAATGTGCGGGTGAGTCTTGTATCAAGTTTGGGTTCCGGGCTGGGTTCGTTCATGGATACGAGCCTGGGAGTAATCTCCATGATCAGATCTGTGGTTTCGATAAGCTCATAACGATGTTGGAAAATGCGACCCACGAAAGGAAGATCGCCCAAGAAGGGAACCTTGTTGGTCTTCTGGGTGATACTGGATGTAAGAAGGCCACCCACTATTATCTTATGTTCGTTTGGCACGGTAACGGTGGAAGATACGCGGCGTACTTTGGTGCGAGGCACGTATCCACCTACCAGATCCATCACAGAGGATACTTCAGGCTGAATCTTGGCTGTGATGTTTCCATCCTTGTTTACAGTGGGGGTTACGGAAAGGACAATACCTACATCTTCACGTTCTACTTGAATCTGTTTGTCGTTATCCATCACTACAAAAGGTAGTACTTCACCGATATGCAGCGTAGCTTCTTCGCCATTCAACGCGGTCACACGGGTGTCCGTGAGCAACTGCGCAGCATTGTTTTCCAAAAGCCAATCGATGGTGATATCAAAAGCAGTGAGCTGACGGCTGAAATGACCTATGTCATTAAAACCATCAAGTCTCTGGAAATATTGTTGATCCGGCAATTGTTCAAAATCAAGCGGTTCGCCATGAGGCAGATAGCCGGTTCCATCACTGTAGTTGAAAGGCAAACCAGTGCCATTGGCACTTACGGGATCTTCTGCCAAAATTGTGGTGAAATGATTCAGGCGGCTCCAATCGATACCGGCTTTTTTGGCATCAGAAAGGTTCACCTCGATCAGGCGTACACGGATCTCGATCTGATCTTGCACGGTATCCATGCTCTGAACCAGAGTACGAATCTGCTCGAATGTTTCCTGGTTTGCATAAACCATGATTGCGTTCTGACCCTGCACCGGAACGATGTGTCCACCGGAATTGGCAAGAGATGCGGCAACCTTGGTAGCATCAAGATTGTTCAGATAAAGGATGTTGCTGCGTTCACCTACTTCTTCCATAATGTTTTGTTTGGGACCCACCACAAAGGTGTTTCCAGAAACGATACGATATGAAAGGCCGGTAGTTCTGGCAACAAGGGCGACCGCAGTTTCGATCGGCACGTCTTTGATGTTGATGGTCACACGTCTTTCGTTGCTGGCATCATCTTTTCCACTTTGCTCAACGGCAAGCACGATGTTGGTGCCGGAAAGGCGAGACAGAGCGTTCAACACGGACGACAGGGTAGCATCATCGGCATTGAATGTGACTTTTCTGGTTAAAGGATTCTCTTGTGCTACGAGCGCTGAGAATGCGAAAAGCAGCACCAGGATCAAGCACAGATATTGCTTACTTGCAAGCATGTGTTTCATATTTACTCCCACTGTTATAATATATTTTACCAATTACCGCTAATTCCCGATTTGATGTACATATTGGGTTCATCATCTTTCAGAACGGGACGTGGCATCAGGTTTGAAGTATAGGTAGTTCCGCCCATGGTGTAGCGGATGTTCTTGTCATTTATCTCGAGAATTCGGCGGCCGGCTACGATATCACCCACACGGGCTTCGTGGATGGCATCCTGATATTCGATGTAGGCAATCTTGTTGCCCAATTCATCGATAGCGGTGGTCGCCAGACGGAAGGTGTTGCGAACCATATCTTCAAATTCTTGTAATCTGTCGGCTTTGTCTTTGATGATGTTTCCTTGACGCAGGGGATCCTGACGTGTGCTGAAAACAAACATCTTGCGGTCTTGAATGGAATTCTCGATAGTGCGGATCTTGCTCATCAGGCTGTCTGATACAGATTCGCGGCTATAGATCGAATTCTCCGGCACAGAACTTACGGTCCGGTTGATAAATACAAGGCGGACGGCAAGAAAACCGATGATTATCACGATCAGGGAAACGGCGAGGTCTTTTACAAATCTTGCTTGCATCTTAGGCCTCCTTTTTCACTTTGAAGATAGAGAGCTCGAGCAACACGCGGTAACGAGATGCGGCATTGGGAGAAACGACATCTTTATCCGACACTTGAGCTGGGCTGATATCCAGGCTCTGGATTTTGATGATGTTGTCCTGGGATTCCAGATCGGAGATAAATTGACCAATCTGAACATATGTGGCTTCGAGTTCCAAGTTAAAGGTGTTTTCAATCAGGTTCGGCAGCGAGAACTTGTTGGTGTCCGAAAGCTTGTTGATGGAGATCTGACGTTCATGCGCCATCCTTCCGATTGCGGTCTTGAAATCGTTAATCTCATCAAAGCTGAACTGCCTGCTGGTGGAAAGGCTATTATCGATGATCATCGCAAACTGGCTGAGTTCCTGGTCCAGAATTCTGGCACTGTTCAGCTTTTCCTGGCTTACTTTGATCCGGTTATCTAAGTTTTCGATGTGAGCGAGGTTTTTCTCCAGACTGTCGCTGGCAAGCATATAGAAAGCCACCGCGGCGCCAATCATGATCAGAATCAGGATCAAATAACGTTCTTTCATCTGATACCTCCCATGGCTGAGGGGGTGTAACACTCGATTACAAAATCGAAGATGGCGGTATCTTTTACCACTTGTTTAACCACCTGACCTGCTTTGATCTCCGGGAAATCGTTCGAGATTTCCGGATTGCTTTTCAAGCGTTGAATGAATTCGTTGATCAAATCGAACTCCCGAACATTACTATCCACTTCGGTGATACCATTGATGGTGAGAATCCCGTTGGCATAGCTGAATTTGCGTACTGCCAGCTTGTTATCTATCTCTTCACTCAATGCGACCATTTTGCGCGCCCAGAAGATGCGGTTGGTAAAGGTCTGGGCAAGGCGGTCAAGATCGTTTGAAGAAAGATAATCGCCACTGGTTTGATAGCTCTTTAGTTCTGCTTCAGTCTCAGCGAGATACTTTTCGCGAGCTTCCACTTTGCTTGTGGTATTGCTAATGATGTAGAACCAAGCGGCCAATACAATGATAAAGCCGATTACAAACGCGATGCAGGCATTTCTGAAGGTGCGGTTCTCACGCTCCTTCTCCAGACGCTGTTCACCGTATTTGTTTAAGTTTATCTTGAAGTAAAAATCGTATGTCATCGCTCTCCCCTTACTCCACTCTCATTGCCAGACCTATGGCAAGAGCAAGCTGCGGATCCTTTTTATCATGGAATTTTTCGGGCATTTCCACATTCGTGAAGGGCATAAACACCTCGGTAGGTACATTCACCTTATCCTGCAGATATTCCGGAAGCCCCTTAAGTTTCGCTGTGCCACCCGTGAGCAGAATCTTACGGAAATCGCTGTTGCCAGCTTCTTTCACATAGAAACGCAGGGAACGGCGCAGTTCTTCGGCAATTGCTTCTTCGGTAGGCTTCTCAGAAATGTCGAGCATGCTGATAGTCTGCACAGTAGGGTTATTCGGATCGTCCAGAAGACCGTGTTTGAACTTATACTCCTCAGCTTCCGACCATTCCATCTGGCGTTTGCGCATGATATCCTGAGTGAAGTTGTAGCCACCATAGGGAATATCGCGGGCAAAAAACTTCGCATCCGGCCCCCAGATGATCATATTGGTTCTATGCGCACCAACATTCAGTATCACATACACGCCTTCTTCGGTGAAGGCATTCATGATAAAGCTGTTGGCGACCGCCAAAGAATCGATATCCACAATGTGGGGATTCAGATTTGCGGTGGCAAGGATTCCTGTATGTTGGTTCAGAACTTCCTTGGATGTGGCGGATAGCAAGATGTTCATGTTATTCGTCTTCTCTTCCACAGAAAGTACCTGATAATCCAGCACCATATCCGAACCACTGATTGGGATGTGCTTTTTTGCCTCGAAGAAGAGCGCGGATTCCAGCTCATCATCTGGCAGAAAGATGGTCTTGATCTGCTTGATGCTGGTGTTATCCCCGCCTATCGAAGTAACCAGGTGTTTGATGTTTTTGGGTGATATCCTCAGAGTCTTCAACATCTCTACAATCACCGGTGCAAATCGCTCCGGCCGCAGATCGCTTAGGACATACTCCACCCCTTGAGGCACGGTTGGGCGCACCTCATAGTTCAAGAGCTTAAAGCCATCATGAAGCTTCTTGAGGTGAACGATTTTCACACTGTGGGTACCGATGTCGATTCCCACAGTCTCTTTGAATCGAACGGCTTTGTTCTTCTTCATATTTCCTCTTTATTCCACATACATTATATTCTATATCAGTCCGTTAGAAGTAACGGTTAAATTCCCCTATATCAGGCAGAACCACGCTCCAGGAACCATGGGTCAAGGGCTCTTTACCGCCTGCGAGGCGCGCTTCCGGATAGAAGAGCGGCTGAGTGTTGAGGAAGCGTTTATCGAAGTTGTAATTCTTGCGATAACCGGTTCCGGATCCGGTAGTACCCGGATATCTTCTGGCTTGCAGAACCAGACCCCCGATCACGGGATCCGGGAATGGAGTCAACACCACAGGACCTCCGCACATATCAAGAGGGATATTCCATACTCCGCTGTTTGAAGGATACTCGTTGTCGTTTCCGCTACGATGCACGAAGCCACGCCGGCGTTGAGCCACTGCGCCAAAGATGTTAATCGTGCCGCGTTCTGTATAAGGATCGCGTTCCGGCCAAACAGGATTGTACCACGGATAATCCAGTGTCGCAGGCCATGGTTGGGCTTGGGTGGGTGGGAAGCGTCTGCGGTGCAGATCGATCCAATCAAAGTAATACTGTTCTCCCTGGAACATTACGTTTACCGCGGGGGTGGAGCCATGGGGGTGTTGATACTCAAAGGTAAAGACACCGTGCTCAAAGTTCGCATCGCTGGGGTTTGAAGGACCACCATCACCCAGCGCGCACATTGCGGCATAGATGAAAATGCCACCTCCGGCTGGCTCTGGATAATCTGAATTGGAGCCCACGTTAGGATGAATGCGAGTCGAATCTGAAGGGTTCATATACGCGTATTTGACATAAATTGAGCCTTCGGAAACGATGCCGACCATATCGGCGCGGTTGTTAATTGGGTTCACGTTCAGGTTCGTTCCACGCAATTTGATGTCACCGATCAGAGAAATATCGCGTGAGCTACCCCAGGTCTGATACCCGGCAAAATTGCCCTTTAGCCAAAGATCGCCATAGACGAAAATACCAGCGTTTCGCAGGTTCCCGATTGTCGTAGAAGTCCATGTGGTATCTGGTACTCCGACAAAATAACTATACAAAGAGTCGGAATCTTCTACGGGCAAGTTGGGATAAGGATTCCACACATCGACAGCAACGCGTAAGGGTTCGCTGATTTCACCTGTATACACCTCTGCGGATGAACCATCCACGGTAACCATGTAGATTACTTCTCGATTCGAGTTGGGTGATCCCAACCTAATGCGGGCGTTGTTGCGCAGGGTCTCGGCTGTTGCGGGGAAATCGTAACCGGAATATTCCTCGATCAAACCACCCTGAAAGACTTGTTCCAGTGGATAGCTCTGGGGGGTAGAGATGATGTTTCCGGTGGTAGTTACCAGATTCAGGAAAGTAGGCCAGCCATTGTTTGAACCACCTCCAGCTTGTTTCATATAAATATCGGAGTTACTATGGATTTTACCCTCGATCACGTCCTGACCATAAAAATAAACCGGATTGCCGGCAGGGGAGGTATCCTGATCCGAGAAATACATGAATTCTGCAAGTGAGGATTGATTTAGCTGAAGCGAAGAGGCAGTAAAGACCTGAGTGCTGTTATCGTTAAAATTGCTGAGCGCATTGCCCACGGCGGTATTTACCAAAGTCTTCAAGCGGAAGACGTCGGTCATCGTGGTACCCTGGATACCGGTATCAGAGCCGATGATCGTGCTTTCCTGAGTCTTCGAAAGCAGGCTACGAATCCTGAAAGTACGCCTTAGCTTTCCAGAATCGATCACAAGCTTCTTTTCCGGAATCGTGATCACTTGGTTCAGCGTGAGTGGGTTCTGGACAAGGAAATTCTGCCCACGATAGGCATCCGAGCGTAGCAAATGAATGCTTTGCTGTTGCTCATAATCGTAGCTGTAATTCCTAAAATCCCGTAAGACCAGCCCGGACATGGTGAGACCGGAGACCATCCCCATTACTGCCATAAGCATTACTATGGAGAGGTTGCCGTTTTCTTTTCTGAGTATACTAAACATAATATTCACCTCAGTTTAACTTTTCAGATTCTTCATCTTTATTTACCTGAGTGTTTCTTGGCCACTGTCGTTTTGTATCTGACGGTTTGGTATTCACGTTTATAAGGAAGTGGATCATCCTTGATCATCACTCTGGCTTCGATTTCCAAGCCGATAAGAGCAAGCTGGTTGTCTTCGATCATCCGATAATACTGGTCTTTGTTTTCGTTGGACACCTTGAAAGATACTACTTCCACTTTGTCTGCCTCGCTTCGTTTGGGAAAGATATACAGCGGAGCTGGAACGCGGGAACCTCTGTAGATGTAGGATGCCCGGATCGCGCCATCGTCGAGATAGTATTCCAGATAGTCTCCACCCTGGTTTGTATATTCCGGGGTGGATGGGGTTACTCTTACTCTGCTGCCATAGCCCAAGAAGGGTTGAAAATCCGGAATCGTGATTTCCTTGGCGTTTGAGATGCCCCAAAACTGTCTGTGGGCGGGATCATAGTTTTGGTTGGTAATCAGATGTCGCTCCTGGGCAGGCATTCGCATACCGTAGCGCATCAAGTGAAAAGTCTCCATAACACCCTGTTGCAGGGATACATAGGAGTCTATTGAGTTATAAGATTTAAAGAAGGCGATCACTCCCACGGCCGACACGGCGATCAGTATGGTGGACATCAGCACGACGCTGATAACCTCAATAAGAGATGTTCCTTTTTCGTTTCGCAGAATATTAGTCATCATCATTACCGTGGATAGTGGTCTTCTTGCAACACGACCTTATGAGGATCTCTACGGGTGGGGTAATCCCAAGTAACTGTAGCATATACTCGTTTATAAGGGTAATACTGGTTGCCATATACTTCGAGTTTGTCTTCGACAGTCACACTGAGATTTGCCATCAGCTGAGTATCCTCATCCAGATCGACCAGTAAGACCGGGCGATTCACAAAGGGCAACAACACCTGGACAGACTGATCCAAATTGTAGCGGTTGTAAAAGTACTGGCGTTCCAATTCGGAAGACGCCAACAAAGTTGCCGCACGGTACTGATGGTTCAGGACAGACTGTTTATGGCCATACATTATACCTATATAAACAGTCAGAACCAAAACCGCCAGTACGACTACGGCAATCATCAATTCTATCAGAGTGACCCCCCGCTCATCTTTGAGCAGGCAGGTGTTGTGTTCTAAAAAGCGGGGTGTCATCCTAAACCATCCCTTTAGAAACCGGCGCCGGAGGCAAAGAGTTTCGGGTTTTCTGCCACTTCTTCTGCCACGGTGCGTTCCACATAGTTGTTCATTACCAGGTTATACAGAGATTGATCTCTGGTCTGCATCCCTTCTTTGGTTGAAGATTGGATGACGGAAGGAATCTGGTATGTTTTTTCTTCGCGGATCAGGTTTCTCACGGCAGCGTTTGCCAGCATGATTTCCACGGCCGGCACGCGACCCTTTCCATCCTTGGTGGGCAACAGGGTCTGGGATATCACCGCTTCCAGAGATTCCGAGAGCATGGAGCGTACCTGTTGTTGCTGCTCTTTGGGGAACATATCGATTATACGGTCGATGGATTTTGTACAACTTCCTGTGTGCAGGGTTGCAAAAACCAAGTGACCGGTTTCGGCAGCTGTCAACGCAAGTGACACTGTCTCCAAATCACGCATTTCCCCGACCAGGATCACGTCCGGATCCTCACGCAGAGCGCTACGCAGCGCGGCGGTGAAGCTCCAGGTATCGTGTCCCAGCTCACGCTGGTTGATCAGGCTGTTTTTACTGCGATGTACAAATTCAATGGGGTCCTCTACCGTGATAATGTGACAGAACCGGTTGTCGTTGATGCTGTCTATCATTGTAGCCAAAGTAGTGGACTTTCCGCTTCCGGTGGGTCCTGTCACCAGGATCAGACCTTTTTCTTTTTTGGTAAGACGTTTGAGAATCTCCGGCAGCTTCAGTTCATCGTAGCTTTTGATCTCATTGGGGATCACACGGAACGCCGCCGATATGCCATTGATCTGATGAAAAGCGTTTACACGAAAACGAACATCGTTGGAAAGCTTCGTGGAAAAGTCGATCTCCAGATTCTTTCTGAACATTTCCTGCTGCACTTCGTTCATCACGCCATAGACGAGATTCTCTACATCTTCCTGGCTAAGCACCGGAAGGTTGAGTTTTTTCATCTTACCGTTGACTCGCACCATGGGGTGCGAGCCTACGGCAACATGAAGGTCAGACGCTCCCGCCTCAGCGGTAAAGCGTAGTAGTTCATGAATCGTCAAAGTACCGTCCTCCCTAAATTAGTCGGTCTCCATTCCTCCGGACTCGGGGTTGGTCCAGGTATCGATGCCATAACCGCGGAATTTGGCTTCCACTACGTCATAAACAACTTGTTTACCTTCGCCGCCGGGGAAATCCTGCAGAGAAGTGGCGATGTACTGACGGGGGGGATTTCCGGTAACTTCAAACTTCCAGTTCTTAAGGGTGCTTTCACCAAGGTTAGCGTCTTTCTGAGCGTCTTCGATGGTGTAACCTTCGGTAGTTCCGGTGGTTTGCAACTGAACATCAAAGGCTTTGCGGATGGTAGTAATTGCGGTTTGAGCTTCTGTACTACGGGATTTTTCCACATAACGCAGATAACGTGGCACCGCGATCGCAGCCAAAATAGCGACGATGATAACCACCACCAACACTTCGATAAGGGTGAAACCCTTCTGGTTTTTCAGTTTTCTGAGCATTTTAGTATCCTCCTGGGGGATCGTTTTTTTTCATGATTAAGCTATATGCACGATGTGTGCCAAAAAAGCGCAAAACCTGTGCGCCAAACTTGCTTTTTGTCTCTAAAATTCAAATTCCAGACCTTTACAATTCTTGTCAACTAATATTTATTTATTTCCTGTTAAGTAACTTAACTCTGCGCTTAGCTTGGATCGCCTCCATCCTTGATATATCGCGCTTTTTTATGCTTCTGGCGGGAATGATTCATATATTGATCTTGAAAAGAAACAAATAACGCCACCTGTCATTTCTCCCGGTGAAGCCCCCCACCTCCACCACTCCAAGATTGATGATCAAGTGAGAGAAATTCCCCGCAGGATATCCGGCTAATAATGGTATCAGAGAGAGCAGATAGTTCAAACACCATATAATTTTACAAAAGGCTTGACGCAGATAAGGAGCTTATGATTTTGTCACAATTTGGATTTTATCAATTGCGAAAAAAGGAGCATAGAATGTCATTATCCGCACCTAAACTACTGTTAATCAGCATGATATTGCTGTTTGCCGGAACCCTAGTTGCCGCCCCCAATACCCCGATTCCGGTAAGCAACTCAAACCAGCTTGAGCAAAGCGACATCCTCGCTGAGTACGATGGCGGCAAGATCCTGCGTGAAGATATCATGGACAGAATCAATAAACTGCCAGCCCAGCATCAGAGCCGCTTTCTTACCACCGACGGCCAACTCCAAGTGCTGGACATCGTAGCCACAGAGGAAGTCTTTTATAAGAAAGCAAAAGACCTGGGCATCGATCAGAACCAAGAAGTTTTGGACAGATTGGCAGATCTGGATAGAAGATTCTATCTTCAGGAATACTATAAAAGAAATGTGACCGAACTAACAGAGATCACAGATGCTGACCTTGAGAACTATTACAACGAAAACCTCAGCCAGTTCTATATGAACCCCAACATTACCATCCATTATATCCAAACCGCCAGCGAGCAGGATGCTCTAGCTGCCATCAAAGAACTGAATGAAGGTGCCAGCTTTGCCTCTGTTTCCGATAAATATAACCAAAACACCTATGCCAAGGGCCTTAAAGGCGTGATCAAAAACGTTCGCCTGAACGGCAATATTCCCGGCGTGGGCAACGACCTTGAATTAGAAGCAATTATTCGCAATACCACTGCGGATGCCGCTGTAGTTCACGGTCCCCACCAAACTGCGATGGGTTGGCACATCTTCCGCACGGTAGATTGGCTGCCCGGCCGCCAGCGCGAATTTGTGGAAGTGAAGAGCGAGCTGGAACAGCGGGTGCGTCCTCTTAAAGATAAAGAGCTGTTGGAAGCATTAAGAGAAAACCTGAAAACCAAGTATCAAGTTACTATTGATACGGAAATGGCAAACCGAGTGAACCTTCAGGAAAAAGCCTTGAACGACCCCATCCTGGAGTCCCTGATTGTTTCTGCTCCGAACTCCACCCTGAACATCTCCGTAGGTCAGCTTTTGATAGAGTTCAATAAGTTATCTCCCCAGGAACAGGTTTTCTACACTCGTGGCGATGGACCTGTGGCTTTTGCCGAACAACACTTGATCCAGAAACTCTTCCACCTGGATGCCAAAGCTCAGAACTACGAGCAGTACTTCCTTGAAAATGAAGAATATAAGATGTTGCGTCGCAACACCGTCCTCCGCCGCGCCTTCGAGATATTGGTGCTTGATTCCATCGAGATCTCAAACGAAGAGATCACCGCCCGTTACGAGAAAGACAAAGAAGAGTATGCCATGCCCGCGCATCGTAGCATTCAAGTGCTTTTCTTTGAAAACGATAAAACCGCCAAAAAGGCTTGGAGAAAGTTCAATACCGCCCACAAAAGAAAAAACGAGAAGAACATCACCAAGATCATCAATAAATACTCCACGCGACCGGATAAATCCATCTATGAAAACCAATACGACAATGGCATCGTTACCGGCTTGGTGCAGGACGCAGATTTTTCCAGAAGAATCTGGGATAATCCCGTGGGATACCTATCCCCCGTTTTCAAGACTGTCAATGGCGACATCGTGTTTTTCCGCACTCTCTCCGAGACCCCGAAAAGCTACCGTCCCTCGGTGGAAATCGAACCCCGCATCTATAACCTGATCAAACAAGAAAAAGAAAGAACCCGCCAAGAAGAAGTAAAAGAACAGCTCTTTGTAGAGTACAATCTGAAACGTTACCCGGAACGGATTAAGCTTACGGTAAGTGCTGAAAAACTCTTTGAATTTGCGGATAACGCTGCCCGGAACCGGAATTATAAGGATGCTACTGTATTCTACGATCAGATCATTGATAACTACAAAAATGGTACCGACGATTACAAAGCCTTCTTCATGAAAGCATTTCTGGTAGCTGAAGAGCTTAAGGACACCGATGCCGCCATCCGGTTGTTCAAATACTTCGTGGAAAACTACCCGGAAGGTGATTTGCACGAATCCGCTCATTTCATGATCAACAGTCTGGAAGGTAATCTCGATGGCTTCGAGAACTTCGAAGAATAGAGTATAACTAATTATTCAGCGATTACTTAGGTGGATCTCTTCGATCCACCTTTTTTTATCAGGAAGACTTCACCAAAGCTTGCTTGCCCCGCAGAACATGTAAAAGAATATGATAACACCCCGCTTGGAGCGGATAAATCTTGGAAAGTAAGATTGTGGGAAATGGCATCTGGGGGATTTGCACCAATACAAACGCTATGCTCAAGCGAGTAATGACAGGATGCCCCTTAATAATCCATTAGTTTCTACAAGCGGGGAAGGAAACCTCACACCCTTTGCGCGAAGGAATCTTAATGCCGTCTTCCAGCAATGTGGACTGCATCAAGACGGCTTCGGGACTGCTTATCTGAATGGGGATGAATGGTTTAAGTTTGGGGCATTTTACTGCCGCACTCTACCCACCAGTTCGCCGTTGATCCATCCGCCATCGCCATTGGGTAGATTCACAAACAGCCAATCTCCAGCGGTTTTACGGATATCAAGAATCACACCCTCGTGAATAGTGGCTACCCGTTTCGCGGAGTCCTCCGGATTTTCCCGCAATTCTGCGCTTTCCTCCAGCAATACCGCCTGCCGGTTTCCCTTGATGCGATACGCTTTGAAGGCGCTTACAGACACGGATATCAGGAGCAGACAGAGCATGGTTCCCAATACCAAGCCCGGCAAGCCGCGTTCTTTGGCAGGATCATAGTTTATATACCATAGTAAACTAAGCGAACTGAGTATCAGCAGCCCCAGGTTCAGAACCGCCATCCGGTTCATGTTCATGAAGTCGTAAACTTCCAAAAACACTCGCACGAGGAAGAGTCTTTGCGGATACAAATCCCGATCCTTGGACAACCGGATGCTGTAGTTTAGGTTTTCGCGTGCCGCTTTGTGAGCGGAATCCAGGTGCAAAGCTTTCAAAAAATACAGGCTCGCCATTCCGCTCTGCCCGGTTTGCCAATAGGTAACACCCAGATTGTAATATAGGTCAGGATTTTGTAATCCTTGTTCATCCAAGGCTTTCAGTTTTTCGAATTCGCTGGCACAGAGGCTGCAGAAAAGCAATAACAGCAAGGTAATCAGAAAACAGCGTTTCATTTCACACCCCCCAGCCGGCTATAAGCTGAGACAATGGATTGGAGTAGCAGTATATCTCTGCCGATGTCGTCCGCACTCGCCTGTTGTGGGCTGAAGCGATGGCGTTCGCAGTTATCGATAAACGCTTGTGTTTCGGTAATCAAGCCCGCCGGAATATTCATATTTGCCAGAAGCTCCATTTTCTGCGGAGTAGAAAGACCATTGGCGATCCCGTATTTCTGGCTTAGATAGCGCATCAAATTACTCTCCGCAATCCTGTAGAAATCGGTGTTGTTTGCGGTCTTGGAATCCCGCAAGAACTTTTGTAACACTTTATCTGCCATCAATCTGGCATAGGCTTCCGGCTCCCGTTGACGTTTGATGCGCAACAGACTGAAATATAGCCCCACTCCCGTCGCACCTAAAACTAAAGCCGCAAGCAGCCAATACCAAAAGCGGGACATCAGGTTCCTGTATGGCGGATACATATCCCTCGCGATCATGGGGCGCAGGGTCTGCGCTTTGCCACCATCCAAGAGCCCCGAGAAATAGCTGATCACATTTGCGCTTTGTACTTTTATTGGTTGAGCCTTTGTGCAGTATTCACGGTAGGAGCGAAGGGCGGGATCAAACCATGCGAAACGTAGCGCAGGTAAGCTGTATGTTCCTTTCTCGGATGGAACAATGGTATAGTAAAGGGTTCTGCTGCCTTCTATTCCGGCTTTCAGATTATCCACAGAGGTCGGGCTGGATACCTGCGCATCGCTCTCCGGGAAAGATGGATTGCCAAACTGATTGAAGTTGCCTCTCCCGGATATCCGCAAACTCAAAGTTACCGCCTCTCCCAGGCTGATCTCATCGGCGCTGATCTCATAGCTTAGTTTGAAGTTTCCCACGGCACCCGTAAAGCCTTGGATATTCTGCGGTTCCGGCAAAGGCAAGACATCCAGCCAGGCATCCTCGGAGCGCACCGTCTGGCTCATATAGCCAAATTCATAAATTCTGGCGCTCCCGCTAATCTCCGGTGCCCGCAGTTCCCCGGTCGCGTTTGGGGAAAGTACAATCTGCTTGATCAGTGCCCTCTGAAAGCGTTTACCCTGATGATTCACCACCTCATAGTCCAAGCTGTTAGGCTGTTCAAAGGGGCTTTTGCCATAGCCGGGGAAATCCTGTTCGTTATTCAGACTAAATGAGCGAACCATCTGATCTGTGTAGAGATAGTATGATACAATAGTAGGCTGACCTTTGTAAACAGTTTGACGTTTGGGTAAAGCCAGGATCATCGTGGTGCCCGTCATCCGCCCCCCCTGCCAGGAAGCGTAAGGATCCACTATGGCATTGCCCCCCAAAGCATTAGATGATCCCTGCGATGGCGGAGCGGAACTCTTTATCACAGTTATGCTGATCGGATTGGTGCTGTAAACTTTGTTACCCACCCTGATCCGCTGAGCCGGAACCTGGGTGCTTCCCACCTTCAGCGGGATGTATATATAGGTGAAAGTGCGGATGTATTCCCGCTCGCTGCGTAGCCCACTGAGGGTGCTGATACTGCGGCTGGAACTGCGTGTGCTCACGAAGCTGAAGAGTTCGATCTCCGGCGCTTTGGGTTCTGAGAGATCAAACCGGTTGTTACTCCTGATGCGGATGGTATATTCCAGACGATCTGTCTGACTCAGGCGCGTTTTATTCACGGAGGCATCTACCGAAATCCCAGCCAAAACAAATGGCATCAGGCAGATTATAGCAAAGATCACACGTTTCATATCACCACCAATTATCGGTACGGGGCGTGCCCTGCCTCTTTTGGTTTTGGCGTTCGCGGGCTTCCAGGTTGTCCAAAGCCTCCAGCAGATTTCTTGCGTCTTCATCGTCTCGTTTGTCTTCATCGGGTTGTGGCGGAGGAGGAGGGTTGTTTGCCAGCATATCCAGCGCAAGCTCAAGGTTGGCGCGGGCATCTTCATCTTTGGGGTTGCGGATCAAAGCTTCTTCATAGTTCTTGATCGCTTCCTGATAATCCTTGTTTTGGAAGGCAGCGTTGCCTTTGTCGTAAAACGCATCGGCAATATCCCCACCCTCTTTTAGGACTCGCTCAAAATCATCCATCGCCTGGAGATAATCACCCTGTTTGTAGCGGGATTTGCCCAGATTGTGAGCTGCCTCCGGGTCATCCGCGTCCTTCTGGAAAAGCTTTGCTGCGCTCTCAAAACGCTCTTTGTTGAAAAGCAAGCTACCCAGGCTGGATCTGAAAGCGCTGGGGCGAAACAGTAGTTCTATTACAAACACGAGCAAGATCGCCAACAGGATGATCCATATTGTCCGGCGTTTACGGGACATCACTTTACCCTCCGCTCTTGCCTGCGGTAGCTGGAAATCAGGCTTTCCAACGTCAGCAAGATCAACGCTGCTATCGCAAATATGTGGTACTGCTCCCGATACAAAAAAGTCTTGCGGGTACGGGTATGTTCCTTCTCGTTACGATAGATCTGGGCAAGCACGATCTGAATCTCGGAAGCGGAAGGAGTGATGTGGAAAAACTCACCTCCGCTGATGGTTGCGATGCGCTCTAAAGTAGCGGCATCCAAGCGTGAAACGTGCTCTGCTCCGGTATAGGGATTTGTGATTATCGCGCCTTGCTGGCTACCCACGCCCATGGTGTAGATTCTCACTCCATCCGAAGCGAGGTCCCTAGCTTTGGCAACCGCGTTTCCCGGGATGTCTTCCCCATCGGAGATCAGGATCAACACTCCTCCCCCGCTACCGGCATTGAAGGAAATTCTCGCCATATCCAATGCCCTGCCGATGTCTGTTCCATAGCGGGCGGCGGAATCCGAACTCAGGCTACTGAGGACCATCCGCACTGCCTCATAATCATCCGTGAGCGGGCACTCCAGGGTGGGAGCTCCGGCAAAAGAAATGATCCCCACCCGGTCGGTATCAAGTTGATCCACAAAGGCGGAAACTTGCAGAATCGAGCGCGTAAGACGGTTTGGCTGAATATCCGTGGCGTCCATGCTACGGGAAACATCGATGGCAAAGACGATATCCATACCCCTGCTTTGCAGCTCCTGTTCTCTGAAATCCCATTGGGGACGTATCATGGCTATGATCACCAAGACAAAAGCCAAGAGCAGCAAAAACAACTTCAGTCCGCGGTAAAAAGGAGAAAGCTTGCCCAGATAGATCTGGAAAAACTCCGGCTCCGCGTATCGTTGAAGCCGTTTAGAGCTTGCCTTTCCCGATCTCAGAATGAACCATGCCAAGAGCGGGACAAAAATCAATAAGTAGAGAAAGTGGAGAGCGTGGATATTCATGCTTTACTACTCCGGAAACACCGGCATAATCCGGCTTTTAAGCAGGATTTCCAAGCCAATCAGGAGCAACGCGACAGCCAAAAAGATGGGGAATCGCTCTTCCCAATTGTAGTTCAACCGCGTGCTGAGCTCGGATTTTTCCAAAGCATCCAGTTCTATCATGATATTACGCAATTCGGCAGCATCAGTGGCTTTGGCGGCGTTGCCCGTGCCGGTGATGGATGCTATCTGATTCAAGCTTTCCATATCCAGCTCGATTAATGTGGGGATGTTGCGCGTACCAAAAAAGGGATCAGCATAGGGAAAGGGAACCATCCCGCCGCTACCGACCCCGATCGGATAAACTTTAACATTCAGAGCGGCAGCCATGCGCGCGGCAGCAATGGGATCCACTTCTCCGGTATTACTTACTCCGTCCGTTATCAAGATCACTATCCGGGATTTTGCGGAACTGTCTTTCAAGCGTGCTACCGCTTTTGCCAGTCCCATACCTACCGCGGTACCGGAAGCCTGCATGTTCACTTCCAGCCGGTCCAGAGCGTGCATCACAGCGGCATGATCGTAGGTAAGCGGGCTGGCAGTAATCGCGTATTCCGAAAAAGCGACTAAAGAGAAGCGATCGTTGGGGCGGCGAGAAACGAAATCCTTCGCCACCTTCACCGCCGCCCCCAGACGGTTCTGAGGCAGAAAATCCAGCGCTAGCATCGAGCCGCTAACATCCAAAGCGATAACTACATCCACTCCCTGTTTGCGAAGATCTCGGGAGGCAGTTCCCCACTGAGGACGAGCAAGGGCTAAGATCAATGCCAAGAGAATTAATGCCCTGAGACCGGGATACAAATACTTCCCCATGCGCATTCTGCCGGAAATCTTGAGCATCAGTTTCAACCTGCTGGCGGGCAAGGATGGTTTATCGGGCAGTCTGTACCTAAGCTCCAGATACAAGTATCCGGGGATCAGCAACAACAAGAGCAGGTATGGAGCCTGGGCAAATCTAAACATGGGCTGGATTCCCGGATGCCCTCAGGCACAGGCGCAGAAAGTCTGTCTGGCGCATTATCTCCTCTATGCCCGGCTCTTGCCCGGCAAATTTCACCATGTCCGCATAGTAAAGAACCTGCATATATTCCCTGTGCATCCCGGGTTTAAGCCGCGCAAGCTGCTCGGATATCTCGGAGGTGGTCATCTGAATCGCACCAAACGCGAAACTCCGCTCCAAAAACTCCCTAAGAATCATTGATAACCGGAAGTGATAGGAGATCACATCTTTGTGTTGCAAACCACTGGCAATCAGTTCATCAAGCTGGTTTAGCGCAATCTGATAGGCAGGAATAAATGGCGTTGCCGGAGTTACTACCGGTTTCTGGGCTTGGGGTTTCGCGGGCTTGCGCAATGCGGCTATCAACAAAACAATCGCCAGTGCACTGGCTAAGAATGCCAACAATAGATATAACCAAAATGGAAACTGGAAGGGATACTGTCGTAAGGGTTTGATATCCCGGATCAAGGTATCGCCCTCGGCTCTGCCGCGCAATACAAACACCCGGAAGGCGTCCGTTTCTCCCCCCACTCCCAATATGCGCGAGTTCTTCAAACTAAGCTTGGGAAACGAGAGCGAACCTAAACGCAGAGGAACGATTTCCAGCCGGGCAATGCTACCCGTCCCTTGGCTGATTATCTCCTGACCGGTGACCCGGAAATCTGTGAGAGTATCCGGGATCGCGATCTCACTAAGCGGAAAATCCGTCTCGATGGTAAATTGAAAAGGCATCCCGATCATCAGGCTGTCCACGCCAGTTAAGCTCTGGGATACCATCGCTCCCATGCTCCAAAATGTACAGACCATCACCAAGAGTAGCAGAAATCTCTTCACTTCTTCCTCCGCAACTTCCGGAGCGCAAAAAACTGCCTGAGCACCTTCACATAAGAATCCCGGTTCATAAATAGCAGATGATCGCAACCCAGGCTTTGCAGCTCGGTCTCAAGCTGCTTCTGGCGGAACCCTGTCTGCGCCTTATAGTTTTCCCGTAGCTTCTTGCTGCCGGTGTTGATGCACTCCGTGATTCCAGTTTCAGGATCCCTGATCCTCAGATAACCCGCGTCCGGAAGCTCCAGATCGCTATTGTCCAAAACCTGCAAGGCTATCACATCATGTTTGCGTGCCAATATCCCCAAAGGCTTTTCGAAACCTCTATCCAAGAAGTCCGAGAGTAAGAAGATCACCGAGCGTTTCTTCAGGATCCGGGCTGCGTACTCGCAGGCTCCTGCCAAAGACGTGCGGCTGCTTTTGGGTTCATGATACAGGATTTCCCGCAGAATCTCCAATGCCCTGTTGCGCCCCTTCCGCGGAGGCAGATACTTCTCCAGGGTGTCCGAATACATGATCAAAGAACACCTGTCTCCATTTGCAACCGCGGAAAAAGCCAAGGTCGCCACTATCTCTGCCACCCGCTCCTTCTTCAGGGCGTAGGATGTGCCCAAAAACAAACTTGCGGAAACATCCACCAAGAAGATCACGTTCATCTCTCGGGTTTCCCGGTATTTCTTTACAAAGGGCAGACCCAACCTTGCGGAAACGTTCCAATCGATATCACGATAGTTATCTCCGGGTTGATACTCCCGCACTTCGCTGAACTCCAAGCCCTGCCCCCGGAAACTGGAGTGATACTCTCCGCTGAAGATCTCATTCACGATGTTTTTGGTACGGATCTCCAGACGGCGTATCTTGCGGATCAGATCGGCTGTGCTAACCAGATGCACATTTATCTCCGAATTGTTCAGGGAACTTCGATCTCGTCCAGGATGCGACCGATGATTTCTTCGCTCTTGATTTCCTCGGCTTCAGCTTCGTAGGACAATACTATTCTGTGCCGCAAAACATCCTTGCCAATGGCTTTGATATCATCCGGGATCACGTAGGCTCTGCCTTCCAGATATGCATTGGCTTTAGCAGCCCGCGCCAGGTTGATGCTTGCTCTGGGTGATGCCCCGAAGTTGATGAGGGGTCCCAAGGTGCCCAGCCGCGGATATCGCTCCGGATGCCTGGTTGCCATTACCAGATGTAGTATGTAGTCGTTCAACTTCTCTTCCATATATACCTTATGCATCACTTCGCGCATGGCTTCGATCTGGGCAGGTGAAAGCACCGGCTTGATTTCTGCCGGTTTGGGATCCACCATCAGTTTCAGGATGCGTCGTTCTTCTTCCATCGAGGGATAGCGGATCAAAAGCTTCATCATAAACCGGTCAATCTGAGCTTCAGGCAGAGGATATGTGCCCTCTTGCTCGATCGGGTTTTGGGTCGCCATTACGAAAAAAGGCTTGGGTAGAGGTTCACTGGTATCGCCCAAGGTTACCTGACGCTCTTGCATCGCTTCCAAAAGAGCTGATTGCACTTTGGACGGCGCGCGGTTGATCTCATCTGCAAGAATGAAGTTAGCAAAAATGGGGCCTTTCTTGGGGCTGAATTCGGCAGTTTTCTGGTTGAAAATCAAGGTACCCGTGATATCTGCCGGGAGCAAATCGGGAGTAAACTGGATGCGGGCAAAACTGGCTTGAAGACTGCTGGCAAGGCTACTCACGATGAGGGTCTTGGCAAGGCCGGGAACCCCCTCAATAAGCACATGGCCATCCGCGAGAATCGCAATTAGCAGCCTGCTGATGATGGCATCCTGTCCGATTACCGCTTTCGCGATTTCTTCTCGGACAAGCCTGAGTGATGCGGAACTGTTTGCTACTTGTTCTTGAATTTCTTCGATCAACACATAACCCCCTGGGTTCAAATATCTGTGGATAACGGAAAAAGGGAATCCGGATTCACCGTATTCCCGATTATCTAAGCAAAAGCTCTTAGGCGCGTAAGATGTATCTTATCTGGATACGGCTTTACGGACTTTATTCGCTTTGAGGCAAGAGCTACATACTTTTACACGTTTGGTTCCGCTGCCCATAATGGCGCGAATTTCGTGTAAGTTCGGATAGAAACGACGCTTGGTTGCGTTCACGGCGTGTGAACGATGGTTCCCAACCTGAGCAGTCTTTCCGCATACATCGCATATTCTTGACATGATAAACCGTCCCTTAAATTATTGATTTGAGTGCCAAGGTATTTATGCCGCTGTTTTTGACAAGGCTTTTATTTCACACTCTGGGGAATGCGAATATCAAAGCGGCTTCCGCCTTGCTCCAAGGGTATGTATTCCAGCCTGCCCCGATGCTCTTGCACAAGTTTTCTGCAGATAGGCAAACCCAGTCCCGTTCCGTGAAGCTTACCTTCAGAAACAAAGGGATCAAATATACTTTCTCGGATCTTGATGGGTACTCCGGGGCCGTTATCTATCACGCTGATTTGAAGCCAGCCGGAGTTGGTGGATGCCAGAATCTTGATTTCTCCATCCGTATTCATGGCTTCGCTGGCATTTTTGATAAGATTCATCAGCACGCGGCGGATCTTGGCTTCATCAAAGTGAACATAGTCCTTCACCTTGTTTTCCACCAGAAAACTGATATTGCGTCCCTTCAAGGTAGCCTCGTTGATTTCCTTGAGGTCGTCGAAGAAATCGCTCAAGTTCACTTTTTGAATCAAGGGAGTAGTCTCGACCCCGCGGGCAAAATCCAGGATTTCACGCACCAGCTGATCGATCAGTTTGGTTTGTTTTACAATGCTCTGGCTGAACTCCCCGCTCCCGGGAAAGAGGCTCTCGATCAATTGTGCGGTTAGAACGATCACCGTAAGCGGCGTCTTGATATCGTGGATGATCTTGCTGGCTGCCATCCCAATCGCCATCAGGCGGTTTTTGCCGATCATCTCGTCCATCAGGCTCACGAAGCGTTCGTTTGTTTCCCTTAAACGTCCGGATAGGGTTCGCATCAGGTTAAACATCACTTCCGGATGCTTGAAAGTAATATTCACAAAGACATCTTTGGGGATCAGGAGCAACTCCACATCCTCGATAGCTTCCACAGTTGCGCTACGTGGCTCTTCGTTGATCAAGCCCATCTCGCCGAAGAACTCGCCGGGTTCTAAAGTAGTAAGATCTGCTTGAGGTGTATCCGGATTGCGCAGGTTCTTGTAAATGCGAACTCTACCTTTACAGATGAAATACAGATTATCCGCGGATTCTTGTTCCGAGATGATCTGGGATCCCTTATTGAACCTGATGCGCTGAAGATCAGAGGCAAATTTGCTTACTTCTTCTTCCGAAAGACCATGAAAAATTCCTATCTTATCACAGGCGTCTAAATGAGTCATCACTCCCCCTTGGGAAACGGCTTTTTTCTTATTTAGCATGTTTAAGCGTTCAACAATATTTGTCAAGGACTTTCCCGATTTCCGTTTCCTTGGGGAGGGGATAGTTGCTGATTGGTGCGTTAGCTTATGCCAGTTTCGCACATTTATGGAAGGGACGACCATCAAGATCGTCCCTGTTATCAACCTCGTAGAGTTATTTAATCATCAGCATTTTACGGATCTGCTGATAGCCCCCGCCAGTAATCCTAAGATAGTAGATTCCGCTGGAACAGAGGTTTCCCTGGTTGTCTTTACCATCCCAATCCACTCTGTGTTTTCCCGCATTTTGCGGGCTTTCCTTGAAGCTTCGAACTGCTTGCCCTTTCAGGTTATAGATCGTAATATCGCACTGCCCCGCAACCTTCGTTTGGTATTCGATGGTTGTGTGTTGCCGGAAGGGATTGGGATAGTTCGAGATGTTTGCCACGGGCACCAAGACATCGTCTTCCACATCGGTATAGGTCAGGTTCACCAGCTTGGTTTCACTTTCCAGATACACTTCAGTGGGGGTAAGGAAGATCGCGCCCACCTTTATCTCGTACCAAGTATGCGGATCCATACCGCTCAGGCTGTAGCTGTTTACTGTTCCAGGAAGAGTGATTACATTCCACTCGGTGGCGGGTGCCCCAAAGGGCTTCCAGAGTAGCTCATATTCTGAGGGTGGGGTAGCATTGTGCCAGCGGAGGTCAAAAGTATCCGGGGCTTGGTTCACCGGGTCCCTTAAGAATGGGATGCTGGTGTATCCTGCACTGGGATCTATGATCAGATCGTTTTCCACAAACGCCTCAATCGCCAGAGACTTTGCCTTGAGATCGTCGATGGAATTTCCCACAAATAGAACTACATAATACGTAAGGTTCTGCCCTGGGAGAAGATCCAGCCGCTTGTAGTAGTTCCCGTCTTCATCTGTTTCCATATATTCGTAGGTGCCGGGTTGTGCCCCGAAGTGTGTGTACAAAAAGCGCGTGTCATTGGGCGTGGGCTGTTCATAACTCATAATATCGGGATCTTCTGGACGTAGTGGCGTGTATTGTGCAGTATCGGGATTTCTCCCCGTCGCCAGCCAATACTTTTGGTTGGAAGTTCTGTGGTAGGGAGATAAATCCCTCGGATTCCGGTCGTCCGGACCTTGCCCTACCCGCCAGTACCAGTTGTGGAACATCCCCTGAAAACCCGGCACTACTACTTTCGAAGCGATAAAGTAGGGGGAAAGTCCGCTATCGCCATCAGCATCTCGTGTATAGGCAAATTCGTATCCCGCACCCTTCACATAGCCGGACACATCGTCCGCAGCCAGCTCGACGCCCCAGTTTACCGGGCCCACATCGCCATCCAGATAATGCGACAAAGCCAAATCCCGGATTGTATCGGTATCATCCATATTGAACACGTCGTATTTATTGACCAGCATCCAATCATGATCTTGCACAGGCCAACAATAACTTTCCTGATGCACGGCGAGACCCAGGGGATAGTGAGTACTGCTTGCCCGGGAAAGTCCCCAATCCCGGTCTCCGGGCGAGTTGAACGGACAGTAGTCGTAATAATAACTGCTATAAGTAAGAAATCCAGGTGTCTGGAAACTTCCCGGTTGCGGGATGCTGAAACAGAATGTCTCGTTTTCATAAGGATCAAAATCCAATGGAGCTGGTTCTCCTGCAACGCTTTCCAGAACGATATCCTGATTTGCGTAATACTGATTATTCGGAATATCCGGATTATAGATGTTCAAGGGATTATAGGCAGGCAGGAACTCAAAGAGATCCATATCACCATCAAAAGCGACAGTCGTAAGTGAGTCCAATACCACCGCCATATCCGGAGTCCAGTCTGGATGACCTTCATATACCAAGGGGGTATCGTTTGTGGGCGGATACGAAGCCCAATAGAGCAATCTGCCCAATTCATCCCGGCGATAACGCTTTCCGGAAACCCAAGTTGCGCTGCCATAGACAAGTTTATGCAGGTCTTTGAAGACAAGCTGGCTAATCTTCCCGTTATTGCCCATCTGGAAGGTATACAAACCGTTGTTCACGTCTTTGAGATCCAGCCGTTTATCCATCGATGGAGCTTCCGCGGGCAAGGCGATGAGGCTAAGAGCCACCAAGAGCATCAGGCAAGTAAGTAGCTGTTTCATTTGTTCCTCCCCTTGGCATATGATGTTCCAGAAATATCGGAGAATATGTGTTGCAATGCCAGCGTTGCATCACTTTGCTCCATGAAAGAAAGCGGGAATCCCAACAGGAACACCTTGCTCTCCTGATTTTGATACCGATACGCCACATATTTGGATGAATATAGGTCGAACTCATCTTGAGAAGGCGAGTATTCACCCTCTCCTACCGCTTTGCATCCAAAGCCATAGATTAGCTCGCCTGAGAGTAGAGGATCAAACAGCGTAACGCAGGAAAGCCCTTGCACAGAGCCTATCACGGCACTGAATGGAGTAGCCGTATTCAACGCGATATCCGGATAAGAATCCAGCCCCTCTGCACTCACCAGATAGGGGTTGATTGCAAGCGAATTTGAAAAAGTGCTCAAATACTGGATATTATCGATCCCCAACCGTTCTTCCAGAAATTCCGCTCCTCCCGCATTGCTGGCAACGCTTTGCAGAGCTTCCTTCATTCGGTTTGTGGAACTTATCACGAGATTTCCCTGATTCTTCAGATAGAAATCCATGCCCTCGTACATCTTATAGAACAAGGGATTGGATGCCGGACTATCCGCATGAATCAACACCGCCCGATAATTGTTCAGAACAGGGGCGGGAAGAACGTCCGTCAAACCGAAGTCGATCTCATGCACTGGCCCCATAAAGCCGGGAATCACACTCTGGTAGAAATCATCTATCGTGGTCTCCGGGGAAAGCGTGGAGTTATGGGGATCGTTATCCACGACCAACACGCCACTGCGGGCTTCAGGAGCTTTGTAAGGAACAAGGTTAAACATTAGTTGTGCGGGCTCGCTACGAACTCCCTGAAGATCCTCCGCCATCACCCTGAAAGTGTGGTTTCCATTGGCTAGATCTTCCAAAATGGCATGACGGAATCCGTGGTTGAGGTTCAGGATGCGAGTCCAGGTTCCCTGTTCGTCGGTAATTATCTGGTTTCCCATCTGTTGATGATCTGCGATGGGAAACGCCCCACCATCCAGTTGTAACCAGAATGCTTGGATTGAGCTGCCATAGTTCACACCGTTTGAGTTCAAAACGATTCCGGTCTCTTCTCCTTCCAGCGGATCATCCAGCGGCATCACCGGGTATTTGTTGTAATACAAGCCATGATACCCCCAATGCAGATGTAGCTTGAAATCATCGGAGTTGATCGCCGAGAGCACTCCATCCACTTCCCACAGACGGCGATTATAGCGCTGCCCATCACCGGGGATCAAAGCTTGATAGTTCATCGTCAGATCAGGGCTAAGGCTATAGTGATAGTTGCCAAAGCCTGCCAGGGTTTGCGGATAGATCACCGCCACCGGCTGAAAACCATCCACTACCTGAAAGTAGATGTTACTCGGCTCGGCTTGCTCAACACCCAATCTGCTAACCACATAGTATTCGAACTGAGTGTAGGTGTTTGGCGCGTTGAATGCCAGAGCTGGAGTAGTGGAGCCAGAAAGATGAACCTTGCGAATATCCGGACTATCGATGGAACTGAACCATTGCCCGGTAGTGATTGGCACCAAATCAGAATTCAGGATGTTGATCCGATACATGAAGTGACCGGCATACATGCCATCTACAAAGACATCCCCGATCGCCTCGCGAAGCCGGAATTCGATCCCCGCTGAAAGCTGATCACCAGGATTGATCTGATTTTCCAGATAACTACCTAAAATCCTGTTGCTTTTGAAAGCTGAAAAGAGATCCTCGATATGACCATCTAAATGTTTCACCTTCACAGCCACTTCCGTGATCAGATTAGTTAATGTTCCAGCATCGGAATCGAAAGTAAAATTGAGCTTGGATTGTGAGGTCCAGATATCATCCCCAAAGAGGATCCAGCCTTGATCATCAGTTTGATATCCCGGAAGAGTTTTTCCGGGCAGACATTGTGGCCGATATGCATACTGCAAAGGGGCAGGTTTTTCGGCATCCACCCTGATCTCTTGCAGATATGAGAATTCTCCGCCATCCAGATTGATCTTCTCCTCAGAGAAACCCAAGCGCGGAGCACCGTTTTCCAAAACGCCCAAGGGATTTTTGCTTTCGCAGGAAAACAAAATCAAGAGCGTTAAGACGAATAGCAACAACACGTTTGTTGTCTTCTTCATTATACCACCTCCTGTATTCATAGGCTGGCAAATGATTTATCCTTCTCATAATGGTGTCAAGCAAAATTTGCAGGCACCTGAGCTCTATCATCGATCTTATCCTTGCCAGATATGCGTCTTTTTTGAGATAGTATCATCTCCCTATGCTGATTGTAGCTTTGCAGCTTTGAGGGAATCCAGAGCTGGATTTTTTCCCACAATAAAAAAAAAGGCGACGGCTATCCGAAGATCATGCACGTCGCCTGTTAATATCTATGTTATCTGCTATTTACGTTTTAAATACAACACAAAGGAATACACGAGCGGAGACAGCACTACCGCCATAATCAGCCAGGCAAGAGATGCCATCACTGCACCTGAAAGAGGGACCACTCCGCTTAAGATCATCAGAAAACCACCCAAGAGAAACACCTTGCCGCCCACCCGATGGGTTTTGTGCCAGTTCTCCTCATCCGAGATCGCCCACGGGGTGCGGATACCCACAAAGAAGTTGCGCGGAACTTTGGGCAGGATGTTCCCTAAAACTGCCAGCATCAAACCGATGATGATCAACACCGGGTTCACCGGAAGTTCAATCCGGATCAGAGGATGCGCCAGCATATACAGATTCAGAAGTGAGAAGAAGACCAACAGCATGAAGGTCATCTTGGGCAACACTTTCTCGAACCGGGGTGCTTGCTGTTTGTAACGGGGGGAGTATAGCGGCAACAAAAACATCAGGAGAAACAAGCCGATGTTCAAGCCCAGCGCAAACAGCACAGCCCCTCCTTTGCTGGTGTAAGCATCGATCTCACCCCGGGCATTCCAATGGATTGGGATCGAGGCGTCTGCCGGCACCACCATCGCCAGATACCCCACCGAGATGATGTAAACCGCTAATAAGATCAGACTTGCGGAAAATTGTTTGATGCGTTTCATGATTCCTCACTTTTACTGCGTAGATTTACCACCCATGCCAGAATGTCCTCAAAAATGCTGGTGTTTAACCGATAGTGGATGTACTGTCCTTTTTTGGACGAATAGATCAACCCCGCCAACCGCAAGATCTTGAGATGCTCGCTGAGGCTGGCTTTACTGAATTCGAAATGTGCGGCGATCTCCCCCGCGGTGAGACTACCGTGTTTCTTCAGGAGATTCAGGATTTTTCTCCTGTTCTGATCGGCAATGGCTTTGAAGACGTTATCGGACATACGCGATCCTTAGTTATTTAGTTTAATGCCTAATTATCCCAGGCTCATTTCTCGTCAAGAATTTTCTGCGCTTTTCGTATTTTTTCCCGGGGACATAAAGTCTCACCGAGAATTGCAAATCGTATCAACAAAAATTGCAAAGGGGGGGGAAGGCTCTTTCTAAGACATTAGAAAGCAGTCAGTATAATCTGATGCCCTGAGGGTGAGACTGAACAAGAAATCTCGGAGATCATGCAGGACGATCCCCAATACATCACTCCTGATCTTCTTGGCAAGACCAGCGATCTTACATAATATGACCGGGTCGGAGAGCGTATCATTATCATCAGACAAAAGCTGCACGAGAGGAGAGACTATACTTAACAGATTGTAATAAAGCAAATTACCCCCACCCCCCATAATTAACTTGACATTTCATTGAAGCTCAGTTCCTATGCAAATAAGATAAATCATAGTAAAAAAACTATGACTTCACATATGGAGGAACCCATGAAAACAGCAATGCTACTCTGCATCCTGTTTATGTTTGGCTCCGGGCTGATGGCGCTTACCGGCTATGGCACCACCGCTCCGGTCATTAACGACACCGTTGATCCCACCCTTTCCATCACCGCTCCCAATGGCGGCGAAGCATGGTACATTGGCGATACCCGTGATATCACCTGGAACGCCTCGGATACCAATATCCTGTCCAATAGTGTTTATCTGTGGTACAGCCTGAATGGCGGTACCGATTACACCAACATCATCGAGAATACCAATAACGATGGCATCCATCCCTGGGCTTTACCTTCCGTGCAGAGCTACAATGCCAGGGTGCGGATCAAAGTCTCCGACAGCTTTGGCAACTACTCCCAAAAAGCCAGCGCCAGTCCATTTTCCATTACTTACGTTCCGCCCCTACCCCCTGATGGAGTAGCCGTGAATACCAGTAACGGAATAGACGCAGTAATCACCTGGCAACCGGTGACACAGAACATCTATAACAGTCCTCTCACTCCGGATGGCTATATCGTGCTCTACAACGAAACTCCCTATGAGGATGACCAATATTATTACTTCCTGGGGCGTAGCTACACCACTACTTACACCCATCACGATGTAGCGGAATTCCGAAACCAGATGTTCTACAAGGTGCTGGCATATAAAAACTACCGCGGAGATGTGGATAATGTGCTACAATCAGCGCTGGCCAATCCTGAAGCCAAAATCAGCCTGGCAGAGCTTAAGGCTGCACTGCATAGCTACAATATCGGAGGTGAGAAATGAAGTGGATTTATAGCGTACCGGCGCTCGCCGTAGCGCCTAAACAAAAAGGCGGATCAGCGTCCGCCTATACCTTACGTCTGTTACTGGCAGCCA
>JAHDQK010000066.1 GCA_018433885.1 Candidatus Cloacimonadota bacterium
ACAAAACATTGCCCGATTTGCAGGTTTTGGTGATCAAAACAATGAAATTTACTAAAACTATGTCCAAGTGGTTTTCTGCAAATGCTTTTCGGATATCCTATTCTCTCTTAGACTTACCTATTTTGTCCAAGTGATCGCTATTTGCAGATTTCAGTGACTCTTTATAACATGGTCAAACATATAAGGGTATAGCCGGTGATTGTTGACAAGAATACACAGATCTGGTGGCTATAGCAAATTGGGCTTGTGTTTTGCTTGACAATCCATGTCAATTTAGCAGATTCACTAACAGAGGTAGATATGGTGTTGTACCAAACGAAGGTTGAATTTGCAGATGTATCAATAGTTGAACAAGATACGCTACTCTGGGATTTGTCGTGAACAGTGCCTTTCAACAAGCTGGACTTAGAGTGTATCGCCACCAACCGGGGAAGACATCCCGCGGTACCAGAGTGGTATATTGGATGCAACAGGCTCAGCGGGCGTGGGTGAATCCCGCGTTGGATTATGCCATATTGCGGTCTCTGGAAATGAACTTGCCTTTGGAGTTATGGTTCGTACTGTATCCTGATATCCCTTCCGCCCAAGCCAAGCACTACCAGTTTATGATTGAGGGAATCGCGGATACTTCCCGCACACTCAAAGAGCTAGGGATTGATCTCCGAGTGATGGTGTCTCAAAAAGTAGAATTCCCGCCTGAGCTTTTACAATCAACTGCCCTGCTGGTGCTGGATCATGGCTATTTGAACTGGCAAAAGGAGCTACGTGACAAGGTTTTTGATGCACCGGATAGTACTTCTTTGGAGATCGTGGAGATCGATACCGAAGCGGTTGTCCCGGTTCATCTCGCCAGCGAAAAGGAAGAGTATTCCGCTGCTACTCTGCGCCAGAAAATTCTAAGCAAAATGAGCGGATTCTTGGTGAAGCAAGCTCCCATAAGAATCAAGAAACCAGCCAAAGAGAAAAGGCAAGCAATTGCCCACGAGTATCCGGGAGATTCTTCCGACCCCAATGCACTATGGGCGTGGGCGCAGAGCGTGCTTTCGTTATCCGCAAAGAAGCTCTCCCCTGTTTCACTTGGCAGTTCTCATACAAAAGCTATGGATACTCTGAGATTCTTCATCCGGGAGCATTTACAGGACTATGCTCTGCTTCGCAATCATCCTGAACTGGATGTGCAAAGCAATATGAGTGCGTTCCTTCACTTTGGGCAGATCTCCCCGATCGAGATCATGATGGAGATTTGTGA
Source organism: Candidatus Cloacimonadota bacterium (assembly GCA_018433885.1). Lineage (GTDB taxonomy): Bacteria > Cloacimonadota > Cloacimonadia > Cloacimonadales > Cloacimonadaceae > UBA5456. Next base: position 1,250 of record JAHDQK010000066.1, read on the forward strand.
ACAAACCGGGATCCCTGTGGAAGCTCTTCCGGGGATGATAGCGGATAGGAGCCGGCTGAGCGGAATGCATCAAAGCGTGGCAAACTATGCCGAAGAGCTGATCGTGAGACGCGAGTTGGCGATGAATTTCTGTAACTACAATCCGGATTACGAAAGCCATCTATCATTGCCTGAATGGGCAAGAAAGAGCTTGAACGATCATCTTGCCGACCCTCGTGAAGCATACTATAAAGGCATACCCCCAAAAAAGTGTACTTGTAGTATTATAAATATATATCTCGCATAGCTATATGAATGTTGCGTGTCCAG
>JAHDQK010000011.1 GCA_018433885.1 Candidatus Cloacimonadota bacterium
ACGCCTCCTCCGCACGGCTCCAGCCCGTCGCAGCAAGGTCGACTATTTATGACAAAGAACTTGACCACCGGAATGAGATTGGAAAGAATGCAATTGGTCGCTTGGCCTAACATAGAATGTGAGAGACGAGGACTATAAGATGTTCTCAAATAACCTGAGAAACAATGAGTTGGAATTTACACCAACATTTGGGACTTAACATTTCCTATGATCGTCACTTACGATAATCTTTATGAAAGCTAAATGATGTCAAGAACTATTTCATTATTCATATCTTTATCCATCGCGCATTTATTCAATGCGACAAATTAGCCCCGCCAGGGGTGACACTACCCATAGCGAGGGTGCGTAGCGTAGCGGAGCCCCTCGTTAGAATGCCACTATAAAGTATCACCCAAACTTGCAAATGGGTTTCACCTGTCACAGTGGTCGTAAGTGTTTATAGGATTGTGAGATGAATAGGACTGGCTTTAGACTGTTTCACAGGGGTGTTTGGACGTTTTTGGACGTTTCAGTATCAGGGTTTTTGCAAATTTGGACTCATTTCAGGGTATTTTCAGACCATCGAATTTGGGAAAACTATTAGCTCATTTTTTGTGCTGCGCCAGTAGTGCGTTTCCCCGCATCAGTAAATAACTCCAGGTCTGAACTGGGTCCATAATACGGGTTCACTTGTCTTATCCACAGAAAACATGGTTATCTCTATTTATGGCAAATAGATGGGCTGCATTTTGGACTTTTGAACTCAATCCAGAATCTGCTTTCTTATGGTTGTGCCCTTGGCATTATATTGTGAAGTACCGGGGAAGCAGAATTGTATGAAGATTTATTCAGAATTCCCCGTTAATCAGTAGAAAGGACTTCCCAAGTTATTGCCATGCAGTAGAGTAGCACCTAGCTATAACTAAAGGGAGGCGCTTATGAAAGCGACCAGTTACGAGTTAAGGCAGAGGGCAATCAATGCAGACCACTGTGACACGCCGAGCACTGTGACAAGTGTCACAGTGGTTCCCGAAAGGTGGGAAAAGCCGCAGAAGCCTATCAGTAGTGGGTTTAAGCACTGTGACAGCAAAAATACCGGATTTAGTGTCACAGTGGTCTCGAATCTACCTAGCACTTTGACAGCTGTCACAGTGGTCAGGAATAGGAGGAAATGCCATTGTTGTTTATCAGTAAATGCTTTAAGCACTGTGACAGGAGAAATGGCGATCAAACTGTCACAGTGGTTTCGGTGGCAGCCTCTAATCATGGCTTGTTCTGATTTGAGGAAGGGTTGTTATGAGAGTTGAAGGATCTTTACAGGCAGATGTAGCAATTGAGGACTGCAGTCCTGGCTACATTGACCTGGCACCCAGAGCAAAACTTCCCTTGAGATATGACAAAGAAGCCAGACTACTTGGCCACTTCTGTAACCTTGTGATTCGTAGACTTGCTTTTTGCCATTCCAAGGTCGAAGAGTGGAAGCTGATAGTTGAAGAGTACAACAGCGGAGTCCTGGCACCCGAACTATTCAAGCTTAGAGGAGAACGCAAAGAGCGGGCTCTGCGGCTCTGGCTCGATCAGTACATCAAATCCAATCAGGACATGTTCGCTCTGCTGCATAAAGGCAAAAACCTGAACCATAAACGCAAGGTAACCGAGACCGAAGCAAATGTTCTGCTCAGCATTCTGCTGCATCCCAACCAGATCACCATCGGGAGCGCCATCAACATGCTCAAGGCTCAAGCCCGGCTAGGATATTATGAATCACCTACCAGCAAGCCTACCTTGAGAAGATGGTGCACAGAGTGGATGGAGAACCATCTGGCAACCTGGGAGCAGACCCGGAAGGGCAGCAAATACGTGGCAGAGCACATTGTGAAGACTATACATAGGGATTCCAGGCTCCTACATGTGGGTCAGGTCTGGGTGGCTGATGGTCATACCCTGGCTTTCGATATCCTCAATCCCCATACCGGAAAAGCCCAACGCATGACCATGATCATGGTCTTTGACTGGGCATCCAGATACCCTGTGGGTGCCTCACTCGCCTTTACCGAAGATAGCCAGCATATCCAAACCGCCTTCCGCAATGCCTTCCTTAATACTTCGCACTGGTATCTGCAGACCGATGCCGAGGGAAATACGGTGCAAACCCGGCCACCCTTCGCCTTCGTGCCAGAAGCGGTCTATCTCGATAATGGCAAGGCCTTCAGATCTAAGCTATTCCACGAGTCATGGGAAGGGCATGATCTGGAGCTTGAATTGGGTGGTATCTTCCCTAAACTTGGCATCGAAGCCCACTTCGCTGAGAGCTACAATGCCAAGGCCAAAGTGATCGAACGCTTCTTCAGGACCTTCCAGGAGCAGTTCGAACGTTTCATCAGCAGCTTCCGGGGAGCCAATGTAGCCAACAAGCCTTCGACCCTAATGCGCAATGAGAAATGGGCAAAGGCCCTATATAAGCGGGAGGCACCCACCATCGAGGACGCGATGCAGATGATCGGCTTCTATATCAGGCACATCTATGGCGAGACCGAGCATGGCGGACTGGAAGGCAAGACACCCTGGCAGGTCTTCAGCTCAGCCTTGGTGCCGGAAGAGCGGATGCTCAGGCCGGATAAGCTAAACTTCATGATGCTGGCAACCGAACGCAAGTCGGTCCGCAACGATGGCATAGTGTTCAACAAGCTGCTCTACTGGCACATCGCCTTGATGGACAACATCGGCAAGCCGGTGATCATCAGATACGACTTTGCCGAGGCGAGGTGGATACTGGTCTATGATACCAAAGACAACTTCATCTGCCAGGCTGAGTTGAGGCGCAGCCAGCATCCTTTCATCCATCTCGACAAAGACAATCCGATCTCGCATCAGTCCCTCAAGAAAGAGTACAATCAGATCAAGAAGCTGCGGAAGCTCACCGAAGAGGCTGCCAGAGACTTCGTACTGCATAATCAAGAGTCGGTGGATAAGCTGCTTGAGCCTTATGTGCAGGCTACGCTGACCGCAGATAATCCCACCTTCAAGCAAAACAACATGATAAGTGCACCCGAGCCTGAGGCTCAAGATCGCATCGAGGCGATGGAGCAGGAACTGGTTAAGGACCTGCCGGAATTGGAGTTTATTGCCCCAGAAGAACAGAACTTCGGAGCCACTCAATCCGATTCAACACATAACGAAACAGACACTTCATCAGACACTTCATCAGCCGATCCTGAGCCAGAAGAGCAGGACGATGATGATGACGAGAGTTTCTACAGCATGTTGAAAAAGACCGGCATAATCTAATAAGGAGGATAAATGAAACCTAACAAGCTCGTGCAAATCAAGAACGTTACCAGGGCTGATGCCTGCATCCAGTTCCTGATGAACCGCCCCAAGACCGAGATGGTAGGCTTGGGCCTGATCTACGGCAAGCCCGGCCTGGGCAAGACCACCTATGCCAGCCGCATCGCCTTCATGCGAGGCTACATCTACATGCGGCTGGAATCAACCACAACACCCAAGTCCTTCGCGGTAGATCTATTAACCGCACTCTACCGCCGCTTCGGAATGGGCGAGTTCATTCCCAGTGGCACAACCAACAACCTCTTCAAATACTGCCTGAAGCTCCTTGATGACAATCCGGAGACAGTGATCGTGATCGATGAGATCGACTATGCCTTCAAGCATGACCGGCTCTTGGGTTCCATCCGGGACATCGTGGATGTTACCCTCACCATTGTGGTCCTGGTAGGGATGCAGGATGCCCGGAACAAGTTAGCGGCCATCAACCGCCACTACTTCGACCGCTGCAACTACTTCTACGAGTTCAAGAAAGTAGGCAAGGACGACATCCGCAAGATTGCCAAGGAAGTGATGGAGATACCTGTGGATGAGTCGGTGGTGAACAAAATCGACTTCAACTGCGAAGGCAATCTTCGTAAAGCAGTAAAGATCATGTACATCATCGAGCGTGCTAAGGCCACCAATCCCCAGCTCTCCATCGCCGATCTCGATCTGGGAAGAGATCTATGACCGCCAGAGAACTCGTATTGAACTTCGTAAACCAGTACAATAAGCCCTTCGATGCGGCTCTGATCGCCAATATGACAGGACTGGAGATCAAGGAGGTTGAGCCTATCATAAGCGAACTGCTTAAGAACAAGACCATTAAGTTAGCCAGCAAGCGGGAGCCTATCTATGCCCGCAGCAATCGCTTCAACACAAATGTGGACAAACAGATACGTCCCAACTGGCACTTTGATCCCCAGGCAGCCTTAGCCTTGATCAATCTCATCGAGCAAGGCAACTACTCATCGATCAGAAGCATCGCCGAAGCCTTTGGGAGAAGCCGTCAGTGGGTCTTCGTCTATCTGGAAGCCCTGGCATCGGTGGGAGTGATAGGCGTCAACCAATATGGCTACTGTGTCTTAACCAAGAAGGACATCGGTAAAGTGGGCATCAAGATCAAACGGGGCATCCTCAAGGAACTGATCGCCCATTGTGCTGAATTGCAGAAACAACAGAGACAGCAAGCTGAGATTGATGCCTGGCATCTCAAGTTGGAAGGCTCGGAACCGCTGGAAAAGGAGATGATTTTTTTTGACGCTGTAAATCAAGCAGTTATGACGAATCTCCACAGAGTCAATCCGAATAACACAAAATAGAATCCAAGATTTTTTCCTCTATGGTTATAATAGGATCAGTTAGGGTAAGGAGAAAATATGAAAACTGATCTCATTCAATGCCTGGAAGAGTATAACTCACTCAAACAGAGAGAGGATATGCCATGTGAAACCTCGGTGGATGCAAAGGAAAACTTGAGTCTGAACTCTCATCGCTCAGTTCTCAGGGAAGAGAAACATCCCGGTAAGTCCAAGCAAGCTCAGATGAATCCAAGCAGGCTGCTCAAGAGACTCAACCGTCATAATGAAATTAGTGATTATCACATCGATGCCAATGATTTGGCGGTGATCTCCGGTATCTATCAACAGACACGGGAAAACTTCGATCTGGATTTTTCTATCAGAGAGATTCTGGGTTTTCTTCCACAGCCGCTCAGCGGAATGAAAGCGGAGTTTGAGTATATGCAGAGCCTGCTGGATCGCGGCATTCTCAGCTTTTCCTATCCACCCGAGCATGATTTCCACACCAACCTGAGCACAGTGGTGCAGGGTCAATATCGCCTTAACAGTTTGATCTGGAGTATCTTGCTGGGCAAATCACCGCTCCAGAACTGCGAGTCCATCCTTAGCAGGGGATTCAAGCTTGAATATGATCCTCTGGAACTGATCTGCGACTCTCTGGAACTGCTTTTCAGCCACTATCCGGATCTTAGGCAGGATAGCAGAATAGCGCCGGGGATGTTCTATGGCAGGGTGCTAAACAAAGTCCTGGAACCTGCCCTCAATGGTGTCGCCTCGCTGCCTTCCAGCCACTGGCTGAGCAAATTTGTCAGCGTCCATGGGCTTGATCCCTTCTGGCAAAAATGCCTGTATCTGATCTATTTTCATCAAAACCGCTTGAACGTTGACCTGAGCATCCCAGCACTATCAGTTTTGGTGGCGGGGGACAAAGCTGAACATCGGCAAGCCTTGATAAGTCTTGGCAAACTGAACGTATTCCGAAGGGAAGGATTGCTAGAGTATGAAGCGCTTGGTATGTTTCGTAATGATCTTTCCCTGACAGACGCAGCCCTGACGGAACTGACGGGGCAGACCGAGGAAAAGGCTTTTGATCTTCGTAAAGTTGTGTCCCAATCTGCTTTCTTCAGTCCCATAGAAACGCCCCAGACCCTGGATCAGCTGATCCTGCCCGTATCGTCTCTGGAGAATGTCAGGACTATCATCGCGCGCCTGAACGACCCTCGTAGGGAAGAAATTGCCAGGTGGGGTCTGATTGGAGCTTCGCTCTCTGGTGACGAATCCATCCAGCAAGGCTGCAACATCCTGCTTCATGGTGGGCCCGGGACAGGCAAAACCTTCATCGCCGGGGTGCTGGCAAAAGAACTTGACCGCCCTCTGATCATGATCAACGCCAACAACATCCGTGAGATGTTTTATGGAAGCACGGAAAAGCGGGCCCGAGCCCTGTTCAGAGAGATGCGTTTAATTACCAAAGAGGCCAATCCAGTCTTCCTGCTCAATGAAGGCGACCAACTCATCCACAAACGGGGAGGGGACATGGAGCGCTCTGCAGATGCTACCGAAAACGCCATCCAAAGCATATTTCTGGAGGAAATGGAGACCTTTCCCGGAATACTGGTCGTCACCTCCAACCTGGTCCAAAACCTCGACCCCGCCATGAGCCGGCGCTTCCACTACAAGCTGGAGATCCCGGCTCCAGATCAGACCTGCCGTCTCAAGCTGTGGAAACTTCATCTGCCTGCCACCATTCCAGGAGCGGCTGATCTGGATTTGGAATCCTTGGCTGGGGAGTTTCCCTTCACCGGCGGACAGATCAGAATAGTGGTCCAAAACGCCTGCCATGCTGCATTTTCACGCGGGTCGCAAGCGAAGCTCACGCGTGATGACCTGTACCGATATTCGCTCTTGGAGTTCGGATCAAGTTTCGAAACCCAGTCCAAAGTCATCGGCTTCAGATGATTGCTGTGCCATGAAACTTGACAAAATAACTGCTTTCAGATTAGTATAGTTTTGTGAAGATTGTCTGGGGATTAATTGGCTCAATCCCTCGTACTATCAACACCATGCTTATATCCGGGAGGATTGAAAATGGCTACTAAAAAAGACAGATACTGCGAGCTTGTTAAGGATGTGAGGAATTGCAGTTATTGCATTAATACTCCTACAGGAAGTGGGGTCAAACTTGTCCAAGACCCGAGCCGTTCCGAAATCAATCTCTGGTCGCATTGGCAGGGTAGCTTGGACGCGCAGATCTTGGTGATTGGACAGGATTGGGGAGAATTACCTGATCCATCTACGTACGAGTTTTGGACTACGAACAAAGCATACCCATCCCTAACCGGGGAACACAAGCATATTCAGCCATATAAGTTCCCTACCGACAACAACTTGGCAAAAATATCCAGCGAAGCTTTGGGCTTGGACTTGAAGAAGAAGCAGCCAAGTCTGTTCTTCACCAATGCCGTTCTCTGCTATCGGGATAAAGGTTTTACTGGAGATGTGGAGCAAAGCTGGTTCAAGAACTGCCAGCCTTTTTGCGCACGCTTGATCGATATTATCCAACCTGAAGCAATTGTTACTCTGGGCTGCATGCCTCTGAGAGCGCTACTTTATGGTGGTGACTTATCCTACGACAAGCGCTTCTCTAACACCAGCAAGAGGCTAAGGATTAGCAAGCCCATGCGGGAGATAGTTGAAATCCAGGATCAACTGTATTATCAACTAAAAGGGTCAGAGAAATCACTCAAGGTTTTCCCCATGTTTCATTGTGGAAGTTGGGGCACCAAGGCCAGACCACTAGAACTTCAAATTCAGGATTGGAAGAGAATTTCTTCATAAGAACAGCAATTGTTAACTGAAGAGTGAACAAATTGCAGGAGGAATAAGTATGGCTGAGCAAAACTCAGAATTATATGCTCTGCAACCCAAAAGAATTGGTTGCCTCTTACTATTGGGCATATTATTTGTGCCCTATGTTTTTGTCTGGTTCCTTCTGAAGCCAGGTTACAAAAAAACTGCAAGAATCCTAGGTTTCAGTTGGTTGATAATCGTATTGTTGATCATTATTATCCCTGGTAAAGGCGGCAACGAGCCTGCAGCTGGGGTGAAGTCTGTTGTTGAAAAACCAAGTATCGAGAGCGATTCTACCATAGTTGACACTCCTACAACCATACCAGAAGGGAAAGTTGTGGCAGTCTTACTTGAAGATATGATGCCTCAGAAGCAGAAGAATTTGATAGAAGTGTTAAAAAAGGCATGGGAAAAGAGCGAATACGATTACACTGAAGCAGAGAAGTACAAGCTAATAAAGGAGAGGAAGAACTCAATCAGTAACGGATATCAAATGACGGACTGGGTTGGCACAGTATTTGATGCCCAATTCCATCAGGACGCAAATGAGATCAGTCTCGTGATCGTTTTATACCAGGGAAATGACCTCTATGAAACTATTCAAGTAGGCACCGGTACATCTGCTGACCCAAAACACAGAGCGCCTACCACGATTAAAGAAGGATCTTCATTGTTTGATTTGGCACTCGAACTTAAGTCAGATGACAAGGTCAGGTTTTCCGGTATCCTATATCTAAGAGATTACTCTCCATGGAGTGCCAAGCGGGCAGACGATAATCCATTGGACAGCTTTGGTCAGCAGAGCTTTCTCACAAAATTCTCCAAAATTGAGAAAATTGAATAATTTGCTATGTAGTTAAGATCTTTCAATTATATAAGAATATAGGGATATACTTAGAAGATAGCTAAGGAGGTAATTATGAGAATCGCAGTTATAATCTGCATAATAGCAATAGTTCTGAGTTCGCAGGTTTTTGGATCAAATGAAACCTCATTGAACATGGTCTTAGTAGAAGGTGGATCCTTCATGATGGGCAGTAATACTCAAAGTGACGAACAACCGGTGCATAGTGTTACCTTGAATGACTTTTACATAGGCAAGTTTGAAGTGACACAGAGTGAGTGGAAAAATCCTAATGCAAGCATTCGATCTGGGAGTGGGACTCAATATCCAATAGAATCTATATCCTGGTATGCCATTTTGAAGTACTGCAATATACGCAGTATGGCGGAAGGGCTTGTTCCCTGCTACGCAATCAGCGGCTCCACCGATCCTGCCGATTGGGGAGCGGTGCCCCCCTCCCAGTCACCGGAGTACCCCCACGAGTCCCTTAATAATCGTGTCTGGGATTCAGTTATATGCAATTGGAACGCCAACGGCTACCGCCTACCCACCGAGGCGGAGTGGGAATATGCAGCACGGGGCGGAAACAAAAGCAATGGTTACTTATATAGTGGCTCTAATAATTGTGAAGAGGTGGCGTGGAATGACCGAGTAAGATTCACCAATCCCAGTTCTGTTGGGGAAAAACAAGCTAATGAGCTGGGCTTGTATGACATGAGCGGAAACGTCCATGAATGGTGCTGGGACTGGTATGACAAGGAATATTATAGTAATAGCCCTGAGATAAGTCCCAAAGGTCCTGAGACAGGATCCCTCCGTGTGATGCGAGGCGGTGACTGGGGTGATGGTGACGGCTTCTGCAGGGTTGCTAGTCGCGTGTGCAAAACCCCATGTATAGATGGTTGGTACTATGGTTTCCGGCTCTGTAGGACAGCCCCTTGAGTTTTTCAGGTTCATGTTATAATTACCTAATTCACTTTCTAATTTAGTAGCTATTTTATTGATAAGCATAATTGAAATAAAGGAGTATAAAATGAAGAGATTCTTAGTATTGGTGATCACGATTTGTATTACCTTGCTGATGTATTCTTGCGGAAAACTGCAGGAGAAGACTATCAAAGTTACCGATGTTAAAGTTACCGGCAAGGTTTACGACCCAAACAACAATGAATTGAAAGGTTCCACCGCTGATTATCTGAAATTAAGAGACGGAACCTACATCATGAAGGTAAACGGAAACAAGATCGATATGGAAGTTGAGTATGAATTGATCAAGGAATTTGATTCAAACGGGGCTTTGTATAATCACAATTGGTGGATGAACTACGTCGCACCATTGGATAAAGCTGGTAAGCCATTGACAGCCATCATCTCCAACGGTTTTGCCCTGCTCGGAGAAGAGGCTGAAAAGGTAAACCAGCTTCTGAAAGGTAAAATCGGTGACCGGGTGAAAGTTAACCTCGTCTGGGGTGGCTGGCCGGCAGACGTAGGAATTGGCAAACAACTGGAAACCGATGGTCCCAAAGTGATTCAAACCATCCTGAAAGAAACCTCGGGATTGGCTGTCGTTGATTATCACATAGTAGGGAATCCAGTTCAATCTGCTGCTGGTAGCACAGTGAAAGAAACTGATCCAAAAGAACAAAACCAGTCCGCACAAAAAGTGACACCAGCAAAGCCTCAAAACCAGCCTGTGAACAAGGAAACAAAGCCTGCGGAAGTTGGCATGTCATTAGAGAAAGCAAGAAGCTCTGTTGTTGGCAGATATACACCCAGAAACCTAGGCTATTCCATGGAAGACATGTATCAAAAAACGGATTATTTGGATTTGAATAGTAATGGAACGTTTACCTCATATATGGAACTCGGGGAACAAAAGCCGAATCGCGGTCAAAACTACGTATCTGGAACATACAAAGTGAAGTCTGTTAATGGAAACACTATCAATCTCGATGTAACTTATATTGAAAGTGAAGTTTACACCAGATACAAAACTTGGTCGGTAACAGGAAAAAACCTTCAATGGTCGATAGGTACATCAGGCGGCACATATAAGAGAGATTGAAGTAACTGATTGGATTAGCTCAGATAATATCTGAAACAGGACAGTGTGCTGGATTTATTGAAGATGGTGCTCCTAAGTTAGTAACAGCCTTACGAGGGTGTACCATCTTCAATAAAAATATTATACCTTAGCACTAGATAATGCCGATTTTTAAAAATCCACTTAGCTGTGGTCTCATGGGAAAAACAGCGATGTGCAATTTCACCAGATAATCTAAACTAAAAACTTGTTTTTTCTTATATTTGCAAAAACCTTGATACTGGATTTGTAAAAAGGGTGAAATCGATTTGTAAAAAGGGGGATACTTGGGTCTCACTTAAAACGGCGATTTGCAACGAAAGTGATACTATTTGCAATTTCACTTGATACTCTATAGCCACACGACCCCAAATATACCAAGGATTTGGTGAATCGGATTGTGGCGCAGATAGAAATGGAATTTATCTTGACAGATTTCTCCTCTCCCCGATAATGTCATCGTCAGTTTGGCACTGGCGAGGAAAAACAGAGTGTAGTGATTCTTAGGCGTATCAATTCTCTATGTTTTCCTGCTTTAATGATATGATTTTTACGGTTAGTACCGTGGATAAAACAGCAAAAGTGGAGGAACAATGAAAAAGTCATTGTTGATTCTGGTAGTTATTGTAGGCTTAATAACTACTGTCGTAGCCCAAAAGGAAAAGACAGGTTCCATCAGTGGAACAGTTCGTGGTAACAACGGTGTGCTAAATCGAGCCACTGTGACTTTAAAATATGGGAATCAATTGATTGGGACAGAACTCACAGACGACAAGGGCCAGTATCGTTTCATAAATCTGAAAGCTGGAGATTACGAGCTGGATTTTGAAGCGGATTGGTATCTTACTGGGCACAAGAAGGTGAAAGTAAAATCCGGATACTTCAGCTTGTGCAATGTAAAACTTACTGAGCAGGGAACCCGGCGTTCCGCGGGTTTGGCTGCATTCTTTCAAGACGTAGGTGAATCAGATACCCTAAGTACAGTAAAGGACGGGGTGAAAATCGTGACCGTAGCTAAAGGTTTTAGCTCAAGAGGAAGTGCAGGAAGTGGAACGGGAGCAGGAACAGGATCAGGATCTGCCAGTGTTTTCCAGCCAAACTCCATGTATTTACCCAGATCTGAGGGATCACAAATGATTTCTGGTGACTCGGGAAGCTTGACAAACAGTAGCAACTCATATGTTTTTGGCGATGCCAGTAGGAGTAGGCTCTCCCATCAAGGGAATTATTACCCTTACCCCAGTCAGGAAACCAGCAAATACAGCGAGTTGGAAGAAAATGATTTTCGCAGTCCAATTCATAAACCCTTATCCACGTTTTCCATAGATGTGGATACTGCTTACTATACTCTACTGCGTAACTCTCTGAATAGTGGCCGTATGTTACCGGCAAACAGCGTCCGCATCGAGGAAATGATCAATTATTTCGATTACGATTATCCCCAACCCAAGGGCAAAGATGTATTCTCTATCTATACTGAGTTGGGAGTGAATCCTTGGAATAGCGAACGCCAGCTTCTGCATATTGGTTTAAGAGGCAAAGATGTGGATATCAGCAAAGCTCCGCCCTCTAACCTGGTATTCCTGGTGGATGTAAGTGGCAGCATGAATCAATATAATAAGCTGCCGCTGGTTAAACAATCGCTTCTGATGCTTACGGATCAGATGCGCCCGCAGGATAAAATTGCCGTGGTTACCTACGCCGGTAGCAGTGGATTGGCAGTTCCCAGTACCAGTGGGAGAGACAAGCAGGTTATTAAGGATGCGATCAATCGTTTTAACGCGGGTGGTTCTACAGCCGGTGGAGCAGGTATCCAACTGGCATACCAGGTGGCTACAGATAACTATGTGAAGGGCGGAACCAACCGAATAATCCTTTGTACTGATGGAGATTTCAACGTAGGGCTTAGCCGGACGAGTGATCTGGTGAACCTGGTTGCGGAAAAAGCAAAAAATGATATCTATCTTACAGTATTGGGCTTCGGCACAGGAAACCTGAATGACAAGATGATGGAAGAGATCACAAATAAAGGGAATGGCAACTATGCCTACATCGATAACTTCGATGAAGCCAGGAAGGTTCTCTATGATGAATTTGCGGGAACTCTGTTTACTATAGCCAAGGATGTAAAAATTCAGGTGGAATTCAACCCAACCAAAGTTAAGGCGTATCGCCTGATAGGCTATGTGAACCGCAAACTTCGCGCGGAAGACTTCAAGGACGATACCAAGGATGCCGGAGAATTGGGCTCCGGGCACACAGTGACAGCCATTTATGAAGTAGTACCGATCGATTCAAGAGAAATACTGGTGGATATCGATGATCTGAAGTATCAGAAAAAGAACTCAACCGGTAGCTCCGAACTGGCAACAGTAAAGCTGCGATATAAAATGCCAGATTCGGACACCAGCATTCCGCTGGATGTGACCGTATCCTCCAAAGCCAAGCCAAGCTCACAATGTAGCGATACCTTCCTCTTTTCCGCCGCTGTAGCTGGGTTTGGGATGCTGGTATCCGAGGGGGATTATAACGAGCATCTGGATCTAAACAAAGTGCGCGAACTGGCTGGGGCACATACAGAATCCCGAGATACAGAGATTCGCCAAGAGTTCATCGAGTTGATCGATGCTTATGGAGGAATCAAGGGCATCGGTTCAAACCGTAACTATTGGGATTGACCTGCAAAATCCAGTGAACGTGATTGTCCATTTATATCAACAGAAGTTAATGATAAAAGCCTCCCGAGATGGAGGCTTTTATCTTTACAAAAAATACGTGGGCAAATCATAAGCACCGTTATATAAAAAATACGCTTGGATTCAAAGGGAGATGAGTATATATTGTAAACTGTGCGCTTTCCTGTGAGATTGCTAGTTTTGATTTTCATTTTTACCCAAATTATTGAAAGAACCCGATTTGTTTAAGGAGATCAGAATGAAGCTCGTAAAGACTATTGTGATGGTGATAATGTTGGTGGGCCTTAGTAGTTGCGCCCAGGCAAGAACCGATATGATCGGCCCCGATGGCCAGAGTCCGGTTGTAAATGTAGTACGCAATGTTCGGGAAGCGGTGGTGCAGATAAGTGTGGAAATGGTAATTACTCCCCGTCAATCCATTGATCCTTTTTTCAACGATCCCTTTTTCCGCCAATTCTTCGGAGTACCCCGTCAACAACAGGAGCAGCAACAGCAACAAAGCCAGACCAGAACAAATCCGATTGGAACCGGTTTTATCTACGAATACAATGCCGATACCGGTGAAGCATTTATTATGACCAATAATCATGTAGCAAAATTTAGTGAACAGGGAACGCTCAAAGTTGCTCTGGCAGATAAAAAAATATACGATGCCACGGTGGTGGGCATGGATGCCAATACAGACGTGGCTGTAATCAAGATCAAACCAGATTCCCGTAGCAAGATTACCATTACTCCGCTGGGAGATAGCTCCAAGCTCGAAATTGGGGAATGGGCGATAGCAATCGGTAACCCTTTTGGGGATAGCATGGAACGCACCGTGACCTTGGGTGTGATTTCCGCTTTGAGCAGAAGCAACATATTGAGTGGCAGAAACGAATTGCCTTATCAGGATTTTATCCAAACCGACGCGGCGATTAATCCGGGAAATAGCGGTGGGCCTCTGCTGAATATCAAGGGAGAGGTAATCGGGATTAATACGGCAATCATCAGCGGAAGTGGTGGGAACATCGGCATCGGCTTCGCCATCCCGATCAATCTCGCCAAAAGAGTGGTTGAAGATCTGGTTGCCACCGGTAAAGTTCAGCGTGCCTATATCGGAATCCTGCCCCAGGAAATCACTTCTGATCTCATGGAAGCTTTTGAGATAGATGAATTGAGCGGTGTACTGATCGCCAAAGTGGAAGACGATAGCCCGGCATCCAAGGCTGGCTTACAGGCAGGAGACATAGTACTTGAAGTGGGCAAGGAGAAGGTTGCCAACGTTGCCAGATTCCGTTTGTTAGTGGCTACCGCCAAGATCGGAGACAAAGTCCCGGTAAAGATCCTACGGGATGGTAAAACCGAGACTGTCAACGTTACTTTGGAAGGCTTCCCGGAAGATATCGTAGCTGCTGTGGAAGTGGATGGGGTGAAGACCGCCATTGCCACGGGCATAAAGGTTGATAGCCTGGATAGCGATATCGCAAAAAGACTAAATGTTCAGGGGAAGAGGGGTGTTCTGGTAAGCGCCGTGGATCCAAACACTCCCGCCGCCAGAGCGGGTCTTGCCCAGGGTATGATAATCTTGGAAATCGATGGTAAAGAAGTAAACAGCATCAGCGAGTTCAACAGCGCACTTTCCACTGCTATCAAGAATATGGAAGATAGAGGGCGCAATACAATCAGGCTTTACGTGTTGGATCGTAACAACATTCCCAGCTTCGTGGTGCTACGTCTCGAGAAGTAAAAGAGGATAGACCATTTATGAATGCCGGAACTGCTTGTAGTTCCGGCATTTTTGGTTTGCCCCGGATGGGGTTTGAAAAGCGGGAATTGACAAAAAAACTGTGGGGATCAGAATTGAGTTCATGGATAAGAAACTGCAAGAAGTATCGGCCTTGGCAAGCCCTATCATGTATGTGAAAGGGGTGGGAGAGTATCGTGCCCGCTTGTTGGCAAAGCTTGGTGTTCATACAGTGGGGGATATGATGGAGTTTTTCCCCAGGGCGTACATTAGCCGCATTGTGAATCCCAGCTTGGAGGATATGCAAGTGGGAGAGATGGTTTCTTTGACGGCTACTATCTCCTGGGTGGACGAACGGGCAGTGTCCTCCGGAAAAAAGATCCTGCATATGGGAGTCAATGATGGTTTGGCAGGTTTGGTATGCGCTTGGTTCAAATATCCGCAAAGCTATCTCAAGCTATTCCGTCCCGGGCTTACCATCTGGCTATCTGGGATCCTCAGTTCATTCAATGGAGAACTTCAGATGACTCATCCGGGGTTTGAAATTCTGGAAGACGGAGGTGTGGAGGACGACTTTTGGAAATCCAGAACAGTGCTTCCCGTGTATAACCTGACGGAAGGCTTGAGTCAGACAACAATGCGTAAGATCGCCGTGAACACATTTGCCACCTATGCCAAAGACATCGAGGAGAGTTTGCCGGATTTTGTGTTGGAGGCATATGGGTTTGCCGAACGCAGAGTAGCTTTGCAGATCATGCACTTCGGGCAAAAGACGGAGCAGATCGAAAGCACGCGAAGACGTTTTGCTTACGAGGAGTTTCTGTATAGCCAGATACTTTGGGCACGGCATAAGTTAAAGCACAATGAGACAGTTGTTGGGATTGAGTTTGAGAATAGGAAAGACTTGACCACCAAGCTGAAACAAAGCCTAAAGTTTGAGCTAACCGGAGCACAGAAAAGAGTGATCCGGGAGATCTTTACCGATATGTGCTCCGCTAAACAGATGTCACGCTTGGTTCAGGGTGATGTTGGTAGCGGCAAGACAATCGTGAGCCTATTCGCAATGTTGCTGGCAGTGGAAAACGGCTACCAAGCGGCACTCATGGCACCTACGGAGATCCTCGCCGAGCAGCATTACCAGAATATTAGTGCCCTCGTTAGCAGTTTGAGCATCAGAGTTACGCTGTTAAAAGGAGGCAATTACAAGGGTAAAGCGGCAATCAAGAAGGAGATTGCGGAGGGAGAAACACAGATAGTGATAGGAACTCACGCATTGATCCAAAAGGATATCGAGTTCTTGCGGCTGGGCATTGTAGTTGTGGACGAACAACACCGTTTTGGAGTGGAGCAGCGGGCACGTTTGGCGAGGGCACAGGGAACTCCGGAGCTGCTCTATTTATCCGCGACTCCGATCCCAAGGTCTTTGGCTATGACCGTTTATGGAGATCTGGAAGTAAGTCGCATCGACGAGATGCCGGCGGGGAGGATGCCTGTGCTTACTTGCATCCGCTCTGATCGCAAAATGGAGAGTGTTCTGTTGGATGTCCGCAAAGAATTGAGCAAAGGCAGACAGGCATACTTTGTGTGTCCCTTGGTGGAGGAGAGCGATAAACTAGCGTTGCTGGATGCGCAAAGGCTCTTTGAGTATCTGCAAAACAAAGCATATCCGGATGTGAAAATTGAACTGATCCACGGAAGAATGAGCTCTGTAGATAAAGATCTCATCATGCATCGGTTCAAACAGGGGGAGATCCAAGTGCTGGTATCAACCACCGTGATAGAAGTGGGTGTGGATGTGGCAAATGCCAGCGTGATGGTTATCGAGCATGCGGAGCGCTTTGGTCTGGCTCAGATGCATCAGTTGCGAGGTAGGGTGGGGAGAGGTGAATATCAGTCATATTGCTATCTGATCTGGCATCAGCCATTATCAAAAATAGCCAGAGCCAGATTGGATACCATGAACCGCACCGCGGATGGCTTTATCATTGCGGAAAAGGATCTTGAACTAAGGGGGCCCGGCGAGCTTTTTGGGCTTGAACAATCCGGATTACCCAGTTTCAAACATGCCAGTCTCATTAGTGATCAGCCCATTCTGCAGGTAGCACGTGAGGATGCTTTCTCCATAGTGGCAGAGGACGCAGAGCTGGTTTCACCAAAACATGAAAAGTTGCGGGACGTGTATATTTCCAAGTATTTGCAAAAAGAAGAGCTTATCCAATATTAATGTCCATAAGTGTTCAAAAAAGGGCTTGACGATATCTCCCCTCAGATAAATCATGCAAAAAATCCATTTTTGAGGTGCCCATGAAAAAGCTGATGATACTATTCATGCTGATAATAATCAGCACCGTGGCCTTTGCTGTGAGCTTTGATCCCTACTGGTTTCAATCCCGCACAATAATCGGCTGCTTTACCAAAGAAGCTATTCCAAACCTTGATGGCAAGCTTGAATATCAGATCCGGGACGGTGTTGTTCACACTGGCTTGGAGAGTTTTGACGCGCTTGCTATTGAGTATCAGATAGTAGATATTAAACAAGCACATCCCGATATCATGAAACCGGAGTGGAACGATAATGGCAGATATATGCAAAACGTATATCGCTTCTACTTAGCTTCGGACGATCGCATCGACGAAACCGTCCAGATTCTGAATAAAAACGAGTGGCTGAATTACGCTGAACTGGAAGCCATCAACCGGACCAAGTTTGTGCCGGATGATCCCATGCTACCCCAGCAATATGCGCATCCCCTCTTGCAAAGCTTTGATACTTGGGATTATGTAACCGGTAGCCACGATGTCGTAGTTGCAATTACAGATAGTGGCGTAAAATGGAACCATCCGGACCTGATGGGAAATATCTGGATAAATCCAGCCGAATCTCACAACATGAGCATCAACTGGGCGGCTGGCACAATCACCGGTGGTGATGGTGTTGACGCAGGTGAAGGTGGAAACAAGATTGACGATCTGGTCGGCTGGGATTTCGTTGAAAACGATAACAATCCCATCCAGAACTACGCTGCCAACGATCACGGTACTCATGTAGCAGGATGTGCCGCCGCTGTTGGCAACAATGGCATTGGCGTGGTGGGAGCTGCCCCCAATGTGTCTATCCTTTCCTGCAAGGGCGCACCTGGAAACAGCCCCTCAACCGGGATTCAATATGGTTATGACCAGATCACTTACTCAGCTCAGGTGGGCGCACATATCATCAACGCCAGCTGGGGCGGACCTGGTAGTGGCAACTATCCCAATCAAGTGGTGAACTATGCTACCAGCCTTGGCGCGGTAGTAGTTTCAGCCGCGGGAAATGCCAACACCGAGCACAATAGCTCCTATCAGGATTATCCGGCTGATTGCGAGAATACATTAAACGTAGCGGCTACAAACCATAACGACCAAAAAGCCAGTTTCTCGGATTATGGCGAACCCATAGATATCAGTGCCCCCGGCGATAACATCCTATCCACCATAATTGGTGGTAGTGGCTATGCTAGCTATGGTGGCACCTCGATGGCAAGTCCCATTGTAGCAGGAGTAGCGGCTTTGGTAAGAAGTCTGCATCCGGAACTAAGCTCTCTGGAACTGCGTCAACGTTTGATGATAACAGCAGACCCCATCGATGATCTGAACCCCAGCTATGCTGGTAAACTCGGCTTGGGCAGAGTTAATTCTTTTACCGCCACTATGTACGATAAAATTCCCAATATCGTAAAAGAAGACATCGCTCTTACAGAAGTATCTGGAGACGGAGATGGCATCGCCAACCCTGGTGAGACCGTCAATTTGAACGTTCTTCTGGGTAATGTAATGACCGGACATGGTATTCTTTGGAAAGATGCTACAGGCGTAACCGCGACCCTCCGAACCAGCTATCCCGGTGTTACCATCATTGATTCTGTATCAACTTTTGGTCAAGACGGATTTCTGTATGCCGCAAGTTCCACTTGGAACGCGACTCCCTTTAAGTTCAGCACCATTGCCGGATTGCCGTCGGAAGCCATCCCCTTTGAATTAGTAGTCTCTGCAAATCATCAGGAAGCCTTCCCTTATCACAAGACAATCCCCTTCAATGTAGAACTGTCTCTCATGCAGAATGGTTGGCCTATTTCCACCGGCGGCGCTGCTGCCAGCTCCCCCATTTTGGAAGACGTTAATGGAAACGGTGATCTTGAAGTAGTGTTTTCGGATCAATCTGGGAATGTTCATATTACGAATAAGAATGGTCAAGCCATCGCTGGTTTCCCGTTGAACTTGGGTGCAAGCGTTGTAGGTTCCATCGCCATGAGTAATCTGCAGAATAACGGTACCTACGGCTTTGCAGCAGCCTTGGCAAACAACAGTATTGCAGCTTTCAATTCAGAGGGAGAAATCCTTTTCAATCAACCTGCAGGTGGCACACTCCGAAATGGTCCCGTAATCGCCAAACTGTTCCCCGATCAAAGCGAAAAAATCATCGTCATGACCCAAGCAGGAGTACTGATTGTACTTAACCCTGATGGTAGTGCTGTGCCGAATTTCCCAGTGACTGTAGGCGGAGCATTCTTGGCTCCTCCATCGGTTGCTGATCTAAACGGGGACGGCACTTTGGAAATCATCGCCAATGCTCTCAATGGGCATTTGCATGCGATCAATCCCATTACAGGTCAGAATATCAGCGGATTCCCTGTTACCACTCTCGCAGGCGGAAGCCCCAACCCGATCACCATTGCCAATCTGGATGGTGATGACCACCCGGAAATGCTTCTGGCTACCGGAACCGCTGGTTATCTCTATGCTCTTAACCACGACGGTAGCGTGTTGTTCCAAAAGAACATCGGTCAACAGATGAAATCAGGCCCCGTGGTAGCAGATGTGAACAATAACGGAACAAAAGAGATTATTCAGATCACAGCCAACGGCAATGTCTTTATAATGGATCTGGCTGGTAACAATCTGCCCAATACACCCATTTCCATTGGTACCAGCGTAGAAAGCACACCCGTGGTTGCCAGATTCGATAATTCGAGCGATTATGCCGGGATTATTTTTGGTGATACCAACGGCAGATTACACTCCGTTCGAGCTGATGGAACTGAATCTCCGAACTTCCCCATTACTCTAAGCGGAAACCTTAGAGTATCTGCTGCCATTGAAGATCTGGACGGGGATAACGACATGGAGATCGTGATACCAGATGAGGGCAAGATCGTGGTTTTAGATATCAAACGCAGAGCTCAAGATTTGGAATGGCCCTGCTACCTTGGCAGCTACAATCGTGCCGGAAACATCTACCAATCCACTCCAAACGCAGATCAAGTAGCAGAACTAGCAGTCACCACGCTCTACGGCGCATTCCCTAATCCCTTCAATCCTACTACTACCCTCAGCTTCAACCTTAAGGAGCAGGGAGAGGTGAGCATCGATGTATTCAATCAGAAAGGTCAGAAAGTTCGTACCCTGCTCAATCAAAACATGCCGGCCGGTAAACACCAGGTGGTGTGGCCCGGAACTGATGATAGCGGCAGATCAGTAGCAAGCGGTCTATATTTCTATCGGATGAAATCCGGGAAATACAGCTCCACTCGCAAAATGATCCTGATGAAGTAGTATCCAGCTATTATAAATCAAGAGCCCCTTAACCATAGGGGCTCTTTTTCGTTATGTCGCTTCTTAATCGCGTCATGGAGTATAATGAAGGATGCCCGATGTTAGTTACGATACATACCCTGCTGCCGAGCTACAGAAACTCGAGCGCTTTTGGCTAATCTATGAGGGATATTACCCTGTTAACCCGGTAATGGCATTTGCAATTACAGATTGTAGAATGCTTTTCAAAGGAGAGGAGTACTTTTTTTCCATTTTATTATAATCTGCTAGGCAATTGGTTAGCAACCTATTTCGTCCTCTTATCAAAACAAAACAAAAAAATTCTATTGACAAAAAAAGGGCACTCAAGAAGATGACGAAACCTTGCTGCTGAGCTTGATGTTCACAGCGAGCTTGATCTTTTGAAAGTATATAGAGTGGGAATGTGAATAAGAAGCTCTTGTCAGTTCAATCATTTTTAGTAATGATGGAGAGTTTGATCCTGGCTCAGGACGAACGCTGGCGGCGTGGATTAGGCATGCAAGTCGAACGGTAGATATCCTTCGGGATATTGAGAGTGGCGAACGGGTGA
>JAHDQK010000075.1 GCA_018433885.1 Candidatus Cloacimonadota bacterium
GAGGTCCTTCTGATCTCAACTTTGCTGATCAATTTGTTGATCCTCTTCCAGTCCAGCAATTGATCCACGTCTTTAAGGAAGTGTTTGCGGCTTGCCAAACGATTGGCAATCTCTTGATCTGCGAAAGTTAGGGTTTGCTTTCCATGATTAGCTCCTGTGTATTGATTGAGGCATAATCATAGATCTAACTAATTTGTCAAGAATTATTTAGATAAACTTCTTGTCCATTTTTACGTGCAATGGTCTTAGTGTATATCCAGCCCAGGACATCCCCTAATGCCAACATCATAAAAAATAACCAGAAAAACACCATACATAACGCTCCTTAATCCATGCATCCAGTCAGGCCCGCTTTCTACCTTGGAGCGGGCTTGCTTTTTTATTATAGGGAAATCTGAAGACTTGAAGCTCATTCCGCTGGAAAGAGCAGTAACCGACCTTCTCCGGCCTATTACAGATGCGAAGCCAAATAAAACTTGCTATCTTACCAAGAAATAAGTTGACAACTACTTAGCATTATGCAATCCTGCGCTAAGTGGAGGTATTATGAAAAGAGTATTGATCCTTTTTCTTATCTTCGGGTTTTGCCAAATGGCATTTGCCTCTCGCAGAGCTTTGGTAATAGGCAATTCGGACTATTCCGAACGCCCCTTGCGCAATCCCGTAGCAGATGCGGAATTAATGTGCGCATCGTTGGAAGAACTGGGCTTCACGGTTACAAAAGTCTTGAATGCAGACCGCAATAGATTCAACCGCGAAGTAAACCAGTTTAGCCAGACGGTGCAAGCGGAGGACGAGATTGTCTTCTTCTACAGCGGGCATGGTCTTCAAGTGAACGGCAGCAACTATCTGCTCCCCATCCGCGAGTATTTTAACGACGAACTGGATGTGGAACACAAGGCTGTCAGCCTGAATCTAATCACCGAGAAACTTAGCCGGGCAAAGATCACTCTGGTGTTTCTGGATGCTTGCAGAGACAATCCTTACCTGATGACCCGCGGTGGAGCCCAAGGCCTTGCCACCGTAGGAACCAGCCGCAACGACACTTTCGTGATGTTCAGTACTGCTGCAGGTGCTGTGGCAAATGATGGGTCAGGGCAGAACAGCGAATTCTCCCGCTCCTTGGCTGCCAATATCCTAGTTCCGGGGCTAAGTATCGACGAGATCAGCTATCGGGTAAGCAACGATGTTTCCGTGGCATCAAACGGCATGCAACGGCCATGGCGCACAAACAACATCCAAGCTCCATATTACTTCAGCAATCCCCAGGATACCGCTGCAGGCTCGCAAAGCACTCCCCTCTATGTGGAAAACTACCGGGAACCGGCTCCGAGTTTGGATCCCCCCTTGAACCGTATCCCCCGTGATTCGAACTACAGCACCGGAAATCACGTGTTACGCAATCTAAGGTTTCTCAGTAGCACCGAATATCTCTCGATGGACATAGATGGTTTCGAAAGAATCCAAACCGTATCCCGCAATCTGATCACGCTCAAAATTCCATGGTTTGGCATTGAAGCGGAATACAACCTATATCAGAATGATACTCCGTTTTTTGACGACGATAGAGTGCATGAAGCCAGTCAACTCAGCATCGGCATCGGCTTACCGGATCCCGAAGAAATGCGTCTGTTCGCCAAAGTTGCTACCAACAAACGGCTGTTTGCCATCGGGAACAATTACTGGGAAGATAACATATCTTACAAAGACTACATCAGTTATAGCGCGGAATTTGCAAAAAGAGTGCGTTCGGAACATCAACTTTCCGAGCTCTTTATCCGGTATCAACACAACGATTTCGATGAATGGATGATCCCCGAATTCTATTACGTCATTCCGGGACACATCTACGGAAAGATCAGTTCGCGCCTACCCAAGGATAGAGTCGAGATCGGCGCTTTTCTTTGCAGTATCACGGATTTTTACAATGAACCAGTGGAATACCAGGGTGTTTCTCTGGATTCGAGACCCTTGATGCTAATGTCCCAAGCCGGAGCTCTCCTTTCCGCCAGATTCATCGCCGAGAGTAACGGCGATACAAAATCCTATGGTGATTATTCTACGGAACAAGCCGAGACCTTCACCGGTGCCGAGATCAAATTGCCCATCAAATTCAGCCGCTATTTCGGGGTTCATTTCGGCTTCGAACGTTATCAAGCCAAATACTACGACGAATACGATTACGACAACAAAATCAAAGAAACTCAGAACAATATTATGGGCGGCGTAAGCTTATCCCTTTTGGATTTCAGCTTCATCAAACTCACTGCCAATGCGGATTATGTTAGTTATGGGCTACAGCGTGATGACTATAAATCGGATTACTCATACTTGAGTTGGAGCCCTATTTTATTTATAAGACCGTGGAAAGGACTTGCCATCTATGCCCACTATAAAAATGGTGGATACGGCTCAGACATCTCTGGAGCGATGGACACTCTGGGGGATGAGAGCAGCTTCGGCGTGGGTATGACCTTGCGTTTGTAAAGTATTAAAGGAAATGATATTAGTATAGATGAACCGAGATTTTATTCGCCCCGCCGCCATCTTTGTGATAGCGGCGGTTTTTACGGGACTTGTTGCCCGGATTTTACCAGAGTGGCACAACGATTTCTTTAGTCTCCGCAAAATGGAGTGGTTCGAACACCTGTTGCCAAAAGCCGCAGTTATCGACAGCACTCTGGCGGATGTGGAAACAGTGGAACATCTGCAGGAAGAATTGGAGCCGTTTCTCAAGAAACTCGGCTCGATGCAGGTTATGCCAGGAAAGGATGCTCTGATATCGCGGGGAGCTTTCGGCAAAAAGGAGAAGCAACTGCGCATAGCCTATTTCGGCGATTCCATCATCGAAGGAGACCTCATCACCGCTCCTCTGAGACACAGCTTGCAAAGCGTGTATGGTGGAAAAGGGGTGGGCATGATGCCGATAACCTCGATCGTTTCCGGGTTTCGCCAAACCATCCGGCACAGCTTTTCCCGAAATTGGGAAACCATCTCCTTCATGAGCCGCAACAACCTTGACCTTACGCTGGGCATCACCGGCTATACCTTTGTACCCCGCCCTTATTACACGGCTCAGAAGACTATCGACCCAGTGATTACGGACACTCTTTTCACTGCGGAAGGCAGCGATAGTACTAAAGTGAAGGTAGAGACGCCCAAAACGGAAACTGCCAGATACTACGTGGACTACGATCCTTGGGTGGAATACAAAGCCGCCGCCATCGCCGGAGGTGCGGCAGACTTTCAGGATATTCGCCTTTTTTATAGCCATGCTCCAGATAGTAGCTTTGTACGGATAATCTACGACAATGGCGAACCCATCACCCGCTGGCTGAATACATCTAGCTCGCTGCAAGTGCTGGATATCAGCCCGAACAACCCCGCGCGCACCTTACGTCTGGAGTTTCCTGCCCACAAACCGGTAAAGCTCTATGGCTTATCTTTCGATTCCCCGGAGGGTGTGTATGTGGATAACTACCCGATTCGTGGCTATTCCGGCCTCTATTTTCAGCGGATGCACGAAGATATCTTAAGAGCGTTTCAGAGACACCTGAAATACGACCTCGTAGTACTGCAATATGGCGGAAACATC
This sequence comes from Candidatus Cloacimonadota bacterium, assembly GCA_018433885.1. Lineage (GTDB taxonomy): Bacteria > Cloacimonadota > Cloacimonadia > Cloacimonadales > Cloacimonadaceae > UBA5456. Next base: position 3,596 of record JAHDQK010000075.1, read on the forward strand.
ACCAACCCAAACATCCGGAACTACGATAACTATAAAACCGCGATGACCAAAACCATCAAACACCTGAAAAACGCTTTGGGTGAAGTACCGATCCTCCTGATCAGCGTGCAGGATCGTAGCATCAAAGATGGCACAGGCTACAAAACATCGCCGGACATCCCCCTACTGGTGAAGGCTCAAAACGAGGTAGCGGCAGAAACTGGTTGCGCTTTCTGGAACCTCTACGAAGCTATGGGGGGATACAATTCGATGTTGAGTTTCGCACAGCAAAATCCTCCCCTGGCAGGCAAGGACTACACCCATTTCACCCGCAGAGGTGCGGACAAGATCGCAGAGTTATTGCTGGAGTATCTCAAGGCAAGTAAATGAGAAAACGTGAATTGCTCCTGATCCTGTTGATGTTGTTTGGGTCCTTCTTCATGTTGATCTCTGCCAAATCCGGTTACGAAACGGGAGAAGAACTCTTCTCCGAAGAAGAGTATCCCGAGGATCTGGATACTCTGGAGGAGTTTATCCAAAGCTATTATCTGCTACTGGATAGCGATAGCTATCTGAAGAGTTACTCGTTTATCGACCCCGCAAAAAACAGCTTGCAGAACGATCAACGCGCGCTTTTACCCTTTTACCAGAAATTGCTGGAACTGCGAAACGGGCTACGGGAACAGGTGATCATCTACCAAATCGGAGATTCTCACGTGCAAAGCGGATACCTGAGTGGAACAGCCAGAAGCGCTCTGCAGAAATATTTCGGAAACGCTGGCAGAGGCTTGATCTTCCCTTATAGACTGGCGCGCACCAATCAGCCAGACGACTATCAGATCAGCTCCCCCCAGAGTTTCACCCGCATCGATAAACCGCGCGGGATGAGCGGATACATCTTGGGGAATGGCACCGAAAGCGAGCTGAACATCAAGACCAATTCATTCTTCAAGATAGATTGCACTTATGACCAAGCCCTGATATATGCAAATCCCGAAGCTACGATGATTTTTTCCCAGCAAGAAGGTATCCGGAATCTGGATAGAGCGGAATCCGGAGATTATTCTATCCATCATCTCAGTTTCCAGGATTCCGGCAGCACTTCCAAGATCAAATTGCCTATGAACCTGGAAAAGCTCTATGGCATCAGCTTGGAACGCAGTGAGAATGGTTTGCTTTATCATTCCATGGGCGTAAATGGCGCGGGATTTTACAACTTGTTGGATTCTCCTGAACTGTTTAAGCAAGTATCGCTTCTTAAACCGGATCTCATCATAGTATCCTTGGGTACAAACGATGCGCAAGGCAGATTTCGCGGCGATGTGGTGACCAAGAACATGGAGAATTTCATGCGAATGCTGAAGGAAGAAATGCCCGCCGTTCCTCTGCTGTTCACCCTTCCGCCGGATTCGCGCAAGAGCGGCAAGACAAACAAGGATATCTCCGCCACGGGAAAAATCCTGCGGGATTACGCCTTGGCAAACAACCATGCCGTCTGGGATCTATATGAAGTGATGGGAAGCGCGGGTAGCATCAGCAAATGGCGCAAACACTCCATGGCTGCCAAAGACCATCTGCACTTCACCCCCAAGGGCTATATGTTGCAAGGACATCTATTGTATCAGGCAATCATCAAAGGCTATAAATCATTCAGCGAAAAACGAGATAATTGATGCAAACGATTTTTGAACGAATTCTGAACTCTCTAAATTACGATTCCGCCAATCCCCTGCTGTTCAACAGCAGCTTTTTCCTCTTCTTCTTCATCCTGATCCTGCTTTTTTATCCTCTGATCGCAAACCGTAGCAATACCAGAACCTGGTATCTGCTACTTGCATCGCTGTACTTTTACTTCAAGACCAGCGGTATCTTCGTAATCCTGCTGATACTTACCGCCGGAATCAACTATCTGTTGGGAAGAGCCATCTTCCACAGCCAAAACCGAAATCACAGACGCTGTCTGCTGATACTCAGCCTGATCTGGAACTTGGGGACTCTGGGCTATTTTAAATACACCAACTTTATCTTCGAGACTATCAATCAGCTCTTTGGCGGCTCTTTACCCGCAATGGACATCATCCTGCCGGTGGGAATCAGCTTCTTTACCTTCCAGACTTGGAGCTATACCCTGGATATCTACTATCGCAAATTGGAACCCATCCATAGTTTCAAGGATTTTGTCTTTTTCGTTTCTTTCTTTCCTCAATTGGTGGCTGGACCCATCGTTCGGGCCAGCTACTTTATCCCCCAAATCCATAAAAAAGTAAACCTGGAACAGGAGACTATCTCTGGGGCAATGGTGCTGATCTTTGCCGGTCTGCTCAAGAAAGGTGTGATTGCGGATTATCTTTCGATCAACTTTGTGGAACGAATCTTCGACAACCCATCTTTGTTTTCCGGGATGGAGAACCTCTTGGGTATCTATGCCTATTCTTTGCAGATCTATTGCGATTTCAGCGGTTATTCGGATATCGCCATCGGCCTTGCCGCGCTTTTGGGTTTTGATCTTCCCATCAACTTCAATAGCCCCTACAAGGCATATAGCATTACAGATTTCTGGCGTAGATGGCATATCTCGCTTTCCACTTGGCTAAGAGATTATCTCTACATTCCGTTGGGCGGAAACAGGCTGGGTAAAGCGCGCCAGCAACTTAACCTGATGACCACCATGCTTTTGGGAGGGCTGTGGCACGGAGCCAGCTGGAACTTCGTGTTCTGGGGGGGCTTGCACGGCTTTGCCTTGGTTCTGGATAAACTCTGGATCAACACCAGCCTCGCAAAATCCCGCCTTGTTAGATTTTTCAGCACCATCATTACCTTCCATTTCGTGGCTTTTTGCTGGATCTTCTTCCGTAGCCGCAGTTTCGCCACCTCTTGGGAGATCATCGGTAGAATCACCGGATCCTTTAATGGTGAGCTGTTCCTCTCCTGGATATCCGAGTATCTAGTAGTGGCTTTACTTATTCTAATCGGATTCTTGGCACACTGGCAGCCGGATAGCTGGGAAAACGCTTTCAAAAGATTGCTGAACAAGGCTCCCTTACCCTTACAATCCCTAGCGCTTGCCCTTGTGATCTGGATTCTCTATCAAGCCCGCAGTGCGGACATCCAACCCTTCATTTATTTCCAGTTTTAAGAGGTTGATATGCATAGAATAAATGCTGTTTTTCAGGATTATGCTTGGGGTTCCAGGTCTTTTATCCAGAATTTCTTGAAACTTCCCCAGGAAGGTCCTATCGCCGAAGCTTGGTACTCCGCGCACCCCAAAGCTCCTTCCTTGGTGAATGGCTTCCCGTTTACGGAATTGATAACCGCGGATCCTGTGTATTGGCTGGGTTCTCCCCAAGGAGATTTCCCTTTTTTACTCAAAATATTGGCAGCAGATGAAGCTCTCTCCATCCAGGTGCATCCCTCCAAACAGCAGGCAGAAGAAGGGTTCCGCGCAGAAAACTTGAAAGGTGTTCCGCAGAATTCCCCAATAAGAAACTACAAGGATTCCAATCACAAACCGGAAATGATGCTTGCGCTTACGGATTTCTCCGCCCTATGTGGGATCAGGCGGTTCCCGGATATCGTAGCCGCGTTTCAGGATCTGGGTTTAAGCCGGTTCTTCCGCAGTTTTACCGAATTTCAACACAAACAGGATTCCGCCAGTTTCTGCACTCTCTATCAAGAAGTTCTGCACAAAGAGAAACTGCCGGGATTGCACGAGCATTTGCATACTCTACCCGAATCCGAACCCTGGAAAGATGAAATCCAATGGATAAAAAAACTGATAGAACAATACCCTGAAGATAGATCTGTAGTATCCCCTTTGCTTTTGAACCTGATCCATCTAAAACCGATGGAAGCCTTGTTTTTGGATGCCGGAATCGTGCATGCCTATCTGCACGGAGCTGGAATCGAGATCATGGCGCAGAGCGACAACGTGCTAAGGGCGGGCTTGAGCCCCAAACACATCGACGTTCCGGAGTTATTAAAGATAATGCAAAAACAACCCTACTCCCCGCTGCTATACCCCGCTGCCCCGGGGATAAATATGTGGCACTACTACCCCGTACCGGTGCCAGACTTCCTGCTTTCCAGAATCCAACTAGATGGCAACACCACTCTACCTCAAATCCCCGGACCCAAGATCCTTATGTGTATTGAGGGCAGCGTCTTCGCTCAAGGTACCACCGGAGAAATGCACTTACACCAAGCAGATTCTGCCATCATCCCCGCTGCGGAACCAAACGCCATCCTCAGCGGCAAGGGGCATATCGTCTTAGCGAGCTGCGGCAATTTGCCGAGTTAGTGGTTTTTATATCCGCTTATCGCAACGCGCATCCCCCACACCCGTTAAGCCTTAAGTATATGAATATCACCCATATAGATATATACTTCAAGCACACTATTTGAAGAAAAATCATGCACTGGAGAGCCAGAGGAAGAATTAGATTGACAATAATCGCATGATCTCCGGAAAGTGAAAAAAGAATATATTGGCCACTATACCCAATCATAAACTCTATTGAGGGAGATATGCAAGAAACATTGAAGCTTAGGCACCAGGTTTTATCCAAGAGTTACGATACCATTTGGAGAGGTATAAGTAGGAGTCAGTTATGGATCCTTTGATAATCACTAATCAACATAAATTCTTATCCAAGGTTATTGAGGATATTCTGCCACACTCCCAAAAGTTATATTTCTTGGTAGGATACTTCTATTTCTCTGGTTTTGAAGAGATCTACACCCAGTTGCAGGATAAACAGCTCAAGATTTTGATCGGTATGAGCATCGAAAAGGATTTATCCAATCATATCAAAGAATACTATGTTATTCGAGACCTTAGCCAATCCCGCCTAGAGATCAAGAAAGATTACTACAGTTCTTTGGTGCAAGTGTTTAACGATACGGATTATTTCGATTCTGCAGAGCGGATCAAAGCCTTTAAGCTTTTTTTGAACAAGATCCAAGATGGCAGCTTGCAGATCAAGAAAACAGCATTGCCAAACCATGCCAAGATGTACCTGTTTGAACATAGCGAAGCCTACACTCAAGGCGGTATGCTTCCTGGCACAATGATCACCGGGTCCAGCAACTTAACCCTCTCTGGCTTAAAAAATCAGCACGAGATCAATGTGGTGTTATACGATAAATTCAAATCCGGCAAAGCCATCTTCGACGATCTATGGGAATCAGCGATAGACTTGGTAGATGAAAATTGCTTGGATGATTTCACCGAAGAAGTGATCAAGAAGATTTGGTATGAGAAGCTGTACAAGCCCTATCTCTTTTACCTGCGGGTTTTGGACGAATACTTCTCGATAAACGACCGCAGCAGCATAGCCCTGCCCACCAGGATCACCAAAGGCAAGTATTTCAACCTGCAATATCAGAGCGATGCCATCAAAAAAGCGCTCAAGATACTGGATGAGCACAATGGAGTAATGATCTGTGATGTGGTGGGCCTGGGAAAGAGCATCATTGCCTCAGCCGTGGCTTACAACCTGCGCAAAAAGGTGATCATCATCTCTCCGCCTCACCTCAATGAACAGTGGGACAAGGAATATCGTGTGCTCTTCGAGCTTAATGCCGTGGTCTATGGCAGCGGTTCCATCCATAAGGCACTGGACTACAAAGAATCTAAGTTTCCGGATGAAGAGCTACTAATCATCGTGGATGAAGCCCACCGCTATCGCAATGAGGATACGGACGACTATATCCTGCTGCACAGGCTCTGCCAGGGTAACAAAGTAATGCTCTTGACCGCCACTCCTTTCAACAACCGTCCGCAGGACGTTTTTGCCATGATCAAGCTCTTCCAGATTCCCTCAAAATCCACCATCCGCTCCGTGGACAACCTATCTTACCACTTTTCTGAGGCGGTGAGAGAATACAAAGATATCAACAAAAAACGGGTCAAAAAGAGCATTGGTGCGCATGAATTGCAACAGCGGGTTAGCGATCTGGCCCGCAAGATCAGATTTATCATGGAGCCTGTGGTGATTCGGCGCTCACGCCTGGATCTGGACAAAATCGATGCCTATCGTGAGGACCTCCAGAAGCAAGGCATCCGCTATGTATTTGCCGAAGCTCCCATCTTGAAAGAATACCCCCTGGGAGAGATGGCGGAGCTATATACCAAGACCCTTTTCCTGATTGCCCAGGAGAGCAAAAACCTGCCGCCTGACAGCTCCGATCTCGACGATAGCATCGGATACATCGGAGCTCGCTACAAACCTGCCAATTACATCATTGATCTGGAAAAATTCCGTAGTAGCATCCAGGATGAGCGGGTGGATGTGGATTCCATCGGGGTTGCCCAGGCAAACCTGGCCAAGTTTATGCAAAGGCTTTTGGTGGGCCGCTTTGAGAGCTCGCTGAATGCCTTCAAAAAGACCCTGGAATCCATGCTGGAATCCATGGAAAGCATCAAAGACTACTATCTGAAGCTGAAGCGGGTGCCAATCTATAAAAAGGGACAGCTCCCTGCCGTTGACGAGCTTTTGCAAGACATGAGTGATGACGCTATGGCAGAGATCAATGCCTATGGCTTTGAGGACGAGCTGAAAAAGCACTTTGACAAAGGCCTGGTCTTCATTCCGGCAGATCAGTTGAGGCCAGATTTTATTATCCATCTGAATCATGATATCGCCTTGCTCAGTAAAATCCATCAGGAGTGGTTTGCCCAGGGTATGCCTTTTGACCCCAAGCTGGCAAACTTCGCCAGTGAGATCAAGCGTCAGCTATCCGAAGATAAGAGCCGCAAGATCGTGGTATTCAGCGAATACACCGATACTGCTTCCTATGTGTATCAGCATATTGCTGATGACCCCCAAATCCGCGCTATCTATTATTCCAGTGCGGAATCCTCCACCGTGCGTAAGCTGATCAAGGAAAACTTTGATGCTTCCAGTGAAAGGCAAAAGAATGACTACGATATCATCATCACCACCGATGCCCTCTCCGAAGGGGTAAACCTGAACCGGGCCGGAACGGTCTTCAATTATGATATTCCCTACAACCCCACGCGCGTGATCCAAAGAGTGGGACGCATCAATCGCATCGGCAAAATGCTCTTTGATACGCTGTATATCTACAATTACTTTCCCACCGATATTGGCGAAGGGCACATCCGCACCAAGGAAATCTCCACCCTCAAAAAAGCCATGATCGACGTGCTTTTGGGAGAGGATACCAAAGTGCTCACCGATGAAGAGCAGCTCATCTCCTATTTTCACGAGCAATACCAGAAAGCCAGGCAGGAGCAAGAAGCTGAATCCTGGGACGCGGTGTATCTGAATGAATACAACCATCTGAAATCCGGAAAGCCGGAATTGCTCCAAAAAGCCCGGGAGATCGAGCATCGCAGCAGATTGCGCCGCTCTGAAGCCAAAGACCAAAAAGGGGTGCTCGTCTTTGGCAAAAAGGGAGAGGACTTTGCCTTCCGCTTGGGCCTGGATGCCAATGAATCCATCGCCCTGAGTCCGGAGCAAGCCCTGAATCTATTCAAAGCCACGGAAAGCGAAAAACCCCGCGCAGTGTCCGATGCCTTCGATGCCCTCTATCAAAACGCAAAATCCAATATGTATGCCAAACAAGCTGCATCTACAGCCACCGGAAAACGCGCAAAAACTCTTAATAAACTAAAAGCCATGAGCGATGCTAGCCCCAAATACAAGGATTATCTGAAAGATCTCTATCACGTGGCCAAAGAGCTGAATTCCCTGCCAGATGGCGTGTATCACAGCATCAACCGCGTGAATGCCAATAGCCTGGCCCGGGATATCGAAAGCCTGATGCTGCTGGTGCCCCACAGCTATCTGAATACCATCATCAGGACTGCCCGTAAGATCGATGATGGCGCCGAAAGCTTGATTTTGGCAGAAGAACTGACATAGGAGAAAATGATGAACCACTTACTGAGCTCAGCTTACCAGCGTGAAGATTGGATCAGCTTTCTGCAGACAAGATTTTTGCCAAACGACTTTAAGCTAAAAAAACAAGCCATAAACATTGATTTCAAATCCAAATACATCCGGCCTCAGGCATATTGGATCGGCGATTGCGACTCACTGAACAATCTGGCGATCATCGAGATCTCGCATGCCTCGGAAAATGACCCTCGCATCGGAGTATCCAGAGACGCCTTCCGGCTGATGGCAGAGCTGAATCTGGAAAACGCGCTTTTCTTCTTTGTCTCGGAAAATTCCAATAACTACCGCTTTTCCCTGATCACGCTCAAGCTGGATCTGGAAGGCACAGACGTGAAATACAGATTCTCCAATCCCAAACGATTTTCCTTCTACCTGGGCGAGAATGCCAAAACCCGAACTCCGGAAAGCTTCTTGATGGGAAGCGGACGCATTCGAGATTTTGCTGATCTGGAAGCCAGATTCTCCGTGGAAGTGGTGAACAAAGAGTTTTACCGCGAAATCCAGAGGATGTTTTACAGCTTGGTGGGTGGTAAGATCAGCCAGGGCAAGAGTGTATTGGATTACCCTGCGCAGTTGAAGTTACCGGAAAATGGCGATGCCAGGACAGTGCAGGAATTTGGCGTGCGCCTCATCGGCCGCTTGGTCTTTTGCTGGTTTCTCAAAAAGAAGCTTTCGGACCAGGGCAATCCCATCATCCCTTCTAAGGTGCTTTCTCTGGAAGCCGTGAGTGATTCATATTATCACCGGGTATTGGAACCGCTCTTCTTCGAAGTGCTCAATACACCTTTGGAGCATCGACATCAGGACTTTCGTTCTCCCCTTTACGACGCTATTCCCTTCCTCAATGGCGGGCTCTTTGATCCCACCCTGCATCAGGATTATTACATCGCTTCCAGCCCCCAGAAGCCGGCTCAGCCAGCCTGGAACCTCAAGATTCCTGATCGGTGGTTTAAAGAACTATTTGCCATCCTGGAAACCTATAACTTCACCATCGATGAAAATACCTCCATCGATATCGACCTGAGTGTGGATCCCGAAATGCTGGGACGCATCTTTGAAAACCTTCTGGCAGAGCTGAATCCGGATACCGGAGAGACCGCCCGCAAGGCTTCTGGCAGCTTCTATACACCCCGCGCCATTGTAGAATATATGGTGGATGAAGCCCTGATCCAATATCTGAAGACAAAAACAAGGATCACGGAATCTGATATCCGGGATCTACTGGACTTCAATATTGAATCGTGCAATCTTAGCAAAGAACAAAGAATCTCCATTATCGATGCCCTGGATCAGATCAAAGTGCTTGATCCCGCCTGCGGCTCCGGAGCTTTCCCCATCGGCATCCTACAAAAAATGCTGCTCATCCTCCAGAAGGTGGATCCGGAATCCATAGAGTGGGTGATCCGCCAACTGGATAAGATCCCCAATGTGCTGGTGCGCAAAGCATTTGAAGAGAAACTGATCAATGAAAACTGGAAGTATAAACACAAAATGGGCATCATCCAAAATGCTATCTACGGCGTGGATATCCAGCCCATTGCCACCGAAATCTCCAAACTGCGGCTCTTTCTCTCACTGATCGTGGATGAAAGCGTGATCGAAGCCAAGGACAACAAAAACATCCATCCCCTGCCCAACCTCTCTTTCAAGTTCGTGACGGCAAATAGCCTGATCCCCCTGGGGGATGAGGGTGAGACCCTCCTCCGCTATCAGAAGATTATCAAAGGCTTTGATGATATTCGTGAACGCTATCTGCATGCCCACAATGCTCAAGAAAAAGCCCAGATCAAGAAGGACTTTGCCAGGCTGAATAGAGAACTGATGGAAAACTTGACGGGCAACGCCTATCAGCAAAGCAGCTTTCTGGATGAAACTCAAGATCAGATTGATTTTGGCAAGAATGACTCCTACCTCTATAAACTGCTGGCTTGGGATCCCTTCAAAGACAAAGCTTCAGATTGGTTTGATCCCAAATGGATGTTTGGCATCAAAGATGGCTTCGATATCGTGATCGGGAATCCGCCTTATATCCAATTGACCAAAGACCTGGACGATAAGCGCAAATTTGCCGATCTCTACAAGGACTGCAAATACCAAAGCTTCGAGCGCAGCGGAGATATGTATTGCCTCTTTTATGAGCGAGGGGTTCAACTCCTGAGCCATGGGGGTGTTTTATGCTATATCACCTCAAACAAATGGATGCGCGCAAATTATGGCGGAGCCCTGCGTAAGTATCTGGCAGAAAATACCCAAGCCAGGATCCTGATCGATTTTGGCGGCTTCAAGGTCTTTGATTCTGCCACGGTGGATACCAATATCCTGCTTACGCAAAACTCTGCGCCCGGCAAGCCTGACGGCAGAGCCTGCAGCATCAAAGCGGACTTTCATAAAGGCGATAGCATCACCAAATATGTGGCAGAGCATGGCATCCTCCTGCCTGCCTTCAGTGCCGAGAGCTGGATCATCGCAGATGATTCTGCTCAACAACTCAAAGCCAAGATCGAGCGCATCGGCACCCCACTCAAGGACTGGGATGTGTCTATTTACCGAGGAGTTTTAACCGGATACAATGAAGCCTTCATCATCTCCGGGGCAAAGAAAGACGAACTGATCGCTGCTGATCCCCGCTCGGCTGAGATCATCAAACCCATCCTCCGAGGACGCGATATCAAACGCTATAAAGCTGAATTTGCGGATAAGTGGTTGATTGCTACCCACAATGGCTATACTGATAGCCTGGGAAACAAGATACCCAGAATTGAGATAAGTGACTATCCGGCAATCAAAAAACACTTGGATGGATACTGGGATAAGATTGAGAAACGAGCAGACCAGGGATCTACTCCCTACAATCTCAGGAACTGCGCATATATGGCAGAATTCGAAAAAGAGAAGGTGGTGTATCCTGAAACAACATCAAGTAACAGCTTTTATTATGATCGAGAGGGATTTATGTTAGAAAAGACAGGATTCATGTTACGCAGTGTATATGCCAAGTATTTGCTAGGCGTTTTAAACTCAAGTTTTTTTCTATATGTTTATAAGTCACTCTACTCAAGTGTTGAATTAGGGAGCAAGGGCTATCAGTTTAACAAGCATGCTCTCGAAAAGTACCCTGTTCCACATATTATAGATTCCGAACGAATGATGTTTGAAAAGATAGTAGACTTAATAATCGATAAAAGGGGCAATCTATATGGCACCCAAGACCTCGAATCCCAAATCGACCTCATGGTTTATAAGCTTTATGAGCTTAGCTATTCAGAAGCCAGGCTGATTGATCCGGATCTGGATTCCGTGTTGGCATCTTTTGGCCTTTCCGCGCAGGATTTTGAGCGGATGAGCATAGAGGATCTGAGCAAATTGGAGGTGAAGTGAGTCAGATGCTATCGTTTCTTCAGAACTGGGGAGCTTATGCCATAATGGGCATTGCTGCTATTACGTGGAAGCATTGGGTTCCTAAGCTCCTGGACTATGCTCTCGATAAGAAAATAATCAAGTACAAGACAGATTTGGAGACAGAGAAAGAAAAACAACTGGCAGAATACGGTAAAGGCATCACCGGATTCAATAAGTTCTTTGATAAGAAATATGAGGTCTATCCGGTGATGTATTCGAAAGTACTTAGGCTTCATGGAGAATTATCGAACTGGGCACCCTCGCAATACACGCCAGATTTCCCTCGGCTATCATTGGAAGAATTCGCTGATTATCTTGATGCATTTGGGTTTTCAAAACCAGATAAAAGAGAACTTATTGCCAAGCAAGAAACAGGGGAGTTTAGCGATCGGGATTTCTTGAGATTGCTGCCGAGGCACTTCGCTTCTTGCCTCACCAAGACAAACAACCACTTCCTGGAAAACCGTTTGTTTATTTCAAAGGAAGTCGAGTTATTAGTCGAGAAGTTTATCAAGAATGCTGCTAGAAGTCGGTCCGGGTACTATTATGTATTTGAGGCTTTCCAGAAGAATTATGAAAAATGGGAAGAGATCGAATCTGCCAACAAAGAAAATGATCAGGTTATTTTGGATATATTCAATCAAATGCGTGCGGAATTGGAGAATGGTAATCAAAACAAGAGAGAACAATGATTCCTTCAACAGATATGAAATCATCTTCAATATGGGGAAATTTGGTAACAAGAAGAAATGGACTTTCAAGATTTTTCAGAAGATGGGGTAACCCATTCAGATGAGAGAAAAGCTGATAAACACCCTGAGCTATCGTGAAGCACTGGAGCAGATTTTCCAGCACCAGGACCTCAAACTTATAAAGAATTTCAGATTTTCCTTGACGGAATTTATCTATAGATAAAGTAGGATCATGTATGTGTGAGAAGCTAAGGTGTATAGACGATCTTCTTGAGGATGCTTGGGACTCCATGTGCCCTCGGTATCGTGTAAGTATATTCGTCCGTACAAAGATTTATGATGATTTGATAGATTTCCTGGGTGGTAAGGGCATAAATCCCAAATACACCCCGGGCGACATTAATCATCGGTTGGATAAGATGATTAACATTGCAACCAAAGTGTACAACAACAGATATCGTGATGACGCATATAGAATTGAGGAAAAGGATAAGCGACCTACAGTGGTAGCAATGAAGTTTATGGACAAAGGGCGCAACGATCGTCTGTATTGTCGAGAAATCGATTATGGGAAAGGAAAGGACGTCATCATCTGTGAGATACACATGGGTAAGAAGTCAGAAAGTTTGTCTAAGAAAGAAAGAAATATTATAAAGAGGACGCGGAGCTATGAGTTCGAAATACTCACATGATCAGGTATTGCAATCCATCCAGCCCTTCAGGAAGAAGTACAAAGCAATATCCTTGAGTACTGCTATCACTATGGAGTTAGAAGATTTGATGGAACAAAAGGGAATTAGCAAGAAAGAACTTGCGGCAGCGGCAGGAGTGTCGCCTTCATATCTTAGCCAAGTGTTCTCTGGGGATAAGCTGATTAATATTTCGATGTTAGCCGGGATATCCACTGAGTTCAATGTGGTTTTTAGAATGGAGATCCAAGACAAGAAGTCTGAGGAATTTTTAGAAAAAGCCGGTCGGATGGCGGTCGCTCCCGAACTAACGAAAACAACCTACATGCATAGATTCCCATCCACAAGTTTTAAACCTATGCCATTATATGATCATGCAATAGGAGCTGACTGTGGAGATTAAGCGCAGCGAACTCCAACAAGAGATGTTTGTACTTCTGGAAACCAAGATATCTTTAGTGTTTCCGAAAGAGACTCAGACCAATGATATAGATGATCTGGATATTGACTATCACATATTCACAAATAATGAAGATGATCACTTGGTCCGCATTATATTCGATATCAAGGCCATTCATCATTTAATGAAACAACCTGGATTAAACATCGAATTGCAGGCATCTTGTGACTTTAGGATTGCCGAATCTATCGAGGTCGGCTCTGATCTTTTCAATAAACTCATTAGCAATGCTGCTACAGCAATAACTTACAATAACATCAGAGCCTATCTACAGAACGTAACTTCGTATTATCCTGTGGAACCCTATATCCTACCAGCCATCGACATGCAGGACTTGTGTAAGAAATACGCTGAAAAGCTAGGATTAAATAAACCGCAAGATCCCGAAACTGAAGTGCCGACCCCCAAGAAGACCAAAAAGATACATCAAAAAAAAACATAATGAATGCTCAAAGGCTTGGTCCCCAAACGGGGCTTCTTTGCATTTGTCAGCATACAGGGTAGTGCTTTCCTGGCTGCGGATCAATGATCACATCTGGAAATAGGAGATGGCTAACAATGGCATCTTTAAAGAGCATCGGGTCTGGTTATGGAGATGATCCACTTACTGGTATGCAGGAGCACTATTATCGGGCAACTCACGATGACCTGCCGGAAGAGGAGCCTCTTCTCGTATCTTATCGCCACACCCAAATTCCTTTGCAAGCATAGTTTTCGGGGAATCCGTTTTAGGGTTCTGTTTCCTGATGCTACACAGCACATGTGAGTTATTCAATTTTAAGACCCTGGGTGAGGGAATAGTCAAGACAGTAGGATTAGACCAATCTGCCACCGAACTGCCAATCCCCACACCCATTCCCCGAAGCAGTCGCCATGCTTCTTTGATGCAGTGTGCACTACAGGGACAGCGCATGGCAATTGCTTTTAGAAATGGGCTGGGATAGTAATAGGGGATGATGTTTACCATTATGTTTTTTTTATTCATGATTGATGTGGTTAGGATGTGGATTTGTGTCGCCCATGAAGGGCTTTTTGGCGGTTGATGGTGCACTTAACGAGGGGCTTCGCTAAAGCTACGCACCCTCGCTATGATCGGTGTCGCCCCTGACGGGGCTGATTTGCCGCAATAATATGAAAACACGCCAAGATGGCGTGTCCACAATAAAAGGGCTCTTATATGAAAACACGCCAAGATGGTGTGTCCACAATAAAAGGGCTCCAATATGATAACACGCCAAGATGGCGCGTCCACAATAAAAGGGCTATTGATCGTTTTGAACCTTACTACGAGCAACAAATACCCCCAGAGCCCATCGCGGGCGACACAAAGCAATGAGATGGCGTGTAGAACAAATGGCAATCAGCATACCAGATATCAACCCAACACTGCATCCATCCGATACATTTGGATGTATTATTTTTAAATAGATTGAAAACCTGGATTCCAATATTTGCATCGCCCTCCCGGGTTAATTGTGTACACTAAGTATCAAATGGGGGAGCAAAGATGCTCCCCCCGATGTTTGTAGCTTATTTTCTCCCAAGATCTGGCATATTAGAGAAATCCGGTTTAAGAGGAGGGTTCTTTTTGAGTTCATCCAGAACCACCTTGATTGCCATATCCAGTTGAGGATCGGTGCCTTTCATATAATCTTGCGGCAGGTTATCCACTTCGATATCCGGATCTGTGCCATAGTTTTCCACTCCCCATCCAACGTCTTTGAACCAGAAGGAAAACTCTGGTTGAGTGGTGATCGTACCATCCACCAACCAATTACGCGGCCAGATGCCGATCACTCCGCCCCAGGTTCTTTTGCCAATCAGCTTTCCCAGTTTCATCAGCTTGAACGCATGCGAGAAGATGTCTCCATCGCTTCCGGCGTCTTCATTGGTGAGGCAGACCAAGGCTCCCGCAGGGGATTCGCTGGGATATGGAGTAGTACCAAACCAGCGCGTGTAATCATAACCAATCCGTTTGCGTGCCAGTTTCTCCAACAACAGG
The DNA here is from genome assembly GCA_018433885.1 of Candidatus Cloacimonadota bacterium. Lineage (GTDB taxonomy): Bacteria > Cloacimonadota > Cloacimonadia > Cloacimonadales > Cloacimonadaceae > UBA5456. Next base: position 18,742 of record JAHDQK010000075.1, read on the forward strand.
GGCGATACCGAGCCTCCGCCATTGTAGCGCACATCTACTACCAGTGCATCATAATCCAGCTCGCTCAGGAAATAGCGATGGAATTCCTTCAGCCCACCGTAACCCATATCCGGGATATGGATGTAGCCTGCCTTGCCTCTGCTCTTCTTATGAACATATTCGCGGTTGGATTCCACCCAGTCCCGATAGCGGGCAGGGAATTCGTTGCCTACGGGTTGTACGGTTACCACCCGCAGATTCCGTCCCCTAGCATCACCCACCGTTAACTGAACTGCCTGGCCAGCGAAGTTTACCAAGCACCGCTCTGGAGTGTTTATAGCGCTCAGTTCTATGCCATTGATCGCTTTCACCACGCTGCCAACCGGGATGTTGATTCCGGGATGCATCAATGGCGAGCGGTCTCGGCTTGCCCAAAAATCTCCCTTTAAGATGCGCTGTATCTTCCATTCTTGTTTTTTGGGATCAAAGCTCCAGTCCACACCCAGTTTACCCATCGGATAGGAGGGACCCATGCGGTAATCTCCGCCAAACTCATAACAGTGAGACGTGCCAAGTTCGCCCTGCATTTCCCACATCAGATCCGAGAACTCGCTACGGCATCCGACTCTTTCCACCAGGGGATAGTATAGGCGGAATACTCTATCCCAATCTATGTTGGACATCTTCTCGTTCCAGAAATAGTACTTTTGCAAACGCCAGCCCTCGCGGAACATCTGTTTGAACTCCTGCAGAGGTTCCACCTCCACCTTGAAGCGTCCGAGATCAATGATGCCGCTGGTTCTGCCGGGTTTGACCTCTTTGGGTAGTTCACACTTGGGGTCTCTTTTGCTGGATACTATGCGGAGCTGTTTGTTGATGAAGAACAGGATGGCAGATCTACCCGGATTGAATGTATAACCGGAGATCCCAGCCATGAAGAGCTGTTCTTCATTCTTTTCGAGATCATAACAATAGAAATCCAGCAGGATGTTCTGCCCCTCATCCATAACTTTGCTGACATCGTATTTGTAATAGAATATCTTGCCAGAAATGGCATTCAAGCCACCGATGTTGTCCACGGGCAAGGGGAACTCCACGATCCGCTCGCTGATGCCATCGAAATCGATCTCCACCGGTTTTACTTCCGGTTTGGCTTTGTTCTTCTTTTTGCCTTTGTCCTCAGCTCCTTCCGGCTTGGGCTCCAAACCTCTTACATCCGGGAAGAAAGGCGAACGAGTGTCCTTTTTCAAGGTGATCAGATACGGTTTGCAGTCTTTGATAAACGAGAATCCAAACTGCAAGCTGTCCATTACCGGTTCGTATTCTCTGCTGGAGAGAAGGTAAAGATACTTGCCATCAGGATCAAAGCATGGTTCATCGTCGTACTTCACCGGTTTGGTAATCACATGGCATTGTTTATCTTCCAAACCATAAATCATGATCCGGGTGGTAAGCCGGGTGTCATTGATGCTGTATGCAAGCCAGCGACTATCCGGAGACCAGTCGTATGAGCGGATCATACCGAATTTGTTTTGGTCGATTCTGATCAGCTCTTCACTTTCGAGATTCAGAATGCACAGTTCGTTGCGATGGTTGGAATACGCGATCCACTTCCCACAGGGAGAGGGAACAAAGCCGTAGGGACGCCCAAAATCGCCGTGGTAGATCTTCGCTTTGGCATTTGTATCCAATGTGCCAAAATCCGGACGCAGGGGATATAGCTCGAAGTGCTCCAGATCCCCCTCATCGGATACAGTAAGCAAACCTTTGTTATTGGGGAGATATGTGCTGCTCATGTAGCGCACGCCCTGTTTCTTCCCATATTGCTGGATGCTGCCTTCCCAAGCGCCGCCACATAAGGCTTTGCCACGAATATCCAGCGCTATGGAACCCGCATCCGGACTCAGAGCTGCGCTGTTGATATAGCGATATTTATCCGCTTCTATAAACTTGCGGTAGAGCTGAACGCGCGGGCTGTGGTATTCGATCTCGATCTTGCGCGTTTTATTGGTTGGGATGTCCAGACAGTAGATGTCTCCCCCGGCTTGCCAGACAATGCTTTTGCCATCCGTTTCCGCCCTGCGGGCATAGTAATCTTCGTGAAAAGAATGCTTCTGGATATCCTTGCCCTTCAAGTTTGCGGAGTAGATATTGCCTATCCCCTCGTGATCCGAGATGAAATAGATCCTATTTTCTATCCACATGGGCGAACTAAGATTGCTATTGATATCCAGGAATTTACGGAACTCATTTTTACCATCGGGGTCGATCATGAGATATCCGGCTGTACCCCCGCGATATCGCTTCCAGCGGGCGGGATCGCTGGTATTGCGCCCCAACACCACACCCTTTGCGCCAAAGCTGATACTCCGGGCAGGGCCATAATCCAATCTCTGTGGCGGCATGCCGTCCAGCCCCACTTCCCAAAGAAACATCTCCCGCTGAGAAAACGAACCGTAGCTGCTGGCATATATGATGCGCTCGCCCTTCCAGCAAACGGGGAAACACATACAGCCCTGCCAGGTGAGACGCGTAGCGGTTCCACCTACTGAGGGCATTACATAGATTTCCGGGATCCGCTCTTCCATACCCATGAAGGCAACCAATTTGCCATCTGGCGAAAGCAAGGGATAGCGGACAGGACTGAGGTTTGAGGTAAGACGTGTGGCAACTCCACCCTTCAGCGGCACAGTCCAGAGGTCGTCCTCGGATACGAAGATCAATTGATTCTTGTGAATTGTAGGCATCTGATAATACGCTTGCATAGAGAATCTCCTTTCCGGATCTTTTTTCTCCTTATGCGCTATCTCCCCATCTGGTCAAGAGATTTATCACAAGCTGAGTGGACATCAGTAAAATTATGTGGAATCTGTGCAACAAACTTGATTATTGATCTTCAACCCCTATCTGGATTCATATGGCGGACTTTGTTTTGCAGTATGAGGATGGGAGATAGTTCTTGACCAAATATTGCGGGCATCAGAGCATGATATGTATAAGATTTCTTGGTATCTGGTGATGCCAGGTGAGCTGAAGTAATCCCATAATCCCTTGATATATAAGGACATAATGTTTTGATAGAAATCCCCGCATTTATGGAGAAATTGAAGATATGACAGACAAACCGATAATGATAGTAAAGGCTTCCGGGCAGACCGAGGCGTTTAAGATCGATAAACTGGAAGCCTCGCTGCGCAACGCGGGAGCCAATGAAGAGACGATCGCGATGATCAGCGCGGATATAAGTTCCTGGATCTCAGAAGGTTTAAGCACTCGCAAGATCTACGCCCGCGCCTACAATCTGCTGAAATCCATCAATAAAACGGAAGCTTCGCTTTATAAACTCAGAAACGCGATAATGGAAATGGGACCCAGTGGACATCCCTTTGAAGTGTTTATAGGAGAAATCTTCAAGCGCTGGGGATATGCGGTGAAGACGGCGGTGGTTCTACAAGGAGCGTCCATTACCCACGAGATGGATGTGTTTGCATCCAAAGGTGATGAACTGAGCCTGGCTGAGTGTAAATTCTCCGCCAAACAAGGTACAAGCATCAGCATTCAGGTGCCGCTATATGTACATTCGCGGGTGGCGGACATCGTAGAAAAGTATCTGGAGGACGACGATAACAAAGCTCTGCGCTATAGAACCTGGATAATCTCAAACTCCCGGTTCACCCCGGATTCCATCCAATACAGTCAATGCAAGAACATCCGGTTGTTAGGCTGGGATCACCCTCGGGATCATGGCCTTAAGCACATCATCACCGAGGAAAAGATCTTCCCCATCACCGTGCTCAATGCTTTGGTAAAATCCGAGAAAAACGAGCTAATGGCAAGAGGAATAGTAACCTGTCTGCAACTCAGCCAAAACCCCGGAGAGCTGAATAGACTGGCTATGAATCGCAGAAAACAAGCAACGGTAAATATAGAACTGGATAACTTACTTAATAGCTGATCCTAAGGTTGGCATATCCAGAAGGCACTTCAGCAAAAAGAACTTGACGGATAAGCCACTGCCGTCTTGCTTGAAAAAAAGTGAATAAAAATTTGGAGCACATAAATGAGCCCTACTCCCCGAGGTGAAAGACTTATCATCGCCCTGTTGGGCAGGCGTAATGCAGGAAAATCCAGCCTGATCAATGCCTTGGTTGGACAAGAAATTGCCATCGTATCCGAAATCCCCGGCACTACAACCGACCCGGTGGATAAACACTACGAGCTGTTACCATTAGGTCCGGTCACTTTCTACGATACCGCCGGGGTGGACGACATCGGCGAACTTGGAGAAAAAAGAGTCCAAGCTACCCGCAAGGTGCTGTACCGTGCCGATATCGTGGTCTTCGTAAACGACGGTTCACAATTCTCTGAGCCGGAACTAAATATGCTTGCCAGAGTTCAAGAGATGGAAATCCCCCTGCTGATCGTATTCAACAAAGCTGATATGCAGGAAGCGGATACCCGCAACATCGAGTATTGCAGCCTGCGCAACTTACCCTTTGTAAGCCTTTCCGCAAGGAATAAAAGCGGCATCATCGAGGCAAAGAACGCCCTGGTGAATCTGGCTCCCAAACACCTCGCGGAAGATCGCGTAATCTTGAGTGATCTCATAAAAGCCAAATCCAAGGTTATCTTGGTCTGCCCCATCGACAGCGCGGCTCCCAAAGGACGCCTGATCCTGCCCCAAGTGCAAGCAATTCGCGAAGTATTGGACGCAGACGCACAAGCAATTGTAGTAAAAGAATCCGAATTGAAGGATGCGATATCCATGTTGAAAGATCCGCCGGATCTTGTAGTTACTGATTCTCAGGCTATCGAACAGGTAGATCGCGATACACCCCAGGGCATCGAACTTACCACATTCTCCATTCTATTCGCAAGATACAAAGGAGAGCTGGACATTCTGCTTACCGGAATCGACCAGATCGACAAACTGCGGAATGGCGATAAAGTGTTGATTGCGGAAGCATGTTCTCACCACGTGCAAAAGGACGATATCGGCAGGGTCAAACTGCCCAAATGGATATCGGATTATACAGGTAAAAAACTTGTATTTGAGACCTATGCCGGGCACGACTTTCCGGAAAACCTGGAAGATTTTGCCCTATGCGTTCACTGTGGTGGATGCATGATAAACGTCTCTGAGATGAACCACCGGATTGTGGAGTGTCACCGTCGGGGAGTTCCCATCACAAACTACGGTCTTACAATTTGCAAGGTATTGGGCAGTTTCGAGCGTGCCATAGCTCCGCTGATGAGGGTACAGAAATGAGTTACAATGTATCTGTCTTACAGTATCTTCCCGCTCTTCTAAAACCAAGGGAAAATCTGGAAAAAGTAGCTGCCATGATCCAGGATTTGCATAGCGACCTGGTTGTATTGCCGGAACTGGCTTTTAGCGGCTACGTATTCTCCAGCCGCGAGGAAGTGGCTCAAGTAGCGGAAAGCATACCTGGTGGTGAGTGTTTCAACGCCCTAAGAGAGCTTTCCCGCTCTCGCGCTGTAAGCATTTGCTACGGATTCCCGGAGCTTCACAAAGGCGAGTATTACAACAGTTGCGCATTGGTAAACCCTGATGGCACTTACCACGTGTATCGCAAGGTTCACCTTTTCTATCGGGAAAAGCTGTTTTTCTCGCCGGGGGACATCCCCTTCTTTGTATGTGAAGCCAAAAACGGGATCAGAGTGGGAATGATGATCTGTTTCGATTGGCAGTTTCCAGAATCCGCCCGCAGTCTTGCCCTTAGAGGTGCCCAGATCATCTGCCATCCTTCAAACCTGGTTCTGCCTTGGTGTCAGGAAGCCATGAAAACCCGTTCTTTGGAAAACCGGGTCTTCTCGATTACTTCAAACCGGGTGGGCACCGAAACCAACGGCGATCTTAGTGAATATTTCACCGGCGGCAGCCAGATATTGGGAACAAAGGGAGAAATCCTGATCCGCATGAACGAGACGGAAGAAGCCATCTACACTGTGCAGATTGATCCCGAATTAGCTGCCAACAAGCAGGTTACAAAGCACAACAATGCTTTTGGGGATCGCCGCCCTTCCATGTATTTCTTACCATGAATAGAAAACAGGCTGAACAAAGAATCCAGGTGCTAGTAGCGGAGATCGAGCGCCACAATCGCTTGTATTACCAAAAAGCAGATCCCGAGATCTCGGATTTTGAATACGACATGCTTGTTGCAGAATTGAAGGACCTCCAACATCGCTTTGCTATCGCAGCTCCGGAACTTATCCAAAGCGTGGGCAACGATTTAACACAAAGTGGCAAGACCATCCCCCACATACAAAGGATGTTTAGCCTGGATAACGCCTATTCCCGCGAGGAACTACTGGCGTGGTGGGAACGCATCAGCCAGGAACTGGGCTTTAGGCCTCCCCTCTGCGCGGAACTTAAGATCGATGGTTTTGGTATCAATCTATATTACAAACAAGGGATTCTGCGCTATGCGACCACCCGGGGAGATGGCATCGAGGGCGAGGATGTAACCCACAATTTCCTGAATCTGCCAAACATCCCACATCGGATCGATTACCTTGGGGCGATCGAAATCCGCGGAGAGATATACATCCCTATCCCCGATTTTCTTGCTCTCAATGAAGCTCGCAGAGAAGCTTCTGAGAAGGTGTTTGCAAATCCCCGCAATGCCGCGGCAGGATCCATCAAACTAAAAAATCCCGCGGAAGCCGCCAAACGCCCGCTCAGAGCTTGGTTCTACACTATTGGTGAAGCGGATCCTCCCCTTGCGACATCCTGCCAAACTGATCTGCTTGCCTCTTTGAAGCAAATGGGCTTCCCGGTGGAGCCTAATCACCGGCTTTGTCATGATCCTAGCCATTTGCTAGACTTTTGCCAAGAGATGGAAGACCAACGCGGTAGATTCGCTTTTGACATCGATGGGATTGTATTGAAACTAAACGATTTTGCTTTGCAGAAACGCCTCGGCTTCACCGCAAAAAGCCCGAAATGGGCGATAGCCTTCAAGTTTAAACCAGAGGAAAAAGAGACCAGGCTCAAAGCGGTTGAGTTTCAGGTAGGGCGCACCGGTGCCATCACTCCGGTGGCGATATTAGAGCCGGTGTATATCTCCGGAACCACCGTTTCCCGCAGTACGCTGCACAATTTCGATGAGATCAGACGTCTTGATATTCATGAGGGGGATACCCTCCGCTTGATCAAAAGCGGTGAGATCATCCCCAAGATCATCGCGGTGAACCTGTCTCTACGTAAGTTGAACTCTGCCCCGATTGCCCTACCGGATACCTGCCCTGCCTGTGGCAGCCCGCTTACACGCCAAGAAGACGCCGCCATCGAATATTGCCCCTCTACCGATTGCCCCGCGCAGTTAGCGAGAAGCATCACCCATTTTGCCTCCCGGGAGGCGATGGACATCATGGGTTTGGGATCATCACTGGTCAGCAGATTCCTCCAGGAAGATATTATAAAGAGCATCGAAGACATCTACAGGCTGGATGCCGATAGACTTGCCAATCTGGATAGAATGGGCGAAAAATCCGCCCAGAATCTTTTGAGCGGGATAGAAGAATCTAAAAACAGAAATTTCGATCGCGTACTTTTTGCCCTGGGAATCCGTATGGTTGGCAGCGTAACCGCACGCAATCTGGCATCACATTTTGGCAACATCCAGAATCTGATGGAAGCAGATAGCGAAGAACTGAGCTCGGTTCCAGAAGTGGGCGATAAAATCGCCAATGCCATCAAGGAGTATTTTAGAAACCCAAAAAATATACAATTGATTGCCCATTTAAGAGAGATCGGCTTGAACTTCAGTTACCACTCTCCCAAACAATCCGGCATCTTGGAGGGTAAAACCTTCCTGATCACCGGAACTCTATATCATTATGGCAGAAAAGATATGGAAGCCATTATCCAAAGCCACGGGGGAAAGATCCTAAGCGGAGTATCCCAATCTCTCAACTATCTGGTTGTGGGCGATAAACCCGGCTCCAAGCTCAGCAAAGCTCAGAAGATCCCCGAGATCAGGATCATCTCTGAAGACGAACTTTTGGAACTGATTGAGGCAGAACGATGATCCTCAAGCGCTATATCCTCAAAGAACACATCTCCCCATTTTTGATCTCACTTTTGGTAGTGACCTTCGTGTTGTTGATAGATCGTATCATTGATCTGATCGATCTCATCGTGGAGAAACAGCTTCCGGCAAGCATCGTGATCGAAGTATTTGGTCTCTCTCTGCCTTATATGCTGGCGTTATCAATCCCGATGGCAGTGCTTGTGGCTACCATTCTGGCTTTTGGAAGAATGAGCGTGGATCGCGAGATCATCGCCGTAAAATCCAGCGGAGTAAACATCTATGCCATGCTGGGGCCATTGATTATTGCCGCGCTTATGCTTACGGGTCTGATGGTCTATTTCAACCATTGGTTTTTGCCGGATACCAATCATCGCCTCAAAAACCTGATGCTGAAAGTGGCTTATTACAAACCCATGACGATCATCGAAGCCGGTGAATACAATCATCTTTTAAATTACACGGTATGGTGTGCCGAAAATACTGAAAAAGAGCTGAAAAACGTGCTGATCTATGATCGTAGTGAAACTCGGTTTCCCCGCACGATTTACGCCGAAACCGGCGAAGTGATCCAAATGAACAACGGTAATGCCCTGCGCATCATCCTGAAAAACGGTGAAATGCAACAACGCAACGAACGTGAACCAGGGAAATACAGCACTACAAAGTTTTCTCAGTACATCATCAACGTGAAAGACCTTGGCAACCGCACTGATGTGTTTGAATCTGGATACAGAAGTGACCGAGAAATGACCTATCGCCAGCTCACCGCCACTCTGCGAGATCGCCAACAAGAACTGGATACTAAACGCCAAGAAGTAGAGAACCTCGGAGCGCGCATTGCCGCCGGATCTCTTAGCGCGGATCCCTTTGCAGCTCAAACCGAGCACCGCCGTCTCTTCTCTATGCAACAAGTAGCGCTTAGCAGAGTGCAGGAACTGGAAGCAAATGTGCAGGCGATGAAGGTGGAATATCACAAGAAGTTCGCCTTATCATTTGCCATCATCATCTTCGTAATGGTAGGTGTTCCTCTGGGTCTGATGACTCGCACCAGCGGGATTGGCATGGCTTTTAGTGTATCCAGCGTGATCTTCTTGGTGTACTACGTTACCCTCAATATGGGCGAACAATTTGCGGATAAGGGGCAATTCAACGCCTTTATCTCCATGTGGTTTTCCAATATCCTGTTTTTTATCCTCGCCTGTCTGTTAATCTGGGGATCCATCCGGGAAAAGCGGCTCTTCGATATGCATGTGCTGATCTGGAGGTTAAAACATCTTAGAAGCCGGAAACAAGCTCCGCCGGATGAGGTGGTACATTGATGAGAAAGCTGGATCGCTATATTCTGCGTGAGTTTCTGCGCACTTATCTGATTATTTTCTTCAGCTTCGCGGTGCTCTTCATCGTGATCGATGTAGTGGACAATCTACCCCGTTTGATCCGGGCGGGTGCCACAGTTGATCTGGCGATTTCCTATTACCTGCTCAGAATCCCATATCTGGTGGTGCTTACTTCTCCGGTTACAGTTCTGCTTACAGGGCTTTTTATGATGAACGGCCTTGCCAAGCACAACGAATCCGTAGCCATCCGTGCGGCGGGAATCAGCATCAAGCGGGCAATGTTACCGCTGTTTGCTTTGGGCATCGTGATTTCAGCAGGAGTAGCCGCGTTGGGAGAATATGTTCTACCTTGGGCGGAATCCACACGTAGCGAGCTTTACAACGTGAAGATCAAAGGTGAACAGCCGGAAGACCAGATGCTGAAAGCCCGAATCCACTATCGCGGGCAGGAAAACGATTTCTACTATTTCGGATTCTTTGATGGCTATAAAAACACACTAAGGATCATCGACCTTACCCGTATCGATTTTGAGACATCCGAGATCATCGAACGTGTAAGTGCAGGCAGTGCAACATGGGATGGAGAAAGATGGGAACTCTTTGAATGCGAGGTAAGGCGTTTTAGAAACGGAAAACAAGTGTATTCCACCTATTACCCCAGCACGACCATGCCGATTCTGGATGTTGAGCCCAAGGATTTTGTCCGGATTACCAAGAAAACTCTCGCCCTGAACTTCTTTGAACTGTGGGATTACATTGGGAGGCTGCAAAAGCTGGGCGAGGATGCCAGCCGCGAGATCGTGGATTTACACATGAAGGTAGCCTTCCCTTTAACGAACCTGATCGTGATCTTCTTCTTCATCCCGATAGCCACCTCAAATGTACGTAGCAAAGGCAGAGGCTGGGTTTTCATGCTGGGTTTGGTGGTGTGTTTTGCCTATTTGATCGTAGTTCAAGTCAGCCAAAGTTTTGGTTACAACGGGATCATCCCCCCCATTTGGGCTGCTTGGCTACCAAACATGTTCTTCTTCCTTTTGGGTTTGGGATTCCTCTACAAGGCAGAAATTTAGTGCCCAAACTTCGCCTGGATTCCGCTCTCATCAAAGCATTCCTTCCCCCGCAGCGAAGGCTAAATGCTTCCGGTATCTGGCTGGACTATCAGCGTTCACTAAGAACAAAACGGGTGATTGTGAACCATTTCCCTCCCGCTCTAATGATAGAGCCCACAAACATCTGCAACCTGAAGTGTCCACTTTGCCCCAGCGGAAACGGAAGTCTTAAACGCCCCCGGGGCATGATGTCCAGCGATGGATTTCGGAACATTGTAGATCAAGTTTATCAGAAGGTGGGAATGCTGATTCTATGGAATCAGGGAGAGCCATATCTGAACCCGGAATTTCCGCAGATGGTTCGCTATGCCGCAAACAAAGGGCTATATACCATGTGTTCCACAAACGCCAGCCTGGTTATTGATCCTCGTGCTGTTATCGAGAGCGGATTGAATAAACTGATTGTTTCCATGGATGGCATCTCCGAGGATACCTACAATTCATACAGGATAAATGGGGACTACAATTTGGTATTGAACAACCTGAGAGCGCTGGTCGAGGCAAAAAGAAGCTTGGGCAAAACATACCCCAAGATTATATGGCAGTTTATCGTGATGCGTCATAATGAACTCGAGATCGAAGCTGTGAAACAAACGGCAAAAGAAATTGGAGTGGATAAACTGGAGTTTAAAACCGTGCAGATCTACAATGATGAAGATATCAGTTTTCTACCCTCGGATCACCTCCTCAGCAGATACCAAGCCAATGGCAAGAGCTTTGAACTAAGAACCAAACTGCTCAACCGCTGCCGCAGACTCTGGACTCAGCCTGTGGTAAATTGGGATGGAGAGCTAAGTATCTGCTGCTACGATAAAGACCTTCAATTCCGCATTGGCAATGTATATGACCGGGGTTTCAGCGCAATCTGGCATAGCCAAACCATCAATAAAATCCGCCGTCAGATCCTCCACGATCGCTCCCAATACGATATCTGCCGAAATTGTGGAGAAGGCATAGTTCAAAAACTACATCTCTAAGCTGCTCTCGCTTAACCCATTTGATCTTCCCGTAACAGAGGTTTCCGAACCTCCGAATAGTATAGCCCGTAGCATCGGAATGACTCTTTATATTTAACTTGCCATAAATGCGATCGCGTCATGAATGTTTTAATCCTTGACACATTTCCAAAACAACCGATAAATGCCACATAGATGTAACAGGCATATTTTTATGATGGGTAGTGTCTCAAAGGTTGGTGTAAAATAGGTAACGCCAGATGAAGAAAAAGGTTGAGCCGGATCCCGCACTTTGTTTTGATGGTTTAAACCCAAAAACTACCAGACAAGGAGAAGATCATGACTCAACCAAAGAGAAGC
>JAHDQK010000068.1 GCA_018433885.1 Candidatus Cloacimonadota bacterium
GGTCACGGTGTAGTTTGCGTTTCCAATGGCACTGGGAGTCCAGTTTTCTTTGAACGCCCTAGCGCGGATATTGACCGTGCTATTCTGCGGAATGTAGATTCCGGTGGTGTAGAGTGTGCCGTTTATGGGGCTGGGCTCGCTGCCATCAGTGGTGTAATAGAAATATGCGCCTTCGGTGGCGGAGGTGAGCACCACTGTTTGGGGGGTTGTGTAGGTTCCCGGATTGGGGCTGAATTGAACAGCAGCCACGGTTCCGGTGATCATATAACTCGCCACGGCAATCTGGCTGGTCTGCCAGTCACTGCGGAAGGCGATCGCTTTCAGAATTGCGGAACTGCTGATGGCAACAGGAGCTGTGTAGATGGTGCCCAGAGTCTCGCTGGGATCACTGCCGTCTGTAGTATAGCGGATCGTCGCACCGGGAGTTCCCACGGTGATGGTTACGCTTTGAGCGCTTTGGTAGATTCCGCTGGGGATGCTGAATTCTGGAGTGGCTACCACGGGTACGTAATCTCCAATCGCATAAGTGTGGGAGATCACCGCCGAATTTTGGTATCCGGCTTTATAGGCATAAGCCTTGATCGTGCGGTTAACACCCACATTGATCGGGCCAGTATAGTCCAATCCATTGGTGATGCTGGGATTTGTGCCATCCAGAGTATAGCGGATCGAAGCACCCGTAGTGGAGGAACTGAGAGCTACTATCTGTGGGCTTTCATACCAACCGCCGGGAACGCTGAAGATCGGGGCATTTGCCTGGAACGTGTAGCTGGCACTCATCATTTCCGAAGTATTCCAACCAGCCAAAACCGCAATCGCGTTGATGGTAGTATCCCCGGTAATATTAATCATGTCTCCGGGGGTGTAAAGGAATGTATTCGGGTTCAGAGGATCCGGGATGCTGCCATCCAGAGTGTAATAAACCTGCGCCGAAGCGGGGATGGGTGCTGCAATGCTAACACTCTGCGAGTTCCCATAAGTGCCGCCGGCAGGGCTGAAGATGGGTTGAGCAAAAGCAACCGTGCCGGTAATTGTATAAGTCTCCTGGGTTACTCCGGATTGTTGCCAGCCACTACGGAAGGCAGCAGCCTTGATCGTGGTGGTTCCGGAATTCAGGGTGATCGGACGGTTATAGACGTTGGAAAGCGCAGTGGGATCACTACCGTCTGTGGTGTAGCGAATGGTAGCGCCTTCGGTGACACTGTTCAACTCCACTTCCATTGTGCTGGTATAGATTCCACCCGCGGGAGTAAAGGTGACGTCCGCAACGGTTCCGGTAACGCTGTAATATGCCGCTACAACCGCGCTGGGGGTCCAGCCATCCTTATACGCGATGGCCTTGATGAACATCGTGGTGTTGGATGGAACAGTGATGGCTGAACTGTACACAGTGCCATAACTCGGGCTGGGATCCATGCCGTTTAAAGTATAGCGGATGGTCGCGTCTTCGGTATCGGTGTCTATTGTGATGCTCAGCGGAGTGTAGGAGCTGGTAGAGGCAGGGCTGAAGATGGGGTTTGCCACTACATACTGGCTGAGATCGATCGCGTAGGTCGCAGAATTGATCTGAGAAGCCATGTACACACCTTTGTAGGCACGGGCACGAATCACAGAGTTCGAAGCCACTGTGATGGGACCTGTGTATGGCGTGGAGCCTTCATTCGGAGCTGATCCATCCAGGGTGTAATAGATCTCGGCATCCTCGGTAGCTGAGCTGAGGGTTACATATTGAACCTCGGTATAGGTACCACCAGCGGGGTCGAAGTTGACGTCCGCTGCGCGGAAGAGATAGCTATAGGTAGATGTAGGCGATTCTATCCAGCCATCCAGGAAGGCCTTCGCCTTCAGGATAACCTCTTGGTTGTCCACCGCGTCGATATCTATCGGAGCGGTATAGGGCATGGAACTGATGGTCGGTTCCGTGCCATCAAGAGTGTAGTAGATA
>JAHDQK010000053.1 GCA_018433885.1 Candidatus Cloacimonadota bacterium
AATCTCTTGATCTGCGAAAGTTAGGGTTTGCTTTTCCATGATTAGCTCCTGTGTATTGATAGAGCCATAATCATAGATCTAACTAATTTGTCAAGAATTATTTAGATAAACTTTTTGTCCATTTTTACGTGCAATGGTCTTTAAGCTGAAAATTGGAAGCAAAAGGTGTTTCTCCCAGTCTGATATGCAAACTCGCTTTGTTTACTATATCATGCCCATTCATCAAAGCAGTCTTCATGGCGTGCTTTAGCAGTCTGTACTGCTGCACGACTCCAGGGCAATCGCTTTGGGGAATGGGCTATAAAGTATGAGTCCGGAAGCATTTAGTGAACTGGGGTAGGGGATCTTGCCTTGAGCTACCTGAAGGCTTCTCGGAGACATCCCCAGCGGGGCACAAGATGAGTTCAGGATGTAATCGAGGGGTAGTGCGGGTGAAAAAAAGCTGAACCCCAGCCAGAATCGCTGGTTCAAGTGGCTTCAAAGCAGGCAAAAGCATAAAAGTAGGCAGGAAGCGGAAGGATTACCCGGAGATGCCATTGATGAACTTGGTTCCTGCTGTATCGATAGAGAATTACATTGACATAATCAGCCTTTCTGAAAGGATGGATAAAATACTATTTCACGACGCTTAGAAAGGAGCAAAAATGCCGTATATTTCTAATACTGATAGAGATAGACGGGAGATGTTTGCCAAAATCGGAGTTAAGAATTTTGACGAACTCATCCAGGCTATTCCTGCCAAATTCCGTCTTAAAGACGGGCTGAAACTGGATAAGGCGCTCTCTGAGATGGAGATCACCAACAAAATTAAAAGCCAGACTTGCAACAACCTCTGCGCTCAATCCGCCAATTCCTTTTTGGGAGCTGGTGTGTATGATCACTTTATTCCTGCCGCGGTGGATACCATCGTATCGCGTCCGGAGTTTTTCACTGCCTATACCCCCTATCAGGCGGAAGTAAGCCAGGGCACTCTGCAGTTTATATATGAATATCAGACAATGATTTGCGAACTTACTGGGATGGAAATTGCCAATGCCTCGATGTATGATGCCGCCAGTGCGGTGGCAGAAGCCATCCTGATGGCGGTGCGCAAAAACAAGCTGGAAAAAGCCTTGTTACCAGCTACTCTGAATCCAGAGTTTGTGAAAGTGATAAAATCCTACACTGAGGGTGTGGGCATCCAATTGGTAACAATCCCCGCCAAGGACGGTCTCATCGATCTTGAAGCCCTAAAAGGTTTGCTGGATGAAAGTGTGGGCTCGGTCGTGATGCAAAGCCCCAATTTCTATGGCAATATCGAAGACGCGAAAGCGATCTCGGAGATCGTGCACGGTCAGCCCAAATGCCTGTTTATAGCCAGCGTGGATCCCATCTCTCTGGCGATATTAAATTCCCCGGCGGAGTACAACGCCGATATCGTGGTGGGAGAAGGTCAAGCTTTGGGCAATAGCATGTATATGGGCGGTCCGCTATTTGGCTTCTTTGCCACCAAGCTGGAGATGAATCGCCAGATGCCGGGCAGAATCGTGGGCGGAACATTGGACAAAGTGGGCAACCGTGCCTATGCTCTTACCCTGCAAGCGCGTGAACAACATATCCGGCGCAGCAAAGCCACCTCCAACATCTGTTCAAACCAATCCCTGTGCACTCTTGCTGCCACGGTTTATATGAGTTTGATGGGCAAGGAAGGTCTGCGCGAAGTGGCGATTCAGAGTACGCAAAAAGCCCATTACCTGGCGGATGAACTGGCAAAGATCCCCAATATAAAGCTGAAATATACCCATACTCCATTCTTCAAGGAGTTTGTGATTACGGTTCCCATCAAAGCCAAAGCTCTCATCGAGAAGATGCTTCCCCGCGGAATCTACGCTGGAGTGGAAGTAGGCGAATATGATCTCATGCTGGCGGTTACCGAAAAGAAGACCAAAGCGGCAATTGACGAATTTGTATGCGCGATGAAGGAGGTGTGCCATGCCTAAGACGATTTTTGAACATACATCCCCCGGACGCAGAGGAGTCTGCCTGCCTACCCGCGAGATCGATACTCCTCTGGAAAACATCCTTCCTGCAAAATATCTGCGCGACAAAGCTGCACGTTTACCGGAGCTTAGCGAAATGGACGTCATGCGCCATTATATCAAGCTTTCGCACCAAAACCACTTCATCGAGAAAGGGCTGTATCCTCTGGGTAGCTGCACGATGAAATATAACCCCAAGATTCACGAAAGCCTGGTGCGTCACACCTGTTTTGCAAACATCCATCCTTACCAACATGAAAGCACTTTACAAGGTGCGTTGGAGCTACTTTATGAGCTTCAGGAAGATCTCGCTGAGATTTCCGGAATGGCAAAGGTTACTTTGCAACCTGTGGCTGGTGCCCAAGGGGAATTTACGGGGATCAAGATCATCGCAGCCTATCACAAAGCAAAAGGAAATACCCACAAGACCAAGATTATCATTCCGGATAGCGCGCATGGTACAAACCCGGCTACTTGTAGCTTGGTGGGATTTGACGTTGTGGAGCTGAAATCCAACCCCGACGGACGCTGTGATATCTCCCGCTTACGTGAATTGGTGGACGAAAACACCGCCGGATTCATGCTTACAAACCCAAATACTTTGGGGTTGTTTGAGACTCAGATCGAGGAAATCGCGGAAATCCTGCACAGCGTGGACGCGTTGATCTATATGGACGGAGCTAACCTGAACGCGCTTTTGGGCATCGTTCAGCCGGGGAAGATCGGCTTCGACATCATGCACTACAACCTGCATAAGACTTTCTCCACTCCTCACGGTGGAGGTGGACCCGGTGCTGGTCCGGTGGGCGTGGTGGAAAAACTTATCCCTTACCTGCCCGTACCGATGGTCAGCAAGGACGATGTGGGCTATCATCTGGATTACTCTCATGAAGCTACATCGATTGGGAAAGTGCATACCTTCTATGGCAATTTCGCCGTTTTGGTGCGTGCCTACATCTACATCAAGATGCTGGGAGCCGAGGGTTTGCGCCGCGTGAGCGAAAACGCCATCATCAACGCTAACTACCTGATGGCTATCCTGAAGGATTATTATCATATCCAGCACCAGGAATATTGCATGCACGAATTTGTAGCGGATGGAACTTCACAGAAGAAAGCCAACGGAGTGAGTACTCTGGATATTGCCAAACGGCTTTTGGACAAAGGATTCCATGCTCCTACAGTGTATTTCCCCCTGATCATTCCAGAAGCGATGATGATCGAGCCCACCGAGACCGAAAGCTTGGAATCCCTGAATGCTTTCGCTCAGGCAATGATCGAAATCGCGCAGGAATGTGCTGAAAACCCGGAACTATTACATGAGGCACCGATTACCACACCGGTGAGACGAGTGGACGACGTACGTGCCGTAAAAGAACTTGATCCCATCTTTAAGATCGAGGACTAAAAAACCAAGGAGACTAAATGAAGAAACTCAGCATATTGATCCTCGCCATGCTCACTTTCGTGGCAGCTTATGGACAAGCCGTGAAACTGGGCTATGTAAATACCGACCGCCTGCTTTTGGACAGCAATGAAGCCGCAGAAATAGCCAGATTGTTCCAACTCGACAGGCAAAATTGGACAAACCAGATCCGCGCTCTGGATGATGAAATCAAGCAAATGGAGCGGGATTTTGAGATTCGCAGACTGTCCATCAGCGAGGCAAACAAGCGAGAGCTTCAGAACCAGATCACCAGCAAAAAGGAAGAAGCCGGAAGACTTCTCGAACAGTATTTTGGTGAAAATGGAAGAGCAGAACAGCGTTATCGTGAGCTTATCGACCCCCTTACCAACAAGATTCACGACATCATCACCCGCATTGCCGAGGATGAGAAATATACGATGATTCTGGATGTGAGCATGGGAGTAGTGCTATATGCAGCACCTTCTGCGGATATTACCGAACAGGTGTTGCAAGAGTTGAACAAGGATACCATCCGTCCTACAGACACTCCGCAAGAACCACTCCCGGGCTTTGAGCCTCCCAAAGATCCGTTTGGGGATCAGAAAAATGACGGATTTGGCGGATTCACCGATGGCTTCGGTGAAGACGAAAAAATAGAGGACATCAAACCCTGATTATGAAACGATTCAAGAGCACTCTGAATGCGCATAGCATCAAACAGATAAGCCAGGGAACCTGGGAAGGACCTCTGGATGTAACTCTGGATAATGTATGCGAAGCCCACGAGGCGAATTCCAACTCAATGGTTTTTTGCGAGCAGGAACGCCTTGTAGATGCGGTTCTGGCATCTTCTGCCGGGTTGATCATAACCGACGCCCGCTTTGCGCCCCGCTTTGCCGGGCGTAGCTTGATGATCGTGGAAAAACCATATCTTAGCTTTATGACGATTGTTGCCTATTGGCTGGAACTTGAAGCCGGGACTGAGGTGTATGCCATTCATCCCAGCGCGGTGATAGATCCCGATACCCGCTTTGAAGGCGAGGTAGCAATCGGCGCATACAGCGTTATCGGACCCAATGTGACCCTGGGCAAGGGAGTGCGCATCGGCAGTGGATGCACGATCGCGGAAAACGTGACCATCGGCGCAGGTAGCGTCCTTCACGATAGAGTGACGCTCTATGCTGAGACTGTGATAGGTAAGCGCTGTGAGATTCACAGTAGCGTGGTTCTGGGTGCCGATGGTTTTGGCTATCTGGTGCTGGATGGCAGGCAACGCAAGATTCCTCAGGTAGGGAATGTGGTGATCCACGACGAAGTAGAGATCGGAGCAAACACAACCATCGACCGCGCGACTCTCGGTTCCACGGTGGTTGGCAAGGGTACCAAGATCGATAATCTAGTGCAGATCGGGCATAACTGCGTGATCGGGCAACACAGCGTTCTTTGCGCGCAGGTGGGCCTCGCAGGGAGCACGATCGTGGGAGACTACGTGTATCTAGCTGGGCAAGTGGGCGCAGCAGGACACATCACCATCGGTTCCAAAGCCATGGTGGGTGCACAGAGCGGCATCGCGGGGAATGTTCCCGAAAACGCGCGCTATTTTGGCACGCCGGCTGCAGATGCAAATCAGATGAAACGGGTCTATGTGGCGCAGAAATATCTTCCCGATATGCTGCGGGAATACCAAAAAAGAATCAAGGAAGAAAAACATGACTGAGTACAAACACACCATCGGTTCCGAGGTTTCTTATACCGGCATTGGTCTTCATAGCGGAGAGATCTCCACGATCCGGTTCAAGCCGGCTGGCAGCGACGAAGGCATAGTCTTCATCCGTGTGGATTTGCCGGATAAGCCGGAGATCCCCGCGGATATCGATCATGTGGTGGATATTTCCCGCGGGACAACCATCGGCGTGAATGGCGCTACGGTAGGAACCATCGAGCATGTGCTCTCCGCCATCAAGGGCTTGAATTTGGATAACGTCCGTATCGAGATCGATGGCCCCGAAGCCCCAGTGGCAGATGGCAGCCCAATCGTGTTTTTCAACCTGCTCAAACAGGCGGGCAAGGTTCAACAAGATAGCGAACGTGTCTATTTCGAGATCGAAGGTCCCATCAGCTTCTCCGCTCCCAAAGAAAATGTGGACGTGGTGATAGTACCCTCCAACGAACTGAAAGTAACCTTCATGATCGATTATCGGCATCCCTATCTGGGCACCCAATACACTTGGCTACCCAATATAGACGACTATGAAAAGGAATTTGCGGGAGCCCGTACCTTCTGTTTTATCAAAGAAATATTGCAGCTCAAAGAAATGGGGCTGATCAAGGGTGGATCTCTGGAAAACGCGCTGGTAATAGCCGAACCGGGGATCAGCGATGAAGAACTTAAGCACTTGCAGGATGTGTTTGGTTATCACGAGAAGGTAACCGTATCTTCCGAGGGCATCTTGAACAGCCATCCCCTGCGCTATTACAACGAGTTTGTGCGCCATAAAGTATGCGATCTGCTAGGGGATATCATGCTTCTGGGCATGCCGATCAAAGGACACATCCTGGCTGCTCGCAGCGGACACAAGACAAATGTGGAGCTGGTCAAGAAACTGCGCCAGATCCAAAAAAAGCAAGAGCTGCAGATGATCTATCAAAAGACCAAAAACAAAGAAGTAGTCTTTGATATCAATGCTATCATGCGCATCATCCCGCACCGGTATCCCTTCCTGCTGGTGGATAAAATCCTGGAATTTGTACCGGGAGAATCCATTGTGGGAATGAAAAACGTGACCATCAATGAACCCTTCTTCCAGGGACACTTCCCCGGTCACCCCATCATGCCGGGTGTGTTGATCATCGAGGGTATGGCGCAGGCAGGCGGCATAATGCTGCTCAATCAATTGGAAAACCCGCAAGACTATGTGGCGTATTTCGCTTCTATAGATAATGTAAAATTCCGCAAACCGGTAATGCCAGGAGATACCCTGCGCTATGAACTTACCGTGATATCGCTCAAACGCTCGCTTGCCAAGATGCACGGCGATACCTATGTTAACGGAGAAAAAGTGGCGGAAGGCGATTTTATGGCGATGATAACCAAGAGGAACGCATGAACATGATACATCCTACAGCTATTATCAAAGAAGGTGCCAAGCTTGGCGCCAATTGCCAGATCGGGCCCTATTGCGTGATCGGCGAAAACGTCGTGATGGGAGATAACAATATCCTGCACAACAATGTGATTGTGGATGGCAATACAGAAATCGGCAATGGTAATAAGATCTTTTCCTTCGCCGTTTTGGGCACTGATCCCCAGGATCTTAAGTTTGCAGGGGAACCAACCCGGCTGAAAATCGGGGATAACAACACCATTCGCGAGTTTGCTACCATCAATCGCAGTAATCAGATGGAAGAAGATACCGTGGTGGGTTCCAACAACCTGATCATGGAATATGTGCATATCGCGCATAATTGTCAGATCGGCAACAACTGTATCATCGCAAATGTGGTGCAGCTCGCCGGGCACGTGCATGTGCACGATTTTGCCACCATTGGCGGTGTGACTGCCGTACATCAGTTTGTGCATATTGGAACCCAGGCTTTTGTGGGTGGAGCTTCGGCAGTGAAAAAGGATATCGTACCCTTCTCTCGGGGACAGGGAAATCCGTATCAGACCGTGGGACTAAACAGCGTTGGTTTGATGCGCAAAGGCTTCTCGAACGAAGTGATAGCCGGCATCAAGGAAGTCTATAACCTGTTTTATCGCAGTAAAATGAACACCACCCAAGCGCTCAGCGCGGCAGAAGAGATGGATCTTGATGAATATCAGAAGATATTTGTGGAGTTCGTAAAAAAAGCGGAACGGGGTATATCCAACTAAGTTCACGATATATTAACCATTTTGAAAGGCGGAGGTGTTCCGCCTTTTCCGTATGATGGAAACAAACATCAGGGAACGGGTTGTTTCTTCTCAACAAGATTTTTGTTGACTTGGAATCTTCCGGGAGTTTACTCAGAATATGTAAAACTACAAACGAAATGCGAGGATGCTTGACAAAAATGCGCAGATCATTAGCATGCCGCTTATCAGAAAAAATGGAGTTTCGATGGAAACAATGCTTTCAGCGCTGCTGGAATTCCAGCTCTCGCAATTGATCATGATCATCGTTGGCATCGTATTGATTTGGCTGGCGATAAGCAAGAAGTACGAGCCTGCCTTGCTGCTGCCCATTGGTTTTGGCACTATCCTCGCAAACATACCCCAATCCGCAGCGATCGGGGAACATGGCCCTTTGACCGTCCTGTTCAAGGCAGGAATCGATACCGAGCTGTTTCCACTGTTGATTTTTATCGCGATCGGCGCTATGATAGATTTTACCCCGCTTTTAAAAAATCCATTTATGCTGCTCTTTGGTGCTGCCGCACAGTTGGGCATCTTTGTAACTATCCTGATGGCTGCGGCTTGGGGTTTCGACATCAAAGAAGCGGCATCGATCGGGATCATAGGTGCAGCGGACGGTCCCACCAGCATTTATGTGGCAAATCGTTTTGCCCCCAACCTGCTCGGTCCCATTTCGGTAGCAGCGTATTCATATATGGCCCTGGTGCCCATCATCCAACCACCTGTAATCCGTGCCCTTACCACTCAAAAAGAACGCAAAATCCGCATGGATTACCATAGTGGAGATGTAACCAAAACTGTAAAAATCCTGTTTCCCATCGCGATCACTATCGTGGCAGGGATCTTTGTCCCGGCTTCTTTAGCTTTGATCGGTTTCCTGATGTTTGGCAATCTATTGCGGGAATGTGGGGTATTGGACAGCCTGTCTAAATCCGCACAAAACGAGCTGGGCAATATTGTCACTATCCTTTTAGGTATTACCATCGCCAGCAAGATGCAAGGAGAGTACTTCCTGCGGCCGCAGACCCTGTTTATCCTCGTCTTGGGTTTGGTAGCCTTTATCTTTGATACCGCGGGTGGAGTGATGTTCGCTAAATTCTTGAATCTGGTGCGCAAAGAAAAGGTAAATCCGATGATCGGTGCTTGCGGAATCTCCGCGTTTCCGATGAGTGCCAGAGTGATACACCAAATGGGACAAAAGGAAGATCCCTTCAACTTCCTGTTGATGCCGGCGGTGAGCGTAAATGTCGGTGGACAGATCAGCTCCGTGATCGCTGGTGGCATCATCCTTTCGCTTCTGGCATAAGGAGATATTGCGATGAACAGTGAACTCACCAAGCTTTTAGAAATCGCCAAACAAGCGGCAGAGAAAGCCTATGTACCATATTCCGGGTTCAAAGTAGGCAGTGCCGTCAAATGCATCGACGGAAGTGTGTATAGTGGTTGCAATGTAGAAAACGCGTCGTATTCATTAACTATATGCGCGGAACGTACGGCGATCTTTAAGGCGATCAGCGAAGGCCATAAGCAGTTCACCGCGATAGCCATCTATGTGGATAGCGATAAAGTGTTTCCTCCTTGTGGAGCATGCCGACAGGTGATTAGCGAGTTCGCCCCCACGATCCCGGTGGTGTATGCAAATCTTAATGAGACCATCGAGACCACAATGGATAAGCTTTTACCGGGAGCATTTAAACTGTGAGTTTGAATCCTGCGCTCCAAAACTGCCGCATCTGCCCCAGAAACTGCGGAATTGACCGCTATCAAACCACAGGTTTTTGCGGGGCACCGGCAGGACTGAAGATAAATCTCGCACAATTGCACTATGGGGAAGAACCTCCGATATCCGGTACCAAGGGTAGCGGCACTATCTTTTTCTCTCATTGCAACCTGTTGTGTGTATTCTGTCAGAACCATAGCATCAGCCTGGATGGTTGCGGAACCTATATAAGTACCGAGGATCTGGCGTATCTTGCTCTTCAGTTGCAGGATAACGGAGCTCACAATATCAATCTGGTAACTCCCAGCCACTATAGCCTGCAGATTGCGGAAGCGATAGCCTTGGCAAAAACAAAAGGGCTGTCTATTCCAGTCTTATGGAACAGCAGCGCTTACGAAACTACAGAAACCCTCCGCAGACTGGATGGTTTGGTGGATATCTTTCTACCGGACTTCAAGTACTATCATAAGATATATGCGCGACGTTATTCAAACGCAGCGGATTATCCCGAAATTGCGTTATCTGCCCTAAGGGAAATGTGGCGTCAAGTGGGACACTTCACTACGGATCCAGATGGCATGGCCACAAACGGGATGTTGGTGCGTATCCTGGTGCTTCCCAATGGCTTGGCGGGGGTGAAACAGAGCCTTTATCTGCTGGCAGATGAGTTTGGCACAGGGCTCGCGCTGAGCCTGATGGCGCAGTATTATCCAGCAGGAAAAGCAAACGATTATCCCGAATTGCGCAGGGGAATCCATCCCGAAGAGTATCAAGAGGTAGTAGAAACAGCCTCTATCTTGGGCTTTGAATGCGTTTATACACAGGATCTTTCCAGCGATGATCATTGGACACCGAAGTTCCGGTTTGGAGAAATTGCCGAACCTACCCAAGTACTGCAAGGAGTTCGAACTTGAAGAAACTATACACATCCCTAATGTTGCTGATCCTGCTATGTACCGGGCATGCGTTGCGAATTCAGGTGCAGGGGGAGAGTACGCGGCACAACATCCCGGAAACCAAGATCGGCAATGTGCAGTATCTTGCCATTAAAGATCTTACTCCAATTTTTCGGTGTATTCAAAGGCAAGAGCGAAGTGACCAAAGGCTCTATCTACATTTGTATGGAGAGACATTCATCTTTATGGAAGGAACCCCATATTATAGCTATAAACTGGATTCCTTCAACATGCACCATCCCTTGACCCGCATTGGGGGGGATTACTATCTGCCCAGAGTCTTTCTTACCGAGCATTTACCGATGCATTTCCCCCAGGAACAACGCTATGCAGATTCCATTCTTCGCATCCAAAAGCCGGTGGATCGCAGTGTGCAGGTAATCGTACTGGATCCGGGGCATGGGGGCAAAGACCCCGGGGCAGTAGGCAGGAAGCTAAAAGCTAGGGAAAAGGACATCAACCTGGCAGTGGCTTTGATGCTGAAACCCTTGTTGGAGAAAGAGCTTGGTGTAAGAGTGTTAATGACTCGCTCCGACGACCGCTTTGTTTCCTTGGGAGATCGTACCAAGTTCGCCAATGAGAACAAAGCCGATCTGTTTGTAAGCATCCACACCAATGCCAGTAAATCCAGCAGTTCCCGCGGGACCGAAACATACTATCTGGCTACGGCGATGACTTCGGATGCCCGGGCGGTAGAAGCTCTGGAAAACCAGGTGGTGGAACTTTATGAAGGCGGTGCCTCTGCGCGCAGCAAATACGACGATCTGGATTTTATCCTCAGTGACCTTAGCCAAACAGAGCACTTGGAAAGTAGCAACGAGCTTGCCAGTAGCATCCAACAAAACCTGATAGCTGGCACCAAGTCTTATGACCGTGGGGTCAAACAAGCGAACTTCTATGTTCTCAGAGGTGCATTTATGCCCTCGATCCTTATCGAACTTGGCTTCATATCAAACCCGGATGAGGAACGGCTTTTGGCAAACGATGAATACCAACAGCGGCTTGCTCGAACCATCTTTGAAGGAATCAAACGCTTTAAATTCAGATACGATAGGATTCGTAACACATGAAGAAAAAGAAGAAGCACCGATTATCATATCCAGTTCCAGAGCGCAATCAAGCTCAACCCGATGCGGCAGCGATAGCAAAGAATGCTTTTATTACCAATGTGAGCCACGAAATCCGAACCCCCATGAACGCAATCATGGGCTTTGCCCAGATGCTGAAATGCACAGATCTGGATCCCAAACAAGGTGATTATGTGGACGTGATCCTGGATAGCGGGAAGAAGCTTCTGCTTTTGATTGGTAACCTGCTGGATCTCTCGAACCTGCAAATGGGCAAGACGAACCTGCTACCGGTGGATTGCGATCCCAATGCACTGGTATCCAGGGTTTGGGGGCACTACCGTCCACTTATTGCCAGCAAAAACCTGAAACCGGAATTCGTAACCGAAGAGGATCTACCAATCGTGATCGTCGATGAAGAGAAGGTGGAGCGGGTACTCAGCTTTGTGCTCTCAAACGCTATAAAATTCACTACTTCCGGATCCGTGACCCTCAGGATGAAGCTGGTGGATGCTTTGCCATATTCTTATCTGGATTTTGAGGTGGAAGATACAGGCTGCGGGATCGAAGAAGATAGGTTGAAACACATATTTGAGGCTTTTGAGCAAGCCGATAACAGCATCACCAGAACGTATCAGGGCTTGGGTTTGGGCTTGGGAATATCCAGCAAGATCGTTGAGCTTTTGGGAGGAGAGATCAGCGCTACATCCACGCTTGGATCGGGTAGCTGTTTTCATCTGAAGATTCCGGTAGGAATTCGCTGATGCCGCTTAAGATCAAGAGTGTGGAACCGGGTAGCTTGGCTGAGCAAGCCGGGATTGTAGCCGGTGATACCATCATTGAACTTAACCAAGAGGATGTCCGGGACTTCTTGGATCTGGAATTCTATGCGTCCGACTATCGGCTGGAATTTCGGATCAAGGACATAGCTGGAGACATTAGAGAACTCACCATTTATCGGGAGAGTGCCGTGCCTCTGGGCATTATTCCGCAGGACTACAGGCATCGCAATTGCAACAATCACTGTATCTTTTGTTTCATCGACCAAATGCCTCCCGGGATGCGCAGAACCCTCTACGCCAAGGATGATGACTATGTGTTTTCCTATGTTTTTGGCAATTACATCACTTTGAACAATCTTCGTGAACCGGATATTGAGCGCATATGCGAGCAGCACATAAGTCCACTCTATGTGTCTTTACATACCACGAACCCCACCCTTCGGCAGGAGATGATACGTTCTGCCAGAAATATAGACGCACTGGGGCTGATGACAAGGTTATCCGGACACGGAATATCTTTTCATGTGCAGATGGTGGTGGTTCCAGGTTACAATGACGGCAGTGAACTGAAGAATAGTTTGCTAGACCTTGCAAATCCTGATCTGAATGTGGAATCTATCGGGATCGTCCCCGTGGGTATAACCAAATATCGTAATAATCTCTGCCAGATAAAAGCCTTCAACAAAAAAATGGCTAAGGATCTCCTGAAATTGGTAGAGGATTATACCTTAAAGACCGGAATAGACCACATCTATCCGGCAGACGAGTTTTATATCTTGGCAGATAGGGTTATCCCCAATGAGGAGTTCTATGGGGACTATCCGCAACTGGAAAACGGCATAGGCATGTTACGCTATGCGGAAGAGCGGTTCAAAGAACAGAAGCGCAGCTTTTTGAAGACACTCCGCAAGAAAGAGGGAAATTACCATTTTATCTGTTCGGCGAGTGCGGAATCCCTGCTGGGAAAGATCGTGAAATCGCTGGCGACGAGACTTCCAGAACGGCTATTGAGCCTTCAGACCATAGACAACGAGTTTTTCGGCGAGCATGTCTCGGTGGCGGGCTTGATCACCGCGCAGGATATTCTGGCGCAAGCAGAGATTCCCGCAGGCAGCATTGTGGTGCTACCTTCCTGCATATTCAATCATGAGGGCATCACATTGGATGGCAAGAGCATCGACGAACTTAGGGCATTATTGGGCAGAGACATTTTGCTGGTGGATCCCCTCTGGGAAACTTGGGAACTGCACAGCTAAAGATTTTGCTTGAATGTTTTTCGCACTTATATATCTTGACCCACAATCGACCATTATAGGTTAAAGGAGCTATCAATGCGAACAATACAAGGAAATCTGGTCTCCAAAGGATATCGGATCAGCATCGTGGTAAGCCGTTTCAACGAATTGATCAGCGGCAAGCTTTTGGAAGGTGCGTTGGACTTTTTACGCCGTAGTGAAGTGCGTGAAGAAGATATCACGGTGATTTGGGTTCCGGGAGCTTTCGAGATCCCCGTTGTGGCTCAGAAAGCCGCGGAAAACCCAAATACGGATGCAGTTATTTGCCTAGGCGCTGTGATTCGCGGTTCCACTCCTCATTTTGAATATGTCTCAGCGGAAGTCAGCAAGGGTGTTGCTCATGTCGCTCTTAATACAGGTAAACCCGTGATCTTTGGTGTACTGACCACCGACAGTGTGGATCAAGCGATCGAACGTGCAGGCACCAAAGCGGGAAACAAAGGTTTTTCTGCCGCAAGTTCGGCGGTGGAGATGGTAAGCCTGATGCGGGAGTTAAACAATGGGACAGCGTCGTAAAGCGCGCGAATTTGCCGTACAGTGCATCTACGCGCTGGATTTTGCAGAAGTAACCGCGGATTTTCGCGAATATGGTTTTCTGAACGAGTATCCCGAGATTCTCAGACAGCTTACCTCCGCCGAGAACATCAGTCCCAGCTCTCCGCTCTACGCCTTTGCGGATGAACTGGTAAAGAATACGATCATTAACATCGAGGAAATTGAGGCAGAGATCGATAAATACACTGAACACTGGTCGCTGGAATCTATCGCTCATCTGGATAAAAGCATCCTGATTGTAGCTGTTTACGAGCTCATGTTCACCGATACTCCCGCGGCTGTGATAATCAACGAAGCCATCGAGATTGCGAAGAAATTCTGTAGTGAACACACCGGAAAGTTCATCAACGGTATTTTGGATGCCATCAACAAAGGCATCCCCCACAGCATGCCTGGAAGACAACTACCCACTTAAACTAATGAAAATACCCTGCAGCATCGGAGTTTTTGCTCATAACGAAGAAGCCAATATATTGCACTTGCTGGAAGCGCTTAGTACTCAGCGCCTTGATGTGGTGGAAATCAGCGAGATCATTGTGGTTTCCAGTGCCAGCACAGACCGCACAGACGATCGTGTTCGGAATTTCGCCATCACACATAACGCTGTGACTTTGTTTACTCAAGCCAAGCGGGAAGGTAAATCCAGTGCGATAAACCTGTTTATGAAGCAAGCCCGGGAACAGATATTGGTGGTAATATCCGGAGACGTGATTCCTGCAGGGGGCACGATCGAGCGTTTGGTTTCCGCGTTTGAAGATGAGGATCTTGGCGCAACTGGCGGTAAACCAGTTCCCGTGAATAAAGACGATACCTTTATTGGATATTGCGTGAACCTTTTATGGAGAATGCACCACCGGATGGCGATGATTTCGCCAAAACTGGGTGAGATGATCGCCTTCCGCAAAGTGATGGACGGCATTCCCCGGGAATCCGCCGTGGACGAGGCGAGCATCGAAGCCATCATCCGTCAACAAGGGCTTAAGCTGCGCTATATCCCGGAAGCGGTGATTCACAACAAAGGTCCCGAAAGCCTGAAGGATTTCATCAAACAGCGTCGCCGCATTCAAAACGGACATCTTTGGCTGATCCGCAAGCAACACTATCAGGTAGTATCTCAGGATCAATCTGTATTAACCAAGATCCTTAAAGCAGAACTTCGGGAACGCCCCGGCGACATCTGGCGCTTGATTCCGGCGATCCTGCTGGAATTGTACTGCCGGATGCTGGGTAGTTGGGACTATTTTGTGCGGGGCAAGAATCCTTTTGCTTGGGAGATTGCCACCAGCACCAAAAAGATAAGATAAGGACATACATGCTTCAAATAATGATACGGATCATCTTCTACTGGCTGGCAAAGCAGCTTGGCTTCCCGCGGATTCTGCCCATGAACTACACGGTGAGTTTGCTTTATACCTGCAACTCCCGCTGTAATACCTGCAGGATCTGGAAGAAAAAAGCGAACAACTTGAGTCCCGAGGAGTATGCGAAGATCTTTCGTAGCGTGGGAAGAAGCCCATATTGGATCACGTTTAGCGGGGGAGAGCCCTTCCTAAGAAACGACATCGTGGATGTAGTTACCACGATCTATAATATCTCCCGGCCCCGCATCATTAATATTCCCACCAACGGCCTTTTGGTAAACACCATAGTAGAAAAGGTGGAATCCATCGCCCGCGCTTGCCCCAAAGCACAGATCATCATCAACGTTTCCATCGATGGGATCGAGAGTCAGCACGATGAGATTCGCAACGTACCGGGAAACTACAAAAAAGCAATTTCCACCTTCAATAAACTCAAGGCGCTGAAACTGAGTAACTTGCAGGTGGGCATCCATACCGTGATCTCCCGCTACAATGTGGAAAGCTTCTACTCTGTAGCCAACGAGCTGCTACGCTTGCATCCGGATAGTTACATCACGGAGATTGCCGAAGAGAGAGTGGAACTGGATACCATCGGCTTGGATATTACTCCTGGCAAAGTGGCATACAAATCTGCTATAGATTACTTGATCCATCGGATCAAGAACGAGAAATACAAAGGCATGAGCAAGATTACCATGGCATTTCGCATCGAGTATTACAACCTTGTGAAGGCCATCATGCGGGATGAGAAGCAGGTGATCCCTTGCTACTCCGGGCTTGCTTCCTGCCAGATATCTCCGGATGGCGAAGTCTGGAGCTGTTGCGTGAAAGCAAAATCCTTGGGCAATTTACGGGAAAACGGCTACAAATTCCGCAAAGTGTGGTATTCTGCTAAAGCCCGAAAGGATCGTAAAAGCATCCATCACAAAGAGTGCTGGTGCCCCCTGGCAAACGCTTCTTATACCAATATGCTGATGAACATCCCCACTTTGATGCGGGTGAGTTATCGTAGCTTCATCAAATGGTGGAGTTGAGATGATCGCGATCCAAAGCTTGAAGGACAACCCTCCCTTCACTTTTGTGGAGAAGAACCTAAGCCAGGACGGCAGGTTTGGCTGGATGATCGCGATGTGGCATCCGGAACAAGATCTGTTTCTGCAGGAAATCTCCGCGGAACTGCGTCTGGCAATGCGAAATTCAGACGCCAGCACAATAAGCCGGGCTGATGTGGAAAAGTGGTTGAAAACCTTCATGAATGAGCTGCATTGGAAGATGCACGCAAATCTGCGTAGGAGCAAGCTCACAGAAAAGGGACTTTCCGTATTTGTGGGCATGATCTATGATCACGAGCTATTCTTCGCCCAATTTGGTAGAATCTTTTGTGGCATTATGGATTCCAAGAAGCTACGTCCAATAGGTGCGGATTATCGGCATTACCAGATGCAAACCTTGGAAAAGCTTAATCTTCTTGGTTTTGCGGATCGGGACATTACAGTAAAAGTAAACCGCGTCTTCATCGGTGAGAACCAACGTTTCTTGGCGTTAAGCGGAAATCTCTGCGCGAAGGTATTTGAAACATATCATGATCTGGCAAGTTTGGACCACTATGTGGAATCCTTTGCCAATTTCCCCAATCCCCTGTGGTTGATCATTGATGGGCGATCCCGGTTGATCCACCCCCGGCGCCGCAAGCTGAATCGCTTGCAGATCAGCACGGGAATCATCATTTTAGTAACTCTTTTGGCAACTATCTATATGATCTTTGGCAACCGCTTTCTGGATCAGCTTTTACACCGCACCCGGATCAATGTGAAGCGGAATGCAAGTCTGCGGCTGGATCAGATCCCCAATACAATTGCCGTAGATACTCAAAACCTGTTGAAATATCTGGAACGGATCGTGAGTCTGCCCGCGCGCAATATTGAACTGGACATCCTATGGAGTGCGACCCTGCCATATCAGGTCACCAGCGCGCCTGTTTTCAGCGTAGATACCATTTTTTTGGCGTCCGAAAACAACTTGATCGCTTTTGAGAAACGGAACCGTGAACTGCTTTGGAAGAAGTCCTTCGAAAATCGGATCAATTCCCTCTTTTTTGGTGATAACACACTAATGGTGTGCTTGGAGGACAACCAGGCATACGGTTATCGGGAGGATGGAAATCAGATATGGCAACAAGAAGTTAGTAGTCCGATCACGGATATTGGTTTTCTGGAACCTAACCGGATAAGTCCCGAAGAGGATCCCAGGCTGGATAAATCCGTTACCGTGGTACCCTCTGCCAGGATCATCACTATCCTGGACGCGCAGCGGGGCGAAAACCTCTCCACCATCACTTTCAAAGAACAAATCTACAGCTTATCTGCATACGACAACTATGCAAATTGCTTCTATGCGATCGTTGACGATGGGCTCATCTGCATTGGTCTGAAGATCGCAAACTGAGGATGTTGGAACATGAAGCACCGTGTATCTGTGATCTTTGCCCTGGCACTACTTACTTTGGGAAGTTTGTGTGCCGTGGTGGAAAGCACGATGAGAACCGGTTTTGCGCGCTTGCAGTATGATGGGGGAGGGGATTGGTACAATGATCCCGAAGTGTTGCCCAACTTGGCAAAATACGTAAATCAGGTACTTGGCGCTGCCATCCCCACCGATCAAAGCGTGGTAAAAGCTTCGGATTCCCGGCTCTTTGATTTCCCCTTTATATATGTTACGGGACACGGAAACATCCGGTTTTCGGATTCGGAGATAACAAACTTAAGAACCTGGATGTTGCGCGGTGGATTTCTCTACGCGGACGACGATTATGGGATGGATGAGAGTTTTCGCCGGGAGATCAAGCGCATCTTTCCGGAACGGGAACTTATCGAACTGGATGCCAGCCACCCACTATTTAGCTCCTATTACGACTTCAACGCCGGGCTTCCCAAAATTCACGAGCATGACGATAAAACACCTCAAGCATTTGCCATGTTCGACGATTCCGGCCGCATGATGATGCTCTATACCTACGAAACCAATATCAGTGATGGCTGGGCGGATCCGGATACTCATGGCAATCCTCAGGAACTGCGGGAGATAGCTCTATCTTTCGGACTGAACATCGTACACTATGTCATGGCAAGAAAATGAGAATCTGCATCATCTCGGATCTACATTTCAAATATTCCAAACCAAACGCGGAGGATATCGAAAACAGCACGATAATCCTGGAATTTCTGGAAAGCATCAAGGGGAAATACGACCTCTTGATTTTAGCAGGAGATATCTTCGATCTGTGGTTCGATTGGAATTTTACGATAATAAAACAGTATTTCCCGCTTTTGGTAAAGCTCTACGAGATATCCCAAAGCTCTTGCCGCATTGTTCACATCAGTGGCAATCACGATTTTTGGTTTGGCGATTTTCTGCCCGAATACCTGAAGATAGAACTTAAGGACGAATGTTTCAGGATCACTGCCGATGGATGGAAAATCCTTGTCTGCCACGGCGATACACATACAGTGAATGATCTGAGATATCAGATCTTCCGCCGGTTCATACGCATTCCACTGATGAAACGGATGTTTGGTTTATTGCACCCGGATCTTGCCTTGGGGCTGGGTAGCAAATTATCCCGCAGTAGCCGTGCCCGCAAAGATCCCCCGCCTCTGCGCCGCAGGAAAAACAGCGGACTGATGAGCTTCGCGGAAAGCCAGATCAAACAAGGTAAAGCAGATATTGTAGTGATGGGACACAGCCACTACCCGGAATTGGTGCCAATCCAGAACGGATTTTATGCCAATTGTGGAGATTGGATATCGCATCATAGCTTTGTGGAAATTATCTCCGGAGAAATCCGGATACAGCATTATAATAAGTATAAAGGAGACACCGCATGACCTTCAAGAAGAACTACCTTCCGCTGATCCTGATCCCTGCGATTCTGATTTTGGGGCTTACTATGCTCTACACCCAAAACAGAACTCAAACTACACCTGCCAAGGAGGCACCAGTGAAAGAAACCCCGATGAACACAGTAAAAACTATAATAACAACTACATATGGCGATATAGAATTGGAGCTATGGCCCGATCTTGCCCCCAAAACAGTGGATAACTTCGTGAAACTCTCTTCCGAAGGCTTCTACAACCAGACCTATTTCCACCGTGTAATCCCAGATTTCATGATCCAGGGTGGAGATCCCAATACCAAAGACGACAACAGGATGAACGATGGTCAGGGCGGGCCCGGCTATATGTTTGAAGACGAAACCTATGGCGATGGCGAAGAACTTTCCGGATCCATCAGCACAGATGAACAGGCAGAAACTGTCTGGAGCAAAGTGATCGTTCCTCATATGCAACACAACCGTACTCCCAATCCTGACATCAATGCCGTGGTAAAAGAATGCCAGACAACTCAGAGCTTTGAACCACTCAAAAAGAACCCTGTGGAATACTATCTTACCCGCGCGGGCCATGAAGGCAAGCTCTTCACCAAAGTTCTGAAAGCTCCCGTAATGTACGGTAATATCGCGATGGCAAACAGTGGACCAAACACCAACGGCAGCCAATTCTTCATCGTCACTAAAAAAGACGGTACCCCGTGGTTGAATGGAAAACACACCGTGTTCGGCAAGGTAACCAAAGGCATGGACGTAGTGCATACCATCGAAAACCTGAAGAAAGACAGCAGAGACAATCCCCTGGAAGAGAACCAAGCCTTCATCACCGGAGTTTCCTTCCCCAAATAAAGGATGAATCATGGCAAAAAACAACGAATCTGCCCTACAACAAGAGATTATGGCATGGATTCGCCAAAACCAATATGTGTATTTGGCAACCTGCGATAAAAACCATGCAAGAGTACGCCCCATCGTTCTCTTCATCCACAATGAACGCTATTTCTTTGCCACCTTTACGGGAGATTCCAAGGTTCAGCAGATCCAAAACAACAAACATGTGGAAGTATGCATCCCACTCACGGAAGAGGGGCACACTGGCTATATTCGGCTGCGTGGCATGGCTTCCATTGTAAATAATGCAGCGCTCAAGGCTGAAGCCTCCGAGCGCTGCTATTTCTTCGATCAATACTTCAGCGGATATGATGATCCGGACTATACCTTGATCGAGTTCGACCCCGACCTGGCGGAGTATCTGCGCCCCGGCGAAGCATTTAGCCAAGGCTGTAACCTAAAACGCTACTGACAAACGATATGAAGATATTCGAATATAAAGACGAGCATCTGGGCAAAAGCTACATCGTGATCTCTAAAATCCGTGAACTCACCAAAGCCCTTGGGGAGATAGTGATCACCTTCGATAACGGCGACAAACGTGTGGTGAGTGTGGAAAACCCGGACGAGACATTGGCAGCGTTGCTGAAGGCACTTCGTGAAGGCTAGCTCCATAACCATTTCCGTTACCTAGGTATTGAGGGGTGGGCAAGCCTACCTCAATGCTGTTTCGAGTTGCCGGAAAGTATCCACGCCGTTTCCAAGCAGTAGCACTGCATCAAAACGGCATGAAGACAACTATGCGACCGCCTGCGCTAATGGGGGAGAGCTGAGAAAGCACCGGCAAAGCGCACATATTCCGAGGGTACTTCTGCCTTCTATGAATAGCTCGTGGAAGATAACCGGTTTCTCATGGCACAAAAAAAACCGGAGTATAAACTCCGGTTCAAAGGAAAGGATGCCCCAACTATCTATTCATAGCGACAAAGATAGGCAGTTTGCTCTTTTACTTTCAGTTGGAACTTTTCATTGGCTGCCACGATGAAAGTCTCGTTTGGACCATAGCTTCTCCAATCAGCAGCTCCGGGAAGTTTGACGATGAGGGTTCCCGAAATAACGGTCATATATTCCACGGTGCTGGTGCCAAACTCATATTCTCCGATGTCCATAACGCCCACGGTGGATTTGCCCAGGGTGTTGCTAAGCGCGATGGATTTTACTTTTCCTTCAAAATATTCATTGATCGAAAGCATGGTTATTCTCCTCGAAATTTTCTTTGATACCAGCTTTCTGTCTGGTCAATTTTAGGTCAAGAGGAATTACATCTGAGGTATGTCGTTAGAAGTGGGATAACATATCCCGGGAATCCCATTTGTGATAGTTGCTACTCAGCGCGGATCTGGGAGGAAGGTAAAAACGAGGCTAAAACTTGGTAAATAAAGTACGAGGCACCCGGGTGGGCACCTCGTAATGTGCGATAACAGATTTCTACGTTAGATGGTTTTCAGAGCTCGTTTACTCTGCCGTGATTTTGAAGAAGGCTTTGTCTTCGGTGGGATCAGGGCTGTAGCTGGTCCCGCTGATACTCTTGATCAGGTTGAATTCCTGATTGGGATCGTTAGTTTTGTATATGTTATATTTACGGGCGAAGGGTACGGGATTCCAGGAGATCACCGGGCTTCCGGTGCTTTCGTTTTCGGCTATCTCGACTATTGGCATCGGATAGCTGTAGTTCGCATCCCCGATCCAGAAGTTATTCAGCATATAGTCGTTATCATCGTTGCTGATCTCGGATCCAGCGAAGAATGCCACTCTCAGGTGGCCGGTATGACCAGCCAGAGAGATCGTGATTGTCTCTCCCGTCATGGGGATATCGTTCAACACATATTCCGAACCCAGATTGTTGTAATCTCTTACTACGTCTGCTACAGACCACGTGTAGCCGTCGCCGATCAGAATGGCAAATTGGTCGTCTGTGGCACTATAGTTGGGTGGGTTTCCTTCCGGAGTCTGGCCATATCTCAGGATCGCAGCATCAATTTTCATAACATAGTTCTCTTCTGTTACTTTAAAGAGGGGAGATATCAGAAATCCCTTCATGTTGCCCCAGATGCTTATTCTGGCGGCTTTATCCGGACCGGAGTAGTTTAGCCAGTCGTCCTGACTCCACTGACTGCTGTTGGTACCTCCCAAAGTGATGGGATCGCTTAAAGCGCCGGTATGGTGCGTCCATCCATCAGGAGGGAAGGTGCTGCCATCGAAGGTTTCCAGATAGGGGAAATCCACAATGGAGGGATCCGGTTCGGTGCGGAAGCTCCAGATTGGGCAGTTCATGGCAGAGGCGATGTCGTTTATGGGAATCACTCTCCAGAAATACTCTGTATCGTATTCAAGCCTCTCAGGCAGAGTGTATCTGGGATTACTCACGCTTTCGCCATTGATGATGTTTGAGGGAGGGTTGTCTGTGCCCACCCAGAGCATGTAACTATTCGGCATTCCGCCGTTGTGTTCCCAACGCAGAGTGGTTTCGATGGATACATCCTGTGCCGCGTTGATGGGCAGCGTAGCTGTCGCGGGAGGCGGTGGGGCATCGGGAGCAGTCATCAGCCAGATATTGGGTCGATAATCCCGGGAACGGCTGCCATTGGAGGTTGACCAGGTAGTTCCGTTTTTGTACACAGCGCTATAGAAGGAAGTACTGGTGGTTTGGAAACTGGGAGGTCCCCCCAGCCGAACTCCGTCGCGATCTTCCCACAATATTTGCAGATGCCAGAAACTGGTGGGGTCGAAAGTGTAGGGGGTATCCAGGATGATCTCCTGCCATCCGGGTCCGTTCCAAGAAACTGTTCCGGAAAATACCTGGGTGTGGCCACTGGGGCTTTGGTAGGAAGCGTTGGGATATTGGGCATCGTAGAAAACACCCATATATACCCGCTGGTCGGTGGTTACATAATCGGTTTTTTCGTTGGTTACATAAAAGGCTATTCTTTCAATGGTTTGGGGTGAGTTAAACCCAGCCGCCATCAATTCATCGTTCTTGTAGAAGAACTTACTCCAGCCATAATTTGCGTAACCATACATCGGTACTTTGTTTTGAGTGTCGTCGTCTGTGCCGATGATGTAATCTCCGGCAAAGAGAGAGGATAGGCCGATAATCAAGCCTATTAACAGGATAATGTTTTTTTTCATGAGATTCCCCTTTACTTAATCATGGTGATCTTTCGGGTTTGGCTATGTTCCGGCGCAGAGAAACGGATGTAGTAAACTCCACTTGCTACTCCGCTGTTGTGTTTGTCGGTGCCATCCCAAGCCACGGTGTGCATTCCCGCAGATTTTTCTTCATTGATGAGTTCTTTTACTATTTGCCCCTTGATGTTGAAAATCTCGATCTTCACGGGGGCAGCCTTGGACAGGGTGTAGGAAACTGTGGTGCTGGGATTGAAGGGATTGGGATACACATTTGTGATCCCGCTGATCGGCGCAGGGGTGGAGGGGTCTTCGTTGCTCACGGGGCCTATCTCCCACCATTCCAAGAGGTCGTCTATCCATTCCGCGCGATGAGCGGGGTTCGTAAGCTGAGAGAAATCGAAGCTGAAATACAATGTGCGGTAGGATGGAGTTTCGACGGTAGTGGCGGCAACTCCGTGATACATATATGCCTGACCACCGATGGGGCCACCTTCAAAAGCGTAGATGTAATTCGCACCGATTTCGGGATAGGGAACTGTGTCGTAGTAAGGATCTCCGGCAGCATCGTTGGGGAATATGCAATCCGGGCTGTTGGCATAAACGGGATACTCCATGTTTACTGTCCCCACCGGGGTACCGGGTAGCGCTAGAATAGTGCCGTTCTCGTAGCTGTAGCTATTGGGTCCACCCAATCCATTTGTGCCACCACCAAAACCGATGGGCACGTATGAGGTGCGGAAGTATCCGCTCATCATGCGGCGAATGTTGCTGGAATTCGGATGCGCATGTTGGGAAGAAGCCAGTCCATCGGATGCAAACCAGAGATTTTTAGGGTTCAACTCTGTTCCGGCATCCAGATATTGAGTCAACTGGGTGGCAAAGTACTGCATTCCGGCGTGGGCAGTACCAGTATTGGCATAGGCAATGATTCCCTTATAGGAAGTGGGGATGCTGTAGTTTTCGTATTCTTCCCAGTTATAGATGTCGTACACAATGTGTTGTTGACTTAGCAGGTTCTCGTAGATGGGAAGCTGGATGCGGGTGTAATCCTGAGTACCACTATAGGCGATCAGAACTTGAGCGCCATCCGTGGGGAGCACTTTGAAGCTATATACTTCCGTGGGAGCTTGTTCCGGTAGCGAGGCACTATTCCCTTCGGAATCAGTAGCGGAGAAATAGTAGGAAACTGTGGAACCCAGGGGCAAGTTTTGCAGGTTGAAGTAATAGTCGTTGCCCATGATCAAATCGTGGTTCATCTGCTCCCAACCGCTCCCGCTGTTGTAATGCAGGGTTGCGGAAATGGGGGTGGACATATCGATGATGGTTGCCACAAGCTCCTGGTCTGTAGAGAAGGTGTTTCCCTTGGCTTTGTGAGTGATAATCGGCGCTTGTTCGTCTTCTCCGAAATAGAACATGATTGCCAATTCATCATGAAGCATGTTTCCGGCAGGCACTACTCCCATATAGGTATTGTTCTGAACGATTTCCCTGAGGTAGGGTAGCCCTACGTTCGCCGCTTGATTCTGGATGCCGACGGTGGCGCTGGCACCAAAATCGTGGGGGATGCTGGATCCCGTCTGACCTGTAGCCACAGTGTGGTACTGCATTTTGATGTTTCCATTTTCGTGCAGGATCACTTGGAACTTCAATAGATCCTGAGGGTTGCTTCCGCTACGGAAACGGATATCGTTCCATTGCACTATAATGTAGCGGTTTGGCGCGGTGCCAAAACTCTGGAAAAATACATCCCCCGTGCCAAAGTCAGCTTCCAGATCGTCCCAATAAACAGCGATCAAGGCAGGCATCTGGGCGTATCCGGGGATGGGGTACATATAGTTGAACATATTGCCATCGTTGTCCCAGCCATCTGCCGGATAATCTGTCTGCCAGGTGTTTGGCGCCAGTAGGATCTCACCGTTGATATCGATGTAGGCAGTGCTATAGTTGTTGCCATAGAATGGGAAGCTGAATCCCAAGGGAATGGCTTCACTGAAGTTGTCGTCGCCGGAGAAACTGTCCACGCCATACATTATGCTGGATTCTCCTGTTTCACTGATATCCAGCCATTCGTAGGCAGGACCCAGAGGGTCGTTGCTATCCAAATAGCGATAGCCAAAATCGTCCGGTCCCCCGGTTGTATAGCGATAGATAATCGTTGATAGGTGGGTATGAACGTTGTTTTCAAGATTCGAATCCAGAGTGGTAATCTCGAACACAAAGCGCAATTGCTCTTCTGTGGTGGGAGTAAAGCTGTTGGGGAGGCTCAAGCTGGCAAAACCATCCGCGGCAAGCTCCAGTTGTTGGCTTACAAAATCGCTGTGTAAAAGGGTGTTTGCCGTATCATATACTTCCAATTCCACTGTTACGTAATCGTTGAACGATGTATATCCGGAGTTTCCCACGCTGAAATCGATCGTGATGGGAATATTCAGGTATTCTGTGGGTCTGGGAGAATCTACTGCGGCAATATAAAGATCTACCGCGGGGTCTTCCAGCACGTTAACAAGAAGCGTATCCAGCGCAAACAAGCCAGTGTAGGCGTCGTCCAAAGTGAAGTATATCTCTTCTTCTCCTGTAAAATCGGTAGCGCTGAAACTAACTACAAAGCCATCTATTTGCACAGATACATTCTGGCTGGGCTCCGCTGAGATGGAGGTATAACTGATGTCGGACGCCACGATGTAAGGCGAGAAATCCATACTAAAGGTATCGCTGGCAAAGAAACTGATGGATTCGGGCAGGTTGAGCTCCGGATTAATCGCTATTTCCTGGCCGATGTGGACGTCGTCCAATAAAATACCGTAAGTGGTGCATTGCCAGAAGAAGCCGATGTAGATGTTCATGCCTGCGTAGGCATTCAGGGAGAAGCTTTCTTGCCGATAGGTGTTGTTCAGGTTTTGGAGGTTCAGGATCTGCGTAGTGAAAGAACCTGGTTCGGGAGTAGTAGTGGATACATATACTTTCAGATTTTCGGTGCCATACCAGGCGCGAGTGTAAAACTCCAAGATATCCCCCACATTAACACTGATCTGGGGCGTAATCAACCAATCAGCGTTCTGGTTTGGCAGGAAGTTTTCAGCAAAAGCAGCCCGGGAACCGCTATGAGCGTTGGCATGCTGGAGGTTGCGCCAGGTATTGCCATCACCGTCATCCACAAATGTCCAGCCCGCGGGCAGTGTGGTAATGCCTTCAAATCCTTCTTCGATATGCCACTGTGCCAGTAGCGCGACGGAGGTAAGCATCAGTAAGATCGTGAGTAATATGGGTTTCATTTTATACCTCGTTACTTTATTATGATTTGGGGTTTTTCGATGTGCATGGACCACTCGGTTGTGCCTGCCACATTGCCACCTAAGGCGCGGTTGTCCCCCCAATAAAGGGAGAGCAATCCACGGGTTTTCTGACGATAGCTATGGTCGATATTGCCCAATGAGATATTGGGGTTGGTACCCAGACAGACCAGCGCTACTTTTCTGCCGTCGATCCCGCTTTCTACCGTGACCTTTGATATGAGATGCTGGTTGGTTTTAGCAGAGAATTTGCGGATTTCATTGTTGACTACCTCAAGCTCCGGTTCATCGATTCTTTCGCCAAAAACATATGCTACATCGCCTTTGATCTTGCCATTCATGGTGAAAGGCGCAGGCACCATCAGGATTTCTCCGCCGGGGTAGTTAATCACTGGCGATTGGAATTCGCTCTTTACAAAGGAACCGGTTTCAGCCCAGATCCTTTGCACGGCAAACCTCAACGAGTTTTCGCCACCGATCTCCAAGCTTTGCGCGCGGGAATACTCCTCGCATATACTGATGGTTTCCTTGCCGAGTCTGTCGTAGTCGATATCCAAGGCTTTCCAAAATTGTAGCTCACTCTCAATGGCTTTTTCGGAAAGGGTGTCGTTCAAAAGACCCGGCATCATCGCTACCCGGATACCCTTCTGGCCAATAATCTGCGAGCTTTTATAAAAGTGGTTCTGACGCAGT
Organism: Candidatus Cloacimonadota bacterium; assembly: GCA_018433885.1. Classification (GTDB taxonomy): domain Bacteria; phylum Cloacimonadota; class Cloacimonadia; order Cloacimonadales; family Cloacimonadaceae; genus UBA5456. Next base: position 26,950 of record JAHDQK010000053.1, read on the forward strand.
TTGACTTTGTCCGGATCTTTCAATTGGATATGGCGTGTCTCGCCGTTCAGATTCAAATATGCATCGTGGCTGCGGAGCAAGCGGTTGAAATTCTCATAATCCGCATTGAAGGCAGCCAGGGAGTAATCCTCGTATTTGGTGCGGATCATCTCTTCATCTTGGTAGATAAGTGAAGTGCGAATGTTCAGCCTTCCGGCTTCGGCGAGGATCTTCTCCACCAAAGGGAAATTGAATTTACCGGTAACGATGATCATTTTTTGCCGGGCTTTCAGCTTCAAAGAATCCTTGATCACGCGGGATGCGATGTGGGATAGGGGCAGCTTGTACTCGCTTTCCAGAATGTTCTGGATCACGCTTCTGCCGTTGATCGTTCCCTCGCCCAGATGCTTGCCCAAAGCAAAATCCAACACGTAGTTCTTGGCAGTAGCCCGGTAATAGATCTCTTTTCCGTTGTCTGCGATTTCGTCGGCAATCCGGATCATCCCTTCCTCTATCAGTTGATTAAGATTGTAGTGGATTTTCTGTTTGCTAACTCCCATCACAGTGGCGAGCTGCTGACATGTGGCTGCAGAGCTGATGAGCTGACGTAGCATCTCGAACTTGAGGTCGTTCGAAAGTTCTTTGACCTGTGAATGTTTGGATACGATCTGAACATTTTTTATCATATTTCCAGGTTCTCCTAAATTATACGCTTAATCATGGGTACTGAAAGCTGGCTATAACAATCTGAAGAAAAATAAGATGGATAGCTTGGGACGAGCTTACCGAATCAAAAAAATAGTCAAGAACTTTTTTACTAAAATCCAAAGATATTGTGGGGATTTCCGCACATCGCTTATTCCGAGGCTGTGCTCCGCCCATCCAAAATGAAGATCACCATCGGGGTCTTTCGGCAGATCCCGCTAACATTTATCTTTACAGAATTGCGCAGATTCAATAACTTGGAGGGACTAGTAATTGAAGGAGATAATATGCGTTTGGGAGCTTTTTCAATCAGCTTAAGCGTCAAGGATATCCAGAAGTCTTGGGATTTCTATGAGAAGCTGGGATTTCGCGTTACAGGTGGGGATATCAGCCAGAACTGGCTTATCCTGATGAGTGGCGATACAGTGATAGGGCTGTTTCAGGGGATGTTTGATGGTAATTTGCTCACGTTCAATCCTGGATGGGATCAACACGCAAATAATCTAGAGGAGTTTGACGATATCCGGGTCCTCAAACAGTGGCTGGAGGAGCAAGGCTTGGCTCCGATAACCATGGATTCCGAGAATCCCACCGGTCCTGCGAGCTTCTCGATTAGGGATCCGGATGGCAATGTAATCCTTGTAGATCAACAACGATAAAAAAGAAAGCCGAAGTCCCGAAGAACCTCGGCTTGTAGAAAAAGTCCGTTACTTGCGGACAATTTGCACCCAGATCTCCATTACGGAATCAGGTGCTCCGAAATTGAAACGCTCATCATAGAGTTCGAAGTCGTCTGCCACCTTGCGTTCATAACCACTTTGGGGCAGCCATTCGTTGTAGATTTCGTTGTAGGTATCGTTCAGAGTATCCAAAGATCCCTTGTGTTCAAATACCGCATACTCCGCTTCCGGGATAGTGCGGCTGGTGAAACCTGCGGGGCACTCTTCATCCAGAGGATACTCCAATCCCGCAAGATATGTGAAGGGAGTATCTTCGTTCATTTCTGCCATATCTGTGTAATAACAGATGCCATAAGCTGCTCGAGACAAGGCACGATCCATCATTGGGCAGATCCGTTCGTTGAATTCGGACCATAACTGGGGGATGTTGTTGCTCTTCATCGTATTTTCGCAAGTGATGCCTACTACGCGGAATTTGTTCTTGTGTTCGAAACGTGGTGTTTGCATTTGTTCTCCTTTTTTGATATGTTGGATGGCGTGATAGAACTGAAGCGGGCCTACTTGGCGTCTAAGCTTCCCGGGACTGATGCCATAGATGCCAGAGAAAGACCGGGTAAAGGCGGCTTGGGATTCGTACTGATACTCGCATGCCAGTTGTTTGATCGGCTTCTGGGTAAATACCAACTCCTTGGCGGCTTCGCTTACTCTGCGACGCCTGATATACTCTCCCACCGTGATCCCCGTGGAAGTCAGGAAAACGCGGTGAAAGTGCCACGGAGATAAATTTGCCTGGTCTGCAATGTCTTCCAATATCAGTTTGGACTTCAGCCTTGTCTCGATAAAGCGGATAGCTTTGTTCAATTCCGGACGTTTGAGCATTCTTTGTTCCTTCTCATTTTTGATAATATTTGCTGTATGAGATGCTCAAGGATCCGTCAAGATAATTGTTTTGATCTTTTTTGCTATTGCCAAATTTATTTACGGAAACAATGCATTGAAAATGATCTAGCCCGGGGTAGACATCCTGCCGCAGCTAATGTGGAAGCGACATTTGGACACTGGTTGTTAAAAATGTGCTACTAAATTCCGCACATACAATAAAAAGTGCGGCTAAATGCCGCACCTACATTTAAATATTGGGCTCTGGTATTTGAGTGAGTTTAAGGATTTGCTTTTGCCACCAATACTCTCCACTGCGTACCAAAAATCTCTATACTATCCCAACTTGCTGTTTTTAGAGTCTTTTGCTCTCCCCCACGGCTCTCAAAGATATAGTCTCCCTTTCCGCTCCGGTTTTGCTGCATTGCTCTGCCCAATTTCAGCAGGCTCTCATACTCGCTGTAAAGGGGGTCTTCGAAAAGTAACCTGCCGATTTCCTTGGTATCATCATCAAACAGCAACCTTCCTGCCGGCTCCATTACCACAAGTTCCACATTCTCAGGAACCACTGTCTTTTTAACTATTTGTCCGATAATCAGTTCGGGGCTCAATATAGCGCATTATGCCCTTGGTGTCGATAAAAGCCACGTCCACAACCAGGGGGTTTTCCCGGATCAGGGCTTGCATTACATCCCGGGTGGACGTCTCTATAGCCCAGTCGATTTTTGCTTTTGTTGCTGCCAGGGCGTTTTGGGCGATCTCTTCCATACTCTTTTGCAATTCAGGAACGAGGCTTCCAAGCGAAATCTCCAGGCGAGTTTGCGTGTTTTCGTGGGCGGATTTACGCGCCATGATCAGCCACCAATCCATATCCGGAATTTTGTGGAAAAAGCCTTTATGTTGCACTTCGCCCAGATCGTATTCAATGGGACCACGGTCTATTTTCAGCGCTTCCCGGATGCTGTATTGCATCGATTCCGGTGCGTCTTCAAAGGTATTCATGAAAATGAAATCTGCATCCATATCCAGCATGGTAAGCCCTTTAGAATCTAGCACAAACCATGTAAAATCTTCGCCCGGTTGCGATTTTTCGCTGATCTGATGGTGAAAATCGTCCAGATAAATAGAAAGCCCCATTGCTCCCTTTACTTTGCCCTCTACCATGATCGGCACTGCCATCACAGCAGATTTTTTCCCCGTGGAACGGCTGTAAACAGGATGCCCCATAATCGTTTGCCCGGCAAACAAAGGCTCAAAATATTCCCGGTTCTTCAGGTTCAGATTTGTAAAATCTCTCTGGAGGCTATAGTAGTTGCCATCTTCAAGCACGTAAAACCAAACGCCAGGAATGCGATCCGGCGCATCCTGAATTTGTTTCTTGATGCCCTGCCAATTTCCTGCCCTGGCTTCGGAACTTTTGGCTATATCCTCCAAAATTGTCAGGTTTTGCATGCAGATGGAGTTTATGTACTCGGCAGTTTTCTGCACTAATAGGGGATTAAGTTCTGGCGCGGTGCTATAAAGCAGTGAAACAATCACGCTAAACAGCAAAAATTACAATTTTTTTCATCCTTTCTCCTTCCAGATTTATGGCATTTAGTTCCGAATTGTTCAGTTTATATCAAAAGGTAGCCCCAGCGATTCTCTTGCCATAGGGCCCTTCCTGCACTATAGTATGGCGGGAAGCTTTGAACACGAGCTTCTTTCCATCCAGTCTATATAAAAAATAAGGATAAGCACTTATATAATCATCGCCGGACAATCCACCGTTGTGAATAACAATTTGCTCTCCCGAGATCAAATCTCTTCTGCGCAAAACAGCCCAATCACCCTCATCATGGGTGTAGGTAAGCTCCGCTTTGAGAGGATTTATTGCCATGTAGTTCACATCATCGATCTGAAGGATTTCATCCGTAAGGCAATCGTACACAATGCCATACATATATCCCCATACCCATATGCCTAAATATCTGCCATCAAAACTGCTACAGTAAGATGCCTGGTCCAAAAAGCCAGAAAAATGGACAATGCGATCGCTTCCATCTCTGGCGACGCTACACAGCCTCCCAAATTTAGAAATATAAAAGAATCGATCCCGCTGACAGTCGTATCTACCCCAAGTAGCCGCTTCGTTTAGCTCCAGGTACTCGATTTCGCCGGTTTCAAGATCCAGGAGATTCAAGCTTCCCCCATAATTCACATAAGTAATACTTAGCAGGCTTATATGCCGATTATCCTCACACAATACCGGTTTCAGGAAGATTCTTTCCGCATCCGGGGTGTGGTTCACCAAGTGTTGCCCATCATAATCGCAACTGTAAAGATCCTTATTGGCACAAAAATAGATCTTCTGCGCCAGGGTATCAACTGCCACAAAATCACCCGCTCTGATCACCAAACTATCCGGAGTGATCTGCCACCAGATGTCCTGGCTGGGATTGCCCCTTTTAAGAGATTCAACACAGCGGATTGCCAAATCATCTTGAATATAGATATCACTGTGATAAAGCGGGTTAGGATCGGTTATCCTCCAAGTTCCCTCCGCATCTACCTCACCGAACATATCAAAAGTGTAACCCATATCAGTATACAAACAGGATCCCAGCGCTAAGATCAAAAGTAATAATCCAGTTAATAGTTTTAGATTCATCAGAGTTCCTTTTTTATGCAGATGTTATTGAAACGCATTCACCGTGCCAAACCGTGCCTCCTTAAGCAAGCTTAAATGTGGTGGCGCTGAGACATATCAGGAAGCGTATTCTTGTTTCTGCGTCCGGACTCACAATATTGTACCTGATATAGATTGTCAAGATTTTTGCAATTTTTTCAGCGGCTTCCTCGAATACAGAGTGATTAAGATCTACAATTCTTTTTGGAGAAAAAACCAAATGAAAGACTAATGCGAATTTAGTGTCTCTTTGGACTTGACAAAAAGTTAGCACTCAAAAAAAGTGTTTGCTAAGAATACGATTCTGGCTATATTAAAACTATGAATCATACGTAAGAATAATGGAGGTTAATATGAAACTGAGACCTATTGAAGACCATGTTGTGGTGAAGATTGCCACAGCTGCAGAAGAGAAGAAGATTGGCGGGATCATCATCCCGGATACAGCCAAGGAAAAGCCCCAGATCGCTGAGATCGTAGCCGTTGGAACCGATGAAGATCTTCAAAAGATCGTGAAAGTTGGCGACAAGGTTCTCTATGGAAAATATGCCGGCACCGAGATTGAGCTTGAAGGAGTAAAATACCTCATCCTCTCCAAGAGTGATATTCTGGCTATCGTAGAGTAAGCACTATGGCTATTGTAGAAGTAAAGACCGATACCTTCGAGGCAGAAGTCCTGAAATCCGAAATCCCGGTACTGGTGGATTTCTGGGCGCCGTGGTGCGGTCCCTGTAAAGCCCTATTGCCTATCATACAGAAGCTTGCCGACGAAGTAGATGGCAAGGTCAAGATTTGTAAGGTAAACATCGACGAGAGTCCTGAAATTGCCAGCAAATACTCGATCATGTCCATCCCCACGCTACTGATTTTCAAAGGTGGAGTGGTAAGCGACCAGTTGGTAGGATTGGTTCAGAAAGGCAAGATCATGGAGAAGTTGAACGCGCATCTGTAGGATGCTGTTTAATCGATTGGGCGAAAGTTCGTGCTTTCGCCCATTTTCGTATGAAAACACTTGACTGAATAAGCCCATCCAAAAATCTGACTATCTGAAGAAGAATTTATGTTAAACAAAGGAGAACCGATAAATGAAAAGGACTTATCAGCCCTCAAACAGATCCCGCAAGAACACACATGGCTTTCGCAGCCGCATGGCAACCAAGAATGGTCGCAAGGTTCTTGCCCGCCGCAGAGCCAAAGGGAGAAAGACTCTCTGCGTATAAACAATGATCCGCTGGATCAAGGCTCATCAAGAGTACATGGAGTTTTCCCGCGCGGAAAAAGCGATTCGGACCCAATTTTTCTATGTGCCGATGTTACCGGACGATTCGGGTCCCGCATTAGGCATAACAATCAGCAAAAAAGTATCGAACTCGGTATCCCGAAACCGGCTCAAACGCCGAATGCGAGCTTGGTTTCGGGAACATCAGCAAGCTTTGCCTCGCTCTAAGAAGATGAACATCATCGCCAGACGCGGGGCCGCGGGACTTTCCTGGCAGGAACTCTGCGAGCATCTTGGAGAATTGGTAAAATGCATGGTCTGACCCGGAAGATTATCAGTATTCCAGCCTTGGGCATGATCCTTGTGATTCGCTTTTACCAGATGACCATTTCTCCGGTTTTACCAAAATCCTGCCGTTTCAGCCCCAGTTGTTCCACCTACGCATTGCAGGCTTTTCAGCGCTACTCCTTGCTTAGAGCATTGTATCTGAGTATATGGCGTATTTTGCGCTGCAATCCATTCTGCAAGGGTGGCTACGACCCCTTGCCATAAGGAGATTATCTTGGATAAACGTACCCTTACCGCCCTATTACTCATGTTGGTTTTATACTTGGTATTCGACCAATTTGTCTGGAAACCCCAAAGACAAAGCGCAGCTCAGGCAGCTTTGAGCGAAGAAGTAGCCACCCCGCCGGAGACTGCATCCACTCCGGATTCAACCATTACCAGTCCGGTGGTAGTGGATAGCCTTTTCGCAACAGCCGCCAGCGAAGAAATAGTAGTTCTGGAAAACAACAAGCTGAGAGTAGAACTTAGTAATCGTGGCGCAGTGATCAAAGCCATCCGGCTCAAAGAATTCGAGTTTGGCGCGGGTGTTCAAGTAAATCTTATTCCTGAAGGCACATCCATATTGGGTTCCAGCATCTACAGCATGGGGAAGTCCCAGAATCTGGGAGATCATCTCTTTGTAGCCCAAACGGATAGTTTAGGCAAAACTGTTCGCTTCATTTTGGAAGGGGATGGCGGTGCGTTGATCCAGAGAACTTACAGCTTGGATGATGCTTATGGCATCCACACCCAAGCTGAAATCCAGAACATGGGAAGCGTGAATGGAATGCGCTTTGAGCTTACGGCTGGCATCGCCGATAGCGAGAAGAACACCAAGAGCAAAGCTCAAGACTATCGTTTTATGCTTTATGCAGATAACGAGATTTTGAAGGTTCCGCTTTCCAAGATGCGCAAAAGTTCACCCCAAGGAAGCTTCGGCAGCTTCGGGTGGGCAGCTTCGCGCAGCAAATATTTCACCTTAGCGCTCAAAGAAAGCGAACCCGCGCTCAGCAAGAGCTTTTCCGCAAATGTGAATCCCGAAACCGGGAATCCCGGGTTTGCCTTGGATAGTTACCAGGAAATTGCCAAAGCTACTTGGCAGCAGGGCTTTGTGCTATATGCGGGTCCTGCAGATCCCAGTATTCTGGGAGGCTACGGCAAGCAAATGGAAAATATCGCGGAGCGGGGTGCGAATTGGTTGCGTTGGCTTACAAACATCATCGCCATTTTCCTGAGTTGGCTTCATGGCTACATCAGAAACTATGGCGTGGTGTTGATCATCCTCGCTTTGGTATTGAAGGTAGTACTTCATCCCTTGACCCACAAGAGCATGCAGGCTTCATTCAAGATGCAGAAGATACAGCCTCAGATGCAGTTTCTGCAAAAGAAATACAAGGATGATCCCCGCACTTTACAACTGGAGATGAGCAAGCTTTACAAGGAAGCCGGCGCGAATCCGCTGTCTGGCTGTTTGCCCTTACTGTTACAGATGCCCATCTTCATCTCTCTTTACAATGTTTTGCGCTATTCGCTTGATATGCGTAATGCAGGTTTTGTGTTATGGTTAAAGGATCTTTCTGAGCCGGATCCTTACTTGATTCTTCCCATCATCATGGGAATCTTTATGGTGATTCAATCCCTGATGATGCAGCCGCCGAAGACGGACCCGAAGGATATGGACGACAAACAGAGGGCGGCTCAGTCCTCTCAGAAGATGATGACCTGGATGATGCCGATCATGATGTTCTTCATCTTCCGCAACATGCCTGCCGGCTTGGTTCTATATTGGACAGTGTTCAATATCTTCTCGGTGATCCAGCAGTATTATCTGCTAAAACAACATAGGAATAAGGAATAGTTTGATGACCACAATCGATAAAAGCGGTGTCTCGGTGGAAGAGATCATCCGCAACTTCCGTCGTGAGCACAATATTAGTGACCACGAACTTAAATATGAGATAATCAAAAAACCAAACAAGGGATTCTTTGGACTCTTTGCAAACAAACTCGCTTTGGTGCGCTTTCAATTGCCAGAAAATGCAGATAGAGTAAGGCTTTTCACCGAGACTCTGCTCAATAAGATGGGTATTAGCTTTGGAAGCATTCTCACCAAAACTGAAGGCAGAACATTGTATCTTACCATCGAAGGCATCGTGGAAACCGGGTTCATAATCGGCAAAAACGGTTCCATGCTGGAGACGATTCAATATTTCATCAACCGTGTTTTCGAAAACGAGCGCAATATTGAACGCATCTACCTGGATGCAGACGGCTACAGAGAACGCCGGGAATCTCAATTTATCAGCAAATTCATCCCTCAGATCAACCGCATCAAGACCCAAGGCAAACCCCTCACCTTGGATCCCATGAGTGCCGGAGAACGCCGCATCATCCACCGCCACATCGAAAAAGATAGGGGGCTTCGGACTCTTACCATCGGTGAAGGTGAAAACAAACGCATTGTGATTTTCTCTGCCAAACAAAAGGAAAGCGACGTTTTAAAACAAAGCGAAGCCAAGCCTGCAAGCAAGAAACCCGAAGGCGAAGCCACGGACAAACCTGAGCGTCCCCGCCGTCCCAGAAGAGCACCGCGCCCTCAGATCAAGGCAGATGCATCTGTGGAAGCAGCCACTCAGGCTCAGGCTCCCGCAGATAAAACGGATACAGCGACCCTAAAATCCAGAGCTCCCCGCAAACCTTACAATAGAAATCGCAGACCCAGACCCAAGCCAGAGGTCCCAGCCGGAGACGATAAATGACAAAAATCTTCAAAGTGTACGCCGGAAACTACTGGTCGGATGGCGGTGCTTTGATGGGTGTTTTACCTTACGCCATCTGGAAAGATAAAATCAAGACGGATGAGATACGCCGGCAGAAGATGGATCTGAATCTGCTCCTGATCGTGAGCGATCACCGCAGAATATTGGTGGATACTGGCTTGGGAAACCGGCTTACGGAAAAACAACGCGAGATCTATCAACCCAGCGAATTTGCCTTGCCTAATTCATTGGCAGAATTGGGATTTCGGGATACGGACATCACGGATGTGATCATGACTCACTTGCATTTTGACCATGCGGGCGGGATCATCACCGGTTTTGGGGATCATGACGCTCTCACCTTCCCCAATGCTACGTATTGGATCCAAAAGTCCGAATGGGAAGTGGCAAAAAACCCTGATGGTTTGAATAAAGCTGCCTATCAGTTTGAACAACAACTGCAACTCTTGGAGGATGCCGGCAAGATAGAATTGATCGAGGGTGAAGCAGAGATCTTTCCGGAGATCAGCTGCGTGAAAGGTGGTGGACACACCATCGGCAGTCAATATGTGCAGATCGACAGTCCGGAAGGATTCTACATCTATGCCGGAGACATCATCCCCACGAAATTTCATAGCTCCCCCGCGATAACTTCTGCCTATGATGTGTGTCGGCAGGATACCTTCAAAGCTAAAAAACAAATCTACGAACGTCTGAAGGCAAAGAACGGAACCCTCTTGCTGGATCACGATACCCGGGAATGGGAGATACCCATCTCAAACCTTAGAGTATAACCCAGCCCGTTTTTTTGTAAGTAATTATCAAGATAAATAATGCCCTTTTCCTCTGCTAAACCCGAAGAGGTTTAATAGCAAGGGAAAGGGCATTTATGACATCCATTTCGTTGTGAACTATTATGGGAGTCTCCGGGCTTTGCCACACCTTGCCTAACCCATTCATCAAACCTATCTGGAAGCTTGGTCTGTGCAGTACGAACTGCAACAAGGTAGCTTCGCCACTGCTTCGCGGAATGGGTGGAGGTTTGAGGAAAGCTCTGGATTGCAGACACCTAACCCTTAAAAGTATCGTTTTGATGCGCCATTCTGCCGCGTCCACATAAAAGCCCCGCCAGGGGCGACACCGATTATAGCGAGAGTGCGTAGCTTAAGCGAAACCCCTCGTAAGGTGCGGACGCACACCCCCAAAAAGCCCTTCTGGGCGACACAAATACTGGAAACCATTATTATATCCCGTATCAGGTGGCAACCAAAATATAGTGATTTGAGAGCAATTCACGTAGAAGGTGATTCACACCTTAAGATTAGTAACAATATAATTACTAAATATCCAATTGCTATAAGCAATAATGGTCAATTATCGTCGAATAGCATCATCAAGAACTGCTTGTTCTGGCAGAATGCCACGAACTTCATGGGCAGCCCTTACGATGTTACGGTCAATCCAGGATCATGCTTCTTTACTGATCCACAGATAACTGAAGATTATCACCCAATTTGGAATACAAACACAAAATCCCCTTGTATTGATAACGGAGACCCCGACCTGAATGCTAATGGAATTCCCTGGTACCTGGACCCCGAAGACCAGGACTCCGATGGAACCCGCAAGGACATTGGGGCATATCACAACCCTGCTCAACACATTAACGGTTATCATCGGCTATACAACTATGAGGTAAAGTACATCAGCATACCTGGAGTGGAAAACCATCCCGGCAATCAGGGTAGAAATACACTTCAGTACGTGTTTGATCTTCATCAAGGAAATAACTTATTAACAATGGACCCTCCCATCCTTGATCGTATAACCTGGATTTACAATTCGGATACAGGTGAAGCGACACCGTTTGATACTCCCGTACACTATGTACATAGTCAGAACGGCTACAAGGTGAAACTGCTTTTTGGCGAGACCTTGGAGAAGGATATCGTGTATAGCGGGTTCTATCCCGGTTACACCCTAAATCCTGGCATGTATCATGCTGAGCTGAATGATTATACTACGAAGCACTTCATCACGGCTCCGGATCAATTAGACGGCAATTGTGAGATCGATCCGAATACGGGAGTTCTGTTCAGGGAAACATATCTGGGATACTACCTTCCGGAAAGCCTGAAACCGTTTGATGCCCTGCTGCCCATACTTAATGATATCAAGGCAATACTGGCAGAGGACTGGGCATTGGTTCGGATACCCATCTTTGGCTATGATCCTCAACCGGGAGATCCCCCATCTGCTTACTACACAGATCTATGGTTGGGATCATACCTCATGAACAATGAAAACCTTGCCATAAATCACGGAGAAATGGTTGTGGTTCATTACATTGGAACCAATGATGTAGAATTCAAGCTTGGAGGCGATAATCCGAACCCGCCCTTTACTGATTCATATACAAGGGAAATGACTAAACACTTCACTTACGAGGAACAGCTTGGATACATCCCTGTGTTTATCACCATGGATTTAAACCAATATGAAGATGGCAACAAGCCTACAGAAATTGCGCTGTTTATCGATGAAGTATGCAAAGGGGCTGCTGTTATCAAAGATGGTGAAATCCAGCTTAATGCTTACATCACTAACGGAGATGACCTATCCGATGATTTGAAGGAAGTGGAGTTTCGCTTGTATTTTCCTGCCAAGTCAGCTAGTTCCATAGTTCCAGAATACGCTGTCTTTAACTTACAAACCGGAGTCTATGAATCTAAGACAGCAAGAGTATCAGATTTCAAAGGATTCCTTAGGGTGCAGTTAACAAAAACGGGCGAGGTACTACCCCCCGCAGCAACTCAACTATTCCAGAACTATCCAAATCCCTTCAATCCGGTTACATCGATCAAGTATGATCTGGCAGAAAACAGCCAGGTGAGAATGGATATCTTCAACGTCAAGGGGCAACTCGTGAAAACACTTCTGAATCAAGAAATGCTTGCCGGGACCCACAGCGTGATCTGGGATGGCAAAGATGGTCAAGGAAGATCTGTGTCCTCCGGTGTTTACTTCTACCGGATGAGCTTGCCAAACAAGGTCTTGACAAATAAAATGCTACTGTTGAAATAGTATCAAATGACTATAGGATGTCTTAAGGCCTTGTAAAATATGGGTTTTCTTAGGCATCTACCAAAATGAGAACGTGGGCACGGTCGAAAGATCGTGCCCTTACTCATTTTGTTTCCGGCTATCCCTGGCAGGT
>JAHDQK010000023.1 GCA_018433885.1 Candidatus Cloacimonadota bacterium
GGTCACGGTGTAGTTTGCGTTTCCAATGGCACTGGGAGTCCAGTTTTCTTTGAACGCCCTAGCGCGGATATTGACCGTGCTATTCTGCGGAATGTAGATTCCGGTGGTGTAGAGTGTGCCGTTTATGGGGCTGGGCTCGCTACCATCAGTGGTGTAATAGAAATATGCGCCTTCGGTGGTGGAGGTGAGCACCACTGTTTGGGCAGTGGCGTATGTTCCCGAACCGGGGTTGAACTGCACAGCGGCCACGGTGCCGGTGATCACGTAGTTTGCGACGGCAATCTGGCTGGTCTGCCAATCAGTTCTGTAAGCAATGGCCTTCAGGCTCATGTTGCTGCTCACGGAGATCCCGCCTGTGTAGATGGTGCCGTAGGTTTCGCTGGGGTCGCTGCCATCAGTGGTATAGCGGATGGTGACGCCAGGTGTTGCTACGCTGATCGCCACAGTCTGCGGGCTCGAATATATGCCGCTTTCCACGCCGAATACAGGGGTGGCTACCACAGGCACATATTCACCAATGGCGTATGTCTGGGTGATCACAGCCGAATTCTGGTAACCTGCCTTGAATGCGTAGGCTTTGATGGTGCGGTTTACATTTATGTAGATGGGGTCGCTGTAATCCAGGCCGTTGGTGGCGCTTGGGTTGCTGCCATCCAGGGTGTAGCGGATTGAAGCGCCCGCCGTGGTGGTGCTGAGGGCAACCGTCTGAGCTGTCTCATACCAACCGCCGGCAACGCTGAACAGCGGAGCATCGGCACGGAAGGTGTAAGTAGCGCTCACCATCTCTGAGATGTCCCAACCGTCAAGCACTGCAATCGCGTTGATGGTGGTATCACCGGTGATGTTGATCACATCTCCGGCCGTGTAGAGATAGGTGTTCGGGTTCATCGGATCCGGGACGCTGCCGTCAAGCGTGTAATATACCAATGCAGCGGCGGGGATTGGGCTGGCAATTGTCACAGATTGGCCATTGCCATATACTCCGCCGGCCGGACTGAATATTGGTTGGTTGAAGGCTACTGAACCGGTGATGGTAAAGGTTTCGCTCGTGATTCCGGAAGTCTGCCAGCCATTGAGGAAAGCCATGGCTTTGATGGTGGTGGTTCCGGAGCTGAGGGAAAGCGGACGGTTATAGACATTGGAGAGGGCAGTAGGATCGCTGCCATCTGTGGTATAGCGGATGGTGGCGCCTTCGGTGGCAGAGCTGAGCTCCACTTCCAGGGCGTTGGTATAGGTCCCGCTATCGTGGTTGAAGGTAACTTCAGCCACCGTTCCGGTCACATTGTAATATGCTGCTACAACCGCGCTGGATGTCCAGCCTTCCATATAGGCTATCGCCTTGATGAACATGGTTGTGTTCAGCGGTACGGGGATCGCGCCGGTGTACACGGTGCCGTAATCGGAGCTGGGATCCATGCCATTGGTGGTGTAACGGATCGAAGCGCCCTCGGTATCGGTACCGATGGTCACCAAGAGCGGGCTGAAGGAGCTGGTAGAGGCAGGACTGAAGATGGGGTTGGCTACTACGAATTGGCTAAGATCAATCGCATAGGTGGCAGATGTGATCGGGGAAGCCAAGTACACGCCGTTGTATGCCCGGGCACGGATCACGGTGTTGGTAGCAACTGTGATGGGGCCTGCATACAGGGTGGATTCTTCAGTCGGAGCTGATCCGTCCATAGTGTAATAGATCTCGGCATCCTCGGTAGCTGAGCTGAGGGTTACATATTGAACCTCGGTATAGGTACCACCAGCGGGGTCGAAGTTGACGTCCGCTGCGCGGAAGAGATAGCTATAGGTAGAGGTAGGCGATTCTATCCAGCCATCCAGGAAGGCCTTCGCCTTCAGGATAACCTCTTGGTTGTCCACCGCGTCGATATCTATCGGAGCGGTATAGGGCATGGAACTGATGGTCGGTTCCGTGCCATCAAGAGTGTAGTAGATA
>JAHDQK010000033.1 GCA_018433885.1 Candidatus Cloacimonadota bacterium
ACCACTGGAATGAGATTGGAAAGAATGCAATTGGTCGCTTGGCCTAACATAGAATGTGAGAAACGAGGACTATAAGATGTTCTCAAATAACCTGAGAAACAATGAGTTGGAATTTACACCAACATTTGGGACTTAACACGCTGGGAAGTGATTCCCTATGGTTTATGCTGCGATGGTGATATTCGTGGTGAACTAGTGTATCTGGAGAATCTCGATGCTCTTGCCCATCGTTTGGGAGCATACGACGATAAGATAGTGCTCTATTACCATTCATCGCGTCCGGTCTTTGAACTGCTGGAAAGCGCAAGATTAAAAGCCTTGATAAATGTATCCACACCTCACAAGAAAGCTGGAGTGCGGGCTCTAAGACAAAATCAGGATTCACCTATTCCGCAGATGACAATCAGTTATCAAGACGCAGAAGAACTGATGGATATCTGCGGGAAGGAGATCACGATCTCTATCAGACAAAATATGGAAGAGCGTAAGGCCAGAAACATTGTAGCAGAAATACCGGGAACCGGACATGATAACAGCCTTACTATGTTGGTGGGACATTACGATAGCGTAGCCCGCAGCCACGGATCGTGCGATAATGCAGCGGGATCTGTATGCTTGCTTCAGGCGGCAGAATACTTCAGCAAAAATCCGCCCAAGAGAGATCTCCGCATCGTATGGTTTTCGGGAGAAGAGATGGGACTTCTGGGTAGCACAGCATACATGGAACTCCACAAAGAGGAACTTCTTGCCCGGTTGCGCTTGGTAATCAACATAGATCTGGCTGGAGAAGTAATCGGTAGGAACGTTCTGATGGTGTTGGGCACCAAGGAGTTGATGGGATATGCTTCTGGTTTGCTTAGGGAAGAGGGCATCTTCTTCCAGGAAGTACTAAACATCTATAGCAGCGATTGTATGCCTTTCGCCACCTACGAGATACCTTCGCTGAACATCGCCCGATTGGGAGGCAAAGCTCTGTTCTATATCCATACCGAAGACGATCAGGCTAAGTACTGCAACCAGGAAGGGATTGATGTGGTGGCAGAAGCAGGAATAACCCTTCTGAGAAGAATCCTGAATGCGGAATTCTATCCCGTCAACAAAGCTATCGACGACAGCCTCCGGGAGAAGATCGAGAAGTATATGTACAACAGCACATTAGGCAAACCAGAGATGCATTGGCGGGAATCCTACAAGAAGTAGCAAGAGTTAGCGTCCCAGTAAGATTGTTGGCTTGTGCAATAACCCTCAGCGACGTGCCTATCTGTATGAGGATGCAGATGATCTGCCGTTCAATCGCGATAGCATCAGATTTGTATTGACATTATAGTGCAGTCCTAAACATTTGTGCTAACCAAATGTGCGGGAGAATCGAATGCCTAAATATCTGATACTAATAGTGCTTCTATTGTGTGGCATGATGCTCTGTGCGGATGAATTGGACGACAAAGTGCGTCAACTTCAGCAACTACAGAGTCAGCTCGAGACTGCCGAACGTAAAGCTAAGCAAACGGCAGACAAGAGGAAACAAACGGACAGCGAGATTCAACGCACTTCTTCGTTGAAACGCATTACAGATCAAAATGTGAAGAAATATCGATCTGAAGAGCGGGTGGTGCGGGATTCCCTGAGCGAGGTTCAACGCAGGCTGGTAACCGCAGAAGAGCGCATTGATGGCTTGCACGACGCTCAAAATGCCGAGCTGAACATGCTTCTCCGGGTGGATCGAAGCTACTCTCCCCGCCGTATCTCGCATCGAGATCACCGGTATCTGCAAAGCCTGATGGTTCAACACAAACGTGATGTGGATATTATCAGTGGATACCGGGCGGCACTGATGCAATCCCAGGAAATCCACAACGCGGAAGCCGCGCGCATCAAACGTGATCTTCAAAAAGAGAGCAGTCAAGCCCGAAGATACAGCAATCAAATCAGTAAACTAAATAATGAAAAGAAAAAGCTGAGTAAAGAAGAACAGGCTTTGCAACAGAATATTGCCAAACTAAAGAAAGATGCTAAAGAACTGGAAAGCCTGATCAACAGATTGATAGCGGATAGCGGTAGGGAATTGCCCTCCTACGAGTTTACGCAGATAAAAATTGCATGGCCAGTTAAAGGCAAGATTATCCGCAAGTTTGGTCAGGAAACAAAAAGCTACAACACTAGCGTAGTGAGCAACGGGATCGATATAGCAGTGCGAGAAGGCACAAACGTGGTGGCTGTGGATGATGGCGAGGTAATATTTTCGGATCGTTATGGTGGACAGGGCAAGCTGATCATTATCGACCATAAAAATGGCTATTTTAGTCTCTATGGATACAACAGCGACCTTTTGGTAAGCCGAAACGCCACTGTAAAGAGGGGTCAAGTGATAGCCCGAAGTGGAGTCACAGGTTCGGCGGCGGAACCTTCCCTGCATTTTGAATTGCGCAAGGACGGCAAGGCGATCAATCCGGTGCCATACTTCGAATGAGATCACTAATACTGAAATGCAAGATATACCAATGGATAAGGACTTTGAATGTTAAAAATTAAAAATCCCTCCGACAAGAAGCTGATCAAGATACTGAAGAAAGAGCCGTTTACAAATTCCACTATCATGCACTATACAGGCAATATGTGGGGTATCGGCTGTCGGCTTTCTTCTCTGGAGTCTGTAGAGCGCATTAATCGGTTGAAACAGCGCAGCAAGGGGGGGATGATCGTGTTGGTTCCGGATCTGGCATGGTTCGAATCCTGGCAGATCGAAGTCCCAGAACGCGTTCAATCATTGATGCAACAGTATTTCCCGGGGAACCTGAGTATTGCTTTCACGCTTGAAGATCCTCGCTTTGAACATGTTGCCGTGAATGGTAAAGTGGCATTTAGAGTTCCTACAGACCCGTTACTGAGGTATTTTATCGATCTTCTGGGAGAGCCACTTATCTCCACCAGTATAAATATTTCCAGCTTGCCTGCAGAAAATGATCCGGTGAGGCTGGAAAAGATGTTTGGATCTTGGTTCGATGTGGCACTATTTCCTCCCGCTAAAGCTCTCAGCGAGGGCGATAATCCATCGACTCTGGTGGAATATGTGGCAAAAAGCGAAGGTTCCTTGGAGGAGCTGAAATGTCTGCGAGAAGGGTCCATTCCATTTTACCAGATCAAGCAGTCATTTTCTTTGCCCGTGGTAATGTTTGTATGTACAGCCAATATATGCCGTAGCCCCATTGCCGAAAAGCTATTCGCGCGTAAAATCAAAGAACAGCAATTGCGGCTTACTACAGATAGCAGTGGGCTGTTGGAAGGTGGGCACATGATCTCCCTATCCTCCATGCAACTACTAATGGAACAAGGAATATTGGATGCTCAGGAACATGTCTCGAAGAAGATAAGTCCGGATATGGTGTCCGGTAGCTGGCTAATCCTCACCATGGAGGAGCGTCAGCGCGACTTCCTGAGAGAAGCCTATCCGGATGCTACCCGCAAGATATTCACCTTGAATGAGATAGCTGGATTTGCGGGAGATATTACAGATCCCTATGGAAGTGAGCTGGAATTTTATAGAGAGACCTACAAAATCATCGAGGAGCGTTTGGATATCCTGATCCAGCGCATCCGCAACAACGATATTAATAACAATACCAAGGATGAATAATGAGCCCGATTACAGATACTATTATCGCCGAACACGGCATTTCTCCGGATGAGTACGATTACATCCTGAAGATCTTGGGACGCGAGCCAAATCTAGTAGAGCTTGGCATCTTCAGCGTGATGTGGAGCGAACATGCCAGCTACAAGAACTCCATCCTGCAGCTCAAGACCCTACCTAAAGAAGGTAGCATGATGCTTGCCAAAGCCGGCGAAGAAAACGCTGGCGTGGTAGATATCGGAGACGATCTGGCAATAAGTTTCAAGATTGAGAGCCACAATCACCCTTCCGCTCTGGAGCCTTATCATGGTGCAGCAACAGGCGTTGGCGGTATCCTAAGAGATATCTTCACCATGGGAGCGAGGCCTATTGCCGCACTCAACTCATTGCGGTTTGGAAACCCCGATAATCCTCAAGTAAAGCACCTTTTGGCAGAGGTTGTGCATGGGATAGCCGATTATGGTAATTGCTTTGGTGTTCCCACTGTGGGCGGCGAAATCTATTTTGAAGATAGCTACGAAGGAAATCCCTTGGTGAATGCAATGGCAATAGGTCTTTTGCGCCACACCAATCTGGCAAAATCTGCCGCCGCGGGAGTGGGTAATGCCGTTATCATCGTAGGAGCCAAGACCGGCAGAGACGGTATCCATGGGGCTACATTCGCTTCCATCGAACTCACAGAAGAAAGCGAAGAAAAGCGCACGGCGGTGCAAGTGGGAGACCCCTTCTACGAAAAGCTGCTGCTGGAAGCTACTCTAGAGATCATCAACGCTGGTCTGGTGGTGGGGATTCAGGATATGGGTGCAGCTGGCTTGACCTGTAGTAGTAGCGAGATGGCGGGCAAGGGAGAAGTAGGAATCGAGATCGATGTGAGCAAGGTACCTCAGCGTGAAACCGGGATGAGTACTTATGAGATCATGCTTTCAGAATCCCAGGAGCGCATGCTGGTGATCGTGGAACCCCAAAACATTGAACGGGTATTGGCGATCTTCCAAAAGTGGGATCTGGATGCTGTACAGATAGGCATCATCACAGATGACAAAAAGTTACGAGTGTTGAACAACGGGAGTTTGGAAGCGGAGATCCCCGCCGAATATCTGGTATTGGGTGGCAAAGCCCCTGTTTACAAAAGGGACAGCCAGCGCCCGGATTATCTGGATGAACTACAAGGCATGGATCTAAGCCTGCTCAACCATCCAGTTGATTTCAACGAAGTGCTGATCAAGTTACTCAAAAGCCCCAATATTGCCTCTAAGAGAAAGGTATTCTGTCAATATGACCACATGGTAGGAATCGGAACCACCATCGAACCTGGTAGTGACGCCGCCGTGATCCGCATCGGAGGATCAGATAAAGCCATCGCTGCTGCCACAGATTGTAATGGTCGTTATTGCTACCTGAATCCTTATGAAGGAGCAAAAGCAGCGGTTGCAGAAGCAGCCCGTAATGTAGCTTGCAGTGGGGCAACACCGATTGCCATTACAAATTGTCTGAACTTCGGAAATCCACATAAACCAGAAGTTTATTATGGATTCAGCGAATGTATCAGGGGCATGAAAGACGCGTGTCTAGCCTTTGAAACTCCCGTTACCGGCGGTAATGTTAGCTTTTACAACGAAAATCCCGATGGCGCGATCTATCCCACCCCGGTGATCGGTATGCTGGGTGTGATGCAGGACTTTCGAAAAGCATGCACTCAGTATTTTAAACACGCTGGAGACCAAGTATATCTTTTAGGAACCAGAAGCAAAAATCTCGGTGGTAGTGAGTATCTGAAAGTAATCCACAACATCGTGGGCGGAGATATCACCCCAGTGGATCTGGTGGCAGAAAAAGCTCTGCAGGATTGTATTCTGGAACTGATCAACTCTGATATCGTAAATAGTGCTCACGATCTCAGCGATGGTGGACTGGCAGTAGCTCTGGCAGAATGCTGTTTCCACCCACAGAGGAGTTTTGGGCTGAAAGCGGAATTCGTAATAGAGCAAGACGAAGCTACGGCTTATTTCGGCGAGAGCGGAGCAAACATCATCGTATCCCTGAATCCTGCTTCTGCAAGTGATTTGGAAGCAGTAACCGCAAAGCATGGAATAGAATGTACAAAAATCGGTGTTGTAACCGAGAGCGAGGCTTTTATAATCAACGAAGCCATTGCAAATTGTGTGTTGACCCTGAGAGAAGCATTTGAACAGGGCCTTGATATCTAGAAAATTGGAGTTTTAAATGCGTATGAACTTCTTCTTTGGAAACATCTTCTGGGGGATATTGCTGGTACTTTGGGGAGCTTCATTGATCCTGAAGACCTTCAATATCAATATGCCTTTGGCAAAGATCTTTTTGGCAGTCATCATCATCCTGTTTGGAGTCAAACTTCTGCTCGGTACAGGATCCAAGTCCTTCGTTCGGGGTTCCAAGGACAAAGACAGTTACTACAGAATCAACAATAGCGGTGAATATACTATCGTCTTTGGCAGCGGGACAATTGACTTAAGAGACATCCAGGAAAACGCTAAAGACATCGAAATCACGGTCGTCTTCGGCAATGCCACCGTGCTATTGCCGCGTCACCTTCATTTTGATATCGAACCGACTAGTGTGTTTGGTTCCACGATTTTGCCCGACAAGAGCCAATATGGTTTTGGGGTAAATCGATACAATACCAAAGGTGATGGTCGCGCCATCCACATCGAGTCGAACGCGGTATTCGGGCGCATGGAGTATATCTTCGAGGACGTTAACCCGGCAATGGATCCCAGCCAGGAAGCGACTGACACTACCAATACCAGATCTGATTTTTAGGGTTTTTTTGAAACGACTTCTTCTGATCTTGATCCTAGTAACGACGCTATCCAGTGGATTTGCGAAGGGCTTGGGTTATGCCTTTTCGGGAGGCGGTGCGCGAGGATTTGCTCACATCGGGATCCTGAAAGTTCTGGAAGAAGAAGGTCTTAAGCCGGATTACATCTCCGGAACCAGTATCGGCGCCGTTATCGGCGCTTTTTACTCTATGGGCTATACCGCAGCGGAGGTTGAAAGCCTGGCATTGGCTTTCAACTGGAATTCTCTCTTGCAGGATGGCATCCAGCGCAGGGATCTGTATGTAGGTCAGAAGCGGTGGGCTCCCTTTGGGAACATTATTCTGGAGCTGGATGAAGGCTGGAGCCCCCAATTGCCATCCAGCTTGTATCGTGCTAACAACCTGAACCTGGAACTGTTCAGGGTATATGCTCCCGCTTCAAATTATCGAAATTTTCGGGATCTGCCCATCCCCTTCACTTGTGTAGCCACCAATTTGCTGACAGGTGAGGCGGAAGTGTTTCAGCACGGTTCTCTGATGCAAGCGGTACGTGCCAGTCTATCAGTACCCAGCTTGATGTTGCCGTTCGAAATCGAAGATCAGCTTTACATAGATGGCGGGATATCCAGAAACCTCCCGATAACAGAACTCAGGGAATTGGGGGCGGAACAGATAATCGGGTTTAAAGTAAATTCGTCCCTAAGAACTTCCGATGATCTCGGAAGCCTGATCGATGTGCTGGATCAAACCATCAATATCGGTATGACGCGCAATCTCAGTTTGGAACTGGTGGATTGCGATTTGTTGTTGGAGCCGGATTTGTTGGATTACACATCTCAGGATTTCAAGTATGTAAAGGAAATTATCGAGATTGGTGAACGCTATGCCAGGGAACACATTGGTAGCATCAGGGATTTTGTGCAAAGATCTCAAGCTCAAGAGCATATTGATTTGCCCAGATTCCACGAAGATGTGAAGTATGATATCGTGAAACTGGATGTAGTAGGAAACAACCGGATAAGTTATGCGAAGATCAAAGAATACCTGGGCATGGAAATCCCCGGGTATTATAGTGTGGAGGACATTTACAATGCGGCTCGCAGAGCGCTAAACTCTCAATACTTCAACGTCCTGTATCCCGAGCTTGAACCTTTGGGAAATTCCGGTTTTGTACTCCGTGTTCATCTGAAAGAGCGACAACCCAAGATTCTGGCGCTGAACAATGCGTACAACGACGAAGTAAAGCTCACCGCCAGTGCTATCCTGAGTATCGATAACCAGCTTCTGAAAAACTCACGGTTGTTAGCACAGATCGTGCTGGGCGGGAAAAACGAGCTTAATGTAGATTACGTAAAAAACTTCGGCGAGTTTTGGGGGATCTATTATCGCATCTTTAGTTACGCAAACGAGAAGACAATCTATGCTTATAACGCCGATCATCACCAAGTAAACAGCAGCAAATCCCTGGAATGGGGTGCGACCTCCGGGATTGGGCTTTTTACCAGCCACAACATAATCTCCGAAGCATTCGTCTATTACAGCAATACCAGTATTTACCGGGGGATATCCGAATCTGATATGCCATCCAGATTCTATTCTGTCTCGGGATTTGGCGCGAAATTGTATTACGAAAGCTTGGATGATTATAGCTTCCCCAAACGGGGAGTGATGGCAAACATGAAGCTAAACTTTGCCCGAGATGAGGATTACTCGGATTTCATCTACAGCAGTCTGCGGGGGAAGTATGAAGCCCATGTTCCTATAGTGCATAATCTTAGCGTCATCCTTGGGATGCAGATTGGAACCTATTTTGACGTGAACGAAGGGCAGGAATTCGATCCCTTCGCGATAGGGGGGATGGATGGGTTCAAAGGTTACTCCCGCTACGAGATAAACGCCCCTCACTATCGGGTGATGCAGTTTGGCATCAGCTCTACTTTGGGAAAACTGATGAATGTGCAACTTGGAGTTCAGGGATTGACCTACGATGATAATGAGTTCATCGGTAACCGCATCAGCGACGAATTCTGTTACTATTTAGGTGTGGGCATGAAGGCGTTCACATTACCTATTCGTGCGCAAATAGCTCTCAACGAACGCAATGAGATAAACACCATGTTTTCTATCGGTAACGATTGGGATATCTTCCACTTTTCCCGCAAATGATAGATGCCGGAAGGTGGTTATCCCCGTTGCTACATTAAGATAAAATGTCACAATTAAACGTTCCATCGTATGTACTACAGGCAAGAATCCTGGGTAGGCTTGATCAGCTTCAAGAAATTCATTGACTACATTTCAGCATTTGCAATAATTGAAAAAAGAGTATAAACGGCTGTGTGGCAAACATCAGCAAGATAGTTTATAGGAGTTAATATGCGTCGCTTAGTGATCGCTTTGATCATTTTCAGCCTGCTTTTGGGCGCTTGTGGTAAAACACTTACATCGTCCAAGACCAAGGTGACCTTCTGGCATGGGCTCAGTGGGCCTTTGGGTGATACGTTGAATGAGATGATACGCGAGTTCAACCGGAATCACGATGATATTGAGGTAGTTGCAAATCCGATCAGCAGTTACACCGCGTTGTCTCAGAAGTTGATGGCATCGATCCAAGCTGGCAAACAGCCTGATATTGCGCAGGTATTTGAAAGCTGGGCTACCAAGTATATTGAATCCGGAGTATTGGCTTCTCTAGACGATCTGATAGCTCAAGATCCTGATTTTGGCGAAGAGCAATTGGCGGACATATATCCTGTTTTCCGGGAGTCCAATACCTTCAATGGAACGTTATACTCTTTCCCCTTCAATAAAAGCGTACGGGCATATTTCTATAACAAGGATGAGTTCTATAGAAATGGGTTGGATCCCAACTACTTTCCCAAAACCTGGCAAGAGTTTCGCGACTATGCCATGAAGCTAACCCGGGATAGCGATCAGGACGGGAAGATGGATCGTTTTGGCACAAATTTCAACGTGAATGAATGGCAGTTTATCAACCTCTTGCACCAGGCTGGGGGAACCCTTATTGATGAAGAGGGAAACCCCACCTTGAATAGTCCGGAAGGCGTGGAAGCTCTTACTTATATTACCGATATGATGTTCAAGGATAAAAGCGTGTATCTGGTTCGCGAATACGAGGGGCAGAATGATTTTTTGGCAGGCATAGCCGCAATGTATGAAGGCTCCAGCGTATCCATTACCCATATGCGTCAACAACCGATCAATTTCAACATAGGTTACGCGCCGCTTCCCACATATCGCACGGATCGAAGCGCTGTATCCGGTGCCAACATCGTGGTCTTTAAATCCGGAGACGCAAAACGTGAACGAGCGGCGTGGGAATTCATCAAATGGTTTACCGATACCGAGCAAACTGCCCGCTGGAGTGTAGCGACCAGTTATATGCCGGTGCGAAAAAGCGCGATGAACAGCGAAGTTATCATGAGTTTCCTAGAAAAAAATCCACAATTCAGTGGCATTTATGCACAGCTTGAGAACGCTGTTTACGAGCCTCAAACCGGGGCTTGGTTCAAGGCAAGACCGGAGCTAAAGGGTTATCTTGAAAAGGCGATGCGCAATCAGGTTACCCCACAGGAAGCCTTGGATGGTGCTTCAAATAAATTCCGAGAACTGATTCTTGAGGAAACCCGTTAAGTTTTTTTCCCTTGACAAAGAACGGGATTTTTAAGTTTTGAAACATACGCGTGCCGAAGTGGTGAAATTGGTAGACGCAGTGGACTCAAAATCCACCGGGCTTCTTGCCCGTGCCGGTTCGATTCCGGCCTTCGGCACCATAATTTGCAAGGAGCATATTGGCAAAATTGCTATCCGGCAGTATTCTATGGTAATGGCGAGCCGCCATCCACAACCTGTTTATTCGTTTTCAAGTGAATGTGCGAAAATCGCTACGTATTACACGGGGATACTTTGTGCCCTGTTGAAACCACTAATTAGCCTGAAACCTGTGGAGGTATAGATGTCACTCAGACGTATAACCCTTAGCCTTTGCCTTGTCCTGCTTTCTGCTGCACCTCTGGCAGCAATCTCACAAGGCTCATTACTATTTCTTACATTCGAACCCGGTGGTCGTGCCAACGGTATGGGCAGAGCATATTCTGCAATAGCAGACGATGGATTTGGCATGTGGTGGAATCCTGGTGCTGCCGCTTTCAACCGTAAAGGTCAGATCGCCCTAAACCACATCCCGTGGCTACAAGGTTCGGGATTGAACGATATGTTCTACGAATACCTGGGCTGGAACCAGCATTTTGAAGAAATCGGAACCATTAGCGCGCATATTGTGCTGTTGGATGCTGGAACGCAAGAACAAACCAACTCCAGTGGGGTATCTCAGGGTACTTTCCATCCCTTTGATATCGCAGGAGCGATTGGATATGCCTACGAAGTAATCCCTCAGACCTTGGGTGTGGGGGCAAACTTCAAGCTTATATACAGCTATCTTGCTCCAGCTACCGGATTTACGGATTCGGAAGGGAAGGCCTTCAGCTTTGCCTTCGACCTAGGCACCAAGTATCGTAATGCCATGAATGTAGATGGTTTGGACCTTGCGCTTGTAGTGCAGAATATAGGTCCGGATGTAACGTTTGTGGATCAGGAACAAGCAGATCCTGCTCCGATGACAGTGCGTGCCGGAGCAGCTTACAGGGTAATGGAAGATCCCATGAGCAAGCTAACCGTTTCAGCAGAAGCCAGTAAGATGCTAGCCAATCAAGATCCATTGTTCGAACGTTTTGTATCTGGTTGGGAACATATAGATGAGACCATCTACGGGGCTGGTGCGGAATTTGTCTATCTGGATCTTATAGCTCTGCGTGGTGGTTACTTCGCGGATACCGCCGGGAAAATCACCGGACCCAGCGTAGGCGTTGGTATCCAATATACGTTTGATAACCGTTATAAATTCAATGTAGATTTCTCGATGGTACCCGGCGGAGAACTTACAGACTTCAACAAGGTCTTCTCTCTGGGTGTCGAATTCTAAGAAACAAGAAAGACTAGGCAGAAGCAGGCCCTACGAGGTCTGCTTCTGTGAACATTTTCGGAGCTAAAGCTCTGAAGCATAAGGAATCCATGAAGCTATCAAGAAAACCTAGGCTTACCTTGTACGGATTGATGATGCTTTATGCGGCCTTCTCCATGGCGCCGCTAACCGCTCAAAAACTTCATCTACGTCCTCTGGCTGAAAGCCCAAAAACTCGTAAACACCCTCACACCCATCTTCTACGCCAAACTTCAGATCCACAAGCGATGGATACACGCAAAAGCGAATTCAGCAAGCTGCTAGTGATCTTGGTGGACTTTCAGGAAGACGATGATCCCATGAGCACCGGCAACGGAAAATTCATGCTGGAAGCAGATCCGGATTATATCTATTCCATCGGAGCTCCTCCGCATAACAGAGAATATTTCGAGACAAACCTGGAAGCGATGCGGTACTATTATAGAGCTGTATCGGCAAATGAATATAATCTGGAATACGACGTTTGGCCCAAAGATAAGGCTGCATATACGCTATCCAACCCTATGTCCTACTACAATCCCCCTCATGCCGAATCCAGCCTGTTCGTGAGCAAGATGGAAGATTATTTCAAAGAAGCCTTTGAAACCGCGGATCGGGATGATCCCGAGATCGACTTCGCTCAATATGCCCATTACATGATTATTCACGCTGGTTCAGACTGGCAACACGACAGGATGGGCGATAGCCCCATCGATATCCCTTCCTTCTTCATCAGAGTAGGGGAAGGAAAAGAGGCAGTGGTCGATGGTGGATCTACCAGGATATCCCATGCCTGCAACGTACCCGCGACAATATCCCAAGATTTCAGCATCCAAGAGGATAACGGTCAAGTATACCATACTGGTTACGGAGCTTTAAACTCTGTGTTGTTTCATGAATTTGGACACTCACTGGGTTTGGTGGATCTCTACAATGTGCAAACCTTCAGCCCGATGGTAGGGGCGTTTGACATCATGGATAGCGGAGGTGCCGGCATTTTGGTGGATGAACTGGAAAATGGCGAGTACGTTTATATAGAAGGCATCTTGCCGGCATTACCAGGGGCGTTCAGCAGGGCTTTACTCTTCGAAGATAGATTTCGTGAGCTGGGTTTGATGAAAGACATCATGGAACTAAAGCCAGAAGCCGAGCATCAAATTGCGGCTAGCAGTCTTCAACAAACCGGATCTTACATACCATCGATAATCAAGATACCCATCAGCAACGATGAGTATTATCTGGTGGAGAACCGTTGCTTGGATCCCGATAACGATGGTGGAACACCCGTTTTTGGAGCCTTGGATGGAAGAGTGGTTTTGTATCCTACGGCTCTTGATGATCCCACTAACCAGCCTACTTTTGAGTATGATTATCTATTGCCATCTTTCATACTACCCGATGGTTCGGCTCGCGGTGGCGGCATCCTGGCATGGTATGTGAATGAAAAGGTTCTGTATCAGGAGGGAAGGATCATCGAAGATGGCTCGTTGTGGACGAACTTTCAGAACAACAGCGTAAATACTAACTTCGATCGGCCTGGGGTGATGGTCTTGGAGGCGGATGGAATCAGGGATTTGGGTGAATATTATTCATGGTATTGGACCGGTACAGCCTACGAATACTTCCATGCCCGCAAACCGCTTTTAAACAGTGATGGACAATTTGTGCAATGGACAAACCAAGCATGGCGACCTACTCTGAGCTCGACCACAAAACCTCCGATGGTGGGGGAAAACGGTTTAGGGAGCGTATATCGCCTGGAAAACATCAGCGATCCCTTGCCCCTAATGAGTTTTACGCTTAAATCTTCTTGGTTTGACACCACGGATTTTCGTAGTTTTTGGGGAAAATACTACGCCGGGGAACCAATCAACACGCACTTTAGTGATCTATCCATTCCGTATCCAGGAATAAATGGCGTACATCTGATCAGCAGTCTGTTTGATGAATGGCTGGAAATGGTAGATCCCGCATCTCTGGATGTCTGGAGCTTTGATCATCCCACTGTAAGTGCGGATACAAACGCGGATGGATTCAAGGAGCTTGTGGGAGTAAAAGGCTCTCTTATCAGATTCATGGATTGGGCTGAAGGGCAAGCTACTGTTCACAACCTGAGCTGTGAGGATGATCTGGGTAAACCGCTGGCGTATCTTAACTCAGTTTATACGTACTCCTCGCAAATCCTTTATAAATTTAATGACTTCAGTGTAAGAGCATTTTTGGACCTGCCCGGTATAAGAAGTCTTGGCGCGTTCGGCACCAAACTGCTTGCGGTTCAAGATCATCAGGTAAGTATCCTGGATGCTGAACTTCTTCAAGTTATTCACACCGTCCATTTTCCTGAAGCGCTTGGGGATTATACACCGATAACGTGTGTGGATTCAGAATGGGCCGAGATATATGTTACTGCAAATAGTGGTAATATATATAGCTTTAGTATTGTGGGGGATCGTGCGGAACCTAGTCAGTTAAAACAAGTTTTCGTTAATGACACTTCTTTTAAGCCTTCCCAACCAGGTTTGCTAGCTACTCCGGATAATGGTACGAAGATCTTCTTCGGATTAGGTAACAATGCCTATTTGCTGGCTTACAACGGGATGCTGGAGCCCGGGTTTCCCCGTTATCTTTCTGACATTTACATTAAAGAAAGAGCTGATGGCAGGGCATTGAAGCTCTTGGGTGAAACTCTATTACATCTTCCCATCCACCCCCATGGTTACTACGCGATATCCATCAACGGTGAACCAAAACCCCAATATGCTTTGGGATTGCCCGGGCACACAATGTCGGAAGCGGCTACTTGGACTGATACGATGATTTATGACGCGGATAATCAGAGACTTCTTTGGTACTACACTTTAGCTGGGGAAGATAACACCAGTAGCTACATTCATGAGCTTGCTATTGAAGAAAACCCGCTATTGTGGAACGGTTTCACTGATGGTGGAGGTGCTACCGTTTCTGGCAATCTTTTGCAAGCTCCCGGATCATCCCCTCTGGATGCGTATGTGTTTCCAAACCCGGTAAAGAAAGGCAGTTTTCGGCTTCGAGTTCTAAATGCCACGGATTATACTACGATCGATATCTATGATATCGGGGGCACCAAGGTACAAAGCCATGCCCACCATGACCCCGGATTTGATCTTCAGCTTGAATCCCGAAACCTAAGTTCGGGTATTTATCTGGTACGAGTGAAAAGCGGAGATCAGGTAAAACGATTCAAATTTGCCGTAGAGAAATAAAGGATGGATATCTATGCCTAAGATTATACTATGTTTGATACTATGTTCAATGCTCACTGCGTTATCTGCCCAAGGAGCCGAAGACTGGCTTTGGGAAGAAGAAAAACCGGAAGCAGAGAAACTTGAAGCGGATTTTATCAAAGTAAACTATGAGAAAAAGGATGCTCGCCTGGCGATGCTGATGTCCATGGTTCTGCCGGGTGCAGGGCAGTTTTATGCTAATAAAAGCGCGTTTACTACATATTTATTCCCCATCCTGGAGATCGGTTTGGCGGCAGGGATCATCTACTACAATGACCGGGGAAACGATAAAACGGATATCTTCGAGAAATATGCCAATGGCGAAGAGATAGAATTCACTTTGGGCGATGGCACTACCATCGTCACAACTCGCTACGATAGGGAACGGCAACACCGCGTGGAAGGGATTTTGATGAATCTAAACCCTGTGGACATCTACGAACAAAGCTATTTCAGGCTGGAGGATGCAAACAGTCAACATTTCTACGAAGATATCGGGAAATATCCTCACTACGTATTTGGTTGGGCGGATTGGTATTACACCTTTGCTACGGACACCAGTGGCAACTTTATTGGCCCAAACTGGTATCCCGGGGGTTACGACTCTACTCCCGCTGATCCCAATTGGATTTGGGGCGGAAACTACCCCCTCTACGACGATCCGGAGAATGGACTCTCCACCACCGTTATGGTTAGCAACGAATCTCACTCCTCGAGTCCGATGCGGAAGAAATATGTTCAGCTACGCAATGATGCCAAGGACGAATACGCCATCGCCAGAGCTTTTACTTTTGGATTGGCGGCAAATCATATTGCTGCTGGATTAGATGCAATCCGGGTCACCCGAAAAGTCAACCGGGGCGCGATAACGGATAATGGAATCAGATTGAAGTACTACACAGGGTTGAGAAACGATCAACTGACTCCCACACTAGCATTGAACTGGAAATTCTGATGAAGCGGAGCATAATCTCTCTGATCTTGCTTACCATAATTAGTGTAAGTGTGTCCGCTCAATCCAGAATAACCTATATCGGAATGAGCGCATTGTTGCCAGGCAGCGGAGAGATAGCCCTAGGGAAGACGCAAAGGGGAGTTGCCCTACTTGCATCAGAGCTATTAGCTACTTATGCGTTTCTTAAGACCGATACCGATATGGCTTTACAGAAAGAGAACTACAAGATATATGCAAACCGTTATGCCGGAGTGCCATTGGATATGCCGCAGGATCACTATCAATCGATCCAAGCGTATCAAAGTAGCGAGGATTACAATCAATATCTGGAGATGATAGCCCGGAACTACTACCTTATCACAAACTACGACCCTCAAGGCTATGAAGAATTTATGGCGGAAGAGAGTTTTAGCGGAAATGAACAATGGACATGGCAATCCGAAATGCACTGGCAACGTTATATCGATATGCGTAAGAAGCATCAGAAGACCAAGATAAACCATAATCTTGCCTTAGGCGTAATGCTCTTCAATCGCGCCCTGAGTATGGTAGATACCGCATTAATCAGCCGCAACCTGCATCTTCATGCCCAACTTTCCGGCACAGATGGGATGATGCTCAATTGCGAATTGAGGTTCTAATGAAGATTACCCGCGCCACAGCTCTTATATTGCTGTTCATGTTAACTATCAGTACCTTACCCGCCAAAAGCAAGGATTTTCTGTTGTCCTTGGCAGTTCCGGGATTCGCTCAGATCAAGGATGGAAGAGGCTATGGATATTCTCTTCTCGCCGCCGAAGCGTTACTCATCGGAGGTCAGCTTTATCTGAAAAGCGAAGCCAACCTCTTGAGAGATGATTCCTACACATATGCCCTGAAGTTTGCCCATATCAATCCTGGAGATTATGACAGCGAGTTCTTGAAGAACTTGGGTAAATACGAATCCAGCGGCTATGATGCCATGGGTTATAACTCAACGGTGCGAAATCAAGCTGTAATGTTATATCCCGACGATCCCGAGGGACAACAGCTCTACATCGAAGCCAATGCTTATGGTGACGATAAATACTGGGATTGGGATAGTCAGACCCATAAGAGTGAATATAACCGAATGAGAAACGACGCTCAGGATCTGGAGTCCTTCGCCAAACTGGCTTTTGGTGTAACGATTCTGAACCACTTAGTGAGTGGATTTGACGTGCTAAGATACAACGCTTCAGAATCGAGAGCAAGGTTCTCTATGGACTATCGTTCTCGCACCCCTCAACTGAAGTTATCGGTGAAGTTCTGATGTCCAAGCTCAAGATTGTTCTCGGGGTGACAGGCGGAATCGCTGCTTATAAAGCGATTGATCTTGCCAGCAGATTGTTCAAAGAAGGGTTTCAGGTACGAACCGTTTTCACAGAAGCCGCAGCTAAGTTTGTAAGTCCGATCAATTTTGCCGCCATCACCCATGAAAGCGTTCATGATTCCTTGTGGGAAGATGACGACCCAATTCCGCATATATCGTTGGCAGATTGGGCTGATCTGGTAGTGATAGCCCCTGCAACGGCAAACACCATTGCTAAGGCTGTAGCTGGAATCTCGGACAACTTATTAAGTTCTATCCTATTGGCCCACACCAAGCCTGTGTTGTGGGTTCCCGCTATGAATGTGAACATGTATCAAAACCCCGTTA
This sequence comes from Candidatus Cloacimonadota bacterium, assembly GCA_018433885.1. Classification (GTDB taxonomy): domain Bacteria; phylum Cloacimonadota; class Cloacimonadia; order Cloacimonadales; family Cloacimonadaceae; genus UBA5456. The sequence continues at coordinate 17,345 of JAHDQK010000033.1, forward strand.
CCCAAAGGAATCTTGCCATTTTAGCGGAACGGGGTCACCATGTTCTGGACCCTGCCACAGGGCTGCTGGCTTGCGCTTATACCGGCAAAGGCAAGTATCCTCCAAATATCGAGATAGTTTACGCCATCAAGACCTATCTGAATTACAGACGTGATCTCATTGGTATTAGAGCGCTGGTTTCCGCTGGAGCGACCGTGGAAGCGATAGATCCCATGCGAGTTATCAGCAACAGAAGCTCCGGCAAAATGGGGCTTGCTCTTGCCAGAGCGTTAAGCCTACGCGGTGCAAGTGTAAAACTTGTGTATGCCTCCATCAACCAGGAGATTCCATACTACCTGAGCGATGCTATCCAAGCGCTTTCTGTTCAAGAAATGAGGGACGTCATTGTGCCATTGGCGGAGGAATGCGATTGGATCTTTAAGTGTGCTGCTGTTTCAGACTACAAGCCAAGTAGCTACAGCGAGCAAAAGATCAAAAAAGGCGAAGACCTTAGCATTCATCTTGAACAAACGATTGACATACTTACTGAACTCGGGAACAATAAAAAGTGCTCACAAAAGCTAGTAGGCTTTGCGGCTGAGACTCAGGATATTATCGACAACGCAAAGGGAAAACTTGAGCGTAAGAACTTGGATATGATTGTGGCAAATCATCTGGAAAACGCTGGTAAGGATACCAACCGGATTGTGGTGATAGATAAAAAGGGTGAAACAAAGAGCATCGAAGGATGCAAGTTTGAACTCGCACACAAGATCATCGACCATCTGAAGGAGATTTGAACAGGTGCTCCTGATAAGCGGTGCAAATTCTCAGATCGGCAGTTTTCTTGCCCGAGCTTATCAAGCTGAGGGGAGAGAGCTGATATGCCTTTATCATGAACGCAAACAACGACTTGAGGGCATTCAAGCTCCCCTTTTACAAGCTGATCTGATGAATTACCATGCCACCGAAGCAATTCTGCAACAATATCTTCCCAGAATAACCCAGGCCATTCACTGTAGCGCTGTGCGCAGCGAAGATCACCGTGCTTTAGCGGATACAGAACCAATTATTTTTCACAAAGTGATCGAACAGAATATCTACCCGGCGTATCATATTCTACGGTTGCTGCTACCTGCCATGCGAGCCCAGGCTTTTGGCAGGATCGTGTTGTTCAGTTCAGACGTGAGTCAAACCGGATTGCCAATGGGGAGTGCCTACGCTGCAGCCAAAGCCGCGATAGCCAATATGGCAAAAAGCAGTGCGCAGGAAAACGCCGGGATGGATGTATTGATTAACAGCATTGCTCCTGGTCCTGTAGAAACGGCTATGGAACAAGATTTCAGCGAAGAGTATCTGGAGTTTCGCAGGAAGTATTTTAGCGCACACTTACAGCGTACGGCTTCCGGTAAACTGGTTACTATGGAAGAAATTAAACTGTTGACAGATATGCTGATATCCGCGAAGCTCCGGAATTTGTGCGGGGAAGAGCTTGTTATCAATGGAGGCAAGAAGTGAAACGATTTATAATAGCAATCATCCTGCTTAGCGCAATGAGCCTGAGTGCGGCAGTGTTTATGGATGGTGAGAAGCTCACCTTCAACGTGAAATATGGCATCGTCAACGCCGCTGAAGCCACTCTGGAAGCCAGAACTTCAGTTTATCAAGGTACCCCGGTGTGGTATTTAACAACAAATGCCAGAACTCACAATTTCTTCGATAAGTTCTTTAAGATCAGGGACCGCGTGGAATCCTGGTGGGATAAAGAATCTCTACTACCTTACAAGTTTTCCAAGAATTTGCAGGAAGGCAGATACAGGCAGCACAGGGTACACATTTACGACCATGCGCGCCGTCGCACCACGTATCAAAGATGGTCGTTTCGAGAGAATAGATTTGAGAACAGCGAAATGGATATGCCGATCGATGCCCAAGATATCCTTAGCGCGTTCTATTATGTACGCAGTCAGCCCCTACAAGTAGGAAAGAGTGTGATGGTAAACATCACTGCCGATGGCAGAAACATGCCCACTGAAGTACTTGTGCATCGCAAAGAAAAGGTAAAGAGCATCTTTGGAGAAGTGGAGTGTCTGGTGATCGAGCCCAAGCTGAAGGGAGAAGCTCTATTCAAACAAACCGGCAATATCTTGATCTGGGTAACAAACGATGCCTTCAAGATTCCCGTGAAACTTGAAAGTAAGATCAGTTTTGGTTCGTTTACCGCAACTCTGGAAAGCGCTCAAAAGGTTCCTTTGAAACTGAAATGAAAGCTGATTTGCTGCAACGAAACTCTTACCATTATGAACTTCCTGCAGAGCTGATCGCCCAGTATCCTGCTCAGAAACGTGACGAATCCAGGTTGATGCATCTGCAGCGAGGGGATAAGACAATAGATCACAAGTTGTTCAGTGATCTCCCGGATTTGTTGCGGGAGGGAGACCTATTGGTACTGAACAACAGCAAGGTATTCCCTGCCAGACTCTTCGGTGAGAAATCCAATGGCACGAAAATCGAGGTTTTGCTCCTAAGTCCAGATTCCGCCCATGATACTTGGAAATGTCTGGTGTATCCGGGAAAGAGATTGAAGGAGGAGCAGTACATTACTTTCTCGGAAAACATGAGGGGTTATGTGTTTTCTGGGGCAAATGACGGTACCCGCCTGATTCGTTTGGAGTATGAAGGAGATTTCTGGGCAGCCATCGATAAAGTTGGTCATATACCCCTTCCGCCCTATATCAACCGTCCGGATGAAGACGAGGATAGAGAGCGGTATCAAACCATATATGCCCGCGAGCCCGGATCGGTGGCGGCACCCACCGCGGGATTGCATTTCAGCCCTGTTTTGATGGATACCCTCAAGGCAAAAGGAGTGCAGTTTGCCGAACTGACTCTTCATGTAGGCATTGGCACTTTCCGACCCGTTAAAACAGACGATATCACCCAGCACTTGATGCATAGCGAATGTGTAGAAATACCGGAAACAACAGCGGAGCTTGTTAACTGTGCCAAGCAGGAGAACCGCAGAGTAATAGCCGTGGGTAGCACCAGTGTGCGCAGCTTGGAGAGTTTTTGGGAAGATGGCAGATTGCAAGCTGGAAATCGCTGGACAGATATCTTTATATATCCTGGTTACAATTTCAAGGTTGCGGATGCGATGATCACAAATTTTCATCTGCCGGAATCTACTCTATTAATGATGATTTCCGCATTTGCCGGGTATGATTTCGTGATGGAAGCATATCGACTTGCGGTTTCCGAACGGTATAGATTTTTTAGTTATGGCGACGCCATGTTGATCGAACTATGAAAGAGAGAAGCTATTTCTATTATGACGAATTGGACAGCACAATGCTGGAGTACAAAAGACTCCGTGAGGTTCATAAGGGCTTGATATCCGTACGAACGGAAAAGCAAGAAGATGGCGTAGGCAGAAACGACAAGGTCTGGCTATCTCCTCCTGGTGGTTTGTGGTTTACTTTTGATATCAGATACAGCGGATTTGTGGCATCCTTTGGCTTGTATACGGGATATTGTATCCATCGCGAGCTATGTAACTTATTCTCTCCGCTGGTTGACAAGTTACAGATCAAATGGACAAACGACATCATCTATGACGGAAAGAAGTTGGGGGGATTGCTGTGTCAGAGTCGCCCGGGTTATTATACAATCGGGGTGGGAATCAATACTAATAATGAGATAGACTCGCATCTGGGCAAGTTTGGTGCTACCAGCATGAAAGAGATTCTCGGTTGTGAGATATCCAACGAACAGCTCTGCTACAGCCTGATCAATGCGGTGGAAAAGTGCGAAAGATTATTAAATCACGAAATCACCTATATCACCTATTGCAACGAGCACTTGTTCGGTAAGAACCAGTTAGCTCTAATAGATGTCGGAACCACACCTTTTGAGGCGGAAATCCTAGGAATAGATCTCAAAGGAGCTTTAATCGTTCGTAAAGAAATGGGGGAGATCCTGAATCTGAACTCCGGCTCCATCCTTAGTATAAAAGCTTTTTCTTGACAGATACACATACCTTAAATCTTTGTAAAAGACAAGAATCGAATATCCATACCCTGGAGGATCTAATGAACAGATTGTTGCTGATTGCCATGGTTGCCTTCTTGCTGATTTCAGCTTGCTCGGTGAATAGTGGCATGCCCGAACTTAACGTAGCTCAGGATGAATACACCGGTTTAGTTACCAAAGTTGCCTTCCTGCCAATCAAAGCCATGGATGCCAGAAGCAGAAACGTACGCAAAATTCTCACCGTAAGAGATTTGGACTATGTTTTTTCCGCTTATCCGCAGTATGAGCTGATGAACATGGAAGTAGTCGCCGATGAATTCAACGCTTTCCGCTTTCCTGATGTTGATGATATTGATCTTGATGAAATGGTCGAAGTAGCCGAAGCCATGGGCGCGAACGTTTTGATATTGGGGAACATCGCTTCTCTGCGTGCGGATCTTTTTGCCATGAACCTCAGGTTTTTCAGTGCTCGCACAAACGAGCTACGGCAGGTGAATTTCAATGTGGCAAACCTCAAAGAAACCCGCTGGAAACAGCTTAATGAATCTTTGATGGCAGAATTGGATCGCTTTATCTCCACCGAAGTTGACCGTATCTTCAACGTTGCTACAAACTTCTATGCCGGCGCAAAATATGCCGATGCCGAAAGCCAGCTGCAAACCGCCATTGGCTTGGATCCGGAAAACGTGGATGCTTATTACTACTTGGGCGCAACATATTATAAAACAGATAGATACGCTTTAGCGGAAACCAGCTTTAACCAAGCTTTGGAATTGGATCCTACGCATTACCAGACCTTGGTGATGATGAACGAGATGTACGAGAAAACAGGCGAAAACCTCAAGCGCATCGGAGTCATGGAAAGAATTGCTGATATCAACGACGATGTAGAACTCTGGCTAGCGATTGGAAACCTGTATGCCGAAGCGGGAGAGATGGTAAAATCTGAGACTGCATTCAGAAACGCTTTGGCTTTGGATGAATCCAGCACCACCGTACAAACACGTCTTGCATTCCTCTTGTTTGATCAGGAACGCTTTGCCGAGGCTATTCCATATCTGGAAAGCGCTTACGACAACCTCCCCGAGAACGACCTCCTTTCCAGACGCCTGGCTGTATCCTATCAGCGTAGCGGACGCATGGCAGAAGCCATCGCCAGATATGAAGGCTTGATTCGCACCAATCCGAACAACGTTAACGCTTATCTGAACGTCGTGAGCCTGTATCGCAACCAGGCTACCGAAGCTGCAGACCAGGCCGTGAAAAACGAGATGAATGCCAAAGCTATCGCCACCATGAATCAATTGATCGCGATAGCCCCGAATAATCCCATGGCATATTTGAATCTGGCAAGTATCTACCTGGCTCAGAGCAACAATGTTGAGGCAGAAAAGAATGCTAATGCCACCATCCAAAGAGATCCCAGCTTGTACCAGCCCTACATGATATTAGCAACAGTCAGCCAATCCAAAGGGACTCTTGATTACAACCGCTTTGCTGATTTGGAAAAACGTGCTGCCGCTGCTGTTGGTCGCCAAGCCACCACACTCTCCAGGGAACGGGATGCTGCCAAAGCTAGTGCAAACAACCATTTCCGCACGGCTGTAACTCATTTGAATACTGCCAGAACTCTAAGCTCCGAACCTGAAATTCTGAGAGATATCCAGACCCGGCTCAACTCTCTGAGCAATCTGGTATCAGCCACTACTGGATATTAATATAGATCCATTCACATAGAAAGAAAAAAGCCACTCTCCAGAGTGGCTTTTTTTTGCGGTCGCGGCATTCTGCGATTATTTAAAAATCACGTCAATGTGATGTAGTGTGGGCGACACAAATTATTGATATCCCGGGTTTTCAAATATCGGATCAAATGGTATTCTCAATGATGCCGGATGTATGGGCACGAGAATCCCGCCAAGGGAGACACAATTGTAACGGAGGATTTCGAACCCCCGAATAATGGAACGACAGATTGACGTGACCGTCAAACAGCCCCGCCAGGGTCGACACCGATCTTAGCGAGGGTGTGTAGCGTAGCGAAGCCCCTCGTAGTAAGGAAAAAGCGATCCCGAGTCCCTCGCGGGCGACACAAGTCAATGGGATAGCATGTAGCACAATAACAACACCAACATGTTTCTATGGTTATGTAATTTAAGCTTGGAGAATCCTGTTCCAGATCATTCCACAGAAAAAAGAACCAGGAGATGGCAGCGGATATAATGGCCTCGAATCATGCAATCTCGCCCCCATTGCTTGAAGCAGTGGCGAAGCTGTGTTGATACAGTGGCTACTGCTGCAAAGAAGCATCGCGATACTTACGACGAATGGGGGAGAAACAGGCTGGAGCTTAAGATTGAATTCCGGGGAAAGCTATGTCGTTATCCCGTAACATGGCATTTTATATCTGTATGTGGAACTTGATATTGAGAAGTGGTTTTCTAACGAGTGTGCCGGAAGCAATTACTCAATTCATCTAGTGAAAATGGTCTGGATAAATAAATGGGCACGCTTCCTTAGTGGAGGCATGCCCAAACACTTTGGAAACAAGGATCAGTAGAAGAAGATTTTTACACCGATCGCGATAAGCAGAACGCTATTGATAGCTAACCAGATCATTACTTTTCCGGCGATCTTTTCATATGTCTCGCGATTGTGTTGTATCTTTCTTTCCAGACGTACAAGCATGTGTTCCATGGTTGCCATCTTTTCGGCAGTGTGATCTTTTTTTCTGATGTTTCCATTATGGTTCATATCTCTCTTAAGGTGTCTGAAGAGTTCGAACACCAAGGGTAAATAGGCGGGTAAAAAACGTCTCAAACCGGCTCCTGCCATTTCGTCTCCTTTAGAATTCATAACCGAGGTTGAAGTAATGAGTGGGTGAGAGCACCGAGTGCATGGTGAATGAATAATCCAGATTTACACCTTCCATGATGAAAGATGCACCAGCGGAGTAGGTCGCGGGGTTTTGATGCACGCCAGCGCGAAGATACAGAGGTTCGAAGATTTTGGCTTCTACGCCTCCCATAAACTCCGTGGCTTCGGCAAAATCTTTTTTCACTTCCACAGTGGTGGTGACACCGTCGTAGGGGATGTATGAGATTCCGAGTGCTAGCTTATTGGGAAGGTCGATCTGGTTCTCAAATCCCATTTTAGCTTTTGTTAAGTTTGTAACCGCAAAGCCAAGCTTGGTGCGGTTGTGAAGAAGAGCAGTTACTCCGAGATCTACGCCATAAGCTTCATCGCTGTCGTCATCGTCGAAAGTCAAGCCATAGTAATTCAGATTGTAGCCAACGTTGATTGTGGAATGAATGTCCTTCTGCAGAACGAAAGCATGGGATAAAGTTAGGATTTGATCTTGATACAAGGTATAGTCCTCAAAATCCACATCCATCATCCGGATACCGGCACCAAAAGTTCCCAGCTTTTTGGGGAGCTTGATGCCGAAAGCGGCGGTCTTGTATTCCGAGAATTTCTCGCCATTGATCTGAGACAAACCGATCTTGGCTTCGTAACCGCTATCTGCGAGGCCGGCGGGGTTATAAAAGATCGTATTCACGTCGTTAGCAACGCCGGTGAAAGCTCCACCCATGCCACGAGCACGAGCAGAGGGCTGGTAATCGTTGAAGACTGCCAACAGCATGGCGCAGGGGATCAGGATCAGGGTAAGTAATAATATCTTTTTCATGTTAACTCCCTCATTTCAGACGTGATTTGATCACGATGGGCTGAACGGTGGTATAGCGTTTACTGGTTTCACGGTTACTGATTTCGGTATGGCAATAGTAGATGCCGGGTTCCAATAGCTTCATATTGCTATCTCTGCCATTCCACGTGGTGTTTACGATACCGGTGGGGCTGGTGAAGTTCTGGTGCACAGGAGTGGCTACCAGGCGACCTTGTGCGTCGTAGATGCGAATCAAAGCACGGGCAAGGAATCCGGTCTTTGTGCCGTATTCGATGTTCAACACTTCGTTCATGGAAGGATCAAAACTATTCTTGGAACTGCTCGCCGTGCCAATGCTGAGATAAGCGATGTTATCCTGAATCTTCACTTGGAGGCGACCGTTATAAATTGTGCTGATAGCTTGGTCGTCGAACTTAAAATTCGTGATGATGATCGGGATTTCACCGTAGATTTTTGGCTCGAACTTCAGTTTGATAAGTATCATATCCGTAGCAGAAACAATGCCGTCCTGGGATCCATAATGAAATGTGATTACATCTCCGGCACTGGAAACTGTAACAGATGGCGCTGCAGTAGTTACTGTGCCATCGATATCAAATCCCTGGTAGATAACTTTGGCGGGATCGATATTGATGTCGAAGGAGTATTCACGAACGCCCCATTCGCTGAGTAGCTTGGTAGAACTCAGTTCCAGAGTGCTGATTTTATCAATCTCCGCTAAGGGGTCTGAACTAAGGCGGATAGTGGAGTTTGCCACGCTATCTTCTTTAATTAAGTCGTCTCTATCACGAGGGTTCACTTTCCAACCTGCGCTGCTGGTTCCCCAATAATCCACCATACCCCGGATCACGTACCACCAATCGCCAACAACAATCGAGTGTTGGCTGGGGATGGAGAAGAATCCATCATCAACCATCGCCTGGATGTTGCTGGTGTCGGCTATATTGAACTGCCCATAGCTGTCTGTCGCGGATTTGATCTGCACGTTGTAAAAAGCTACCAGCACACCTTCCCATTGTTCGGAAATGGCGTTGTTGCGGGGGAGCTCGGAAGTGCTGAGGATCGCCGCAGGGGGAACGGGATTGCCGGAAGAAAGGATATCCACGTTGCTGACATCGGTAATCTGAGTAAGGGTATGAGTCCATTGGTTGTTGTAGTTAAACTCAAGAACCTTTCCAGTGACTATCACTTCATCGCCCACTTGAACCAGATTTGAAGAATCGCGATGATACACATACAGTCCGCTCCAGGGGCCACCATCAGGATCTCCGAGATAATAGAAATTGTTTGCTTTCACAGCTGTTACAATCGCTTGAATATCCACAATCTGGTTCTCGTAAGGAGAACGTCCGTTGGGATTTTCGGTAAATTGAATATCATAACAGCTAAGGGGATCTGCCATGATCCCGACCGCGATGGTCAGGGCTAAAAATGTAAGAACGATACCTTTCATTTATATCTCCTTGGTATGAATCTCTTCACTAATGTGCTCCGCTAGCTGGGGTGAATCAGCAGGTTGAGCATCTTTGATAAAAAACATATCAATGATCAAGAGACATACTGCGATAAAAATCGAGCTGTCTGCGATATTGAATATAGGAAAGCGGTGCATTATAAAATCCGGAAAGTCCACATTGATAAAATCCGTAACACCACCCATGATAATGCGATCAATTAGGTTGCCAATCGCTCCGCCCATCACCAATCCAAAGGCAATCACCTGGATACGGTGGGTGCTCTGATAGAGTAGATAGATGATGAAGACAATGGCCAAGAGAGTGGTCGTGATGAAGAAAATGCGATTTACCACATCACTTGAAAAACCGATGCTAAAGGCTGCACCTGTGTTTGTGACATGGGTGAACATGAAAGTATCGCCAAAAATTCCGGATAGAACAGGTACGGAGTGGTGTAGCTCTATGCTGGCGCGAACTATTACCTTTGTGATTTGATCTGCGATAAGGATGACGAGCATTATCAGATAAGCGGAGTAGGGCTTTACTTTGGGCATCTATCCTCAGCGCCTCTGCTTGCGTTTCTTGGTTTCCATCTTCTCTTTGCATTCTATGCACAAAGTTGCATAAGGGATGATCTGAAGACGGGTATCGGGGATCAACTCGCCACACATCTCGCAATTGCCAAAAGTACCGTCTTGAATGCGTCGCATGGCATCGTTCAGAAGACGGATCTTCTCGCGTTCGCTTTCCATCATCATCACAGTGTGCTCCATATAGTTGGTATCAGAACCCTGATCTGCCTGATGGTAGGCGTAGGATGAGAGGTCCCCGCTACTTTCGCGGGCACCGACGCTCTGCTCTTTGTTTATATTCTCTATGTACTGCATACTTTCTTGAAGCTCCTTACGGATCAGTTCCTCAAAGTATTGCAGCTTTTCGGCTGTAAGCTTTTTGCTGGCCATAGGGTCTCCTTGTCTCTCAATATCTCTAATATCTCATGTAATAAAAACAGTACCAAGGTGTCAATAAAAATATCAGATCCTGCGGATAAAGTCGCTGATGATCTGTTTCAGATTGGCAGAGGCGATACCGGCATGATGGCGGATCTCTTCTTGGGAATGTGCTTCACTATGGAATAAATTGCTATAGTTAGTTACAATGGAATAAGCCAGAACGCGCATTCCAGCATGACGGGCAGCGATAACTTCCGGGACGGTGGACATCCCCACGAGATCTGCTCCCAACATGGCAAATGCGGCGCATTCTGCACGGGTCTCCAGGCTGGGTCCGGGAACAGCGAGATATATCCCCTTATGCACTTGTATGTGATACTCTTCCGCGATGCTATCGCACAGTTCCCGGTATTTGGGGTCGTAGAGATCGTTCATGGAAGGGAACCTTTCTCCCATTGCGTCGTCATTTTCTCCGATTAATGGATTGATGCCCATGAAATTGATATGGTCTGTGAGTTGCACTATCGCACCTGGATAAAGCTCTTTGCGCAGACTGCCAGCGGCATTGGTTACAACAAGGGTCTTGATGCCCATAGCGGCAATCACGCGGGTTGGGAAGATCACTTGTTTGATCGAATGACCTTCATAAAAGTGGAATCTTCCCTGAAGGAATAAAATGGTGTCTTCGCCATTTTCTGCCAAGATCAAATTTCCTTTGTGGGAAGGGGCGGTGCTTTGAGCAAAGCCGGGGATATCTGAGTATGGAATGGAACTTATGATCTTGAAGGTCTCAGCCATATCGCTGAGCCCGGTGCCCAGAATTATCGCGGCTTTGGGGGTCGCAGGGAGGCGTTCTCTAAGCCATTTAGCGGTTTCAAGATAGTTCATTTGTGGTCTCCTGGCTGCGCTTTGGGTACAATTTCTTCTTTGATCTGTTTAAAATCTCCATCCATCAATTGTTCTGTATCTTTACTGAGCAGGGGGTCTTTGCTAATGCGATCCTGAAAACTCTGAAGCTCTACCCGGAATTGGAGCAGGAACTGACGCTTCTGTTCTTTCATGGCAAGGTACTGGTGTTCCAGAACTCCGAGGTGCTGTTTGGCTTCGTTGATGGCGCGCTTAGCTTTTAGTTCCGCTTCATGGATGATGTTCTCGGCTTCTTTACGGGCGTTGGCGATGATATCTGCCTTGGTTTTCTCGGCGAAAACAAGGGTGCGGCTGATCAACTCTTCCCGACGCTTCAGATCTTCCACTGCGCTATTGGCAGATACAGCTTCCTGTTTTACTTCATACTGCATCTGCTCTCTTCTAGCCAACTCGCGTTCTTGCTTCTTCAGCAGTTCATCCATTTCGGTGGCGAGCTGTTCCAAGAAAGCGCGTACCTCTTTTTTATTGTATCCGAACATCTGCCCGGAAAACTCCTGGTGTCTAATATCCAAAGGGAAAAGGGGCATTAGCTGTTCCTCCCGCTAAATAATGCTGAGTAATATCCTTTGCAGGATGTTTATAAGAAGATAAGCCACAATCGGGGAAAAATCAAGCCCCATATTGGGCATCATGCGGCGTATAGGACCCATGATGGGTTCGGTCATAGTAAATAGAAAACGGTAGATTGGGTTGTAGGGATCTTGAACGATCCAGCTAGCGATGACTCTGGCAAAGATGATCATGTTATAGATGTCAAGGATCCTGATGATAAGCAGGACCATCATTCCGGAGCTACTATACATCAGTCCAATACCTCGTGACAATTCCGGCATCTGGCTTCATAAGCGTCGGTGGAGCCTACTAAAATCTGATGTCCATCATGGATTGTCCTCTGTGTACGATTTGCGGGATTCCCGCACTTCACGCAGATGGCAAGGTTCTTGGTAACATATTCCGCGATAGCCAGGAGCTGAGGCATACTTCCGAATGGTGCGCCTTTGTAATCCTGATCCAATCCGGCGATGATCACCCGGTAGCCTTGATCCGCAAGATCATTACATATACCCACTATCGATTCATCAAAGAACTGTGCTTCATCGATGGCGATGATCTGAGTGTCTTCCTGCAAATAGGGATATATCTCCGAGGCTTCATTGATCGGGATGGAGGGAGCCTGCATATTGGAGTGAGACACTATGTTATTCAGATCATAACGATCGTCAATGGCTGGTTTGAAGACTAAAACCTTTTGTTTGGCATATTCGGCGCGGCGAATTCTGCGGATGAGTTCCTCGGTTTTTCCGCTGAACATACTGCCACAGATCACTTCGATCCAGCCGGTTTTGTTATTGATGATATTCACTCTCTCTCCTTAAGGGAAGCATCCCGATTATCCAAGCTCTGGGTAAGGGGATTTTTGTCAAATGCTTTATGAACAAACAATCCCGCAGACAGAGATATCCGCGGGATTGTAAGGTGATATGGTTTAACTAAGGGCAATTCCTGCCTTCAATGCTTTTAGATTTGCTTCTACAATGGCTTCCCCTTTGCGGGAGAAGATGGCGGAGATACTATCTGCGATTTCCTGTTCAGAAAATCCCAAATGCTTGATTGCCGCACCCAATACTACGATGTTCATGGAACGCGTAGCTTTGATATCTTTGGCTATCTGATCTGCATCAAAGAGCAGGTGATTGGTGGTTTTGCTGATTTCTGTATACACATCTTCCGGGTTGGGATAATTTGGGATGTTCACAAAGGGCTTCGAGTTAGTAATTATCCAGCCATCTGCGGCAAGATAAGGCAGATAGCGCAATGCTTCCATCGGTTCTACAGAGAGGATCATATCCGCATCACCCATGGTAATGAGGTCGCTGTGAATATCCTTGTCCGATAGTCTGAGATGGCTTTGCACATCTCCGCCACGCTGGCTCATGCCATGCACTTCTGCTTGTTTAAGTTGCCAACCTCGGTTCAAGGCTGCATGGCCAAGGATGGTAGCGATGGTCAAGATGCCCTGTCCGCCCACACCGGCGAGAATAATGTCCTTCTTCATCTTATGCCTCCCTTTTGTTCTTTTTCTTAAGTGTTTGCACACACTCACGGCGAGGGATGATCACGGAGACACCTTCATAGGCTATCTCTTCTTTGTAGATCCGGATCATCTCTTCGTGGTTTTTTACAAAGGGGAAGAAGGTACGGATATGGTCTTTTTCCACGCCCAATCCCAAGCAGATCTCTTCCAGACGGCCGAAAGCAGTGTAGTCCTGCCCACCAGTCATTCCAGTAGTGCTGTTATCCAGAATCACGATTACTACGTTGGATTTGTCGTAGATGCAATCCATCAGGCCAGTCATTCCGCTGTGGGTGAAGGTGCTGTCTCCAATCACTGCGATGGCGGGGAAGTGTCCACTATCGGCGGCACCTTTTGCCATGGTTATCGAGGCACCCATATCTACGCATGAGTTGATCGCATTGTAGGGGGGCATGAAGCCTAAGGTATAACAGCCGATATCGCTGAAGACATGACCTCTTCCATACTCTTTAATGGCTTCGTTGAGCGCAAGGTAGCTATCTGCATGAGGGCAGCCTACGCACAGCGCTGGGGGGCGACCGGCAACTATTTCAGGAACGTCTTTTCCATATTTGGAGGGCAGTCCCAAGGCTTTTGCCACTTTATTTGGGTTCAATTCTCCGTCACGATCCAATGTGCCATCCAATCTACCGTGAATCGGTTTCATACCACTAAATCCTAGGCCTTTGATCTGTTCTTCAACGATCGGCATACCCTCTTCGAAGAAATACAGACTCTCACACTTGTTGTAAAGCTCATGGATTTTACTCGCAGGCAAGGGGTACTGGCAAATTTTAAGAACCGGATAAGGGATGGGGGCATCGCCATACACTTCGCGAAGGTAATTGTAAGCCAATCCGGTAGTGATCAATCCCTTGCTATAATCCTTGGCATCGAGATAATACTCGTTGAAGGGGCTTTGGGTGGATTCTTCCACAAACCTTTCTTGCAGATTGATCAGGTTCTTGTACTTCTTTCTGGCAACAGCAGGCAGAAGCATGAACTGGAAGATATCTTCCGGTTTGTTGCAAGGTTTTTGCGGCAAAGTGTTTCTGCGAACAACTCCGCTTCGGGAGTGGGAAAGGCGGGTGGTGAGTCTGATCATCACTGGGATATGGTACTTCTCTGAAAGCTCGAAACCATAAAAAGCCATGTCGTAGCATTCTTGCTGGTTGGAGGGTTCCAGGACGGGGATCATGGCAAAGCGGCCGTAGAAGCGGGAATCCTGCTCGTTTTGAGATGAGTGCATGGAGGGATCATCCGCCACAGTGATAAGAAGACCTCCATGAGCCCCGGTCATCGCAGAGTTCATAAAAGGATCTGCGGCAACGTTCAAGCCCACGTGTTTCATCGTAACCATCGCTCGCTTGCCGGTATAACTCATGCCCAAAGCGGATTCCATGGCTGTTTTTTCGTTTGATGACCAGGTCCGGTGAACCTTGTCTGTAATTGCTTGTTTGGATCGTTGAACATACTCAATGATCTCGGTGGAGGGAGTGCCGGGGTAGCCGTAGAAACCGGAAATTCCGGCATCCAGAGCGCCTTGTGCAAGGGCTTCATCGCCCAATAGCATTAGTTTTTCCACAAAGGGACTCCTTTTATTCTTTATTTTGTTTGATATATTCAATCAATGTGGTATCAAACGCCAAAACACCAATGCACAAGCCTTTAACACCGCTTTCCAAGTTCTGGAATTAACTACTATTCGTCAAGAATTTTATGAGAACGTACAATGTAGATGTGGACACTAAATACTTGAAAGATGAACTTGAGTGCAAAGACTCCGCTTATATATGCCTAATGTTATCTATCGCTGTAGCCTGAAACATCAGCGTGAAATAAAGATTTTGCTTTACATAAATTCCACAATCCAAATAATGCGTTTATTGATGGATGAGATAGTAGAGGGGAATAATTATTGATCCGTTGAGAGGTATATTATGCCCAAAATATTAGTGATCGAAGACGACGACAGTTTTCGCAACGTACTGGTGCAAATGCTTTCAAAATCCGGTTTCGACGTCCGCCAGGCGGGAGACGGGAATCAAGCATTGGAAGTATGTGCTCAGTTTGGTCCGGATTTGGTTCTTACAGACATTATAATGCCGGATAAAGAAGGTCTGGAGACCATTCAAGAGCTGATGGAGATCAAGCCGGGAATCAAGATTATCGCCATGAGTGGTGGTGGGAAGTTTGGTCCAAACAGCTACCTGCCTCTGGCGGAAAAGTTGGGTGCCAAAGCAACTCTTCAGAAGCCATTCATGCGGGAAGAGCTTTTTAACACCATAAACTCTGTTCTAGAAGGGGATTAGGTTAGCTCACAAATAGCGTTATGTAGTTTTGAAGTTCTCTTTTCTAGGCTAAAGCGAGTGGAGATACTTTGGGAGATCGCTTGACGGTCAGCATCGGTTTCCATACATCTTTTCAAGGCTTCAATAAGCTTTTGAGGATCTCTTCTATTCAGGATAATCCCTTGATTATCGATGATTGTAGGTATTCCCGCGACGTTCGATCCGATCGGTTTGCATCCATAAAGCATGGCTTCCATGAGGGCGTTTGGCATACCTTCGGAAATGGATGCTTGTACGTAGATATCCGTTTCACTCATGATCTGCAACACCCGGGAATGGGGTAGAGAGTGATGGATGGTGAGATTGGGCATTAGAGGAGTATGATATTTATCTTTAACGGCATCAAGCCAGCGCGGATCAAGACCAATAAACACAAACTGCCAATCTGGAAACTCTAGTGCCGCATCCAGCATGAGGTCATAACCTTTATTGTAAAAATCCTCAAAGCGGGGGGTGGTGCCCACACATAGGATCTGCCGGGTACGGATTGGCGGTACATACGCCGGAGCCTTGGTTGTAATACAGTTTTCCACCACGATCGCTTTGGTATGTAGATTCGGAATTAGCTTAAACAATCCTTCTGGGTGTCCGTCAGGGTTATAATATGTGTTGTTCGAACTTAGCAAAGCACTGTGATTGGCGATGATAAGATCGCAGTTCTTCAATGCCCAGGTGGCGCAAAACCGCCGGAGCGGCTTGTGGAACACCCCATAAGCAAACTCCGGATAATGAACGGCATCGAAGCCACCTACCATCACCACAGACTTCTTTGCGCAGATTTTTGCAGCCAAAACCATCAGAAAAGCATGATAATCTGCAAACCAACAGATTGTGAGCCTGCTGCGGAAGCTGAGTAGAACTCTTGGGATAATGCCTATTAGAGCCAGCAGATAATGCCCCTTACCTTTGGGTTGATTCAAACAATAGCTCCGGATATGCAAGAACCGCCGGAAGATGCTTTGATCCACATTGATGAACGAGCTTTCATTAGGATAGAAAAAAAGTGTCATCATCTGTTTCCTCGCCTTATAAGCCCCTGAAGAAACTCGCCCAACATCCTGATATCGTAGTCTTTGATCACTCTCAGAATGTACGCCAGGATCAGATACAGAACCAAATACCCAGAGCCCCCCAGAATCATGCGCAGAAAAGGAGTATCTATCATCCCGCTGAGTGGAATAATGATTAAAACAGGCAGGATTGCAGCCACCAGATTCAGCGCCAGGCTAATCGGTGGGAAGAGCTCTAAAAGTTTGAGCTGCAGAGAATATCGCATTTGCCACAAATAGACGATAACAATCAACCACGAAACCACCACAGTTGCCAGCGCTGCGCCTTTCATCCCATAAAGGCGAATAAAGAAGTAGTTCAGGATAGCGTTCAGCAAGAGCATGATGATGGAATCGATCATTACCAGACGTGTCTTGCCCATGGCTTGGAAGACTATGCCATAGGTAGCCACTCTTAAGGGCAGGATCAACAGATAAATCCGGAAATAAAGTGCGGCAGAAGCATATACCGTGCCATACACAAAGATCATGAATTCTGTAGCAAAAAGAAAAAACACCGTGGCTAATGGAAAAACGATGATGGCGTTTTTTCTTACTGAAGCCCTATAAAGGGTAGTAAGTCCGGCAGGATCCCTGCCACTCAGATTGGGCAACAGGATGGAATTTACAGAATTGATCAAAATCCCTATCAGTGGCAGTTCCATTGCTCCCAATGAGAAAACGGCAAACTCCTCGGGCTTGAAGAATCCACTGATCATCAGTTTATCCAGTTGCACACTCAAAACACCTATCAAGAGCGACAATCCCAAGGGAATGGTGTAAGCCAGTTGATCTTTGAACCCAGTAAAATTCGCCAGAGAAAAGGTCAATCTATGCTTTTGGATGCCAAACCATGCCCAAGCCCATTGCAAAAAAGCGGAGATCACTACAGCCCAGATAATGTATTGGATGTCCTTTAGGATCAGGGCAGCGCCCAGCACCAGCACAAAATCGCAGGAAATACTGAAGATGGAAAACCACGCGCTTTTTGCCGGTTGTTTGAGCCCCAGCATGATCGATGAATACATCTGGGTTACAAACATGAAAAGTGGATAGATACTGAATACGGGAAGCAGTTTACTCAGGGCGGGATTGTTGAAAGTCCCAGCTATCGCATCTCTTGCCAGCCAGATGCCAAGGGCACAAAGTACAGCCAACAGATTAGTTACATTCATGGTGCGGCTGATGATCCGCTTCAGTTCGGTTTCATCTGATGCTTTGGGCAGAAAGTAAAGCATACTTTGCGGAAATCCCAGAAGTAATATTCCGGAGGCAGTGGAGAAGATCAAAAACAATTGGCGATATGAACCGAGATCGGCAGGATCCAGCATACGCGCAAGGGCGATCCCGATCAGTGTCTTGATGAAGAACCGGATAAAGTCTGCCAGAGACAACAGACCTGCTTGCCGGGAAAGTTCGCTCACCTACAACTCTCCTAAATGGAGTGGAACATAGTAACTTATCGGAGCTTCTTCCCGATAAACCTTCAGGATGTATGTTCCGGGAGGGATTTTGGTACCCTCCTTAGTTTCGCCACTCCAATACAGCTCATTTAATCCTGTGTTAAAAACGCGTTGTTTATCATGCAGAACATCATTGAAGAGGTTGAGGATTTCGATATTCCATCGCCCTTCGGAGGGAACTGAAAGCTGGATTACATAGCTACCGGCAACGATGCTGACAGATGCATCCGGGCTGAGAGGTATTTCTGCAAGCTCTTCCACGGTAGGTTCCGGGATTTGTTCCAGAGCCGGAAAGGCGAGATTTGTGAGGCTGGTAAGAGCCTGGTTTTTGATGATCCCATCGTAACTGAAGAGGGCGATCCCCGCAAAACCTCCTTCCCGGATCAAAGCGATCCTTTTATTGATGTGCGAGACGTTATAGCTGGGGCTATCCAGCGGCATCAGGGATTTCCCCTTGGCATCCCAAGCGCGGAGCCCGATTACCAGTTTATCATCCTTGTGCTCGTTCTTCATGCTAGCCAGCTGGTTACGGAAGTTTTCGTAATCCAAATGATATGCCATAGGGTAGATGCGATCGATGATTCCCTTGTTCAGCCAATCGTACCAATCTTGAGCATAAGCTGTTCTCGCGTCGTTAATGTTTGAAAACACGGCTGCTGTAAGGAGCATCTTGGGGTTGATGCTTTTTATTCGCTGATAGCACTTCTCTACAAATTCGGTTACTTGTTGGGTGCGCCATTGATTCCAGCTCAAAAGCTCGCCTTCGCGGATGGATTCTTGATATCTATTCACAGATATTGGGTGATAACCCCATGCTGAACTGGGATAGCGGATGTAATCCAGATGCAAACCGTCCAACTCCGGATAACCATACACGATATCACTGAAAACATCCAAGAGATATTCCTGGACTTCGGGGATGCCAGGATCGATAAAGTAGCCAAACTGTTCAGAGGAGCGCATCTGTCTGCCATCTTTATCGTGGGTAATCCACTCTGGATGGTTGTTATATATGTGGTTGATTGCCACATACTCGCGAGCGGTGGGAGTTGCATTGAAGACAATCACCCATGCCTGCACTTTCAGGTTCTTGTTCTTGGCAGCATAGATAGTATATTCCAGGGGGTCAAACGATGGATCCTTCAGGATATAGCTCCGCGGTTCCGGATTGAAAAATCTATCGCCTTTCCGATTTGGGCGATACAGCGCATCTGAACGATAGCGTACTTCTACCAATAGCTCCGTTTGATTTGCCGCAATAGCGTCCTCGATTACTTGATCTATCTGGCTGGGGCTGGTGATGTTCCAAGGCAGAACCCACAGCGAGCGGATTTCTGCAGATAGACTAAAGATAGTCGAAAGTAGCAAAATTAACAGATATCTCTTCATCAATCCTCCGCAACCACCACATTTTTGGATCCGTCAGACACCATTAGCTGTAGAACATCTCCCGGGGCAAGGTCTTTGATGCTTTTTACTGCTTTACCGTCTTTGATTGCCAAAGCCCATCCTTTCTTCAACATGGTATCCGGGGCGAGCTGTGCCAGAAGTCCAGCTTTTGCGTTTAGCTCCAGGTTCTTGTCCGATATATATTTATCCTTGATCATCCGCATGCTGTTTGCATTGTTTAGCAGTTGCTGTTTTCCCCGTTCAATACTTCCCATAATACGGTACTCCATACTGCTTTGTAAACGTTGCTCCAATCTCTGTAGCGATATCTGAGGTTCGCGGATTAGGTGTTTGATGTTTGTAAGAGCCAATTCCGCCATGTCGAAACGTTGTTGATAATCCTGCCAAAGCCTTTGGGGATGATACTTGGAAAGCTGCATCCAAAGCTCGCTAACTGCGTGCTTCCCCTCTGTAGTGGAGTTTCTGGCAGCCATGCGCAAGCGTTGCTCAATGGAAGCCAAATAGGTCAGCAGGTCAGTGCGGTTGGGAACGGCAATCTCTGCGGCTGCGGAGGGTGTGGGTGCCCGGAGGTCTGCTACAAAATCGCTGATGCTGAAATCTATTTCGTGGCCTACTGCGGAGATTATGGGAATCCGGGATGCGAAGATAGCTCGTGCCAGGGATTCATCGTTGAAGCAAAATAGATCTTCCTGAGATCCTCCGCCACGGGTGAGGATAATCAGATCCACAGGTTGCACTTCATTGAAGTATCGGATTCCTTGGATCAGGGTCTTTGCGGCTTCATTGCCTTGTACGGTAGCTGGAAAAACAAATGCCTGCACGGGATAACGTCTGTTCAGGATGTTTGAAATATCTTGCAGAGCAGCTCCGGTGGGGGAGGTTACTATTCCGATAGTTTCGGGATATTTGGGGAGCGGTTTCTTATGGATCGATTCAAAGAGCCCCTCAGTTTGGAGTTTCTTCTTCAGGGCGTCTATTCTCGCTTGCATTTCTCCCAATCCGGCTTGTAGCATCGAGCTTACGTTCAGGTTGTAACTACCGCCTTTTTCATAGAGCGTTAGCCTTCCAAAACATACCACACTTTGCCCATCAGAAGGTTTAAACCCGATCTGATAATTAGAGTTCCGGAAGAATGTACACCTCAAGGTGGCATATTCATCCTTAAGGTTGAAGTACATGTGCCCGGAGCTGTGATGCACAAAGTTCGAGATTTCACCCTTTACATAAAGGGCATCTATGCTGCTCTCGATCACCTGGCGCAGATGCCGTGTGATCTCAAAAACGCTGAATACTTGAAGATTTTCCATAGAAACGCAGTAAATGGATACAAAGGAAATTTGTCAATATCAAAGCAAAGCTCCAAGATTCCCTGTTCACAGAATATCCTCCGATACTCATCCCCATTTTGCAAACAAGTGCCGTTGCAGTCTTCTTCCAGTGTGGACTGCATCAAGACGGCATCGGCACTGCTTTGGGCAAAGGGGGTGAGCTTATCTATTGAGGATCAATGTGTCCAGAATGCGTTTGGGTACGTGATGCCGGTCGCGTTCGTCGCGCCAGTACTCGATGTTATCGCCAGGACTGAGGTCGTCGATCACAACTTCCTCAGCAGGAACTCCCAGTGCCAAAACGAGAGCGATTTCGTAGTCATTTGGGATGCCTTGCACTTGGTGGAGTTTTTCGCGATCCACTGCTGCGATCATGCACCCTCCCAGCCCAATCTCCGTGGCGCCCAGCATGATGCTCTGACAAGCGATACCGGTATCGATATAGCTGTATTTAGAACAGTTTATGGGAGTAAGAACGATGATGTAGGCAGCAGGTCGCTCGCCTTCCAAGGGACCATCCCACTGTTTTAGATAATTCGCCCATTTCAGGCATTTAAAGACTTCCGAGTTCGGAGAATCAATCAGCCAAAAACGCAGATTTTGCAAGTTGGCGGCGCTGGGGGAGAGGCGTGCCAGCTCTACCAGTTCCCGCAAAGTTTGTTTGCTGATCACAGTTCCTTGTTCGAATCTTCTAAAACTTCTGTTTCGCACTACTAGTTGACGCATCATCTTTCACCTCCAGAAATGTGTTTCTTAAAATCAAGATAATCCAACAGATATCCTATCCCACAAGTTCTTTGTTACTTATGTACATATCCGGTGGGATTTCGCTTCGCTTAATCGAAAGTAATCAACTATCGATGATATTTATACTGGCTCTTACTACTCCTGCCCGGATGCGAGTGTGAGGATCCACCATGCAAAGCTTCCCGTGGTTTTCTCTCATAAAAGCAAGTTGATGCGGCATGTAGTTGAGCTCTCCAAAACCCTGGACAAGAATCAAACTTGCAGGCAAAACCTCCTGCCCCGTATTGATAACCCCGGGTTCCAAGCCAAGATAATCCGCGAGTACGGATTCCTGAAGTGCCGGACAAATGATCGCAACTGCTGTTTTTGCCAGATGTTGTAACTGATTGAGATCTGGCATAAATCGGCAGACAATAATGCTGTTTTGAGGGATGGTGCCGGAGGATGCATCCTCCAGCCAGTGCAAGATGCCATGCACCGCCTTGCCCCAGCCAATGCTTGCTTCCAAGCGTTTGCCGTGGTATTCGATTTGGATGGCTTTATTTTGCTCTACTTCTCTTACCACACCCTTCACATGTGCTGGGTAAAGGTACGGTTTGCTCTGATATTGCAATACAATCTCCGCTGTTCTGGGATTAAACTCGATCACTTTACCGGTGATGGGGCTGTTCACGAATGTTACCTGACCTGAAGCGATATTTTTCGCCAGGATATCGCCCTCATATACAAATTCTCCTACTTGCTTGTTTAAAAATCTGGCAGCCATTCGCGGTTTGACGCCCATCTTTTCAGCAAGATTGATGTTCACTGGTTTGTCGCTGTACTTCTGAATCTCGGAAAGCACCAGGAGGCAGGCTTTGTAATCGATAAATTCCACTTTTCCGCGAACTGGAGAATGGCGGGGTGTGTTTAGCCCCATCTCTGGGATAGCCTTCCGCAGCACTTGCGAATAGGTTACTTCGTCTCCGGTTTGTACGGTGATGGCGTTTCTGGAGGCTGTTTCAGCGATGGGAGAATTACTTGAATTCATGTTCACCACGAACAATCGCGGTGGTTCGTAGCGATTCTGGGCTACAATATCATCGGGCGAGACATTGTCTCCCACTTGATACATAATATCACCATTATAGGGCAGGTCCACTTCGTATGTGTATGTGCCATCTATCTCCCGGGAATGGTTCTCGAAAGAGGTGGGATTGCCTTCGGTTTCGTATAGTCCCAAGATATCCTCAATTCTGGGATCGAATTTTTCCAGATCAAAGCGAGTGTCTATGATTATTGGGAGGTCTGTGTTCAGCTCGATTTGTGTGGTATCGCCATCGATCATGCATTTTTTCTGGGCAACCAAGCGCAGTGTTCTCCCCTTCATTGCAGGTAAATATTCCACTTTGTCTGTTTTGACAATCATCTTCTTGCCATCGCTATTTTCCACTTGCAAAACAGGAAATCCTTTTTTGGGTGGGAAGATTGGGCGTATATGAATCGCCAGTCGCTTGATGCACTCATTGCTAAGCAGCTCTTGGGCAGAAGCTTCGTTTACCGTGGATAACACCCCCAAATGCGGGCTGATAAAGTGTTGATCAATTGCCAGTTCCGTAATGCCAACAGGCTGGAACCCACTAATCAATATATCGATGCATTCATTGGAACCCGGAGCATGAGCAAAGACACCTCCAGCTCCGATTACCACATTGATGTCGCTAGGGTAAAAGTAATATAACTTCTCGTTTTCGATATAGTTGAACTTCTGTTCGTATTTATCTTTTCCGTTTTTTTTTAAAGCATCTAGGTAGCCTATCTTCTTGGTGTTGTAATGCATCATCTGGTGTTGGATAAAGGAGTGTTTGATGGCGCATTTAGCGAGGGCGTGTTCTATGCGGAATTCCTTGGCGCTTCCGGGATTCATAGTAGGGTACAAGGTCTTGTTACCGGTGTAATTTCGCAGTTCAGCTTCAGAAATACTTTCTGGTAAGAATTTGAGCACCGAGGGTATATCGCTCTCCTTCAGCACATTCAATGCGCTGTAGCTCATGCCAAGGTTTGCGCTTACAGTCCTCTGATAGTGACCGTTGATACGCGTAAAGACGTCTGTTGTTGCGCCTCCGATATCGAATAGGATGGAGTTTCTTGGGGCATCCTGCTCCATGATGCCCAAGCTTTGCATTACTCCCGCAGGTGTAGGCAGGATTGCGGAACTCACAATGTTTATTAGATCCCCATAGCCAGGAGCACGTTCCATTACGTTTTCCATGAACAAGGTTTGGATGATTTCCTGGGTGGGTTTCAGGTTTTCTTCATTGATCTTGGGACGCAGATTGGGCATGATGTGCAGATCAAAATCCTTGGAGATCATTCCAGTAATCATCTCGGTCGCGTCCTTATTCCCGGCGTAAATAGCGGGGATTTTTACACTGGTGCTGAATTTTGGCATCGGTTTGGCAATTCGTAAAATCTCTGCTAACCGGAGAACTGTGCTGATGGCTCCGCCATCTGTTCCCCCACAGAGAAGGATCATGTCCGGACGCAGGTTTCTCATGGCAAGCATTTGCTCCACGGAACTGCGGCGATCATCGATCGCAAACACATCTAGGATTATCCCCCCAGCGCCGTAGGCAGCACGTTTGGCACTACTTGCGCTATCAAACAGAGTTAGCCCTATCACCAATATCTGCAAGCCACCGCCTGCGCTGCTGGTGCTGAGATACTCCACCTCCGGGGCAAAGATCAGCTCATGAGGGTTTGCAGAGGGAGATAAAAGGGGGATTTGGCATCGTGATTCAAGGTTTTTTACCGCATTGAATACTCCGATTTTTACATCGTTATCGGGAGCTTCCACAGTAGTGTTTGCGTGTTGGATGCCTATGAGTTTGATACCCAATCGATCGATCAGGACAGCCTTGGTGGTGGTAGATCCGATGTCTGTAATCAAGGTGTATCTTGTTTCTTTCATGATGCCTTTCCTTTCTTTAGTTCGAGGTAAACCTGTACTCCCATTTTCAATCATTATAGAAATCTGCGATGTTTCCCATCCAATGAGGGATATCTATGTGATGCGGACACTTCGGTGCACACGCGCCACATTTGGTGCAACGATCCGCCCGGCTATCTTCTTTAATAAAGGCGAGATACTCTTTGTGATTCCTATGTCCCTCGCCAAACATCAATGCTTCGCTGTAGAAACCCAATACTCCGGGGATGTTTACTCCAAACGGACATAGCATGCAATAACGACATTCTGAACACAGATATGGTATGCGGGATAGGTATGCTTTACGAACTTTGGAATACACAAGTAACTCTTTTTGAGAAAGGGTGTTTGCTCTGGCATTATTTGCCATACGCAGGTTCTGGAGTACCTGATCCAGATCGGACATCCCAGAGAGCAGGACTGTGCATTCAGGAATATTCCATACCCAAGTTAAAGCGCGTTCCAGAGGACTAAGAGAACTACCGGATTTCTGCCAGACGTCTTCTACATCCTTGGGCAGAGAGTGGGCAAGCTTGCCGCCGCGCAAGGGCTCCATGCTGATAATCCCTACTTTTCTCGATGCTGCCAGCTTCAAGCCTCGCAGCCCGGCTTGATATGTGGTATCCAGATAGTTCAGCATAAACTGGGTAAAATCCCAATCGAAGGCGCGGATTATGCGCGAGAAAGTCGCGTAGTCGTCGTGAAAAGAAAATCCAATGTGGCGGATCTTGCCATTGGCTTTTGCTTGGGTTAGGAAATCCAGAACACCCAGATCGAGCATCTGCTTCCAGCTCTTCTTGTTAAGGGCATGGAGCAGGTAATAATCTATATAGTCTGTTTGCAATCTGTCCAACTGATTGGTGAGGTATTCATCCATATCTTCTCTGGTTTTAACAAGCCAACAGGGAAGCTTGGTGGCTACATATACCTGTTTGCGGTCAATCTGTTGCAGGAATCTGCCCAGAAATGGTTCGGACTCTCCGTTGTGATAACCCCAAGCGGTATCAAAGTAATTCACTCCCGCTTGAAACGCTTCGTGCAACATTGCAAAGCTTTGCGCTTCGTCTATCTTGCCATCTGCGTCTGTAGGAAAACGCATGCAACCGAAACCCAATGCGGATAGTTTGTCCTTAGACCGGGGCATTCTACGATACTTCACTGTCCCTCCTTATGAAAAAAGTCATATATGCTTTGTGCCATTTTGGGGCCAATACCTTTTATTCTGGTAAGAGTTTCCACATCGGCGTTTCGAATATTTTGGACACTGCCCAATTCTTTGAGCAGGATAAACTTTGTATTTTCCCCTATGCCTTGAATGTCCTCCAGTTCACTTACCAGAGTTCTTTTGCTGCGCCTGCTGCGATGGAAGGTGATCGCAAAGCGGTGTGCTTCATCGCGGATCCGGGTGATCAAGCGCAGAGCGGATGATGATCTGGATAAAATGATCGATTCGCTTCTGTCTGGCATAAAAATCTCTTCTGCCCGCTTGGCTAAAGACACGATGTTGATGTCACCATAGGAGCTCTTGCTGATGACCTCGTTGGTGGAGCTTAACTGACCCTTGCCGCCGTCGATGATAAACAGATCGGGTTTCATCTCAGGATCTTTGTCGATCTCGATCAGGTAGCGGGTCATAGTTTCTTGCAGAGCTGCAAAGTCGTTTTGGTTTTCGATTTCCCGAATGATGAAGTGGCGGTAGAACTTCTTCTTGGCCTTTCCGTTTTCGAAGTAAACCGCGCTGGATACTGTATCCGTACCTTGGATGGTGGAGATATCCATACATACAATCTTTCTGGGCAACTTGCTCATACCCAGGCTTTCCTTGAGTTCTTGGATGGGGAAGATCGTGCGGTTTGCCTTGCGCATATGCGTCAGCTTCTTCTCTTCTACAAGATGAAAGGCGTTGCGCTTTGCCATCGCCAGCAACTTGGTCTTTTCACCACGTTGAGGTAGGGATGTCTTTCCATTCAACCACTTCGAGATCGCTTCGTAATCAGTGGGTTCAAAGGGAAGCAGAATCTCTTGGGGTAGTTCATCTTTCTGGGAGTAGTAGAGTTTTAAGAAGGATGCCAGGATGCTTTCCTTTTCTTCCAGGGCGAAGTTCTTCATCGGATAATTCTCTTGGTTGATGATGGAGCCTGCCTGCATCTTCAGAACCAGACAGATGGCATCGTTCTCTTCCTGATAAAATCCGATAATATCCAAGTTGCGCTTGTCTGTATACATCACGCTTTGCCGCTTCTGGATTCGTTGTATCGCCAGGATGCGATCGCGGATTTTGGCTGCGTCTTCAAACTTGAGTTCCGCGGAGAGTGCGTTCATTTCTTCTCGGTATTCATCCAATACTTCGTCGTATTTCCCCTCAAAAAAGCGGATCAGCTTATTCACGATCAACATGTATTGCCCTTGGGAAATCTTTCCGATGCAGGGTGCGGTGCACTTGCCAAGCTGATAGTTTATGCAGGCTTTTGCGAAGACCACTTTACCGATGGGAATATTGCGGGTGCAATCCCGGATGGGGAACAGCCATTCAAAATCGCGCAAAGTACGCCTGAGAGAACGAACATCAGTATATGGCCCGAAATACCTTGCTCCGTCCTTCTTGAGATCGCGGGTAACAAACACGCGCGGAAAGGGTTCATTAAGCGTGACTTTTACATAGGGGTATTGTTTGTCATCCTTTAGCAGGATATTGTATTTGGGCTGATGTTGCTTGATGAGGCTGGCTTCTAGCAGAAAGGCTTCCGCCTCGGAACTTGTGATGATGTAATCCAAAGCAGCGATGTGGGCTACCAGTTGCTCGGTCTTGGGATCTTTGGGGCTGGATGAGAGGTAGGATCTCACCCGATTCTTCAGGGATAGCGCTTTGCCTACATAGATCACTTCATCCTGAGCGTTTTTCCAGAGATACACTCCAGGATTATCGGGAAGATATGCTAGTTTCTCCGCTATCTGCGCTGTAGGCGCTTCCATAGATTCTCTCCTGCTTCCTTAAGGTATTGCAGCTTCAGGATCATGCCCATGCCATAAAAGAAGAGCATTCCCACAGAACCGATGATGGCGGATCTCAGGATGAGTCCTCCCCGGGTTTCCCAAGGCAGAGAGCTTTTTAAGTAGATGCTGATGAAGTAAATTGCCACAGAGATCGCAGCACTTATAATCAGTGAAGAGCTGATCCCCCGGAATACAATTTCCGGAAAGCTACGCTTGATCAGGGTCATCAGCAGGAGGTAGTTCACAATGGCTGTGATGGAGGTGGACAGCGCTAAACCACGGTGTTGCAGAACCTGCATTAGGATGTAATTCAGGAGGATGTTCAAACCAACCATCGTGGCTGCAAGTTTTACTGGTGTTTTGGTATCACCCTTGGCGTAAAACAAAGGTGTCATCACCTGATTCATGCTGTAAAAGAGGAGGCCAATAGAGTAGTAGCTCAAAGCTTGTGAACTCATGAGTACAGCTAGCTCGTCGAACGCACCATGCGCGAAGAGAATGCGGACAAAATCCTCGGATAGAGTAAGGATCAAGGCGGTGATCGGGAGCATAATATATGCGAGGTTCAATGTAGTGAAACGCATGCTGTCTGATAACTCCGAGTACTCACCCTTACTTACCAGACGTGAATACATCGGCAACACAGCGGTTCCTGCGCTGATGGCAAAAATGCCCAAAGGTAACTGCATCAAGCGATTGCCATAGCCCAATGCCGTGATGCTGCCGATGGGTAGAAAACTTGCCATCAAGGCATCTGCGATTAGATTGATTTCCCGGATGCCAATGCCGATCAATGCCGGAACAAAGCGTTTCCACATGGTTCCTAATGCTTCGGAACCAAAATTTAAAAGGATCCTGAACCGATAGCCAATTCTTTTAAGATAAGGGAAGTTTATCGCCGTCTGTAGGAGCCCGCCAATGGCAACTCCCCATCCTGCGGGATAGATCAGGCTTTCAGCCGGTAAACGCAGAATAAAATGCGGGATCAATATACAAAGCATCATCCCGATATTCAGTAGTGCGCTGGAAAGCCCTGTCATAAAGAAATACTCGTGGGAATTTAGTATCGCGATAAAAGTGGAGGATAAACCTATGAAGAAGAGATAGGGAAACATTATCCTGGTTAGCTTGATCGCTATTTCTGCCGTTTCTGGTGCAAGCCCAGGATATAAGAGGCTTACGATTTGGGGAGCGAAGATAATACCGATGAATGTGATGAGAAGTAAGAAGAGAGTTAATATACTTAGCACATTGAGCGCAAACTCTATCTGACGCTTGTTGTCTGCCTTGATTCCAATCTCGTTGTAGATGGGAACAAAAGCCGTGGATAATGCTCCTTCTCCAAATAGCCGACGTAGGAGATTTGGGATGTTATACGCGACGTTGAAGGCATCGTTCAGATATCCGCCCCCAAAGAAGTAAGCCATCACCTGATCCCGCACCAACCCCAGTATCCGGCTCAGAAACACGGCGATGCTCATGACACTGATGTTTCTGGCGAGTTTCTTCTGACTCATGGTGTTAGCAGGTTTTTTGTGGCGATAAACAGATTGATGCGGATCAAGCTTGGGTTTACATTGCCATCCACTTTGCGGCTGAAATCATCCAAAAGCAATAGATAATCCGGTACACGATCCGGGATGCTCGCATGAGATATCCCCTTTAGGAAATCTGTTCTATCGAAATTGGTAACTTCATCGGGAGCGTAGTGGATGTTCACGAGATCATTCGCGATAACTCCCAGATAGGCTAACATATCCAGCAAAGCATCTGTATTGTCCTTATGATTCAATACATGGTTCAGGTGTTCCAAGCTTTTACTCTTCGCTGCCAGAGCCATCAGTTCAAAAGCTTTATCCCGGGTGCTGTTTTCGGTATCATGAGCTACCCTGATGGCTGTCTTCAGGTTTCCTCCGCTGATTCGGGCGGCGCTTTTCGCTACCACTGTATCTATCTTGAATCCATCAAAGAGAATATCCTGGATTACGCTTTGGGAAAGAGGTTTGAAGTAAACTGGCTGACATCGGGAGAGGATCGTGGGTAGAACTTGGGGTAGTTTCTCAGTGGTGAGAATTATAACCGTGTTCTGGGGTGGTTCTTCCAGTGTTTTCAGAAAGGCATTCGCCGTTTGCGTATTCATCATATCCGCATTCTCGATGATCACCACCCGGTGTTGTGCTTCGTGGATAGAGTATTCCAAGCGCTTGATCAGGAGGCTGATGCTTTCTTTACGAATCTCGGTTGATCCGCTGAAGAAGAAATCCTGCCAAGGGCTTTCAATCTTATTATTAATATAAGATTCATATTGTTTTAATGCATCGGAATCCTTTATCTCACCTTCGGGACTCAGTTTTAGGTTTACTGTGGGAAAGAGGTAGATAAAATCTGGATGCTCAAACTGAAGAAACTTGTGGCAAGAGGAGCAGACTCCACAGGGGCGGTATTCGCTACTGGAATAACAATTGAGCGCCATTCCGAAGTAAAGCGCAGTCATGAACTTCCCCACCCCATCGCTACCATGGAAAAGATAAGCCTGAGCTATGCGTTGTTGTTCAATCGCCCGTTGTAACAGGTCGACTACTTGGTTCTGCCCCTTTATTCTTCTAAACATCAGATTATGGAAATCTTGCTTCTTCCCGCTTCTTCGCTTGTGGCGTAATCGAAGGTCTTCTTCACATATGGGCTTTGAAACTCTTCGGCAAGAATATCATAGATCAATACATCGTGGTAAGCACCTGCCATATAGTTGTAGTTACGGCGTTTGCCTACATAGCAAAAACCAACTTTCTCATAACACTTCACTGCCCGGCGGTTGTAGGATACTACTTCCAGGCTGATGTTGTTAAGGTTCATGATGTTGAATCCATAATCTAGGATCAAGCTGGTGGCTTCCGCACCAATCCCTTGATTCCAATAGGTCTTCTCACCGATGAAGATGCCGAATTGGGCATGCCGGTGCACGTTGTTAACCATATGCAATCCACAGTTACCGATGGCTTTGTTGGTATCTTTTTCCACGATAGCGAAGATCGCGCTTTCGTTCATCAGAGTTTCCAGAGCCGCCCGTTCTTTGGTGACATCGAAGACTTGGGAGGAGAACAATACAAACTGCCCGATTTCAAGGTCGTTTACCCATTCTGTATAACGCTCCACATCTTCCAGAGATACCGGAGACAGGTAGCATTTTTCGCCCACAAGCTTTCTGAAGTATTTCATAACACATCCTCATATTTCGTTTTCATCAGTTTGCATGAGTGCTGAATCTGTCAAGCAGATTGTGGTTAGCGTCGGAGTATCTCAGAAATTAATTCCGATTTCTAGCTTTTTCGCTTATCATGTAGATATTAAGCATTGGAGACTGATTATGATGAAGAACTTAAACTTTCCTCAGAGCTACGCAAAAGTGCACCTGCCTTCCAAGGTGGCGATGGCTGTAACTGTAAAACCGGATGGAAACTACAACCTGATTACATTGGAATGGTTTATGCGAACTTCCATAGACCCCCCGATGTTCGCGATCTCTGTGGGACACACTCGCTATTCCTATGAATGTCTGCAGGACACCAGATACTTCAACCTCGTATTTCCCGGTGCCAATCAAAGAGATATCCTTGCACTATCCGGTTCGCAGAGTGGTAGAGATATCGATAAATTCTTGGCAGGAGAAGTAGAAAGCTTTCCGGGGAAACTGCGTAAACTGCCAGTTCTGAAAGATGCGGCTGCTTGTTTTGAGTGTGAAGTTGTGAGCCAGGTGAAGAGCGGCGACCACACGATCTTTATCGGGGAAGTGAAACACTCTTGGATGAATGAAGATATCGATATGTTCTTCTATCCCCAGAAAACCATTTGAGGGATAACAGATAACCGGCTATTACCCCGAAGAAGATATACCCTAAATATCGCTTCCAATATTTTCAGCTATATGAAAAATGCCGGAGAACATCCGGCATTTGATTTGCAATAAACATCTACATGAAGGGGATGAGATCAAATATTCTCGAGGAACCGAACACCGCCCATACTACACCTGTGAAGCTGATGAAGGTGCCAAAGGCAAATCCCTGGTCCTTATCCCTTACAAAGGCAATGAAGTAAACAATGCCCAACAGAGATGAGATCAAAATCACATAGGGCATACTGATCAGGCCGAAGAACGCAGCTATTGCGGTTAACAGCCAGATATCTCCTCCTCCCAAACCATCTACTTTCCGCGCCAGACGGTAGGCATAGGCGATGAACAACATAAACGAGAAGATGATTCCCGCGGAGACCAAGGAGTTAACCAATGTGACGTCGTTCCCTGGGATCAATGTGAGTAAGATTCCGATTGGGATGAGTGGAATGGACAGTTTATGCGGAATTATCTGATGAAAGGCATCGATGAAGATAATGGGGATCAAGAACATGCACAGGATGGAGTATTTCAGGAACAACAGATTCAACAATCCATACTGCAAAAACAGCGCAACCAACACCACCGGGGTGATGATTTCCACCAGGAGGTGATGCCAATGTATCCCGGCTCCGCAGAACTTGCACTTACCTCTTAACATGATATAGCTTAGGATCGGGATGTTCAGGTAGAAGGGAATCGCCTTACCGCATTCCCCACAATGGGACGCGGGATATACGATCGATTCTTTGCGGGGCAAGCGGTAGATCAATACATTAAAAAAGCTGCCCAAGGCGGCACCCAAGACAGCTAACAATATGATTATGACGGTACTCAAGAGAGGTAGTTCTCCTTTACCATTTTTCGTACCAAGGACGCTGTTGTGTAAGCAGACCCTGGCTCATTCGTATTTCAAAACTCATGGAGTCGCTGGGTTTATAACGCAGGGAAAACTCCGGTAGTATTTTACTATTGTTGTCATCGTTCAGCGCAAAGCCGGTATTGGTATTCAGGGAGCCGAAATTCACAAAGTTGAGATCCACATCCAACTCCAGCTTCGGGTTAAACTGATACTTCATATGGTTCGTATAGCGGGATAGATAATAACCGCTGCCCATCGAACTCGTACCAGCTTCAAAGCCCATGGAATGGGACATCTTCAAATTGCTAAGAGCTGGGTTGTTTATAGAGAAAGGGTTCAAATTTGGACGCGGGAGATTATATGTGGCCATCACCGGCAGGATCAAGCCCATCAGTAGCAGAGTAATTAATAGATTCTTCATGGTGATACTCCTTTGAAGTTTCTCTCATTACAAGATATTGCAAAGCTCGTCAGGCGTCAAGTATAAAACTCTTCCATCATCCTGCCGAGGCTTTCCAGCCCAACTTCGATCTGTTCCAAGGAGCTATAGCTGAAGTTCAACCTCAGAGCATTGAATTTTTCCTGGCCAGTGGGGTAGAATTTGCTGCCGGGAATGAAGGTAACTTTATGTGCTTTAGCGATTTCGAACAGTTCATCCGCGTTCATGTCTTCCGGAAGCCTGAGCCAAGTGAAGATTCCCCCTTCAGGCTTTACATATTGGATGTAGGGGGGGAGATATTTTGCCATGGCATTCAACATGGCATTCAGATATGGACGATAAAAATCGCAGCATTTCTGGATATGAGGTTCCATATATCCTTCTGCCAGAAATCTCGCCGCTACGCGTTGTGAAACATTATCCGGAGCTATGTTTACCTTCTGTTGCCAGGAACACATCCTCTCTATGAGAACACGATTTCCTTTGGCAAATGCCAGACGCATACCGGGCCCCAGAATCTTGGAGAAAGACACCACTTCGGTAACTACTTCGTTATTTCCATACTCCATACGTGCCAGTTTGAAGAGGGTGGGTAAAGACTCACCGCTAAAACGGAGACGGGAATAGGGGTTGTCTTCCAAAATGGGAATTCTGGCTGCTATGGCATATTCGATCAAGTCTTTGCGGCGTTGCAGGCTCATGGTAAGTCCTGCTGGATTATGGAAATCCGGGATCGTATAGATGAACTTAACCTTCCTATTCGCTTTTTGCAAAGCTTCTACTTTTTCTTGTAGCTTGTTTAGGTCGATACCTTCGTTATCAAGAGGGATGCCCACTAGTTCCGCGCCACTTGCCTCGAATGCGACCAGGCTACCAAGGAAGCTTGGTGCTTCGCAGATTATCACATCGCCCGGATCCACCAATGCTCTGGTCATATAGTATATCGCGTTGGTCGAGCCTGCTGTGATCAACATTTCCGAGGGATCCAGATCATAACCTTCCCATTTAAGAAGTTCTTGCTTGAACAAGGGGTCGCCTTCGCTGGCTCCGTATTGCAGAACAGAACTACCATCTTCTACGAGGGTTTGGGCGTAGAGTTTGCTCATGATTTCGGAAGGGAAGGTTTTGGGAGATGGAAAACCTCCGGCAAAGGAGATGAGTCCTTCAATGCCACGGGTACTAGCCACCATTTCCCGGATCATGGACGATTTCATGGTCTTGGTGATGTGTGAGAGCTTGCTGCTAATCATCTTGGAATCCTTTATCTCATTTATTTATTATAAATCTCAAAGTATAAGTGTTAAAGATCAAAAAAGTGATCCCGTGGCACGTATGGTGCCACGGAGATAAGGATTATGGGGGATCAAGGATAGATGCGATAGATCATCCTGGGGAAGGGGATAGTTTCGCGGATGTGATGGGTTCCACTCATCCAGGTTACCAGGCGTTCCAGACCTATTCCGAAACCGCTGTGAGGAACGCTTCCGTATTTGCGAAGATCCAAAAACCATTGATATTCTTCCAGATCCATCTTTTCTTCTTTCATGCGGGAAAGCAGCAATTCATAATCGTCTTCACGCTGGCTGCCGCCGATGATTTCTCCAAATCCCTCGGGAGCGATGAGATCGCTACCCAATACAAGATTTTCGTTTTCCGGGGCGCGTTTCATATAAAAAGCTTTGATCTCTTTGGGCCATCTATCAATGAAGATCGGCACGGGAGATCCCTCTGTGAGCAGGGCTTCATCCGCAGCACCCAGATCGCTACCATGATCTATCTCGCTGCCTTTGCTGCGCAGATACTCGATCGCTTCATGGTGACTCATGCGTTTGAAGGGAGCATCAGCTGCCTTCAGCCGATCTTTATCCCGTTCCAGGATGTCCAGTTCTTTATCACACTTCTCAAGAACTTTACGGATAACATGACGGATCAGTCCTTCCTGAATTGCCATATTCTCGTCGTGTTCTACAAAAGCTGCTTCGGCATCCATCATCCAAAATTCCGTGAGGTGTTTTCGGGTCTTGGAACGTTCTGCACGAAACACAGGCCCAAAGTCGTAAACTCTACCCAAGCTCATGATCCCGGTTTCCAGATACAGCTGACCGGATTGGGAGAGATATGCCTTCCCTTCGTCAAAATAGTCCAATTCAAATAGCGTGGTAGTGCCTTCACAGGCATTGGGGGTAAGTATCGGAGAATCGAAGCGGAAGAAATCGTTGTCGTTCAAATACTCGCAGATCGCGAAATATACGGTATGGCGTATTCTGAGAATTGCCCATTGCTTGGATGAGCGGATCCACAAATGCCGGTTTGAAAGAAGGAAATCCGGACCATGTTCTTTTTTGCTGATGGGGTAGTCTTCCGCATTTTGGATCACTTTTATGGATTTCACATCCAGTTCATATTCGCCGGCTTTTTTCTGATGCTCTTTGGGGATGCCGGTGAGGATGATGCTGGATTCGATTCCGAGCCTTTTAGCTTCTTCAAAGGATTCTTCGCCCAGCTCGGGTTTGAAGGCTACTGCCTGGATCTCGGCGCTACCATCCCGAAAGATGATGAAGATGAGCTTCCCACTATGGCGGATGTTTCGTACCCAGCCTTTAAGTCTTACTTCTGTGCCAAGATGTTTTGCGATATCCGATACTAATATATCTTGCATTGTTCTAAACCTTGATTTTACTTTTGGTTACTTGTTCATCGATGATCTTGATGATCTTCACAGCCACTTCCAGGGCTTTGGTGCCGGCATATCCATCCACGACGGGTTGGCGATCCTCGATGATAGCTTGGATCCAGGATTCCAGTTCCATTGTTAGGGCATCCTTGGGGCTATCCGTGCAATCATAAAGTTGCTGATCCACAAGTTTTTCGGGATCAATATCTGTAGCACCCATCAATATTTTGGGCAAATACTTCATCACGTTTGCACTTTTCTTGATCACCTTTGCCTGCTTGGTGTTGAAATCCAGCGTTATATAACAATCTTTTTGGAAGAAACGGATCTTTCGTTCTTGCTTGAGGGATACCCTCGATGATGTCACATTGGCGATCGCTCCGTTTTCGAACTCGATGCGGGCATTTGCGATATCAATTGAAGGGGTTAGGATACCAATACCCGAAGCGTGAATATCCTTGATGGGGCTATTCACAAAACTCAGGATTAGGTCTATATCGTGAATCATCACATCCAATACTACCGGGACATCTGTGCCGCGTTTGTGAAAGGTGGAGATGCGGGTGGACTCGATGAACATCGGCTCGGAAATTTCGTGTTCTACCTTCATGATCACGGGGTTGAAGCGTTCGATGTGACCCACTTGAATCTTCAATTTTTTCTTTTCGGCGATATCCAGAAGCTCGTAGGCTTCTTCCAGCTTGCTGGTGATGGGTTTCTCCAAAAAAACGTGCTTTCCTGCTGTAAGAGCTTGTTTAGCAAGCTCATAATGGGCAGTGGTGGTGGCGGCTATATCGACGGCGTCGCAGGCGTCTAGCAGCTCGCCATAGCTATCAAATCTATAGGCACCCAAAGTCTTGGCAATCTCTTTGGCACGGCTGGCTTTTGCATCGTAGATACCAGCCAGACCTGCGTTGTCCATCGCCATGAATTTTCTTGCATGGTGCTGACCAAGGTGCCCAACGCCTACTACGCCGATCTTTAACATATTGGATCCTTATTTTTTAAGCTTCAGGGAGACCTTTTCGATCATGTCACGAGTCATGCTATCCAGATCATATTCTGGCTTCCAACCCCATTCGTTGCGGGCGGCGGAATCGTCCATGCTGTTTGGCCAGCTATCAGCTATCGCCTTTTTGATGGGATCTGGATTATATTCCAGCACAAATTCTGGGATGTATTTGCGGATCGCAGCAGCGATGATTTCGGGATCAAAGCTCATGGCGGTAACGTTGAAGCAATTCCGGTGGATAAGTTTGGAGGGATCCGCTTCCATCAGTTCCACAGCGCTGCGCAGGGCATCCGGCATGTACATCATGTCCAAAAAAGTTCCGGCAGGAAGGTTGCAGGTATATTTCTTCTGCTTGATCGCTTCGTAATAGATTTCCACGGCATAGTCTGTAGTTCCGCCACCAGGCAGAGTAACGTTTGAGATGATGCCGGGGTATCTAAGACCACGTGCATCAACGCCATATTTCAGATAGTAATAATCACCCAGGAGCTCGCCAGCTACTTTGGAGATTCCATAGATCGTAGTAGGCCGCATAATTGTATCCTGCGGAGTATGATCCAAAGGAGTAGTTGGGCCAAAAGCACCAATTGAGGATGGAGTAAAGAGCGCACCTTTCACTTCCTTCATGATTTCCAGACAGTTGAAAGTAGTATCCATGTTGATCTTCCAGCTATTGGCAGGGTTTGCTTCCCCTTTGGCAGAAAGCACTGCTACGAGGTTGAAGATGGTATCGATATTGTGTTTACGAACCACCTCGTTCAAGGAGTTACCTTCGGTGGCGTTTACTTTGGCGGAAGGGCCGGATTCCATCAACTCTTGGGGAAGCGGAGTGTGATTGTAAGTGGCTACTACGTGGTTGTCTCCGTATATTTTTCTGAGGTAGGGGACAAGCTCCGAACCGATTTGTCCGGCAGCGCCGATCACTAGGATATTCTTCATAAGTCTATTACTCCTGATAAGATTTCTTTTATGATTCACCTATTTTTGATCCTGCTATGTTGTCAATGAATATCCAACATATTGGCGTATCTTGGTTATCAGGGTGCAGTCAGCGGGGTAGAGAACCCTTATATCAACAGAATGACCTCACTATCACATCTCCATCTCTCATATTAGCTATGTAGCAGATGATTTCAACCCCATTGCCCGAGGCAGTCGCCATGCCGTTTTGAAGCTGTGCAGACTGCATGAACACTCCGCAGACATCGCTGGGTGGAATGGGGATGAACTTATGCTCGTTTCGTTATTGTGGGAGGTGGTGATCAGATAGATATGGTGATCACACAATGATCTTTTATTTCATGGGCGAGCACTAAGTTTGTTTACTGGGTTCATAGTTTTGCAGTTCCCAAATCCTGTCCCGCAATTCGGCAGCACGCTCAAAATCCAGATTAGCAGCGGCTTTATTCATTTCCTTCTTAAGAAGTTCCAGCACTTTGTTCACGGAATCCAATTCCAGATACTCCTGAAATTCCTCTTTGCCGGGTTTTTCGTCCGATGCTTCTGCCTTTTTTTCATATCCCTCAGCGATAGCGGTGGATTGCATGATTTGCTCCACGGTCTTCATGATGGTTTGAGGAGTAATGCCATGTTCTTCGTTATATGCAATCTGCTTTTCGCGTCGCCGATTAGTTT
The DNA here is from genome assembly GCA_018433885.1 of Candidatus Cloacimonadota bacterium. Lineage (GTDB taxonomy): Bacteria > Cloacimonadota > Cloacimonadia > Cloacimonadales > Cloacimonadaceae > UBA5456. The sequence goes on from JAHDQK010000033.1 coordinate 55,276, forward strand.
CGTCGATGGTCTTCTTCATGGCATCGGTGATAATATCGGCATAGAATACTACCTTGCCTTGCACGTTTCTTGCCGCTCTTCCGGAGATCTGGATCAGAGATCTTGCAGAACGCAGGAAGCCCGTCTTATCCGCATCCAAAATCGCTACCAGAGATACTTCGGGAAGATCCAAGCCCTCACGCAGGAGGTTCACGCCCACCAAAACGTCGAATTCTCCCAAACGCAACTCCCGGATCAATTTCGCCCTGCCAATGCTGTCGATATCGCTATGCAAATACTTAGCGCGCACTCCGGCTTTGTTCAGGTATGTGCTTAGATCTTCCGCCATTCTTTTGGTAAGGGTCATTACCAGCACTTTGTGTCCCATCTCCACGCGTTCTTTAGCCTGGGCGATAAGGTCGTCCACCTGGTTCTTGATCGGTTTAACTTCGATCATGGGGTCAATCAGTCCCGTGGGACGGATCACTTGCTCCACGATCTCACCATTTGTCTTTTCAAGCTCATAATCTGCAGGAGTAGCGGATACGAAGATTACATTACGCAGATAGTTCTCAAATTCCTCGAAGCGCAAGGGGCGGTTATCGAAGGCGGAAGGAAGCCGAAACCCGTATTCCACCAGATTCTTTTTGCGGGTGTAATCTCCTCCGTACATACCGTGAACTTGGGGGATGGTTACATGAGATTCATCGATTACAAAAAGAAAGTCCTCCGGAAAATAATCCAACAGACAGCTGGGAGGTTCGCCAGCTTTTGCTCCGGTGAGGTGACGGCTGTAGTTTTCGATCCCGCTACAATATCCCAATTCCCGCAGCATCTCAATATCGAACATCGTACGCTGTTTCAGGCGATCTGCTTCCACATAGCGTTGATTATCCAGATAATAGCGCACACGATCGTTCATTTCGGATTCGATGTTGTGCACAGCGTTCTGTAATCTATCCTCATTCATGATAAAGTGGATGGCGGGATAAACCGGGTAGTCATCCACTGCACCTAGGCTTTGATACGAGATCGGGTGAAGCTTCTCCAAATTCACGATTTCATCGCCAAAAAACTCCACTCGCAGGCAGTGTTCCAGATATGCGGGATAAATATCTACAGTATCACCGCGAACGCGGAAAGCACCACGCTCGAAAGCAATGTCGTTGCGAGAATAATGAGCCGTGATTAGTTTCTTGAGCAACTCGTCGCGATCCATGGTCATGCCTACCTGCAGCCGAATCAACGCCTCCCGGTATTCTTCGGGAACGCCCAAACCGTAGATGCAGGATACCGATGCCACGATGATCACATCTCTGCGTTCCATCAGGCTCATGGTAGCTCTCAAGCGCAGTTTTTCGATCTCTTGGTTGATATCGGAATCCTTTTCAATATAGATATCCTTGCCGGGGATATAGGCTTCGGGCTGGTAATAATCGTAATACGAAATGAAGTATTCCACAGCGTTGTGGGGGAACAGTTGTTTGAGTTCGCCATACAATTGCGCAGCGAGTGTTTTGTTATGCGAGAGCACTAAAGTGGGGCGGTTCAGCTTTTGGATTACATTGGCGATGCTGAATGTTTTGCCGCTTCCGGTTACGCCAAGCAGCACTTGAAAACGCTTTCCCTGATCCACTCCCTCCACCAGGCTGGCGATCGCCTGCGGTTGATCTCCGGAAGGAGCATATTCTGTTTCCAGCTTGAATTGGGACATGATTCCCCCATGAATTTGATTCTCAGAAATTCTTCTTGACGTATTGCCGTAGAATTTCAGCTTGGATACCAAGAAATCCGGCAGGATATATTCTGTCGAGAAAATAAATACCGGGAGTTCCCAACATGTTGAATAACGTAGAATTACAGATCAATTTCGATAACTTGCTAAAACTGGGATACGCCGTGATCGATGTTCGTTTCAAGGATTACGATCTTTGTGGAGATACCCAGAAGCTTGTAATAGCCAGAGTTGATTCCGATCGCGACGAGTTTTATCAGGATATGCTGAAACTCTATACAGGTCAGGAATTCAAATCCGGTGAGATCTATGAGATCTGGACTGAAATCCTCTTACACAAGGTTAAAATGAGCCAGGTTTTGGGTAGGGATATCGCCATAAAAGTAGCCGCTCTGGATTATATCGAAACCATTTATGTAAACAGATGACGCAACTTTGCCTGTTTCTGATCAAACCCAATGCGGTAGAAGACGGTAATGCCGGCAGGATCATCACCATGCTTGAGGATGACGGGTTTCGAGTGCTGAACATGAAGATGTTTACCTTTAATCCCGAACTATCTCGCGAATTCTATGCCGAGCATCTTGGCAAAGAATTCTATCCCCGGCTGGAGAGCTTTATGTGTTCTGGCCCAACGATCGGGATGATCCTGGAAAAAGATAATGCCATTCACGACATCCGCGAACTTCTGGGAGATGTGAAACCGGAAAATAGAAAGCCCGGAACTATCCGCGCATTATATGGGAAAGGGATTACCGATAACGGGGGGCACGCGTCGGACTCCCCGGAACATGCGGAAAGGGAGATCAAGATAATCTTCGGATAAACAGCACAGTGTAGGGTTACTGGGTTATCTCCGCCTATATATAGGCGATTTTTGTGGATTTCATGTAGCGCTTTTCCAATACCTTGCAAAATTGGCGCATGAGGTTGCGCCGAATCTCCAGATCTTTGGGCAGGGCTGGATCTTGATGCGCATCGTTGATCTTGGTTCCCACCACGCATTCTATGATATCACTATCCTGCAATATTGTCATCAAGCGTTTCACAGCGTTGTCTGGCATTTGTTCAGGATTATCTCCTTCCTGAAGTGCCCTGAGACAACGTGAGAGGGTGATCGTGCCTTCACAAACAAGGTCAAAGCCCTCCATCTGAGCAGTGGGGGGTATCTCTGATGTGCTGTTGATCTCTTTCAAATTCACTTTTATGGGGCGCATCAGTTCCCGGGAGAGGATCGCGGCGGTAGTGCCTCCGCATACTATCTTGCGGCCGGGGAACGTGTTTACTATCTCTGCCAAGGTGCTGTCGTGTTCCTTCTTGTAAGGAGGACCGGTGACCAGCAGGGTGCGGCGCGGGTTTCTGAGATACAACGCAGCGCAGCTGATATCGTCTGCAGCCTTGTTGCCATCGTACTCTCTGGCTTTGTTTGCCACTCGTCTGGAAATCTCGGTGGCAGAAATCGCAGGGTTTTCTCCCAATAGTTTTTCCAGATAACTTTCCACTCCGCGTTCCAGCCAGCCTAAGGGCAGGTGAGGCAATCCCATTCCGGATTGGGTAACGCCATCAGAATAGTAAACTACGCGGTCTCCGGGCTGCAAGTCCAGTTCAGAGTAGTACAAATGGCTCTTGCGGAATGTTTTGATGGGGATCTCTTGTTTTTCCACAGAGATGCACTTGCCATCGCGCAGAAGGGCAAAGGGCGGGTTATCGTGTTCAATCACGCGGATATGGCCATCATACCTGGCTTCGATGATGGTGAAAGTGCTGTAGCCTATCTGACGGTAAGAGCAAACAGGGAGGGTTTCCAGAATTATCTCGGCTGCGCGTTTGATATCGATGTTGGACATCATGAATTCCGCCGCCATCGTAGTGGTAAGGGTGGAAAGCACACTCGCTTTGATCCCGCTGCCAAGACCGTCTGCCAGCACGCAGATGATTCCATTCTCGGTTTTTATGCTATAGAAAGAATCTCCGCAGGAATAGTATCCATGCTTACAAATCTGATGATGATCGACTTCCAAAAAGAAGGCATTCACTTAAGAGCGTCCTTGTTACCGAAACTTTGCACAATGGAGGAGAGCAACACTTCGCTGTCTGCCGCATTTTCACCCAAAAGAAAAGCTATCTGTTGCACTGTGGTGAGGTTCTTGCGCATTACTTCATTGGCTTTGTCGATGATCTGCTCCCGCTGAATAACCGGCTCGGTGATGTCCTGAAGAATCCCACCTAATACCATATGTTTCTGGATCGAGAATAGGGTAAGGCGGATGATCTTCCCACCCTTGCGGATATCTTGAATCTTTACTTCAGTACCTTCGCGCAGGGCATCGGCAAACAGATCATGAAAATCAATAAGTCTTTCCAGATATGCCCCTTCCAGATCCGGATCTGCTTCCGAGATGATGCTGGCATCTCCGCCGATAATGCTGATAAAGCGGTCGTTACTCTCGATGATTCTGAGGTTTTCATCCACGATCACCACTCCCGATGGCATAGCCTTGATAAGTGCAGCAGCCTTGTTTTGGGCGAGTTTACGCAGATAGGAAACACACATGGCGGGCTCTGCTTTTTCTTCGATCAGAGCGCAGGCAAATTCCTTGCAGGTATCATAGCCACAACCACCACAATTCAATTCTTCTTCAGCGCGCTTTTTGCCAATGCGGAGCAACGCCGCGGCAATCTCTTTCTTGTTGTGTTCGCCTTTACGAATCTCACGCTCGTGAAACTCCTTGGCTATCTTGATGGATTTCTCGGCTCTTGCCTCTTGAGGCAGGGGGGTGAGGGTCTGAACTTTGTAGCGTTTCTGTGCAATCGAGCCGCGTTTACTAACTCCGGGACCGTTCACGCAACCACCCACACAGGCGAGGGTCTCTACAAAAACGGGGTGGTTGAAGCCTTTGATATCGATCTCATCAAAAGCTTCCATGATCTCTCTTACGCCGGAAAAGCTCATAAAGAGAGTGTCCGAGGGAGCATTGTAGTACTTTATGCCTTCGATCATCCCGCCATCGATGGGATACAATCCGCCTTCCTGGGCAGCTTCCGGTACGAAGTGGCTGTTCACGGGGATCTCATCCCAATTGATGGATTTCAGGTTGAACCAACGGCGCAGGTCGGTAAAAGTGAGAGCTACATCGAAGCTATCTGTGCTTTCGTTCTTTTTAGCGATGCAGGGTCCGATGAAGACGATCCCAATATCATCACCATAGAGTTCACGCAACATCGTGCTGTGAGCTTGTAAGGGAGATGCCACGGGAGTGATGTATGGAACCAGATTGGGATAGTATTGCTCTATCAGGTGTACTACGCTGGGGCAGGCAGATGAGATAAGCAGGGGGTTCTCCCGCTCCCGAAGCATCTGAGCGCAGGCAGATGAAACCACCTGCGCTCCCAATGCGGTTTCGGATACACCTACGAAACCCAGGCTAAGAATCGCTCCGATCAGTTTTGCCTCGTTCATCCCATTGAACTCCGTCCGGAAGGTGGGAGCCAAGGATACATAAACGGCTTGCTTCTTCTTTAGAAGATCCATTGCGAGTATCAGATCATCCCTGATCTTCTTGGCATTTACAGGGCATACTTCCGTGCAATTTCCACACAAGATGCATGCCTCAGGCATCACCTGAGCGCTGCCATCAACTACTCTGATCGCTTTAACGGGGCATTCACGGACGCATTTGTAGCAATCCTGGCATTGAGTTTTTTCGGTGTATATCGGCTTGTTCATATCTCTATCAGCTCTTTACGGAGTATCCCAGAGAGTTCCTCGCTGTTCACTTCGTGATATTCATTTCCATTGATGGTGATATTCGGACCCTGATGGCATTGCCCCATACAGAGGGATCCTTCTATATGTACACTATCGCTGATCCCGTGACTTTTCAGGAATTCTTCGATCACACGGAGGTTCTCTCTGTTTTCACGGGCAAAACAGGAGCTTCCCATACAGATCAAGATCTTCTTCATTTTACGCGCTTCTCTGCTTCCTGGGTGATGAGCTCTTTTACATGGGCAAGTTCTGCTTTATGGATCACCTGGTCGCCGATTCTCACGTTGGGACCTTTATCGCATTTTTCGCTACAGAATGTGGCAGCGATGTCGAAGTGATTTCCCCAGGCGTTTTCTTCCACCATTTGCAGGGTCTTCGCCAGGATGTCCTGAGAACCGCGTAGATAGCAGGATGTGCCTACGCAGACACGGATCTTGCAGCGATCTTCACTACCGGTTCCAGAGAACGAAAGTTCATCGTCGTCGATGCGTTTGCGATGCTTATAAGCTGTGTGTAAAAGCTCATGCGCTTTGTGGCTGTTTGGTTTCTCGAGGAGCTCTTCATATAGTTCGTTGATGAACGGGTTATCCTGAGCGCGATGCATGGGCATGGTTTTATCCGCATGGTACAGGGATGTGGTGCGGGCTTTACGTTTCTCACGGTTCATTACGATGGGCTGTCCTGCCCCACCGGTGCAACCACCAGGGCAAGCCATAACTTCCACGATGTCGTATTCCGCTTCTCCGGCAAGAATCTTGTCGCAAAGCTGTTGTGCGTTTTTAATACCATGTACTACAGCCATTTTAAGATTTCCATCTGCCAGAGTGGCTTCGCGAACTCCGCTTTCACCACGTACTTCCTGCAGAACGATGCTTTCCGGAACCGGGATGTTGAACTTATCCGCAGCATAGCGCAGAACGGCCTCAGATACACCGCCGCTGTTACCAAAAATCATGCCCGCGCCGGTGGCAAAGCCCATCGGCAAATCCATGGATTCTGGCTCGAGTGAATCGAAATCTATACCCGCTTCCTTGATCATCCTGCCCAATTCCTGAGTAGTGAGAGCAAGATCAACATCGGCGATACCATCGTGGGTAAACTCCGGGCGTTTACATTCATACTTCTTCGCTGTGCAAGGCATGATGGAAACCACCACGAGATCCTTTTTATCCACTTTCAGTTGTTCCGGAAGGCGTTTTTTAGCTATCGCACCAAACATCTGTTGGGGAGAGCGGCAACTGGAGAGGTTTCCCAAGAGCTGAGGATAGCTCTGTTCCGCATATTTCACCCAAGCCGGGCAGCAGGAGGTGAAGATGGGGAGCTTCTCACCCTTGCTCTTGCGGGCTACAAACTCGTTGGCTTCTTCCACAACTGTAAGATCCGCCGCAAAGGCAGTGTCGTAAACTTGGTCGAACCCTATCATGCGCATAGCCGCTACCATCTTGCCGGTGGTAAGATCGTTTGAGGGCAAACCAAACATCTCGCCCAAGGCTACGCGAACAGCGGGAGCTACTTGGGCTACAACTGTTTTGCTGGAATCGTGAATCGCTTCCCAAGCTTGGGGGATGTGGCTGCGTACCACAATGGCACCGGTGGGGCAGACTGCGGCACACTGACCGCAATTGATGCAATCTACCTGAGCCAGGCTCTTGCCATAAGCAGCCGCGACGTTCACGTTTTGACCACGGGCCGCAAAGTCGATCGCGCCAATGCCTTGGATCTCATCACAGAAACGTACGCAGTCTCCACAAAGTACACATTTGTTGGGATCCCGCACCAGACATTCGCTACCCAGATCCATGGGTTTGGGATCTCTGGTCTTGCGGAATCTTACTTTGTCGATACTAAGGCGATTGGAGATATCACGCAGTTTGCAATCATTTGCGCGGGAGCACTTTGGGCATTCCTGATCGTGATTCGCCAGAAGCATTTCCACTATAGTCTTGCGAAGTTTAAGAATCTGAGCGGTGTGGGTTTTGATCCGCATTCCTTCAAAAGGTGCTGTGGAACATGATGTTACAAGTCCGCGTCCTTCTACTTCCACCATACACAATCTGCAAGCTCCATAGAGGCTGAGATCACTGTGATAACAGAAGGTGGGGATGTCGATGTGAGCCTTGCGGGTGAGATCCAGAATATTCTTCTCATCTTCCCAAAGTACAGGGCGGTCGTTTATATATACATATCTTTCCATTTTTTCTTATCTCCTGTTAGCTGATGGCTTTGAATTTGCAGGTGGCGATGCAAGCTCCGCATTTGATGCAGATCATGGGATCAATCGTGTGCGCTTGTTTTACGTCGCCGGAGATGGCGCCTACAGGACACACTCTCTTACAAAGGGTGCACCCGCGGCAAAGCTCCGGATTTATACTGATGGGGGATAGGGCTTTACAGGTCTTGGTGGGGCAGAACTTCGCTTTCACATGAGCCTCATATTCATCCGAGAAATAGCGCATTGTGGATAGAACCGGGTTGGGGGCGGATTTTCCAAGCCCACACAGAGAGGTTATCTTTACCGCCTCTCCGGCTTCTTTAAGGAGTTCCAGACTCTCTTCCGTAGCCTCGCCTAAAGTGATGTCTTCCAAAATCTCCAGCATTTGGCGGGTACCTTCGCGGCAGGGAACGCATTTACCGCAAGATTCATGCTGAGTGAAGGTCATAAAATAACGTGCAGTTTCCACCATGCAGGTGCTGTCGTTCATCACCACCATTCCACCGGAACCTACCATAGCGCCAATGGAACCCAGAGAATCAAAATCGAGCGGCAGATCGAGGTGTTCGCGGGTAAGGCATCCACCACTGGGGCCACCAATCTGAACTGCCTTGAAAGCATCGTTGTTGATCTTGCCATCTTTATCCAACACTCCACCTCCGATCTCGAAAACGATCTCGCGGATGGTAGTGCCAAAGGGTACTTCTATCAAGCCGGTATTGGCTACGTTTCCGGTGAGGGCAAAAGTCTTGGTTCCGGGCGATTTCTCGGTACCTACTTTACGATATTCCGCGGGTCCTTGTCGCATTACAACAGGTACCAGAGCCAGTGTTTCCACGTTGTTGATCACGGTGGGTTTGCCAAAAAGACCTTTCTGGGCAGGGAAAGGTGGTTTCGGAGTAGGCATACCCCGTTTGCCTTCGATCGATGCCAAAAGCGCGGTTTCTTCTCCGCAAACGAAGGCGCCAGCGCCTTCCATAACGTTGATGCGGAAGCTCTTGCCAGTGCCAAATACATCGTCGCCGAGTATGCCGTAAGATTCCGCCTTGGTAATAGCTTCGCGGATTCTGGCGCAAGCGAGAGGATACTCCATACGTACATACACATAGCCTTCGTCAGCACCGATAGCTTTGGCAGCGATCATCATGCCTTCGATTACGCTATGAGGGTTTCCCTCCAGAATGGAACGGTCCATAAATGCCCCAGGGTCACCTTCGTCACCATTACAAACTACATATTTCTTAGCATTGTCTTCTCTACGGGCAAAATCCCACTTGAGCCCCGTGGAGAAACCACCGCCGCCACGACCACGCAATCCGCTTTCCTGATACAGCTTGCAGATATCTTCAGCGCTGTATTTGGTATAAGCGTCACGTGCTGCGAAATATCCGCCATGCGCGATGTATTCTGCGAGATTGGAGGGATCCACTCTGCCGCAATCCTTTAGCCCCGTACGCAGTTGTTTGGTGTAGAAGGGGATTTCGCCGGGACCCTTGTAGGCTGTGCCATTTACGGGATCATGATACAGTAAACGTTCGATCACTTCATCTTTGGCGATGGATTTTGCTACTATCTCTTCCGCATCTTCCGGTTTTACATGGCCATAGAGGATTCCGGCAGGTTCGATGGTCACAAGGGGGCCGACTTGGCAAAAACCCTGGCATCCGCTCCCGATCATATATACATCGTGATGCTTGTGTTCTTTGGGGTCTTCGGATTTCAAGGATACCGTTACTTCCATGCCGCTCAACGCGATAGCGTTTTTCAGCGCTTCAAATACTTTCAGCGATCCATTAGCAATGCATCCTGTGCCAGCGCATACGATGATGCGTTTGTCACACAGGTCTCTGGCAGCGTTGTATGCGTCCCTTATTTGTTCCAGCTTAGGCATTTTCCTTCTCCTTTACGATGATCTCATCCACCAAAGCGAGTGCTTGCTGGGGAGTTACCTGACCGTGTACGGCATCATCCACCACTAAAACGGGTGCCAAGCCACAAGCGCCAAGGCAGGAAACAGTTTCAAAGGTGAACATCATGTCGTCCGTAGTGATCTTTTTGGCAGAAAGATGCAGCTTCTCGCGCAAGGCGTCGATAACGGCAGAGGACCCGCGCACATGGCAAGCTGTACCATCACACATTTTTAGGATGTGTTTGCCTTTGGGTTCCAAAGAAAAGTGGCTGTAAAAAGTTGCGACACCAAAGAGTCTGGCGGGTGAAATGCCCAGAGAGGTCGCGATGAAAGTAAGTACTTCTTGAGGCAGATAACGATATTCTTCCTGTACTGCCTGCAGAATCGGGATGATCTTGGATTCGCTTCTGTCGAAGCGATCAAGAATTTCCATTACCTTGTTGAAGCTGTGAGCGGCTGCGTATTCGGCACTCATTTCTACTCCTGTATATTTTTTTATAGTGTTTTTCGCGAATCAGAGATATTGAATCATCTTTACTTGTTACTTGGGGTTGCTTAATCGATTATCCCTTTTCTACATGAAGCCTTTCCGCCACTCGCCGCGAAAGCACTGCGAGCGACGAACTCATATCTACATTTTCGATGATTATGTCATCCGGAAGGTTCAATTTTGCGGGTGTAAAATTCCAGATTGCGATTACCCCGTTTGCCACCATTTGATCTGCTACTTCTTGCGCAACCTCGGCGGGCACGGTGAGAATCCCAATGTGGACATGCAAGCGGGATATCAGATTAGTAAACTTTTCCATTGAATGGATCTGGATGCCTTGATAGTAGGTGCCTGCCAGGGCAGGATTGGCATCAAATGCGGCAATTATGCGTAACCCTTTTTTATGTAATTCCTGAAACCCCATCAAAGCTTTGCCTAAGTGACCAACTCCTACCAGGAAACAGGAGGAAACATCGTTCCAGTTCAGGCAATCTTCGATGGCTGTGATCAGGTGGTCTATCTTGTGTCCAACCTTAGGAACTCCTACCACTCCTGTGTATGAGAGATCCTTGCGCACCTGAGTCATATGGACATCCGTGAAGACGGCAATTTTAGTGGCAGATACCATCTTCAAACCTGCCCGTTTGAAGCGATATAGCGCTTCCAAGTATTTGGGCAAGCGTTTCAGAGTTAACAGCGGGATAGCGTCCATATTATATTCATCCTTTGCCGCATCAATTTAGCATCTGCCGAGCGGCAAATCAGCAGACATGTATCGATAAAATAATAGCGGGTTATTCTGTCAAGATAAATCTACTCAAATTATATCGATAAAACTGTATCACGCTATTGGGAAATAAGATAGATGGGTCATAAGCCATCCTAAAACCGTGCCGGCTGGTTGAGTGAAACTACTTTGTATGCACTCCATTGACTTATCTAGAAACGCTTAAGATAGCTTTCAAGAAGCACATTGTGAAGATCAGTGGCTCTCCAATTGGAAGAGTATCCGATTTAGCAAGAATGACGCAGATGCTCACTTATTGAAAACACTCTGAACTCCCTCAATGAATAAAAAATGAGCATTGAGGGAACTCAGAGATGGTAATCTCCATTAAAGAGAAACACCTACCCTTTAACAGATGAGTAGGTGTTTCAGTATTATCAGATCGGGTAAACTAATGTGCTGCAACTAAAGGCTCTATGGTAGAAGACCAGCACGTTGAATATTGCACATTTTGCAACCTAAAACGACGATTACACAACTATCGTCACTGTAAAAAGTGTTAGAAGGTGAATATCAACTAATCATGGTGCATTTAACTAAAAGGTAGTAATCATCATCATTTACCGCTTGACCCAATAAGTTAGTAGCAAGTTGAATTGCTTCTTCAAAATGACTTATACAAACCAAAGCCTTGGCTTGGAAGTATATGAGATGAGATCGAAATTTTGAATCAGCGTGCTTGCGCTTATACTCATCCAAATTTTCCAGATACTGCCGCGGACTCTCTTCGGATAACAAATCCAAGTAGTACATACGGGAATCACAAACTTTATTGGTTTTCAAATCTTTCTTCCTTACGATTGCTTCGGCTCATTTGATTTTCGCTAAACCGGTAAATCCATAATCTAAAAAGATTAATCAGTTATTATGGATATGCAAACAGATAGTTGCTACCTTAATATACCTGGTTGTCGCCATATACTCTTTTGAGTACTTGATACTGAGGCTGATGTTTCGATCCTTAGTCTAAACTGAGTATTTAGCTTTTACTACGCTTGAGTGCTTTATTTTCGGAAGGTTTTTAAAGGTTTCTGAAGTTTTCTGAAGGTTATTGGTGGATTGTGATGAAATGCTTGTGAGTTAATGATATTTATTTCAATAGTTTATGGTAGTTTATCGTCATAATACGGCATTTGACCCTCATACAAAACAGTTAATCAAGCCTTAATCCCCCCTTAATCAAGCGTTAATTATTAACGCTTGATTAAGGGGGGATAAAGAAGTGATAAACGCCAACAAAAGGGAGGGGATAGTTATAAGAAAGGTCAAGGATGAAGTCAGCAGCAAAGGTGTGAACATAAGAATAGCGTAAGCATTACAGAACGAAAAAACCCCGGGGTTACCGGGGTTTATATGGGATATTGTTAAGCTTACAAGCTTTTGCCGGCTATGTAATTAGTGAGTTTGCACAGGCAGTTCACGTATGAACCCAGTTCGTTATCGTACCAGCCGAAGATTTTAGCATGAGTTACCGGCATTTCCAGCTGTTTATCGGTATTTAGACCTTGCTTTGCCAGCACATCTGGAGGGAAGCCAATGAATCCCGTGCGAGTATGGGTCTCATGAGCTTCGATGGTAATCGCCGCCATGCTTCCGATGAGGTCAGCAGATACATTTTGGCGTTCGCTGAAGACCAAGAGGTCTTTTTGTGGTCCTTGAGCCGCAGCTTTGTAGACGTCGTTGATCACTTTCCGGTTGATTCTGGGTTCGCCAAGCTCGTCCATTTCGGTATAGAATGTAACGTTCAGATTTATCAGCGAGACAGTGTTGGTGGGGATTCTAACGCTATCCGCCATAAAGCCGATGTGTTTGATCTCCGGCATCACGAGTTCCAGTGCTTTGGCGGCTCCAGTAGTGGAAAGGATGATGTTGTTCATGATACTGCGGGATTTTCTTAAGTCACTGGCGGCAGCTTTGGGTACACTATCCAGGATCGATTGAGTGTTTGTAGCTGCATGAATTGTACTCATGGAGGCGGTTACGATCCGCGAGGTGTGAGCGTTTTCCAATAGAGGTTTAATCATATGCGAGAGGCCGGTGGTGGTGCAGGATGCCGCGGAGATGATGTGGTGTTCCGCAGGGTTGAATTCCAGATGGTTGATGCCATAGATCATCGTTTTAGCGTCTGAGGGAGTTTGAGCAGTTCCCTTGATTTTGAAGGGAGCGCTGCAGATCACTTTCAGAGCACCGGCGTCTAAATGGCCGCGTAGGCATGGTTTGCCGCCTTCTGATGCCATAGTGGGATCCAGAAAGTTCCCAGTGCAATCAACCACGATTTTTACACCTTCATTTAGCCAATTGATGTCCTTGGGGTCTCGCGCGTGGCGCAGGATTTTTACCGGAACTCCATCGATTTCCAGCAGAGGCTTATCCTTGTCCAAAACTTTAATTTCCACTTTCCCGCCGATCATACCACGCAAGAATTTGTGGATGGAGCCATAAGTGCTATCTGTTTCGATTACCTGGAGCAGATCATCCAGTTCTTTACCCACGTCTCTACCGCAGTTAACAACTATGCCTTCAAATTGTTTGAGGTGGATTTGGTTCCACAGAACCAGTTTTCCGATTCTTCCCAAGCCGTTGATACCCAAGAGGTTTTTGTTCCTTAAGCTGAGGTTCATGAAACGGTCTCCTTATTATATTTTTGTTATACTAAAGTTTGCACGCTTTGCAAGGGGTAGTGTCCTAGATAAATTGTTCCGCCGGTGGCATCGAGGGTTATTTTATCTCCCGACTTCAGTTGGACATCTTTTATTCTACAGGTGGAATTCTCTTCATTCACTACCAGATCCCGGCAGTTGACTACTCCGATCAAGCCCAGGCGGGTTGCGGTGACAGCGGCGTGGGATGTGACGCCACCCCGTGAAGTTAATAGAGCTTGGCACTCAAAGAGCATCGTCATATCTTCGGGAACGGTATCTGGTCTCACCAAGATCAAGGCATCGTTGGAGTTTTTGAATTTCGCGATGTCTTCCTGATTGATCACAACAATTCCGTTGAGTGCTCCTTTACCTATTCCAATTCCAGAGCCAAGGCTTTCTGGTTTTTTATGAGAAGTGCCCAAAACTTGATATTCCGGGCTTTTATGGATCACCTGGTTGCGGGTTTGCAGGATGTACAGTTGTTTCTCGCTTTTCCCTTCAAAGGTAAACTCGATCTCTTGGTGGGGGTAGTTACGCTCTTCGATGAGTTGTTTGGCATACCGCAATAAGCGCTGATAAAGGGATGGGAAGTCTTTCTCCAAAGAAATCTCCCCGCCGCTGTGGGTTCGTTCCGCTTCCGATATGGGCAGAGTGTGAACCAATCCGGCAACGACATCCTCTCCTTGGCTACACAAAGTGAAATCTCCATTAAGGCATATTCCAGGTTCCTTGTGCCAATCGGCATGGGTGAAAAGTACTCCCGTGCCACTTTCCAGCGAGATGTTACCCAGCACCATTTTTTGGATGATAACGGCAGTTCCCCATTCTTCAGCAATATGCAATTTGGAACGATATAGTTTTGCCCGTTCTGTGTTCCAGCTATCCAGCACATGGGATATCGAGGTATATAGCTGACGATAGGGATCCTGTTCCAAGGCAAGATCATGCTGTTTGAGCACTTGCTTGTAGCCGTTCACCATTTCCTGCATTTGTTCGTCGCTGAATTGAGTTTTTTGGCGGATATCGTATTTCTTTTTGAACTCAATCATAACGTTGTCAAATGCATCGCGGGGGATCCCATATGCCATACCCCAGCTTTGGATCAATCTGCGGTAGCAATCCCAAGCAGTCCAGCCGTAGTTTGGGCGTTGTGACAGCTTAAGTGTGATCTCGTCCGTAAGCCCGATATTCAGAAATGTATCCATAGCTCCGGGCAGGCTCATGGGAGCGCCAGAGCGCACCGAAAAGAGAAGCGGCTTTTGGGGATCCCCAAACCCAAGCCCGGTATAGCGTTCCATGCGGTGAAGGTTGTCCCAAAGCAACTGATCGAATTCGCTGGATATGTCCGGATGGGTATTGATGATATTGCGATTTCTGAAGAGATCTGTAGTAATCACAAAACCTGGAGGAATGGGAAACTCATATTGATGCATCCGTTTTAGGAAAAAAGCCTTGGAACCCAGCAGCACCTGGTTCTCGATGCGCGAATTACGGCTGTAGAGATGGAAGAACAAGCGGTCGGGATCGTAGCTCATCAATTTCGTGATGTTTTCTTTGCTGAACAACCTGCGCATTTGGGTGAGGGATTCCAGAATTTTGGTGATAAAACCATCCAGACCTTGTACCAAGAACGAAGCGGAGAGTAGATCCCGATAGAACTCTTCGGCAAAGATCTCGTTCTTCCGGCGGCAGTCGTAATCGCACTTTGCTTTAGCCAAGCGGGAGTCGTAGAAACGGTAGTAGTATTCGTTAACCAGCTCGTTTACGCTATCTTTGAGCAGATTGAAGATATCCAGATACTGATCCAGCGAAAGGCTGGAGATGTTTTGCACCGAACTCAGCATACCAAGAGCCGAGCTGAAGGCATCGCTGGTAACCATTTCTTGGTGCATGGCATAGTCGTAGATCTCCAGGATGCGAACGATGCGGCGCATGGTCTTGCCATTTATATAATTCAAGTTCAAAAGCCCGATGCTGCGTTCAAAGAGTCTGCGGATCACATTTTCCAGCCGGAAGACCATACCCATCGCTTCCAGTTTTGGTTCGCGATACATACCATACATGGAGGGGATTCCTGCGGCGATGTGACGTTTATAATAGATGTTTTCCCAAGGGTTGGTAGGTTTGGGATCGAGTATTTGAGTGTTCAATCTGCCGATATAGCCCAGCATTTGGCGAATGGAACTATCATAATCCCTGCGGACAAGGCTACTACGCAAGCGGTTTTGCTCGTTCGCGTCAAAGAAGCTATAGCGAGAGAGGAATTTCACTATATCGTAAGGATCGAGATTGTATTTATCCTTCAGGAGGAAGTGGCAATAACACAGTAGTTTAAGGCGTTTGTTGTGAAAATCTTCATCCAGATTGGCAAAGATAATCTCTACTTTTTGCCAGGATAACGCCAGGAGGTCGGCTCCGGTGAGCTTGTGTTCTTGCAGAAAGGCATTGGTGATCCTGCTCTGAATCAGGGTACGTTCATCTACTTCCTGGATGCTCTCCCACACATCTTGCGGAATGATCTTTTGTAATGGGCTTGGATCAAGAGATATCCAGTAATCCAGGATTCTCTCGATCAATGTGATATGTGTGTTATTGCTTTCGGTATGAACCTGTTTGCGCAGAAAGTGGATCAACCGGTCTTGCCGATGTGAGAGTTCATCCAGGTTTGTGCTGGCATCGCGGATTTCTCCCTCGGCTCCAATTTCGTTGAAAAACACAGGAAACTTGCGCAAGAGGTGTTTGCATTGCACGAACAGGGGTTTTATATCCGCACCCAGAAACGCTGAAACATCCTTTTGGAACAGATCTGTATCCGAGATGAAAACTCCATGGCGGCTGAGGCTGATGATCGTGAAGGCAAGCAGGTCCTTATTTTGCAGTGGGTTTATGGCTATCAACTCCAGCAAGGTACGCAAGTGTTTTACATGATTTTTATCCACTTCAATCTGCCAATCTCCGGAGATTCTTACCTCTCCGGGAGCGGTGAAATCCAGATCCGCAATTTTGTCGATGATATGCTTATGTAGAGAGCGATTGTTCCCTTTTAGAACAGCTTTACCGATGGTCAGAACACAATCCAGAACTATGCTCATATGGGTTTCCGTAAAGGATTTGAGAAGGTCAAAGACGGTATCGATCATCACATGAACTTCATCTACAGAGAGCACTTCATAGAGATCTGCCAATTGACGGTTCAGGTCCCATAACAAGTGATCCATCATGTCCACCATCGTGGGCAAACCCAAGAGGAAGAAGATGTATTGGATTCGATGGCTCATGGAACTGAATTCGCTAATATAATCCCGGTGCAACGCCGCAATCTCGGAAAATGCGGGAACCACACGGAAGCTATCGGTATCGGAGATTTCGTCCAGAAATCCCAGCCAATGTGAATAAAACTTCTTTCCGGGTAAAAGGGAAAGATCAACGCTCTGAGGAAGATCAACCAGTTTATTCAGCCAGGTATTTACATCAGTAGTATCCTGCCAATATAAGAGGTTTGCTCTCAGCACATCGCGCAGCAGAGCGCTACAGGTATCGGGATCACCACTCTTCTTGCTCAAAGCAATCAGGGTCCTGCGGGATTGGGTACTAAGGCGAATGAATATTGGTAAATCTGCTTGGATGAAGTTTTTTAAAAGACCTAGTAATTCCCGGTGGAGGATGGGAACATCCTGTTCGCAGAACGCAGCACAAAACTCCAGATAATCCGCATACAATTGCTTGTGCTCAGATTCTTTCTTGCAAATGCTTTTCGCTTTTGTAAACAGGTGCAATATTGCGGCAAGAGCCTGTTCGGGATCCGGATTTGCTACAAACCACCAGAGATCGCCCAGAACACTAGCTCGCATAAGGTTTAGAGCAGCTACGGGATTTACAAAGGGGTGATACAGCTCATCCAAGAAACTGCGCAAGCGCTGGTTTACTCCAAAATAACTCTGAGAAGCATCCAATAGCCAGACGGCGGTAGCATCATATTCAATTGCCAATACCCGGGTTTCCCGCAGGTTTGCCGTCAAAGCTTTTGATTCAATTTGTTCCACTATCTTCATCCTCTGGATTAATGATCGGTAAAAAATGTGCCTCCCTGCCTATTTAAATACTTGCATCTTTCTGTCAAGAGCGATTTAATAAAGGAATTTGGTCCTTCTGAGTGTTATGTGCGGAAAGCTGAATTGCGCTCCCCGGAACAAGGGTAACTTCATCAACTGAATACGTTGAAAAGAACTCTGCCCAAAAGCAAGATCAGAGCTAAAAGAAAGACCTGACGAATGAGTTTGTTCCCCCGCAGCACCACCATCTTGGAACCCAATAAATTGCCTGCGATACCACATACCGCGGCAGGGATTGCAATGGGATACCAGATCTGACCAGCCTGGGCGAAAGTAATAAGAGCAGCCACGTTTGATGCTAGATTCACCACCTTGGTATTACCATTGGCGCGCACGAAGTCGTAGTGCAAGATCGCGGAATAGATGAGAATCAGAAAAGTGCCGGTTCCGGGACCGAAGAAGCCATCATAAAAGCCAATCACCAGCCCGGCGACACCGCCCAATGCAAGCCTGTATCCGATCTTAAGCAGATGCGAGTTGTCAAAAAACCCCAATTCTTTACGAACAAAGGTGAGGATGGTGATCAATGGGATAAGAAATATAAGTAGATAGTTCAGGAATTCGGCAGAAAGCTTCAGAGCGGTGCTTGCCCCCAGCCACGAGCCCAGTAGTGCCATTACCGCGCTGATGATGGCGATTGGTACGTCTATCATCTTAGCCCTGAAATAGCGAGCCGTGGAAAAGACGGTTCCACAACAAGAGGAGAATTTGTTTGTACCCAAAGCCATATGAGGTGGGATGCCAGCGCTCCAATATGCAGGCAAGGAGATCAAGCCTCCACCGCCAGCGATGGCATCGATAAAGCCGGCTAAAAATATGAAAGGTAATACGATCATGAAGTCCAGAGGACTTAGCGAAAGATGCATCAGAGTTCCGCCTTGAATTCCATTTTTAGATTATGTGAGCTTTTATCATCCGGATACTTGCTCAGCTTATACTCTAGGCTTACCGTGCTGAAGTCGTTTATCCGGTATATTGCAGTTACATTTGCGTCTGCCAGAAATCCCTCTCTCTTCTGAGGCAGGAAGAGCAGATATGTATCACCTGCACGGAAGTTGTAGCCCAGACTTGTGCGAAACGATACTCTGTATTTTTGCATAAATACGCTCCTGATTGATGGGGCAAGAGAGATGCTACGCAATTGGTAAGAGTTGTCTGCCTCTTGCTGTTTGCCAGTTTCGCTGGAGAGTCCCGTCTCTATCTGGAGCGTGCTTTGGGGGTTCATAACTTTCTCGCTCAATACCGTGCCACGCCAAATCTCAAGATCAGAATTATAACGGCTTTCTTTTTGAGTTTCATGAGCGATACTGATGCGGGTATTGAGCTCATAGAAGTTACGGAAATCCAGCGAAAGACTCTGTTTAGCGTCGCTTATACGATCGCTGGATTGATAACGCTGATCCAGGCTGCGATTAAACTCCAGCACCAGGTTGCTTAAAATCCTGCTCTTGTAGAGATCCAGCCAGATGTTTTGCAAGTAAGTTCTGCGGGCAAATATCGAAGAAGCAGTAAAGGAATGCTCTGGCAGAAACAGATAGGTCTGCCATTTTTCGGATTGATCCAGCTGTTCATTTGCGTTGACAGAAACATCGGTAGTGATCTTTTGCCAGACAGGATGCTTCAGGTAGTTGCCGGGCTTAAGATACAGGCTTAATGAACCGGATAACTCCGTAGAAAGGCTTCCGGTAGGGGAAGTAATGTATTCGTAGATAAACTCTCCACCATCCACCATCACTCCAGTGCTATCGTATATTCCTTGAGCAGCGCCTACCCATACCAAGTCTCTGATGCGGGGGAAGAATTCGGTTTGATTCAACTGATATGTCACATACATATTCAGCGCTTCCGATAATGTGTTATGTCCCGAGCGGAAATTAAACAGCTCGTAGTTGGTTTTTGGCTGAGTTTCATTGTTGGGGTTGCGCAGAACTCTGTGGCTGAAATCAAAATCGATCCTGTGGTTGGGGAAGTTGCTACCATGGCGGATGCTATAAGTTTGCCCCGTACTAACTGTCTGCCATTTATGATGCTTCACGCTATTGGTATCATCTGTGTAAACTGCTGCTGTGAAAGTATTTTCGCGGGTGAAATCCACGCCGGGTTGCCAGCGGATAAGCCGGGTGCCATACTCCTGGGGGAGATCTTCCTCCAAGCTGGAATACAAGCCGGCTAATCTCAACCGTAAATATCTGTATTGCCAGCTCATGTTTCCATTATGGTACATCAGCAGGCTGTTTTGAACTCCATCTTGAAGCGCGGTGGTAGAGCTTAACCTCATTTCGGGAATCCAAGCTTGTGATTGGTTTTCGGAAGTAAAGCGTACTGCTTTCTGCGTATATGAGTCATCCAATTCCCGATAGCGGAGCAGGAGTTCGGGACGGAAGAAGGAAGATTGGTAGGAAACCTTGAGATCCACGTTGTTCATTGCCAAGGAATCAGGATCTGCCAGAGCTGCAAAATCCTGTTCCGGGGCCCCATCAGACCCAAAGCGATAGGTATCCTTGAATCTGCGGCTGGCATCCAAGCGTAGTTCCAAAGGATTTGCTTCTGTGGAATAGGCAAGCCAGGCGGAGAGAATTCCGGCATTGTTATCGTTGTCTTCGAGCTGAGAAAAAGTGTTGTTATCCTGATAGCTGTAAAGAGCGTCCAGACCTGCCTGAAAAAAATCTCCCTCGTAAGAAACACTCAGCTCTGCGTTCGTGCGTTGCGCAGGGGCTATGATGATTTTTACGGGATGCCAAGCACCAGCATTGATTCCCGCATAACTGTATCTGCCTATCGAATACTGTTCATAGTCTCCGTTTCCGGGGCCCACGTAACTGAAAACAATATTGTACACTGCGGAGGAATCCCCTGCTGCATACTCGTAGAAATTGATACCATCAGGGTCGGTTACCATCTTGTAAGATCCCATACCTGCTTCTGTGATGCTTACACCATCTGTAAAAACCGTATTATCACCTGCATTTGCCAAACTATCAAGATCCGCTTCACTAAAACTGAAAAGCAGAGGGTTATCCTTGGAATCAACCTGATGGATCATGTGGTGACGAAGGCTTAACCGCTCAGAGAGTTTAATGGATGAGTTACTGTATAAATTGGACTGACGGTAATTCTCGTCTGAATATTGAAAACTGGCGAAGACGTTGTTTGTGGAACCTATCATACGACGGAACATCACAGAACCTTCACTGTAATCGATGAAGTAGTCCGCTCCGCGTTCCCACTGTTCACCATCAACATAGATGGCTTCGGTGCCGGCAACCACGATGAAGCTGCGCTGAGTGGTATTTGGACTCAAGTAGTATGGTCCCTGCTTGCCATCGATGATCTGGATGTTCATGGTTGCTGATTTTCCGGAACCTGCGCTAAAGGCGGCTGAGAGTTCATTTTGGGATTTGTATGAGGCAGAGACTCCCTCTAACTTGGTGAAATAGTTCAGATAACGGCTATTTTTATAGCTGAGCTCCAGATCACCCATCCCGATTTCCCATTTATTGCCCATAATACGGATGAATACCTGATCCAGACTTGAGAGTTCTTTGCTGTCTCCCTCCGGGCTAAGCTTGCTTTGGCTATCCGAAAGCTGGGCTTCGATAGTAACCCCTTTTGCCAGTTCCCCGCTGAGGTTCACATATAGGGATTGTAGGAGGTCCGTCTCTCCGCTTTCAGAGAAATTCAAGGAAAATGTCTTGCTTCCGCTGATTGCCAGATCACCGGAACCAGAGAACCAATCCGCGGAAGGGGAGCGGGGGAGAGTCTTCAGGGTATCCGACAAAACCATTCTCTCGTAGATACGCCGGTTTTTGCTAAGGTTCGGGGGAATTATCAGATAGCTGATGATCAGGCGGTATTCAGGTAGAGCTTTCGTGAGAGTTAAAACACCTTGGCGGTAGTCGATATAATAATCTCTATCTCTTACATAGTGGGTGGAATCCCCTCGAACAATCTCGGAGAGACTTACGATATTGCCCGTAGAAAGCTGGTAGATACTGGTTCCAGGGACCAGCAGGATGCTTTCTTGCTTTACAAGATCCGAGGCAAACAAATTGGAGAAAAGGATCAGGCAAAGAAATGGGAGTATGCGGCTGGCGCGTAGCATTAAAGGGGATGGATTACGTAAGTAACTACCCCCCAAACGATAAAATCCATATCCTCGGTGATTTGAATGGGATCGAATTCCTCGTTTTCGGGAATCAACCAATATTGCCCCTGATCAATTCGAAGCCTTTTTAGGGTAAGCTCATTATCGACGATGGCAATTACTATTCGATTGGATTGCGCTTCTATGGCACGATCTACTATCAATAGATCACCTGGATTAATCCCGGCACCGATCATGGAATAACCATCCGCGTACATAAAGAACGTGGCGGATGGATGGCGGATCAGATGTTCAGAAAGATCCAGCGTGCCTTCAATATAATCCTGCGCAGGAGACGGAAATCCGGCAGGGACGATAGCTCCGATTACTGGACGCGGAATCTTGCGTCCCTCACTATAAGTGAATATGGCTTTGATCGAACCGTCTGTTTTTAGCTTCTTCATGTTATTGAAAGGCGGACGAAAATCTTTCGCCCGCCTTAATAAAGGTTCTTCTTCTATTTGATAGCCTTCAAAATGCTTTGGGCGGTGTTTCCGTGTCTGGGATCATTCACCAAACGTTCCAGATCCGCTTTGGCAGCAGTATTGTTCTTTTGCTGGTAATAAGCCACTCCGCGGAGCATTCTGGCATCGGCGTTGTTGGGCTCTTCACTCAGTACTTTCGTGCTGTAATTGATCACTTTATTCCAGTTTTGAGTGCTGTTGAAATGAGCTGCGAGAACCAAGGAGAGACGGGGATCCGCTTTTGTATCAACAGATTTTTCAAAGAACTCGATCTTTTTCGCGGTGTTACCCAATCTTTCATAATTTTGCCCCATTTGGGTATAGGCTATGGCTAGGTTATCTTGCGGAGGGTTAGTTGCGACAAGCTTTTCGAGATAAAGATTGGATTCCGCCCATTTACTATTGGCACGATAGAAGTTGTTGATACGAGTAAACATATCAGAATCGGGTCTGATAACTTCCGCTTTCTTGTAAGCTGCTTCGGCTTTGGTAAAATCTCCAGATTGGGCATAACCTTCCGCCAAAGTAATATAGGCGGCAGCATCGTTTGATACGGCGGCGTAGTCTTCCAAAACCTGGAAGGCACGAGCAGTGTCGTTCAGATTATCCTTCAGAATGAAGAATTTCTGGTTCAAGAGTTCTGCTTGGTTTTCGGGATCGTACTTTAAAAGCTGATCGTAGTAACCCAAAGTAGCTTCGAAGTTCCCAGCATTTCTGGAGGTTATGGCAAGGTTGTTCAGGGTGCCTTTAATATATTCGTCCAGTTCAGCTTCACTGATCCGAACGGGTTGGTGATTCTGGTATATGTCCAGAGCTTCCTCGTAATATTCCATAGCGACGCTGTACGCGCCCATTTCGATGTTTTCAAATGCAAGGTCAACATTGCTTTTGGCTATGTTCAGTTGCATGCTTTCCACATTGTAAGCTACAGAATCACTCTCAGTAGCTGTGGGGGCGGCTTCTTCAAACAAGTCGATAGCCTTTTGGAAGGATTCGATGGCAAGCTCCAGCATGCCATCTTCGTAATAACCTGCGCCTTCAGCAGCGGCTTCATGTGCAAGCACAAGGGGATTGCGAACCGGTTCCGGTTCCACTTCCACCTGTTTATTCGAAGAGCAGGCACTCATTGCGATCAGCACGATCAAAGCGACAAGCGCGAGAAATCTTTGTTTTGGCATTGTATTCCTCCAGTAATTATTATCTCAGCGCATGCTCTGATGACAGCGGAATTTGTCAATCAAAAAAGGACTTAAGTTATTGAAAGCAAAAAAAATTCATGAATGATGGGACTTTTTTAAACACTGCGTAATATGCTGTATGACAGCATATTAGCTTATGGTTATGGCATTGCTGGCTGGAGAAATAGCCACAAACCCGCGATAAATCGTGTTTTTTTGGTTGACAGATTTTCTAAACTCACTTTTTCTTAATTTCGAAATATCTCTAACGCTTATCCAATAACAATAGGAGGTAAAATGAGCAGAGATGAATTAGTAAAAAAGATCGCGTCCGACGCCGGCATTTCCCAAAAAGTAGCCGGTTTTGCACTCGCTGCCGTTTTGGATGGAATCACCCAAACCCTTAAAAAGGGCGGCAAGGTTTCTCTGGTTGGTTTTGGTTCCTTCAGCGTTGCTCAACGCAAAGCTCGTAAAGGCATCAATCCCAAAACCAAAGCTCCTTTGAAGATTCCGGCACGCAAAGTTCCTGTTTTCAAAGCGGGTAAAAAACTGAAAGACGCTGTCAAAAAGTAACAATTAACGTTTTTGACATCACGTAAAGGCAGAGCTTCGGTTCTGCCTTTTGTATCTTCCCTTTAAAATAAACAAAACGCTGCAATGGCTCTGTCTGAACGGCATTCAATGATATCTGATAACCATCAATACATAAATCAGAAAGATTTTACTTTACAAGTATCCCAAGTTTCCTAATACTTGCACTCAGTCGATATCCAAGGAATTTGAATTTTGTGGTTACAATAGATAACGCCTGCCCCGAAGCAGGTACAACCTAACAACATCAAAAGCCTACAGGAGTCACAGCGATGAAAAAGAACTTGCTGATAATTATGCTTCTGGCAATTGCCTTAGGAGCTATTTCCAGTCTGCCTGCGCAGGCGCTCAACCCTGCTAGGAATGGATTGAGACCTACTCTGTTGTTCGAGGATTTTGGAACAGTGGCAGCAGATTGGCCTGTTGCCGGCTGGACGCAGAAGAGTGGCCTCTATCCGACCCCCACCGGGACAACTGCCCAGTGGTTCAGAGACGAGTGGTTGAATGGTCCTGCTGGAAACAACGCCGCCAAGATCAACATCTACGGTACTTCCCGTTTTGGTTGGTTGATCACTCCCGCAGTAACCATTCCTGCGGATGGCTATGAGCTTAAATTTGATCTCGGGCTGACTGATTGGAACTATCCCGATCCCATCGAAGATCCCAACGCTCAACAAGATGACCGATTCATGGTGATCATGAGCGATTCGCCCGAGATGACCAACCCTGTAATCCTTCGAGAATACAACAACACAGGTTCTCAATTCGTATTTAACGCAATTCCCAACACCGGGACGGAAGTGATAGTCCATTTAACTGGGATTAC
>JAHDQK010000090.1 GCA_018433885.1 Candidatus Cloacimonadota bacterium
CTCTTTGTCCCTCTTCGGGAGCAGGATAGAAATCTGGATTTCCCTTTTATGATCTGCCGTGAAAATAGGCGGTACGGGCGCTCGCCGTAGCGCCCTTTGTGAAAGAAATACATAGGCGGTTCGGCGACCGCCTGTACAATCCCATAGGCGGTTCGGCGACCGCCTGTACATCCCACCGCCTGTACTACCCCAAATCAGCTTTCACATAAGTACCCTTCCACTCCTGCCAATCATTCACCAGCCCTGCCTTCACCGGATTGTTTACGATATACTCCAGCACATTACCCAGACCCTGCTCATCCTTAACCAGGCTATCATAGCTTTCCTTCTGCCACAGGCTGCCTTGCTTTCCCAAAACCTTATTAATCGCTGCAGCGGTGTATTTCTTCCAAGTGTAAACAATGTGAGAGATTGAGTATATCTTCCCATCATCCTGAACCAGGGGATAGATCAACACATGCACATGATTGGGCATTATGCAGTAGCTTAGCAATGTATAGCGCAAACCGTCAAAGTGCTTGAAAGATTCTTCGATGATCTCTCGGACGTCATCTCTATGAAGCAAAGACGGAACTTCCGGTGAAATGGCGATAAGCCTGTCAAACCAATCAAAGAATCTCCTATCCTTTGTTTGTAGCCTGATGACTCTCTCAGCTTTGGGCAGAGCTAGGACTACTTTGTTCCAGTCCTCTATCTGTTTTTTGTATTGATCCATGACCTTTTGAGGTAGCGTGAATTTCAGTCGGTAAGTGATAAAGATGGGTTTATCCTCGGCAAAGATATGTGGTAGATGTCTGGATTGGAAGTAAGCTTTCATGTTCTCGCTGGATAGCATGTTGTGGCTATTCATATGAGTTTCCTTGTTCGTACGGGCTCTGTGCGGTACAGGCTCTGTGTAGTACGGGCGCTCGCCGTAGCGCCCTTTGTGAAAGAAATACATAGGCGGTTCGGCGACCGCCTGTACAATCCCATAGGCGGTTCGGCGACCGCCTGTACAATCACGGCGGGCAGGGGGATAAATCCCCCTGCACCCCCACATTGTCCTAAACTCATTGTTCTCCTGCTTTTTGCAGAATATGCAAAAGGCAAAAAGGGAAAAAACCAAAAATC
>JAHDQK010000047.1 GCA_018433885.1 Candidatus Cloacimonadota bacterium
CTTCTCTTTGGTTGAGTCATGATCTTCTCCTTGTCTGGTAGTTTTTGGGTTTAAACCATCAAAACAAAGTGCGGGATCCGGCTCAACCTTTTTCTTCATCTGGCGTTACCTATTTTACACCAACCTTTGAGACACTACCTGCGTTTGGAGCGGAGCAAAAGCATTCTTATACTTATAATTATCTAGCCTCATATCCTGGCTCGGGGCTGGAAGCGATCAAATCCCCGCTTATCTGGCAGGGCAAGGAATGGCTCACTGCCGGTGCCATCGTGGTCGGCGCATCTGCCTTGTATATGGTAGATGAGGACTTGCGTGATTTTGCCCAGAGTAATGATAGTGAAACCAGTAAAGCCATCAGTCTGGTTGCCAAACAGTTTGGCGAAGGCAAGCTGATAATACCGATTATCGGAGCCAGCATCCTTGGTGGTTACATCCTAGACAGTCCCAAAACAATGGATACCGGCTTGCTCTCCTTGAAGAGTTTTATCCTCTCTCAGACAGTTACCCAAAGCCTGAAACTGGGAACCCAGAGGAACCGTCCTTCTACCGGCAAGGGTAATGAGTTTTGGAATGGTAGAGGAATCAAGCGCAAAAGAGATAGCTTCCCTTCCGGACACTCCACAATCGCCTGGAGCCTTGCTCCCATCTTTGCGGAACAATATGGCTCCCATTCCTGGGTAGCACCTGTGGTTTACACTATTGCCGGGATCACCTCGCTATCGCGGGTACACGATAATAACCATTGGAGCAGCGACGTCTTTGTGGGTGCGGTGATAGGTTACTATTCTGCCAAGCTAACCTTGAAATCCACCCCCCGCTTGCAAATTGCCCCGGACCCAATCCAGCAAAACATTGGTATATATTGGAATTTCTAGCTACTTCCCTAAAGCATAGCTGATAAAACTGAGGAGCGCGTGTTCCTGACCGCGATCTCCCCCGTAGTATGAATCAAGTATCCTACCCACCTTACGCGAATCCAGCCAAGGATCTTGAATTACAGTAGATTCTTCTCTTAGTGCCATAATCTCGGTTTTATTACTTTGTAAAAAGCTCTCGGTTCGGCTTTGGTTGTATGACGCTCCCTTTTTGAGCTTTAACCGCAGTTTCAACGTGTAGGGACGATGGAGATAGGAAGCGCTATGTTCGGCAATGGCAAGCGGATAGTTCTGCAAATCCGGAGCCTTACGCTTGATGATCCCCCTATGCAAGCCCTCATTAAGCTGGTGGACAACTCCATAGTGCCAGTGTTGACCCACAATTGCTTTTTGCATGAAGGGCATGAAGTCGCATAGATAATTATCCAAGTGCGAGAGATCTGGCATATTGATACTACGCGGGCTGTAGCGAGCATAGAAAAGATTCATCCACAAGGGATTGAGCATCCCTTGGGGAGAGAGCATATCTGCCAGTTCCTTCTTCAAAGACTCTACAAAACCCCGATGCAATTCCAGGTTGACATCCTTGGTAAAGAAGCTGGATGGATTGTTAAAAAGATAAGCCGCGAAACTCCCGAAATCCGGTTTTCTCAGCCTGAATATACTTGTAAGATGCGCGCTCATGAAGCGGAACCGGAACAACTCTCCATAATACCCGCCAAGAAACACATCCGCCTCTTGAGAAAGAATCGGATAGTAACCCAAGAGACTGTTGCTGGCAGGATTGAAGCCAAAACCCCGGTGGAACAGATAGTCCTTCGCCATCTCCCAACCCTTGCTCGCTTCCTGATGGGAGATGAAACGGAAGGGAATATTGTGATCTTCGGCAATCTTGCGCGCAATGCGATAGTCTTCTCCTTCCTCCGTACCGAAATGAACGGCTGTGAAAGGCATTCCGGAACTGAGAAGAATAGCAAGCAAAGGCCGGATATCCATTCCTCCGCTTAAACCCACACAAACCTTTCTGCCGGATAGTAAGGGCAAAAGGCACATATTCTCAAGTAAGAGGGGTAGATCCTGCTTCTCCTCGGCAGGCAAAAAGGGCTGGTGTTTCATGCTCAATCCGGCATCATCCAAGATCATCCTTGATCCCTGGAACAGCATCTGAACATCTTTATAACAGCTTTCGCGACTGGGAGCATATCTCCGCAGGTTTGGCGGAAACATGGTGTGCCAATAGGCTCCGAAACGCCTGATATCTAGCTCTGCCCTCCCGGATTCTTTGAGTAGCGAGATATCGGAGGCGATAAACCAGGCATCCTGGTTTTGATGAATAAACAAGCTGCGTTTACCCAAAGAGTCATTGTAAGCGCGAATTACGTGGTTTCCCGCAAATACGACCACCCAGTGCCCATCAAGACGGGAAAGCCTTGTTTCATCCGCACACAGCCATGCCCAATCTCCGGTATCCGGATAGCGAAAGCAGACCCCTTGCTGAAGGATGGGATCTCCCAATACAAATACCTTTTCATCTTTGTTGCTGGGATTATCGAAGCACAGAAGGTTTTTCCCGCTCCCTCCCGCGCGGATTTTGATCCCCGGTGCGTCGAAACGGTAAAGGGCAGGGCGAAGCTCCGCCTCTTGTTGGAATGATCCGCTATAGTATCCGTATATCCAGCTCATAGTGATCCTTGCGTTATTTTTTCCATGATGTGGTTCCCCCTATCCGGAGTCAAGGTTTTTCGACAGTTCTGATTTCCGTTTCCTGCCCCCAGAAACCAGAGCTATCGCTCCACTACCGGCACCTCTCCGAACTTACTGAAGAACCATGTTCCCAAAGCAATTCAGGGATACATATCTGGTTTCGAAACTATATCCTTGTAGCGTGGGAAGCCCCTCGAGGGCAAGTTTATAAACCTCAAGCTGGTCCTGTTCGTGAATCCCCCCAGTTTTAAAATCCACGATCAAAGCCTTTTTTGCCTTGGTGTTCAACATCAACCGGTCAATCCTGTATTTACCGACGGCAAACTCTGTAAACACATGATCGTATTCTGGGTCAAAGAGATAGCTATGGTTTCGGAGCTCTTTCTGAAGATCATCTACAAAACGCGTGATGCGGCTCTGAGGCAGGATAGATCCGAAGCGCTGGATACACTCCCTTTTCGCGCGTTGATGTTCTAGTTCTTCGTCCCTTATTATAAAGCTTATATAGAAATGCGCCATATCTCCATAGAGCGCATGGCGTCTTTCCAGATACACAGCCTTGAAATCCAGCTTCTTGATTGGACTGGGAACGGCTGTTTGAAGGGCTGAAGGCTGGATTACAAGTGGCAGAATGCCCCGGATTGTCCGCTGTTTATCGATATGTGCTTCCTTATCACGATTATCCTTGGCTGGATATCTGGTGCTCCGCCGCCGGATACCATTGGGCATTGTTTCTGCTTCCGAGAACGTATCTGTGCAGGCTTTGGCAAGCAGCAATGGCAGGGAAGGGGAACTTTCTTTGGTCTTAAGGTATTCTTCCCAAGCTCCTGTACTGTTATAGCCAAAAAGGATATGCAGATCCGTCTTGGCGCGGGTAAATGCTACATAGAGGTTATTCAGTTCTTCCAGTTTTGCTTGCCGCACCGTACTATCCCAGAGTCTTTTGGCAGGGCTGTACTGCAGGATCTTTGAAAAATGAAAGCTAAGAGAATAATCCTTGATATACTTGAACTCGCTATCAGCATACTCCGACGCCCAAAAGAGCTTTTGATCCGATCTACTTTGTGAGCTGAGGTCGCAAAAGACAAATACCTTATCAAACTGAAGCCCTTTTGATTTGTGGAAAGTAAGCAGCTGGATGCCACCAGAGCCTTCAACGCTCACCTGAGTGAAACCCTCTTGATTCTGGTTTTCTTCCAGATAGTCCAAGAAGTCCGGAATTCTCAATGCGCGAGAAGCGTCCTTATACTCCCAACTGGAGGCAATACTCAGGAAGGCTTGCAGATTGGCAAGATCCCGCTTGGGAAGGTCTTGATCTTTCAGGCAGAGACGGGTGATCTCGCGCAGAATCCGATAGGGTGACATTGCGCGCTGGGAAATGCCCAACCGATATAACTCCTGAACTGCCGGACAATTACCAAAGATATCCGCTCCAGTGGTTTTATCCTGCTCATATTGCCAGATTGTATCGACTACATCCTTTAGCGTGGAACTGCCCAACAGCAGGTAATCCGACCGCAGAAAAGCAAGGAAATCCAGCCAGGATCCATAAGCGGCAAAGCGTAACCAGGAGACCAGCGGAGCCACCAGATGATGCTCCGTGAGAGGTGCACTCGGTTGAAACACCCCGGTCTTTTTCCGTTCTTCCAAAAGCAGTTGTAAGCGGGAGAGGTGATCTGTTTTACGACATAGGATTCCGATCGATAGCTCAGGGTTTTCCCCCAGCTTCTCCAGCTCCGGCAGGATCATCTCATCCACGAAGAACTCATAAACATCCGCTTTGGTGCCATGGAAGCTACTGTATGCTTTGGTTGCCACCTCGATGACGCTATCCAGATCCCCAATCGCAGATTCCACAGGTTGATAGGGCCAGTTCATCTGATCTGCGGCAAGAGCATTGTGCAGGGTCTGATTGGTAAATATTGCATTGATCAACTGCAGGATATCATTTGAGGATCGCCAGGAAAGAGTAAGGGCTTCCGGTTGCAGATCCCGCAGAGTAGGGATGATCCCACCCAGGTTCAAAAGCAGGTCCCGCTCTCCCCCGCGCCATCCGAAGATGGATTGCTTTTCATCGCCCACCACTACCAATCCGCCAAAATCCTTGGTTCCAAAGCCGGAACTGATCTCTTCCATAATGGGTCGCAGCATATTGAATTGAATGAGTGATGTATCCTGAAATTCATCGATCAGCATGAATCTGGTTCGGTGACTCAGGAACATATAAAACTCGTTTGCGGAGTTTTCTTCGTTGAACAAGAACTCCGGAGGATCGTTGCTGAAAAGCGCTTCAAAGGTGATCCAGGCGATATCCTGATATCCTAGCTTCTTATAGCGATAGATTAGTTTGTCGTATTCTTCCAGGATAATGCTCCAGACATCCAGTATCTCCGCCTCCTCCGGCAAGTAATAGCGATGATAGATAGCTTCTGCCAGAACGGACACCACTTCCATCCGAAGCTCGTCAACCCCGGGAAATGCGGCTTTATCGATCACGTTTTTACTAAAGATACTCTTCTGAAACACCGTATACAGATTGAGTGCATCCGTGGGATCATCCAGCATTCGGATCAGTGGAGCGCAAAAATCTTCCGGACTTTGTGGATCGCTGCTGAACATTTTGCGAATTTCCGTAAGCAGAGTATCCGCAAATCCCTTTTTATCCGGGTGCTTAATACCTTGTTGCACAGCTTCCGCCAGCTTGTGCAGACTAGCGGAAAAATCCCTGCGTGGTAGCTCCAGATAATCGCGCTGCAGCTTACACCGCTTAGTGATCAGAAAGTATAGCCAGCGATTATCGATCATGCTCTTGAAGAATTTCGCATATTCGTCCAGGCTGCGATGCACCTTGCGGGAGAGCAGTTTATCCACCCGGGAGCGAAACTGAGGCTGCATAATGTGATTCATCAATAGCGGCATGCTCTTCATTACTGCGTCCGGATCAATCTGATATTCGTCGATGCTTTTCATAGGGCGCACAATGTTGCGGAAGATATTGGCAGTATAGCTATCGATGGTCATGACCTGGATGTTCTGCAGGTCTTTATTTATCTCCTGCCAAGCAGAGAGCAGGATGTTCTTTTCTTCCAGGCTAAGAGCATCGGGATCTCCGGGCACATGGCGGCGCAAGCTCTTAACCAAGCCGGCATCCTTCTCTTGCAGAAGATCCTCCATCATACTGATGATGCGTTCTCTAATTTCGGCGGTGGCTTTGCGGGTGAAGGTAAGCGCAAGGATGGAATCCAAACGGAAATCCGGATGCCTGTAGTATTTCAAGATCAAGGAAATGAACTCTATGGACAGCCGATAGGTTTTTCCGGTACCCGCGCTGGCGGTGATAATCGCATTTTGAAACTGTTTCATTTTGCATCCTTTGCCAGGATCAGGTCGCTACGGGTTATGTTCTTCAAAACATCTCTGTCGGAACTGCGTCTGCCCACTCCATAGCCGCTTTCCATGCACTTCAGAAGCTGCTCTCCGATATCGGAGGCAAACCTTTTCCGGCTGATTGGCTTCACTGTTTCTTTGCTGTTGATTCTGCGTTCGAGCATCATCCAGAAATAAGATTCCATCATATATTCCCGATCCGGGTGATCAATCAGTTCATAATACCATTCGTAGAAAATCAATTGAGTGGCATCCGCAGAGCCTGTCTTAAAATCCACGATATAGCGCTTGGCAGGAGTATTGATGCGCAGATCCGCCCTGCCTTTTATCTTCAGGTGATAGTCCTGATCCAAGTTATTGATCGTAGTCAGTAGCTTATAATGTTCTTCATCGACAGGACGCGAACCTTCGGGGATGAGTTCAAACTGCTTGCCCGCCAGATACGGCTCCAAGAATCGGAAATAGAACTCCTTCAAAGACGCCACAAGGCAATCGCTGATGATCCCATTAAGAAACTCTTCGTTATAGTTCTTAGGCAATTTGTAAATGAAGTCCCGGCAATGAATGATGCTACTCAGGATTTGCCGCAACCGAACATCGTTTGTAAAGATCTGCCTAAGTTTTTCTGTATTCTTATGAAAGCTGGGTTCTTTCCCCAGAATCTCTGCAAACCAGTAATGCATCAGAGTTCCAAAAAGGGCAGGGCTCAGGCTTTCGGAAAGGTTCATCCTGATTCCGCGGATCTTGCGCAGGCTTTGGATATACCATACAAATGGATTGCGGGATAGCATATTGATATCGTAGCTTCCAAATCTGATCTCCCGCTTTTCCCCAAAATCCCGTTCCGGATGTGATGGTAAAGTGCAGAAACTTTCGTCCACAGAGGCATGGAAAATCTCATCTGCACCTAAGTGCTTTCCCCTTCCGGCAAGGTAAGCCCGAAAGATATCATCAACTGGAATCTTAACTTTTTGGATCTCAACACCAACAATCTGCAGAAGCTCTCCCACAAAGCTACTCGGTTTCTGGTTTTGTTCCAGATTCCGGAAACAATAGATCTGTGCGTGATTGCTCGCAAGGATCAGCCGGAAGAAATAGTATCGCTCCCAATTGCGGATGGTCTCGTAGCTTAGTAAACCCAACCTTGCCCGCTGGCTTTCGTTTAACAGCCAAACCGAGCCAGGAGATTGTGGCAGAACCCCTTCCACCGCCTGCAGAATGGATATGCGTTCAAAACTGCGGTTGCGGGCATCTAGCAGATTAGTGATCTCCCACCCGGTGAAACTGCCCTCTGGTTGTTGCAACTTCAGATTCTTGGATTTTAGGAAGTCGTGCCAAAGCTTGAATATCCCGATTCCCGGATGCCGGAAGATATCCCCCCAATCCTTCACCACGCCAAGGCTGCGAATAGCTTGAAAGTTTGCCAAGGATGTCCAGAACTGCTCCAAAATATCCGTCTTCTCCAGCTCTTGGGGACTTGCCAGAGATTCCGGATCAAAATCACCGGAAAAGATCCCGATCAGTTCCTCCAGAGTCCTCATCTCAACTATACGCCGCACTACTGGAAAGAGTTTCTTGCCCAAAGCTACTAATTCGGAAAATGCATTTTCTTTTCCTGGGTGCTCCGGGAACTGCTCTTCTGGATTAAGATCCAGCAAGATCACATCTTCATCCGCCAGCCGGAACACTTCCCGATTTAGCTTCTCCTGGCGGGCAGAGCTCCAACCTTCTACCAAAACAGGTGTGATGCTATCATCCAAGCAAAAGCGCATGATCAAGCTTAGCGGGATAAACTCCGGAGTTTTCTCTTGAGAGCTTGCCAATTCTACCAGGAAGCTGATTACTTGAAAAAGCCGTGTCTGCGAGATCGGGAGCTTGTTGGCATTCCCAGCCAGGCCATTGGGAAACAACGCCCGATATGGCTTTTGGTGAAAAGTGCTATCGATGATCGCCACTTTACTTTGTGGTTGATTATGAACCAAAAAAGCGAGGGCAGCCTGCTCTTCACTATCGCATTCAAATATCTGAATCCGCTCCGCCAAACCTTCCACACGGGGAGAATTTTCCGGTTCAAACTCAGGCATCTGCCAGTTATCTTGTTTGAGATTCACTTCATGACTCAGGATCAATACTTCGTTTCCAGCCCCCTCGCAACTCCGGGCAAGAGCTTGTTCCAAATGGCTGAAATAGAATTGATTTACAAAGATAATCCGATAGTTTCGCCAAGGCACTTCCACTTCCTCGCTACTTGGGCAAAAAATAGCATCACTCATATTCAGAGCGTCCAAAAAGGCTTGGTAGCGGTTCAAAATGCCATCCATCCGGTTAATGTGTTCTTCTTGCCAAGCCCGGATATAGAGCTGGGGATCCAATACCAGATCTTTCAGCTCGGTTAATGCGCGTCCGGCTTCCCGGAATTCCATCATAAAGGCAAAGAAGTTTGTACCCCACTCCACGATATCCGCATAATCGGAGAAATGGAAATAGGCTTTATCTTCCTCAGTAAGCACCTGCCAGAGGCTCAAAAGTCTCTTCTCATCCTCTGCCAAAGCCCTGTTTTGCGCCAGTAGAATCCGCTTAAAATCTTCCATTGTAAGCCAGTGAATCTCTTCCAGATTCCAGCGTGGTTCATATCGCATCCGCGCAATTTCCGCCGCAGCACGGGTAGGAAAGATCAGGATGCTGCGATCTGAAACATGCTCCAAAGCGCAATCCAGGATATCTTTCGTAAAATTTTCTATCAGAAATGTCATGATATCACCTTACAGAAGCGGCGAGAACAGCCTGCAGATGGATTCTCTGCTCCGCACCACCAAGCCCCTTTTCGCAAATTCATCCAGCAGTATCCGCCGAGAATAGCTGAGATCTTCACTGAAGGCATCGCTGGCTTTATCTACCATCAGATCGTCGTAGATCAGGGCGGTAAGTTCAAAATTTTGGTTAAAGCTTCTCAGATCCATGTTTGCTGTACCCAACCCCAGGACCTCATCATCCACGATCAGGATCTTTGCGTGCATAAATCCCCGTGTGTATTCGTAGATCTCCACTCCGACTTCCAATAACTCCTCAAAATATGAGCGAGAGCCCCAATAGACGATGTAGTGATCCGGCTTGGCAGGGAGGATGATCTGCACCTTCACGCCGCTGATGGCTGCGGTTTTCAATGCCATTAAAAGAGATTCATTGAGGATCAGATATGGTGTATTTATGCGGATGGAGTGGTGCGCGTTGGCGATGGCGGAAAAGTAGAGCTGAAGTATGTTTGCATGGTTCGTATCCGGCCCGCTTGCCACCACTTGCACCGGGGAGACGTTAATTACTTTGTCTATGGCAGATTGATCTACATATTTGGGAAATCCATCTTGAACAAAGAGATTTTCCCGGCTCACGAAGTACCAATCCACCATAAAAATAGCCTGTAAACTCAGGATGCTCTGCCCCCGGAATATAGCAAGAGAATCTCGCCAATAGCCAAAATACGGATTCTTCCCCAGATATTGATCCCCAATATTAAGCCCCCCCAGGAAAGCCGTGGCACCATCCACTATCACCAGCTTGCGGTGGTTGCGGTAGTTCATGCGGCTGTTTAATAGCGGAATCCAAACCGGCATAAAAGGAACGAAATGCACTCCCGCTTCACGCAACTCTCGTTTGAATCTTTGGGGAAGTTTCCAACAGGCTACATCGTCGTAAATAAACCGGATTTCCACCCCTTCTTTGGCTTTCTTGATCAAGAGATCCTTTAGCTGATTTCCCACTTGATCCGCGGTGATGGAAAAATACTCCAGATGAACGTGGTGTTTGGCACTATCGATGGCTCCGCATATTGCGGCAAAAGCAACGGCTGTATCGCTGATCAACTCAATTTCGTTATATGTGGTGAGGATCGCTTTGCTGTTGTTTTTCAACAGACGGTGTAGTTTGTGCTCCAATCCGGCTTCCAGGAAGTGGTAAGAAAAACTGGGAAAACGAGAGACAATATCGTCTAAAATTTCACTGTCGAAGATCTCTTTCTGATTAAACAGGGCTATCTTGCGCCAGTTTCTACCGAAAAAGAGATACAACACAAAACCCACGATGGGCACGAATATAAGAACCATGATCCATGCCAAAGTATGCACCGGAGAGGAATTTTCCAAAACGAGAATCAGGACGATCAAGACTATGGTGATGGCAAAAATCACATATATTACTTGCATGGTGAACTGCGTGAAAGTCTGTAGAATGTCCCCTCCGCGCAAAATCTGAATCGCGGAGGCAACCAGCAATAAACTGCTGAGGAGAGCCAAAATCATCAGGACAGTGTCCAGCGCTTTGTGCGATCCCATCGTTCCTCCCAGTAATTTTTTAGAAAAACACCAATATATGGCATAGTTTACGAGCTCTCTAATCTGTCAAGTTCAGAATCAGATACTTTTTTAATAAATCAGAGCCTCCGCCTGATAAGCCAGCCCCATCTTAGTTTCCAGCCCATTCCCCAAACCTATCCCCCTGCGCTGTTGATGCAGTGCCCGCTACATCGAGACTGCAGGGCGACTCTATCGCGCAATGGGTGTCTCAGTTGTAACGGAGGTTTCCGAACCTCCGAAAAATTCAAACGTCAGAATGACGTGACCGTAAAAAAAAGCCCCGCCAGGGGCGAAACAATTGTAACGGAGGATTCCGATTCTCCGAATAATGGAAACGCCAGAATGACGTGACAATATCAAAGCCCTGCAAGGGCGACACTACCCCTAGCGAGGGTGCGCAGCGTAGCGGAGCCCCTCGTAGTCGGGGTTTAAAACAATTAAGAGCCCCTCGCGGGCGACACAAAGCAATGAGATAGCTCGTAGCACAACATAAACGCCAACAAACCCAACCATCTGATATGTGGTTACCATTTATTGCGTTGTTTGTAACCTGTATCCCGGCTTTTGTATCGCCATAAAATGCTCTGGGAATTGTGTCGCACTTATGAACTTCCTGTTATTGTACGTGTATTGATCCCCACTGCCCTACCAAGAAAAAGCTTGACTCTCCCTTGCCCTTCAAATGAAATGCAGTAAGGTATAAAAGATGTTATAAAGGAATAGCTAATGGTCGGATTCGCATTAACATACACCACGCTGGGGATAGATGCTGTACAGATCTTGGTCGAGTGTGACCGGGTGGGTTCAATGCAATTTGGAGTAAACGTAGTAGGGATGCCC
>JAHDQK010000069.1 GCA_018433885.1 Candidatus Cloacimonadota bacterium
ACCAAATAGAGCTGAGCGCTGGCGTCGGCGGAGTTCGCTATTTGCACGCAGTTTGGCGCGCTGAACGGCGAGGTGGTGCTGGTTCTGAGATAGGCTGAAGTGCTGGTGGAGTTGAAGATAGTACTCCAACCCAGAGGGAAACCCGGAACTGTGGCAGTATCCCAGTTCTCACTGGCAGGAAGCGCGGTAATCGTGGCATCAAAACCGCTTCCGCTGAGAGGGATGCTGTGCACCACTCTGCCCAAATTGTCGGTGATGCTGATGGTCGCAGTGTGGTCACCTTCCGCTACGGGGGAGAATACGGCATTGAACACTATCGATTCGCCGGTAGCAAGGTTAACTGGCAACTGGGGTACATCGGATAGCCCGAAATGGGGGCTTGTTCCAAGGCTGATGTCGCTTATC
This sequence comes from Candidatus Cloacimonadota bacterium, assembly GCA_018433885.1. Taxonomy (GTDB): domain Bacteria; phylum Cloacimonadota; class Cloacimonadia; order Cloacimonadales; family Cloacimonadaceae; genus UBA5456. The sequence continues at coordinate 406 of JAHDQK010000069.1, forward strand.
ACAAGCGAGCCGACTCCAGAATTTGATATGCGGAATTGCTGGGTCGCGAATGTTCCGAGAATCAACTGACCAAAATCCTTCTCGGTAGGTGTCACGGTAAATACGGGAGTGGTGGGCGTCTGACGCACTTGCACGTTATCTACAAAGAGGTCGTTGTCGCCACCAGAGGCAGTGGATTCACCGTAGAAGGCAAAGAACTTGATGCCGCTAATACCTGTGAGATATAAGGTTACTTCGGTTCCGGTGTTGGGGATCTGGTTGTACACATACTCGCTACCGGCATTGTTCCATTCCCGCAGAACCACAGGGTTGCTCATATCTTGGCTGTCGCTCATGACAACGATGAACTTGTCGTCCAATTGTTGAGCAGGATCAACCGGGGTCGTAGCGCCATAGCGGGTAAGCCCCAGATCAAACTTCAGTTCGTAACCACCATCTGGAATATTGACGGGGGGAGTTACCAACCAGCCATTACGTGAGGTACTGTAGATATTGATTTTGGCGGCTTTGTTGGGAGTAGTGGTCACGTTCAACCAATCATCCTGATACCATTGTGTGGTGGTTCCTGTCGCATTGGGGAATATTCCGCTGCGCTGAGTCCAATCCATCACCGGCCAATCTGTAGAAACCGTACCAAAATCCTCGATCCAAGGGAATGTGCTGATAATGGGATCAAAGCTAGAACCTGTAAGCGGAATCTCGGTTGTACTCCGGTTATCGGTGATAACGATTGTTCCGGTATGGTCGCCCACGCTTTCAGGGTGATAGGTTACAGAAAACGTGGCGGTTTGTCCGATTGTAAGATCAACCGGGCTGAAGGGAGCGTCCATTGCGAAGTATTGACCGGTAACACTCACGCCACTGATGTTGAGAGTGCCAATGCCATAATTCGAAAGGGTGAAGGTTTTGCTGGCGCTGGTGTTGATCACGATGTCGCCATAATCCCATGAGGCGGGACTCACGCTCAAAGCGGGTCCGGTGGGAGTAAGGCGCACAACTACATTATCCACAAAGAGGTCGTTATCCCCGCCGGAAGCGGTGGATTCGCCATAGAATGCGAAATACTTGGTTCCAGAAATACCACTGAGGTGGATGGTTACTTCTTCACCCGTATTGGGGATAGCATTAAAAACATATTGAGAACCTGTGTTGTTGTATTCCCTCAGGATTACAGGGTTGGTCATTTCGGGAGAATCGCTCATGATCACCAAGAACCGGTCATCTTGTTGAGCGGTGGGATCTTCGATGGGATCGGGATAGTTCCAATCAGTCAGCCCGAGATCAAATTTAAGCTCATAGCCATCCGCAGGGATAGTCACGGCGGGAGTGATCAACCAGCCATAACGGGCAGTGCCATAGATATTGATCTTGGCGGCGTTGTTTCCGGTAGGTCCATTTAGCCACTC
>JAHDQK010000049.1 GCA_018433885.1 Candidatus Cloacimonadota bacterium
GTACTGGTATATTGCATATATCATTACGGGAATTGTTATCTTGATTTGAAGCTGATTATAGTGACAACCACTTGGACAAAACATTGCCCGATTTGCAGGTTTTGGTGATCAAAACAATGAAATTTACTAAAACTATGTCCAAGTGGTTTTCTGCAAATGCTTTTCGGATATCCTATTCTCTCTTAGACTTACCTATTTTGTCCATTGATCGCTATTTGCAGATTTCAGTGACTCTTTATAGCACAAGATCCGGCATTATTTACAAGGCTCACGAAGATTTGTCTTGACAAAATAGCTGCATCTGAAACATTGGCAGAACAGGTGACGCGAGGTGGAGCAGCTGGTAGCTCGTCGGGCTCATAACCCGAAGGTCGAAGGTTCGAATCCTTCCCTCGCTACCATTTTTTGAACATAGAACGAGAGAGATACTCGTTATTTTTTATAGTGTGTGGCGGTGTAGCTCAGCTGGTTAGAGCGTCGGAATCATAATCCGTAGGTCCGGGGTTCAAATCCCTGCGCCGCTACCATTCTTTTCTTGCGCCAGTAGCTCAGCAGGATAGAGCAGCAGCCTTCTAAGCTGCGGGTCAGGGGTTCGAATCCCTTCTGGCGTGCCAGCTTACAATTAATCCTTCCCCATGATATTGTGGTGGGTGTAGTTCAATGGCAGAGCACTGGATTGTGGTTCCAGGCGTTGTGGGTTCGAGCCCCATCACCCACCCCACTTTATAGTATGCGCTCAGGCAAAACCAAGCCTGGGCGTTTTTTTTGCGTAAAAAAACCGGGCTCGTTTGAACCCGGCTAGCGACTTATAAACGTGCAATATCTTTAGAGTTTGGGAATATCTGCCATGGAGATGCCGCAAGCTTTGGCTACGCCCTCGCCATAGGCGGGATCAACCTTCAAACAGTTAATAATGTGGCGGATCTTGATTTCCTTGGGTGCATCGCCCATATTGCGCATCGTGTTTTCGTAAAGAACTTGTTTTTGGGTTGGGCTCATTAGGTTGAAGAGATCGCGGGTCTGGCTGTAATAATCGTCGTCGTCCTCGTGGAAGTTATAGTGATCGGCATCTCCTTCCAGAGGGAAGGGCGGTTCCGAGAAATTAGGTTGGGCTTGCCATTCACCTTTGGAATTGGGATCGTAGCCCAGAGTAGCGCCGTAGTTGCCATCCAACCTCATGGCCCCGTCTCGGTGGAAACTATGCGCTTCCACCCGGGGTTTATTCACGGGGATCTGGTGGTGATTGATGCCCAGGCGATAGCGTTGAGCGTCTCCATATGAGAAGAGCCTTGCCTGCAGCATGCGATCCGGAGAATAGCCGATTCCGGGGACGATGTTGGCGGGTGTGAAGGCGGCTTGTTCAACGTCTTGGAAATAGTTTTCCGGGTTTTTATTCAGTTCTAAAACTCCCACTTCAATCAGTGGCCATTGCTTTTTAGACCACACTTTGGTTACGTCGAAAGGATTGAAGGGCATGGTCTTTGCTTCGGATTCCGTCATTACCTGAATGGAAAGCGTCCAACGTGGGAAATCGCCTTTCGCGATACTTTCAAAGAGGTCGCGTTGATGGCTTTCCCGATCTTTGCCAACTAGTTCTTCGGCTTCGGCGTCGGTGAGGTTTTTGATACCCTGTTGAGTTTTAAAGTGGAACTTCACCCACACCCGGTGATTGTCTTGGTTATACATAGCGAATGTATGGCATCCATAGCCGTTCATGTGCCTGTATGAGAGCGGGATACCCCGATCACTCATGGTGATGGTAACCTGGTGGATGGCTTCGGGTAGGGACCCCCAGAAATCCCAGTTGTTGGTAGCGCTGCGCAAGTTTGTCTTGGGATCCCTTTTCACGGCGTGGTTCAAGCCGGGGAAACGCAGGGGATCCCGGAAGAAGAAGACAGGGGTGTTGTTGCCTACTATATCCCAGTTTCCTTCTTCGGTATAGAGTTTGATGGCAAACCCGCGGATATCGCGCTCGGCGTCAGCTGCTCCACGTTCACCGGCAACGGTGGAGAAGCGCACAAAGCACTCCGTCTGTTTTCCTATTTCAGAGAAGATTTTTGCTTTTGTGTATTTAGTGATGTCATGAGTAACCGTGAATGTCCCGAAAGCACCGGATCCTTTGGCGTGCATGCGTCTTTCCGGGATTACTTCGCGATCAAAATGTGCCAGTTTTTCTACCAGCCACACATCCTGCATCAGAAGCGGTCCGCGTTTTCCAGCGGTCAATACATCGTCGTTGTTAGCCACCGGAGCGCCAGCCACGGTAGTAAGTTTCTTTTTGTCTTTGTCTTCCATCTTCTTAACCCCTTTATTTGTTGTTGATATGTACCCTTATGTCCGAAAATTGATCCGGATTCCATGCGACTATCGAAACTGGAGATTCAGCGAGCGCTGGGCTCAAGCGATCCGGCTACCCTTGGCTTCTTTCTTGCCAGGACTGCTATCGTAGATTTCTACATTGAAGTATAGGCTAGCGATGTACTTTTTCGGAAACTCGCCGTGAAAATAGCTATGTATCAGGTTGATATAGCGGGTTACACGTCTTTCATATTCACTCAACATAGGGTCTTGGGGATCCAATAGCCGTACTATGCACTTAATCTTGAAAGTGGGTATATCCATCCAGACCACCGCGCAGGCGGGGTTTAGCATTTGGTTGATAAAGCTTTGGGTGTTGAATCCCGGCTCGGAGTACAGTTCCAAGGACGCCAGGCGGTCGTGGGCAAAAAGACTTTCCGCCTCGGCGTAGAAACTGGAGAGGATATCCAGCTTTCTGGCAAAAGGCTCTTTCATGGTGGTTTCCAGGGTATTGATCATTTCTGGCAGGTAATCCTCATTTGGGATGAAGCCCATACCCTTGATGGCGTTGTTGATGGCGAAGCGAGAGTCTTCCCGGCAAGCTCCGTATGTTGCCACCACCCCGTTGTGAGGTCCGCTGAGTTGAGGCTTGCGTGAGCTTTGGCGACCTTTTTCTAATATCTCCCGGAAGATGGAGATGTAGTGGTTTCTGCCGGTTTTGTTCCAGTTCCAGAAAGCCGGAGGGAAGCAAACTAAATCATAGTTCTGCCAAAGTCCATCGATCTCCGCAGAGATTTGCCGCGCATCTTTAGCAGGTGTTTTCACGCGGGTTTGTACACAATGATCACCTTTCCAGAACTGATCCGCAAGATCGGGATCGAGAGTGCTGAGGGCAATACTCAGCATGATCACGAAGCAAGAAAAGAATAAAACGAATATCATGTAGTCAGGCTAGGCACCTGTCCATTAGATGTCAAGCAAAATCAATAATTTGCTACAGGCAGAAATGCTATCTAAAATGCCGTCCCGCTGGGATTCTGTTCGCTTTGTGTGCATGTTATCTATCAAAAATGGCGTCCCGCTGGGACTCGTAATGTCATTTTAAATAGAAAATTGCTCAATCAATGCTAAATCTCTTCGGCGTCCTCGCCATAAATCTCTTTGAAGCGGGCTTTATCGATCTGAGTGGGGTTTCCTTCAAAGGCTTTGTATCCATCTTTGAGCGCTAATACCCGGCTGCCGTAGCGGCGGGCAAGAGACAGGAAATGCAGGGAGCAAATCACAGCTATGCCTTCTTTATTGATTTCCGCCAGATATTGCATGATGGAATCCGCCGTTGCGGGGTCCAGGCTGGCGACTGGTTCATCGGCGAGGATGATGCGCGGTTCCTGCATCAGAGCGCGGGCGATGGCAACTCTTTGTTGCTGCCCCCCGGAGAGCTGTTTAACCGGCTTTTTGGCAAAATCCTGAAGCCCCACCCGCTCCAGATTCATATATGCGGCTTCCATCTCCTGTTTGGTGAAAGCGGAGCCCAGGCCGTGGTAACCCAATCTGCCAGTGAGCACGTTGGTGAGCACGCTTAGGTTTTTGATCAGGTTAAACTGTTGAAACACCATCGCGATATTCCGACGATACTCTCGCAATTCCTTACCTCTGAGGGGAGTAATCGGAAGTCCATTAAATACCACCTCTCCCTTCGTGGGTTCAATTAGCCGGTTGATACAACGGAGCAGGGTGGATTTGCCGCTGCCGGAAAGCCCCAACAACACTATGAAGTCCTTCGCATCGACCTCGAAAGACAGCCCATTCACCGCGTAGCTTATGCCATCGTAGCTTTTATAAAGATCTTGTACACTTAGTAAACTCAAACTGCTTTCCTATTTCAGCATTTCAGCGGGGTCCATGTTCATGGCTTTCAGGGCAGTACGCACCACATCGTAATCTGCGTCAGAGGCATGCTCCAATCCGTCCACATCGTAGAGAGTCTTCAGAGTAGCTTTCCCTTCTGGGCTTTGGGCAAAGTCATAAAGCGCTTTCACTACTTCCTGTTCCAGCTCTTCCGGCATATTTCTGCGGAAGGTGACGGTATCGTTGGGTATCCAATCCGTAAAACCGATGATGCGCACTTTCTCGAAGATGTCCGGATGTGTTTCATGCAGCTTCTCTCTGGCATCCATGGGCATTCCGGTGGAATCTTCCGGACTCCAGTATGTGCAGGCTACATCCGCTCTTCCGCTATACACTGCCAGAATTGCCTGAGGATGGCCCCCGGCAAAGATGTGGTCTTTGGGAACAATCCCTTGTTCTTTGAGGATGGCTGAGGGATAGATGTATCCTGAAGTGGAGGCGGCATCGGTGTAGGCGATGATCTTGCCGTTGATATCCTCCAGGCTCTTGATATCCGGATTGCTTGCCACAAACTGGCCGCGGTATTTGGTGAGTTCGTTGCGCACGGTCATCAGGCGAACGTTGGCGTTATATTTCTGTTTGGCAAGCACATAGGCGTATGTTGGCAACCAGGCGATATCCGCCTGATAGGTTCCCAGAGCTTCAACAACTGCCGCATAGGATGTAGGCACTGCCACCTTGAAATGATAGCCAGTGGCTTTGTGCAGGGCTTCCGCGATGGCTTCGCCGCTGGCGACTACCTTTCCCGCTTCCAGGGAGGGCACAAAATACATCTTGATCGGCTTTTGCCGGGTACCCAATTTTTTATTCGCATTCGAGATTCTGGTGCTCTCGCTCTGACAAGCGAACAGAGCCAAAACCGCAAAACCAAGGACAATCAGGATTCTCTTCATAAGCGCATTAATCTCCATGACATTAGCATAGTAAGCATACTGACAAACAAGGCAATAATGGTCAAGAGAAATCTCCTTAAGATGCGTATCCGGGAGTTTATCCGCTGATTCGAGGGGTGCCTGCATACTGTATTTTGAGTTATTTGTACTTCCTGCGGGGTTCCATTGCGGTGCTACATTTAACTTCGGCAAAATCATTAGGTCGTACTAGACCCCCTGCTTGGCTTCATTTATAAAATGGAACGCAGGCTACGCATCCCCATTCCCCGAAACAATCTCCATGGGGTCTTCATGCAGTGTGGACTGTTTCGAGGCTCCATCGGGATTTCTGCGACAAATGGGGTGGCATACTGCGTATGATATGGGGTGGAACAGAGGGAAAATAAAACCCGGGCTCGCTATGAACCCGGGGATATCTATTGGAATGTTGTGGTGTTATTTGCTAAGTGTCATCTTGCGACTGCGGCTGTAGCCCTTTGCCTGCATATGGTAGATATAGGTGCCGGAGGGCAGGGTGTTGCCGGAACTGTTCTTACCATCGAAGACCACGCTGTGAGTGCCTTTGGGCAGATCGCCGCGGAAGAGGGTGCGCACCAATTGCCCGCGCAGGTTATAAATCTTCAGGGTTACGGGGCTATCATCCTTGAGCCAGAAAACGATGTTGGTAGTGGGGTTGAAGGGGTTCGGGAAATTGCCGGTGAGATAGTTGTATTCTGGGATTTTTTCCACGAAGATGCTGTTTGTATATGCAATGCCGGTTTCGGGGATACCTGTCCATCCGCAGACCACCGCCCAAGTGAAGTTGCCGTATTCCATGCCGCCGTGTACAGTATCCAGAACGATTCCGGGAGAGTTCACACGTTCTACAAACACCCATTCAGCCGCGGGGCTGTTTGGGTAATCCGGAATAAAATGAACCTCATAATAATCCGGAGTGAAGGGCAGATCCGGAGCGTTGAAACTGATCTGGAATCCTTCTTCGATCTTGGTGGCGATCACTCCGGTGGCGCCAGCTACCTGAGCGATGCGAATGTTTGTAACTACTTGGGAGGAAGTGTGCGAGCCATAAACGCTTTGCAGATCATAGCGATAGTTGCCATTGGGCAGAGACTGATCCAGGAAAGTGGCATCGGTTCCGGTGTAGATTTCCACGTTGTTGCGCTTCAGAATGAACGAAGAGAAACCATAGCTATCCTGCGGGATCTGCCAGTTCAACCTTACATTATAGCCATCCACCACGGTGGCGGCGAAGTTTTCTGGCAGGCGGGGCAGGATGTGTTCCACGATGCAGGCATCACTTTGGGCAGATTCGATTAACTGGTATTGAGCGGAAACCTGGAAGCTATAGCTTCCATTGGGCAGGTCTTCCAGCATATATGTGGTGCTTGTAGTGGTGCCCATCAACGCGCTATTCATATAGACTATGTAGTGAAGGAATTCCACTGCATCCGGAACGGGTTCCCATTGTAGTTGAATGGATTCATCCAATGCGTTGGCGCTCAGGTTTTGTGGGACATGCGGCCAATCGATCTGGATCGTGGCTTCATCCGGATTTGTGGGGGTAACTTCAGGAGACATGATGTCACCGTATATAGAGGCAACAGTATAGCTATAGGAACCCGGGGCAAGATCTGTATCCGCAAAGCTGTGAAGCATACGGTTCGAACGGTTGTAGGGCATATCGTATATAGCCTCGCCATTACGGTAGATTCTGAACCCGGAGAGGAAGCCGGTATCCACCGGAGTGTACCAGGATACAGTCGCGATGTTTCTTTGGATCTCGATAAACATATCCAGAGGTGGGTAAGCCTTGATGTGATCAAGCGCTGAGACCGCGGAAAGTTCGGATTCTCCCTGACTGTATAGCGAGCTTACCTGGTAGCTGTAGCTACCGTTGGGACGATCTTCATCCACGAAAACGACGTGGGTGCTGGTGCCGATTTCCTGATTGTCCCGATACACTTTGTAATGGATGAAATGAGTGGCAGGTTGCACGGGTTCCCAGACAACCTGAACCGAGCTATCTATTGAGATTGCCAAGACGTTCTGAGGGACCTGGAAATCTGCGATCTCCACCTGCACAGAGTTTGAAGCAGGAGAATCTCCAAAGGTATATGCCGAGACTATCCAATATTCAAATGCTCCGGGGAGAAGATCCTGATCTTCGTAATCCTGGTCTGTGGTTTCTGCCAGCAGTTCTCCGTTTCGGAATATCTTGTAGTTCACGAAGAATCCCACATCAATCGGGGCTTCCCATTGCAGAGATGCATCCGTTTCATCGAGAGATACTTGCAGAGCCTGGGCAGGGTAGGCTACTTGGATGGATATCGCTGGCACGGGGGTGGGCAGAGATTCTCCAAAACTATAAACCGAGGTGATGGTATAGTTATAAATGCCATTTGGCATAGCTTCGTCCACAAACGAGTTGTTGGAAGTGCTTTCGATTAGAGAACCATCGCGATACACGCGGAAATACTGGAAGTAGGTGAGATCGGCAGGATCTTCCCAAGATATTGTGACGGTGTTTCCGGATACATTATGGATAGTATTTTGCGGTGGGTAAGTAACTTGCACTAAAGCATCGAAAGCGTTTGAAGGAGAGGATTCCCCGCTAAGGGCATAGACGGCTTTCACAGCGTAGCTGTAGTCGCCATTGGGGAGATCATTATCCTCATAACTTAGAGCATTGCCCTGATGGATCTCCGTGCTACCCCGATACAGGCGGTAATATAGAAGACCTCCGGCATCGCTGGGAGCCTGCCAGCTGAGGGTTACATTGTTTCCGGTAAGCGTGCCTGTAAGGTTTTCGGGGGCATGGGGAACCTGAATAACGGCGTCATAAGTGTTGGATGGTGCGGAATCGCCCCATTGATAAGCGGTTACTACATGGTAGCTATATGGATTGTTGGTCAGATTCTCGTGGGTGAAGTTTGTATTGGTTCCACTATAAAGGAGATCCCCGTTGCAATACAGACGATAGCCGGTAAACCCTCCGGTATCAGGGGTATCCGTCCAGTTCAGGGATACACTGTCGCCAGCGTAACTTCCGCTTAAGATCACCGGGTAAGATACCTGAATCTGGATGTCTGCGGTATTGGAAGGAGAGCTTTGCAGATTATCTTCATAAACGGCAATTACATGATATGTATAATTGCCATTGGGAGGGATCGGGGCGGTGAACTGCTCTTCTGTGGTGTTTCCGATTTCCACATCGTTCCGATAGACCAGATACTGGCTTAGGAGGCCGCTATCCGCAATGTTCCAGCTTAAGAGGATATGCTCTGAGGTTTGTTGCAAGCTCAATCCATAAGGAGCGTAGGCTACAACTATGCGGGCAAGGACATCGTTTGAGGATGCGGATTCCACGGTTCCAAACAGTGAAGTTACCCGATAGGTATATTCACCATTGGGCAGGTCATCATCATTATAGGTGTTGATGTACCCTGTAAGCTCGGCAATCAAGCTTTCATTGCGATACACGCGAAATCCTGTCTCGCCCATCTGAGGAGAGTTCCAGTTCAAAGCGATGCCATTGGGCGGGGAGTATGTAAATGCCAAGTTGGTTGGTGGGTAAGTGATGAAGACGTTTGCTTCAGCAGAGATCGGGAGAGATTCTCCGAAGGCATAAAGCGCTGTTACTTCATATAGATAGTCGCCATTTTCCAAATCTGTATCGCTATAGCCGAGAGTGGGAATTTCTGCCAATAAAGCTCCATCGCGGTAAACCCGATAGCCCAGGAACTGATAGGCAAGGGCGTATGCCGGTGGAGCATTCCAGCTAAGATTCACAGTACTTTCAAGTGTTTGCGCGCTGAGGTTGGCGGCGGGATATGCCACTTCGATTATGGCGGTGGCGGTGTTTGAAGGCTGGGAATCGGCAAAGCTATATGCCGCCACGAGGTAGAAACTGTGTTCACCATTGGGCAGTTCATTCACGGTATAAGGACTTTGGGCGGAAGAACTGATCAATTCACCATTTTGGTAGAGCTTGTAAGTTTCCAGATATCCGGTATCCGAAGCGGCATCCCAAGTGAGTGTCACACTGTTGTCTGTAGCACTTGCTTGCAGGTTTTGTGGAGCTTCTGTAACCTGAATATTGATGGGTTCGGCTTGGCTGAGTTCGGTGGCGCCAAAGCTGTAAACTGCGCCTAAACTATAGGTATATAGTCCATTAGGCAGGTTTGCATCTAAAAATCCGGGAGTTGTAAGCTGTTGGTAAATTTCGGAGTTGCGATATAGCACATAATGCTGGAATCCGTAGAGGTTTTCCAGGGCGTTCCAGCTGATATTCACGTTTCTACCCAAGGCTTGGAGCGCAAATCCGCCGGGGCTGTAGAGCACTTCGATGCTTACGTTCACGGTGTTGCCGGGCAGGGATATGGCAGAGGGATAGACGGCTTTCAGGTATATGTGGTACATCCCGTTAGGCAGATCATCCAGCAAGTAGCTGGTGGTGGCGGGATCCGCGATAAAGGCGGTTTCCACATTGTTCACAAAGAGCAGATACGCTGTTTCACCCTGGTTTGGTGCGTTCCAACTGAGGCTGATATCGGTCTGGTTCTGCACTTCTGCCATAAGTCCCGCGGGGGGATATGCGTACATGATATTCACCGGCACACTGTTTCCGGGAGCGGAAATTCCTTCGGGATATTGGGCGCGGACATAGTATTGATATGCGCCATTTGAAAGATTGCTATCCAGGTAAGTGGTGGAGATGGATGTTCCGATCTGGTTACCATTACGGTAGATAAGATACATCTCGGGATTTCCCTCTGGGGCATTCCAGCTAAGTTCCACGTCCCGTTCGCCGATGATGGTCGCGCTTAAATTTGTGGGTGGGAACAGATCCGGAGCCACATCTACCACCACAGTCACGGTGTTTGACGCATCTGAGAGCATCGTGCCATAGATCGCCCGCAGATAGTAGCTGTATTCACCGTTGGGCACTCCGTTATCCGTGTAACTCAGTTGACTGGGATCCGCCAAGCTTTGTAGCAGGTTGCCATTACGATAGATGTAGTATCCGCTGAGAGAGCGGTCAGGACCGGTAGCTGGAGCGTTCCAGTTCAGGATCACGCTGTCTTCCACCACCTGCGCGCTAAGTTCTTGCGGCGGATAGGGGATCTCGATGGTGAGTGCTACACTTTCGCTGGGAAGGGATTCTTCGTTTCCAAATAGGGTAGTAACATAGTAGCTGTAGCTGCCGTTTGCCAGCCCAAGATCATGGTACTCCGCAACGTCGTTTTGGGAAAGTGCTACCCCATTGCGATAAACTCTGTAGCTTACAGGGCTCTGGAGCGAGCTGACCGGCTGCCAGGTTAGCGAGACGTTGTTTTGATCTACGCTATATTGAAGTCCTTCAGGGGGATACGGCAGGTCGATCGTTGTCACGACGGAGTTGGACATGGCTGTGGTGTAGGTTCCATACCAATTATATATGGCACGCACGGTGTATTCATAGTATGCGTTGGGCAGATCGTTATCGGTATATATCGGCGTCATGCTTTCCGCCAGAAGAGCCGAATTGCGGTAAATTTCATAGTGGATCAGTTCGCCGGAAGGAGGAGCATTCAGGATGTTCCAGCTCAGTTCCACATCGTTTCCCAAGGCTTCCCCAAAGAGCTGAATTGTGGTGGGATCAAGGTTTACTTCTAAGTTTATTGAGTTCGAGGGAGTAGATTCCAAGGTTCCATAAACGGCGGTTACATGATAGCTGTAGCTGCCGGAAGCGGAAGGCGTATCTTCGGCTGTTTCCCAGGAAGCATCGCCGATGTATTCGTTATCGCGATAGATTCGGTAATAATCCGCATCCACATCGCTGGCGCCATTCCAGTTCAAATTTACCACCCGCAGGTTGATAACCGAACCACTCAGGTTATGAGGTGCAGGGGTATAGCTTACGTTCAGAGCAAGCGGGGCGGTGAGTTCAGAAACTCCCGTGCTGTAGATGGCTGCCACCTGATACTGATAATCCCCATTTGCCAGATCACTATCCACATAGCTGGTCTGGCTGGTAAGTTCCACGATCTGAGAACCGTTGCGCCAGATGCTGTAGCCGTTGAGCTCCCGGGTGGGAGTTTCCGGGGCGAACCAAGCAAGGTGGACTGATCTTCCGATCACGTTTCCGGTGAGATTGGTGGGCGGTAAGAGCTCTTCCACAAAGAAGTTCACGGAGTTTGTGCTGCCGGATTCTTGGGTGCCAAACATGGCGGTTACATAGTAGTTATAGTTGCCGCCGGGCAGATCCGGATCTGTAAAGCTGGTTTCAGCAGTTTGAGTTACTACCACGCCATTGCGATAAACTTTATAGGTGATCGGGCGCAGAGGAGAATAAACTCCTTCCCAGCTAAGCTGAATCGTGGTGCCATCTTGGGACCCGGTAAGATTCGAAGGTGGATATACCTGATCAATGGTAGTGCTGTAGATGTTTGATTCTAAGGTAACATGAGGATTCTCAGACCCGTAAACGGCATAACAGAAATACTGATAGTTGCCGTTGGGAAGATCACTGTCGATGTAAAAGTCTTCCGTAATATCCGCGAGAAACGCCCCATTTCTGAAGATTGTGGTAAAGGCAAACTCATAGTCTTCCGGTACAAAGCCACGATCGATATTCAAGACTACGGTATTGCCGAGGGTCTGTCCGCTGATTACCGGAGTTTGAGCAGCATAACTCACATATTCAGTAACGGAGTTTGAAGGCTCGGATTCGTAACTTCCGAACATAGCCGTTACATAATATGTATAATAACCGCTATCTGGTACCCGGTCAGTATATGTGTTCTGGCTCAGTTCCAAGATCATCGCGCCGTTGCGGTACACCCGGTAATTATCCGGCGTAGGACCGGTGGGGGCGGCTTGCCAGGTCAAGTGAACGTCCGGGTCGTTCAGGCTGGCTTGCAGATTCACCGGAGCCTGGGCATAAGTTACGTTGACCGTCAGAGTAGGAGTCGGTTCCGATATACCTTCTTCGTAGATGGCTGCCACCTTGTAGAAGTAGGTACCATTGGGCAGGTCTTGATCCAGATATTCATTATACAGATAGTTATCCGCAATCACGCTTTCGTTACGCCAGATGCGATAGCCGGTGAGATCCCGATCGTAGATTACGGGAGGCAACCAGGTGAGCTGAACGTCGTTGTTTGTCAGCGAATAGCTGAAGTTTTGCGGCGGCCAGAGGGGTTCGCTGCCGGTGCTTGCTGTGTTTGAAGGTGGAGATTCTACCCCGGAATAGAAGGCGGTCACATAGTAGCTGTATATGCCGGGGGGAAGGTCGTGATCTGTATAGGAAGTAATATTGGGGTTAAACACTGCCCCGATCACTTGTCCGTTCCGATATATATAATAGTGGGTAAGTGCGCGGATCAAGGGAGGTCTCTGCCAGTTTAGCTGAACGTCGTTGTCGATCATCATGGCAACGAGATTGGTGGGGGGATAGGGAACTTCGATGCTGGCATATGCCGTCACGGAGTTTCCTGATTCCACATCCAGATAGATGGCTCGTACAAAGTAAGCATAGTTGCCATTGGGCAGGTTTTCATCTAAATAGTCATAGCTAATGGGATTGTGGATATAAGCTATCTGCACTCCATCCCGAAATAGCTTGAATCCTATAAGATTCTGAAGATCCGGCACTTGGCTCCAATGCAGAGACACATCGTTGCCATATACAGTCGCTTGGAGGCTGGAGGGTGGTTGAGCTACTCCCAATACCCCTGTGGCGGTGTTGCTAAAGGCGGATTCTGCTTGGGAATATCTGGCAGTAACATTGTAATAATAGATGCCCTGTTCCAAACCGGTATGGTGATACGAAAGGGTGGCAGGATCATTTATCGTGGCTATGAGGAGGTTGCTTTCATAAATGCTGTATCCCAGAAGGGCACGGTTCCGCAAAAGAGGGGGAGCTTGCCAGGTAAGCATCAAAGAGCTGTATGAAGCTGGGCTTGCCACCAGATTAACCGGTGCATAGGGTACTTCCACCGACACTTCGGCACTATTCCCAGGAAGCGAGAGGCCGGTAGTATAGACAGCCTGCAAATGGTAGCTGTAATCTCCATTAGGCAAGTCGTAATCCGTAAAAGATATCTGTTGAGGATTGGAATACTGAGCGATCTGATTGCCGTTTCTGAATATCTTGTAGCCCAATAGTCCTTCTGTTACCAAAGGCGGCAGCCAAGAGAGCGATACATTTCTGCTTCCGCTCAGGCTGGCGTTTAAATCACGCGGGGGCATCAGCGGAGTAGTGCCGGGAGGGAAGGTGATGGCATCCACCCAAGCACAGTCGTTGTAACTAGTAGTTGCGCCGTCCTTGGCGTAAGTCCAGCGAAAACTGTGGATGCCGGGGCTTACGGGATATTCGTGGAACCCCCACTGTCCGTTTCCACTCCATCGCTCCATCTCAATTCCGTCGATCTCAAAGCGTAGGTGATCGTACTCATGTTGCGCCTGACCTTCGCAGGATACCATTTTGTAAAAGCTGATCGTGGATTCTTCTGTAACGTCGATTACGATGTAGAGGCTGGTGCTTTGGTTGTGGTCGATATTGCCGGATTTGGCACTATGGGAGCCAAAGAAGGCTGCTTCTGTGGAAATCGTCCAGTTCGCGTTTCCGGCAAACTGCCAGTTGTGATTTCCAAAGCCATCTTCGAAGTTCTCGCTTATCGTATCCGGTCCCAAGCTCGGCTGGATGCCATGGAGCATGTCCTGTTGTTCTGGATCAAAGGATTCTCCGGAAATCTCCAGCGCACCGAGATCCAGCCAGGCATTGGGATTCTCGTTATCGCTGAAATTTGCGTGGAACAAACCCTCTTCATTGTAGGCATCTATGATAAAAGCCAGTTCGGTTCCATCGGAGCGGGTTACGCTGTAGATTACCGGACGCTGGTTATCGATCTCATGACGGATCACGTTTTCCCAAGCGGAAAGCGAATAGGAAGACCTACTGGCGATATTCATGAGATCGTCGTAGGAGAAATATTGGATTAACGCGGTTCTTACGTTCAGCAGGCTACTGTTGGAGTAATCCATCTCGTAATCAGTGAGAGCGGCAGCTCCGCAGGCAGCGATAAAGCGCTGAGTAGTGGCAAATACCTGAGTATTACTCATCCCACCCCAGTTGATTACGGAGTCAAAATTATAGTTGATGGTGCCAAAGTCGTCGTCCACATAGCTCACCGAACCGGTTCCGCTGTAGGGATATGCCCAGTACTTCATGGTCTTAGCCATTGCCAGAGCGTGGGATCCGGCATGAGCACGGTTTTGACCTTGGCCGGGGCAATAGCGATTCCAGGGTGCAGTTTGATGCCACTCAGGCATAATCATTGGGGTCGAACTATTTTGCGCCCGGAGTCCGGCAAAACCGGAGACCAGCATGAATACAAAAAGGAGTGCAGATAAGCGTTTCAATTTTCACCTCGCTTGGGGGTCGCACCATATGCTTATTTTCTTTACTCATTTATAAGCAAATTCTGTTCCACAAGCACGGTCATCGCTCTGAGCATCTACTTGGAATGCGTTATAAATGCACAAGTTTCCTGTGGAAATACTTCTACTTGCTCTGCATCCATCTCCTGCTTGTTATATGTGGCTTTCTATAACGGTATATGCAATTAGTTAAGAAAAATTTAGTTGACGGATTTTTATAAATAGAAGATTATGCCATTGTCGATGCTCTGCCTTTGGCACAGGATACTGGTGCCGTTGCGAGATATAGGATATTATATCTGTAGGAACAGATAGATATGAAAGAAATTATATTATGGTACGGGGCGAAAATAAGCCCCATGAACTTGATAACAATAATAGACAAAGCAAGGAGAATGCCATGCTTAAAAAATGGATTTTAATCTTTAGCCTCCTGCTCAGCCTCGGTTTGGTCTGGGCGCAGGTGAACATCATTCCCACGCGAACTGATGTAAGCGGTTTTCCGGATTGGACGGATACCAACGTTGTAGGTACTACATACTTGCAACTACTGGTTGCCGATGCCAATACCGTAAGCCCGGCGATGAATTTTGATAATTACACAAGTGAAACTTTGGATTTCAAAGCCAGGACATTTGGCGGGACTAACACCGTCGAGAATGAGATAACGGTATCAATTTCTACGAATAACGGTAGTACTTGGACAGTATTGGGGACAAGGCTACCTCTTAATAACACGCTTGTGAATATGGAACAGTTTGATCTCAGTGCCTATAGCGGCAGCCAGGTGCGCATCAAGTTCTCTGTCGCCGGTACAAATAACAGCGTAGGAGCCGGTATCGACTATATCAATATCCGCGGAGTTGCAAGCGCTCCGGTCCCGGCACTCACTGTAACGCCCGCTACTCTTAGTGGCTTCACATACGAAGAAAACAGCGGCCCCTCTGCAGAGCAGAGCTTCACCGTTAGTGGTACCGATCTGGACGGCAATGTGAGCATCACTGCTCCTGCTAACTACGAGATTTCTCTTGCAAGCGGTAGCGGCTTCACCACTACCCTGAATGTTAACCACAGCGGTGGCACTGTCACCGAAACCACCATTTACGTTCGCCTGGTGGCCGGCCTGGCCGTGGGTCTTTACAACAACCAAAACGTGAGTATCACAGCCGGAACAGCCCTTCCTAAGAGCGTTACGCTCAATGGAAGTGTGACAGCAGAACCTATAGAGGGTGGCTATTTAGTGAATTTCGAAGGTCCCGGTGAGACCAAAACAGCCTATGCATCCGCAACTATCAATCTCAGTGGTTTAAACTGGGATATGACCGATGCGCTAATCGGAATAGATACTGCTGATTGGAAGAATGGGATCCGTTCTGCCAGAATGCGGGGTTACGGCACATCTTCCATGACTATGCTGACAGACAAAACCGGTGGCCTGGGCACTCTTAGCTTCCAATATCGCCGTTATGGTACAGCAGCCCAAGTAGATTGGAAAGTGGAACTCAGCACTGATGGCGGAAGCACATGGACTCAGGTTGGTGAAGACTTCACTGCCCCTGCCAGCGATGACGTGCAGACATTTAGCGAAGTTTTGAACGTTGCCGGTAATGTCAGAATCAGGATCAAGAGAGCTACCGAAAGCGGTACATCAAACAGACAGATGAACATCGATGACATCCTGCTTACCGATTATTCCGGTGCTGCTACGCCCACTATCTATGCCACCGGCACTTTTACGGACTTTAGCACATTCACCGGAACTCCTTCCGCCAGCCAGAGCTACAGCCTGTCCGGAGCTAATCTTAGCGCCAACATCAGCATCACCGCTCCTGCCGGCTTCCAGGTTTCCACAGATGATATCAGCTTTGGCCCGAGCACATCTGTTGCCAGTGATTTCAATGGCACGATCTATGTTCGCTTGAGTGGAGCAAGTGCCGGTAACTTTAGCGGCAATATCGCCCACACCAGCACCGGAGCCGATCCGGTGAACCTTGCGGTATCCGGAACCGTGCAGAACCCTGCTCCCACGATTACCCTGACCGGAACCCTTAATAACTTCAATACCACGCCCGGCACTCCTTCTGCTACTCAATCTTACACAGTTGAAGGCGTATATCTTAGCGGAAACATCAGCATCGCTGCTCCCACCGGTTTTGAGATATCACTCAGCCAGACAGAGGGCTTTACCGGAAGTTTGCAACTTACACCCGCCAGCGGGATTGTGGCAGTTACTTCCATTTACGTGCGGATGACCGGAGCCGAAGCCGGAGCTTTCAGTGGCGATATCAGCCACAGCAGCACCGGTGCCACCACACAAAACATGGCTGTGAATGGTAATGTGGCCACTGCCCCGACCGCAACAGTGCTTTTACGTCCTGCTCAGATCAGCATTGCAGACGCTACTCACCAAAGCGCTGTGCTCGTGCAGGTGGAAAACTATCCTTCCGATGACTTCCGCTATCGTCTCTACAACGGTGGCAACCAATACTACCCCTGGAGAGCGGATACTGGAGCCTGGATCAGCAGTACAGCATATTCTGCCGGACCTCAGATCCCCGGAACACCAAGCAGCAGTGTAAGCTGGTGGATTCCCTTCCAAAGAGGTAACAACAACACAACAATCGCCTATTATCGTGACCGTCAGGGTCCAAGTTATGGGACTCCCAACTTCCAGACAGTCCTCCTCCCTGATGCTACAGCCATCACCACCCCTGTGCCGATTCTGGATTCACAGGTAAACTTCAACACCTGGAACGATTATACCCAGAAATACATCGTGCTGGCCTATGATGCTTCCGAAACCTTGATTGCTGCTTCCTCTACCGATCTGGATAATGGCGATTTCATCGTTTATGTGGAAGACGGCACCACCATCACCCGCATCGAAATCCGCGATGTGATGAATAACCTGATCGAAGCAGTTACCGGCACCTGGCCGCAAGTTCTGAACCAGCAGATCATAATCAGCGGCAGCATTGACCCTCTGTTCAATGTCGCCGGTCAGCCTTCTGAAGAATACGGATCATACACAGTTACAGGTCAGGACCTTACTGAGAATATCAGCGTCTTAGCACCCACTCATTTCGAGATCGCCCTGGATACTAACGGACCCTGGTCTTCTACGCTTTCTCTGCCTCCCAGCTTCGATGGCACGGTGTATGTGCGGCACTATAGCTCTGAGGTCGGTGAACACAGCGGAAACATCACTCACAACAGCGCTGGCGCTACCGAGGCGACTATCCGCGTGGAAGGTGAAACCCTTGCCCCTCAAGGCGAAATCGTAGTCAACAGCACGATGACCCCCTTCTATCAGGAAGTGGGCACTCCCTCTGTGGCACAAAGCTATAGCATTAGCAGCATTGATCTTAGCGACAACATCATGATCACAACCTCAGCTCCCTTCGAGCTTTCTCAAAACGGAAGCAGCGGTTGGGCTACAGAAATCAACGTTCCGACCAGCTACAACGGTTTGATCTGGGTACGCCTCAATGCCACAGAGGTTGGCACCCACAGTGATGTAGAGATTACGCACAGCAATGCCAACTCCAGCCCGGTGACCATTAACGTATCCGGTACGGTCAACATTCCAGCCGGGCCGCTGGACAACATCTTCTTCAGTGAATACATCGAAGGAGCCAGCAACAACAAAGCCCTAGAAATCTTCAATGCTTCCGATGTGACTGTGGATCTATCCCGCTACAAAGTAGAGCTCTACAGCAATGGTGCTACGACCGCCGGCAATACCTTAATCTTGTCTGGCACCCTGGCCCCTGGTGAAGTCTATGTGATCGCTCATGCTAGCGCAGCCGCTGAAATCCTGGCAGTATCGGACGTCACCTCTACAGTAACATTCTTCAATGGAGACGATGCGCTGGCCCTGCGCTGTTTGAATCCGGATACCATCATTGACGTCTTTGGTGAGATCGGTGTTGATCCAGGCAACGGATGGACAGTAGCTGGCGTGGCCAATGCCACAGTGGATAAAACCCTCATCCGTAAACCCACAGTTACTACAGGCAACCTGGATTGGGCAGCCCAATTCGGGACTGACGCCGGAGATAGCGAATGGATCGTGATGCCGGTTGGCACCCATCAATACCTGGGTAGCCACACCTACAATCCCGGCGGCAACCCCCTTACCTCCGCGCCCGTATTTGATCCCCCTGCCGGCGCTTATGTAGCCCCGATCAACGTGAGCCTTACCAGCTCCACTGCGGGTGCTACAATACGCTATACCACCGATGGCTCCGATCCCAGCCCCACAGTCGGCACTATCTACGCTTCACCCATCGCTATCTCTGCCAGTACCACCATCAGAGCTATCGCTTATGCTGATGGATACGATCCCAGCATCGTGGTCGAAGCGGTTTACGCATATCCTACTCCGATCAGCGATATTGCCACTCTGAGAGCTCAACCTACCGGAAGCTCAAACGTCTATACTCTCACCGGTGAAGCGGTGCTTACCTATCAGAATGCAAACCGCAATACCAAATATATCCAAGATGATACTGCTGCCATCGTGATCGATGATAATGGCGGGATCATTACTTCCACCTACAACCTCTATGATGGCATCACCGGCATCACAGGGTACCTCAATGTTTACAGCCAGCTCATCCAGTTTGTGCCGGTGGCGGATCCTGGGGCTGCAAGCTCCTCAAATAACGAAGTGGTTCCGGAAGTTCGCACTCTGGCAAGCCTTACTCCTGCCGACCAAGCCAAGCTGATCAAAGTGAATAACGTCACCATCACCGGTGCCGCCACCTTCCCTGCCACAGCGCAAAACCTGACGGCTACAGATGGTACAGCGACTCTTACCCTGAGAACCTTCGTAAATACCGATTATGCTGGAACCGATGTTCCCACAGATCCCGTGACCCTCACCTGTTTGGTAGGCCAATACAATGCCACCATGCAGATTGGGCATCGCTTCCTTAGTGATATCCAGATTTCAGGCGGTCAACTGGCAAGTCCGGAACTCAGCATTACGCTGGAAGACGGCGATATAGTTCTTACTTGGAACGATATCGACGGAGCCGCAAGCTATCGCATCGAATCCGCGGATGATCCCTATGGTACCTTTACAGAAGTTACCAGCACTACGCAGATAACACACAGCATCCCTGCCAGTGCAGCCAAGAAGTTCTACCGTGTGATCGCTCAACCCTAACTAAATTATAAAACAATCATCTCCGGGGGACGCCGCAAGCGTCCCCCTTTTCCATTTCCAGACGCCAGAAAGTGTCTGGGCAGATCCGCTGCAGTATGGACTGCATCAAGCCGGCATGGGCACTGCGATGGGATTGGTTTGGGCGTTGAGGATGGGTCAAATAAATACAGAAGGCAAAAAAATGTATTGACACAATGAGGGGGTGGAAAAACAAGGTTAAAGAACGAGAATCAATCAAGAATATAGAGTGAGCCAGAAAAAAGATATTGACAAAAAAAGTGGATTGAAATTGATTGGCAAAACCTTAAGCCGATGTAGCTCAATGGCAGAGCAATTGATTTGTAATCAATAGGTTGGGGGTTCAACTCCCTTCATCGGCTCCATAGCTGTGGAGAGGTTCCCGAGCGGCCAAAGGGAACAGACTGTAAATCTGTCGTCAGACGACTTCGGAGGTTCGAATCCTCCCCTCTCCACCACTTTGTTTTTGCTTAGCGGGAGTAGCTCAGTTGGCTAGAGCATCAGCCTTCCAAGCTGAGGGTCGCGGGTTCGAACCCCGTTTCCCGCTCCATTTTTAGTCAGCTCTTTTGAGGTGGCGTAGTTTTTAGCTCAAGTAGCTCAGTAGGTAGAGCACATCCTTGGTAAGGATGAGGTCACCGGTTCAAATCCGGTCTTGAGCTCCATTTTTGATGGCTGATTACGGGACTTGACGAAAGCCCCGTAATCTCGCCCTATTTATATTAGCGAATAATACAAGGACATGGAATTAGTAATTCCAGGAGGAACAATGGCAAAAGAAAAATTCGTACGTACCAAGCCACACGTAAACGTTGGTACGATTGGTCATATCGACCATGGTAAGACCACGCTCACCGCGGCTATTACCGCTTACCTTGCAAAGAAGGGCGGAGCCAAATTCCGTTCTTTCGATAGTATCGACAACGCTCCTGAAGAAAAAGCCCGTGGTATTACCATTGCCACATCTCACGTTGAATATGAAACCGAAAATCGTCACTATGCCCACGTAGATTGCCCCGGCCATGCTGACTATATTAAGAACATGATCACCGGCGCAGCCCAGATGGACGGTGCTATTCTCGTAGTGAGCGCATACGATGGTCCCATGCCTCAGACTCGCGAGCACATCCTGCTTGCCCGTCAGGTTGGTGTTCCTGCCGTAGTGGTTTTCATGAACAAATGCGACCTCGTTGAAGACGAAGAATTGCTCGACCTGGTTGAGATGGAAGTTCGCGAACTTCTGGACAAATATGAATTCCCCGGCGACGAAATTCCCGTGATCCGCGGTTCCGCCCTGAAGGGCTTGAATGGCGATCCCGAAGGTGAAGCCCAGATTCAAGCGCTGATGGATTCCGTAGATAGCTACATTCCGTTGCCCGACCGCGCGGTTGACAAACCCTTCCTGATGCCCGTGGAAGACGTGTTCTCCATCCCTGGCCGTGGCACCGTTGCTACCGGTCGTGTAGAACGCGGCGTAATCAAAGTCGGCGACAAGATTGAGCGTGTGGGAATCAGAGAGACTGTAGAAACCACCTGCACCGGCGTGGAAATGTTCCGCAAGCTTCTTGATGAAGCCCAAGCTGGCGACAACGTTGGTCTGCTTCTGCGTGGCTTTGCTAAAACCGACGTGGAGCGTGGACAAGTTCTCGCGAAACCGAAATCAATCACCCCTCACACCAAGTTCGTGGGTCAGACCTATATCCTTACCAAGGAAGAAGGTGGACGTCACAAACCGTTCCAAACTGGCTATCGTCCTCAGTTCTACTTCCGTACAACTGATGTGACCGGTTCATTGGTATTGCCCGAAGGCATCAAAATGGTTATGCCTGGTGACAATGTGGAAATCACAGCCGAACTCATCACCCCGATTGCCATGGAGCAGGGTCTTCGTTTCGCTATCCGCGAAGGTGGCCACACCATCGGTAGCGGAGTAGTTTCCAGCGTAATCGACTGATAAACTGATAACCGGAAGAGAACGATGAGAGATATAATCATCCTTGCCTGCGAAGATTGCAAAAATCGTAATTATACTACGACCCGCAACAAGCGCAAGCATCCGAACAGAATGGAGCTGAAGAAGTTCTGCCCCACCTGCCGGAAACACACAAATCACAAACAGCGCTAATCGCTGATTTATAGATGTTGCAGGACAGTAGTTCAACTGGTAGAGCACCGGTCTCCAAAACCGGGGGTTGCGGGTTCGATTCCTGCCTGTCCTGCCAACATTATTATCGTACCGGCGCACAATTCTGAAGACTTAATTGGTGAGATAATGAAATTTGAAAATGTAAGTCGCTTCTTTCGCGATGTACGTTCCGAGATGAAATCCGTCAGCTGGCCAGGTAAAGACGACTTGAAGGAAGGCACGACGGTGGTGATAATGATGTCTGCCATCGTAGCGGTATTCCTTTCCCTGGTAGATTTTGGTTTTTCGAAGATCTTGGAACTGCTCTTTTAGGGGACGATCCTGTGGCAATGAAATGGTATGTGATCCATACCTACTCCAGTTTTGAAAACAAGGTAAAGACCGCGATCGAAAAGGGTCTCGAAGGAACCGAATTGGGCGCGTCCGTGGGTCGGATATTGGTGCCCGTCCGTAAGACTTTTATTATTCGGGATGGCAAGAAGATCGAGCGTGAACGTAAGGTATTTACTAGTTATGTGATCCTTGAAGCCGAGATGAGCCCAGAGCTTAAGACCTATATCTTGGGCATGGCAGGCGTCACCAGTTTTTTGGGTATGAGCAAGGAACACAAAGAGCCCATCGCCCTACCCCAGGATGAAGTGGACAGGCTTTTGGGCATAGCGGATCCCGATCGCGATTTCAAGACCTTTTCTTATATGCCGGGAGATATGGTGCGCGTCATTTCCGGGCCATTTTCCGATTTTGAGGGTGTGGTACAGAAGACTGCCGATGAAGGCAACAAGCTAGTAATAGATGTTACGGTGTTTGGCCGGCGCACCCCTGTGGAACTCAGCGGTAATCAGGTAGAACTGATTAAAAAATAGATATTTATAAATTAAGAGGATACAAACCATGGCAAAACCAAAAGATGCCGTAGCAGTTATAAAATTGCAGCTTCCTGCCGGCAAGGCAAACCCGGCTCCTCCCGTCGGCCCCGCATTGGGTCAGGCAGGGGTGAACATTCCCGAATTCTGCCGCCAGTTCAACGAAAAAACCCAGGATCAGCCCGGAATGGTATTTCCGGTAATGATCTATGTAGCCAAAAATAAATCTTTCACTTTTGAGATCAAGACCCCTCCCGCGAGCGTGCTGATCAGAAAAGAAGCTGGCCTTGCAAAAGGTTCCGCCACCCCCAATAAAGCCAAAGTGGGAAAACTGAATCAAGCTCAATTGAGGGCTATCGCCGAACTCAAGATCCAGGATATGAATTGCCATTCCCTTGAATCCGCTATGAGTATGATCGCAGGTACTGCACGGAGCATGGGCGTCACCATCGACGACTGAGCAAACCGGTGCAGGAGATAGTATTCATAAAGGAGAGTCAATGAAACATAGTAAAAGGTACAAAGTCGCCTATGCGATGTATGACCGTCAGAAACGATTTGAGCTCGACGACGCGCTTAAACTTCTGAAGAGCCTGCCGGCCCCGAAGTTTGACGAAACAGTCGAAGTTCACTTCAATCTCGGCGTGGATCCTCGCAAAGCCGATCAGCAGATCAGAAACTCCCTTATCCTGCCTCACGGCACGGGTAAGACAATGCGGGTGTTGGTCTTTGCTGAAGGCGACAAAGCAGATGAAGCCAGAAACGCTGGCGCCGATTACGTTGGAGTCGATGACCTCGTAGAAAAAATCACCGGTGGGTGGTTTGATTTCGACGTGGTGATTACCACTCCGAACCTCATGGGACGTATCGGTAAATTAGGTCGGGTACTGGGTCCGCGCGGACTGATGCCAAACCCCAAAGTAGGAACCGTAACCATGGATATTGCCAAGGCTGTAGAAGAAGCTAAAGGCGGAAAGGTCACTTATAGAGTCGATAAATTCGCTAACCTTCACGTGCCCGCCGGCAAGATCAGTTTTGAGGAACTAAAACTGAAAGACAACGTCAAAGCGATCCTCTCCGCGGTTCTCAAAGAACGTCCTGCTACCCTCAAGGGCGTCTTTATCAAGAGCATCACACTGTGCACCACCATGGGCCCCGGCATCAAACTACAGGTCGCAAGCGCAACCTTGGAAGCGAAAAGCTAAAGGGAGGCACGAAGAATGGTTCAACAATATAAGATCGATACCGTAAAGAACCTGGTCGAAAGACTAAGTGGCGCAAAAGCGATTATACTAGTGGATTACAAGGGAATTAACATCGAACAGGTGAACGAGCTGCGCAACCGCTTCCGCACAGACAAAGTGGATTATGTGGTGCAGAAGAACACCCTGCTCAAGATTGCATTGAACGAACTGGGTATCACGGAACTGGACAACTATCTTAAAGGCCCGACCGCTGTAGCGATCTGTCTGGAAGAAGAAGTGGCTCCCGCTCGCGTAGTCGCCAAGTTCATTAAAGAAGTGATGGAAGATGCCGGCTTTCCCAGCTTTAAAGCCGGATACGTGGCAGGACACGTGTTTAGCCCCAAGGAGCTTCAAGCTCTGGCTACCCTTCCCAGCCGTGATGAACTCCTGGCAAGAGTATTGGGCAGCATGACCGCCCCGCTCACAGGATTCATGGCAGTCAACCAGGGTGTGATCCGCAAATTCATGTATGCGGTAAACTCACTCATAGAAAAACAAGCTGATGCCAGCTAATAAAAAATTATTCATATATCCGATGGAGGAAAGATGTCCGATAAAAAACAACAAGTAATTGACCTGATTAAAGAAATGACCGTTCTTGAGCTCTCTGAACTCGTCAAAGAAATGGAAGAGATATTTGGCGTATCCGCCGCCGCTCCCGTAGCCGCCTTTGCCGCTCCTGCCGGTGGCGCTGCCGAAGCAAAAGAAGAACAAAGCGAATTTGATGTGATTCTTGCCAATGCTGGTGACAAGAAGATCAACGTAATTAAAGTGGTTCGCGAAATCACCAACCTTGGCCTCAAAGAAGCCAAAGACCTGGTAGATAGCGCTCCGAAGCCGATCTCTGAAAAAGTAAGCAAAGAAGAAGCTGAAACCATCAAGAAGAAACTTGAAGACGCTGGCGCTACAGTCGAACTCAAGTAATCGGCTTTATGCCAAATTCATATGTCCAAAAAAAGTCCACCCGGACTTTTTTTGGACTAATTTAGCTAATCAAACTAAGAAATATGGCAAAACCACGCCGCAATACAAATGGCAAGGCTATGGGTCGCTGGCAAGAAGCGATTACCATGCAAAATACCAACCCTTACCGAATGTGTCTTCAGGACACAAAGGAGTGAGCTTTTGAGAAAGATCAAAAGTTTTTCCCGTATCTCAGGACGATTTGCCGAGCTGGGTATTCCCGAAGTAGAAATTCCTAATCTGCTTGCCATGCAAGTAGAATCCTTCAACGAATTTCTCCAGAGAGAAATACACCCTCAGCGCAGAGCAAAAAAAGGACTGCAGGCAGTTTTTGAATCCATCTTTCCCATCGAAGACAACAAAGGCAACTTCCTGCTTGAGTTCATTGAGTACAATGTGCTTCAGGAAAAATATTCGATAGACGAATGCCGCGAACGCAATTTGTCCTATCAGGCCCCCCTCAAGGCCAAGATGCGCCTGACTGTCTATGAGACTACTGAGAACGGTCGTGAACATAAAGATACTCTGGAGCAGGATGTATTCCTGGGTGAAATCCCGCTTGTCACCGAACAGGGAACCTTCATCGTCAACGGCGCTGAACGCGTGATTATCTCGCAATTACAGCGTTCACCCGGTGTCTTTTTCTCCGAAGAAAAACACCCTTCCGGAAAGACTCTTTACTCCGCAAAAGTGATCCCCTACAATGGCTCCTGGCTGGAGTTCGATATCGATATCCACGACGTAATGTACGTCCATATCGATAAACGCAGGAAACTGCCGGTCACCACCCTGCTGCGCGCAATTGGTATTTCCACCAATCAAGACTTGCGCAAAACTTTCTACGAAAGCGAAACCATCGCTTTGTCTGAAGCCAAGAACCGGCACCTCTTCTCTGATATCACTCTTAGTGAAGGCGAGGAACCCATTGCCTTCGCCAATGAGCAGATATCGGACAACTTGGTAAAAATCCTTGCCGAACACAAGATCAAGAAAGTAGAAGTTATCAATTATGACTACGAGATCGCCCGTAAAGTATTGGAAAACACCATCGCCAAAGATCCTACCTACAATCAGGAAGACGCGCTGAAAAAGATCTACTCCCTGATCCGTCCCGGCGAAGACGCTCCTTTGGAAGCTGCGCAACAACTGGTTGATCGCATGTTCTTCAACGAAAAGCGCTATAATCTGGGCGAAGTGGGACGCTACAAGATCAACACCCGCTTGGGGATAGACGTGGATGAATCCGTGATGACTCTTACTCTTGCGGATTTCGTATATATTTTTAAAACGCTGATCAGTATCTATCACGACCAAGACGAGGTGGATGATATCGACCACTTGGCAAACCGCAGAGTGCGCACCGTTGGTGAATTGCTTCAGGAGCAATATAACTCTGGTTTGGCTATGGTGGCTCGCATTATCCAGGAACGCATGGCTATCTCCAATATCGACGAGATCACTGTGCACGACTTGGTGAATAGTAATGCTCTGATCAATGTCGTACAAGGCTTTTTCCTTACCGGACAGCTCTCGCAGTTTATGGAACAAACCAATCCTCTTGCCGGATTGCGCCATAAACGTGCCCTTTCCGCACTTGGTCCTGGCGGTCTCGCGCGGGATCGCGCAGGCTTTGAGGTACGTGACGTGCACGCTTCTCACTATGGGCGCGTATGCCCTATCGAGACACCGGAAGGTCCCAACATCGGTCTCATCGTTTCGCCTGCTATCTATAGCCGTATCAACCATCTGGGGTTCATCGAAACACCATACAGAAAGGTGGTGGATGGCGTTGTGAGCGACGATTATGTGTATATGGACGCCGCGGAAGAAGAGAAATACATCATCGCGCAGTCGGATGTTCATTTGGACGATGACCGCCGGATCATGGACGAGATGATCTTCGCCCGCGAACGTGGCGAGTTCATCCAGGTAAGCCCCAAGGATATCCAATATATGGACGTTGCCCCTCAGCAGATGGTATCCGTATCTGCCGCAATGATTCCCTTCCTTGAACACGACGACGCCAACCGCGCACTGATGGGCTCCAATATGCAACGTCAGGCTGTACCGTTGATCAATCCCCAAGCACCAATCGTCGGCACCGGCATGGAAAAGATCGCTACCTTGGATACATCGGACATTGCGGTCGCGCCCTATGACGCCACGGTGGTGAATGTTACTTCCGCTTATATAGACCTCAAAGCACTCAATGAGAAGGATGAAGTTCTGTATCTGGGAACCGGCAGTCGCATCCGGCTGAAGAAATATGTCCGCACCAACCAGGATACTTGTGCCAATCAACGTCCCATCGTGAGAATCGGCGATGTAGTCCGCAAAGGACAGCCCCTCTCTGATGGTGCCTGCGTGGAAGATGGCCGCCTGGCACTGGGTACCAACATGATGGTTGCCTTCATGCCTTGGTATGGATACAACTACGAAGACGCTATCATCCTCAGCGAGAAGGTAGCACGGGAAGACACCCTTACCTCCATTTACATCGAAGAGATGGAAGTATTGGTAAGAAACGTGAAGAACGGTAGAGAAGAACTCGCTTACGACATCCCGAACGTACCCTCGCATGCGCTTAGAAATCTTGATAAAACCGGTATCATCCGCGTAGGATCCGTGATCCATGCGGGAGACATCATTGTGGGTAAGGTTACCCCGAAGAGCATCGAGATTGATCCTTCTCCGGAAGAGAACCTGATGCGCGCCTTGTTTGGCGATCGCGCAGGAGATTTCACGAATAGCTCTCTCAAGGCAAAACCGGGCATGGAAGGCGTGGTGATAGACGTAAAAGTATTCAGCCGCCTTGAAGACGGTACCGACCAGGAAGACGATAGCGACGATAAGATTCGCAAGCTGAAAGTCGATCTTGCCCTGAGACGCAAGAAAGTAGAAGAATTTAAAGAAGAAAAACTCTCCGCGATTCTGCTGGGACAGAAAGCCAAGACGATTTGGGACGAGAAGACCAATCAGCCCTTTATCGCTCCCGGCAAGAAGATCAGCAAAGAAGATATCAAGCGCATTAACTTCAAGAAGCTGGATCTGGATGTGGAGCTTGTGGAAGATAGCGAGATCAACAACACTATCTATCAAGATATTGCGCTCAAGATCAAGCAATCCCTAGAGCAAAGCGAGAACATCTACAAGAAATCTCGCGAACGCATCAAACACGGTGACGAGCTACAATATGGCGTTCGCAAGATGGTGAAAGTGTATGTGGCGAAGAAACGCAAGATAGAAGTGGGCGATAAAATGGCGGGACGTCATGGAAACAAGGGCGTTATCTCCATTATAGCTCCTATCGAAGACATGCCTTTCATGGAAGACGGAACCCCCGTTGATATAGTTCTGAACCCGCTTGGTGTGCCCTCGCGTATGAATATCGGACAGATCATGGAGACCCACCTGGGGCTGGCAGCCAAGTATCTTGGTTACGAAGTCGAAACACCCATTTTTGACGGAGCCAGCAACGAAGACATCCGTACCGAGCTGCGGAATGCCGGATTCTCTGAAGATGGCAAGATGGTGCTCTATGATGGCAAGAACGGTAGCCCCTTCAAAGAAAGGGTAACGGTTGGCATCATCTATATGATGAAGCTGAACCACCTTGTTGCCGACAAGATGCATGCCCGTTCCACCGGACCTTATTCCCTGATCACGCAACAGCCTTTGGGCGGAAAAGCCCAGCACGGCGGTCAGCGCTTGGGAGAAATGGAAGTATGGGCGCTGGAAGCCTATGGTGCAGCGCATCTTTTGGAAGAAATGCTTACCATAAAGAGTGACGACGTAGATGGCAGAAACAATGCCTTCAAGGCTATCACCCGCGGCGAGAATCCGCCTCCTCCCGGAGTTCCGGAATCCTTCAACGTGCTGGTGAGTGAGCTCAAATCCTTGGGCTTCGACATCGAATTCGTAAAAGATGACGAAGGCAAATAGAGGGGAACCAGGATGAAAGATACAAGACGAGAATTCAGACCCACCGAATATGATGCGGTTCGCATCAGGATAGCCTCCCCCGAAACCATCATGAACGAATGGTCTCACGGAGAGGTAACCAAACCCGATACCCTGAACTACAGAACCCTCAAACCTGAAAAAGATGGTCTCTTCTGCGAACGCATATTTGGCCCGGAACGGGACTATGAATGCGCCTGCGGGAAATATAAAAAGAAACGCTTTCAAAATACTGTTTGCGAACGCTGCAGCGTGTTGGTTACAACCAGCAGGGTGCGCCGTACCCGCATGGGACACATCCAGTTGGCGGTTCCGATCGCCCACATCTGGTTCGTAAAATCCGCCCCCTCCAAGATCGGCACCTTGTTAGATATGACGATCAAAGATCTGGAGCGGGTGCTTTACTACGAATCCTTCATCGTGATCGATCCCGGCGACAGCCCCTACGAGAAGATGGAACTACTGGAAGTGGACGAGTATTACGAAATCAAGGACAAGGTTGGAGACAACTTCATCGCCTTGATGGGAGCGGAAGCGATCCGCGAACTGTTGGAACGCATCAATCTCAAGAACGAAGCGCTTGACCTCCGCACCCGCCTCAAGTTCGAAGAATCCGCCCTCAGGAAGCAGAAACTGATCAACAAGCTGAAGATCGTAGATGCCTTCATCAAAAGCGGAAACTCTCCATCTCACATGATATTGGAAGCTCTGCCGGTATTGCCGCCCACATTGCGGCCGCTGGTTCCGCTGGAAGGCGGAAGATTTGCCACGGCAGACTTTAACGACCTGTATCGCCGGGTAATTACCCGCAACAACCGCCTGAAAGGCCTCTTGGAAATCCGCGCTCCCGAAGTGATTTTGCGCAACGAAAAGCGCATGTTGCAAGAAGCGGTGGACGCCCTGATCGACAACAGCCGCAAGGCACGTCCCGTACGCGGCAGAGGCAATCGCCCGCTGAAATCCCTCACCGATCAACTGAAAGGTAAACAGGGACGGTTCCGTCAGAACCTCTTGGGTAAACGCGTGGACTATTCTGGACGCTCGGTGATCACCGTGGGTCCCGAACTGAAGCTCTATCAATGCGGCTTGCCCAAGGAAATGGCGGTAGAACTCTTTAAACCTTATTTGATCGAACGTCTGCAGAAGATGGGAGAAGTGGATAAGGTAAAGAACGCGAAGAAGCTCATCGAAAGAAAACAACCGGAGATTTGGAGCATTCTTGAGGATGTGGTGAAGGATTACCCCGTCCTCTTGAACCGCGCTCCCACCCTTCACCGCTTGGGTATTCAGGCTTTCTTACCGGTTCTTACGGATAACAAAGCGATCCAGCTACACCCGATGGTTTGCGTACCTTTCAATGCGGACTTCGACGGTGACCAGATGGGGGTATATGTGCCGCTATCTCTGGAAGCGCAGATCGAAGCCCGGGTACTGATGCTTTCCACCCGCAATCTCCTCTTGCCCGCCAATGGCAGGCTGGCGATGGCTGCGAACCAGGACATTGTCTTGGGATGCTATTATCTTACTATGACAGAAACTGACGCCCCGGAAGACATCACCCAATTGAAGCACTTTTATGGTCCGGACGATGTTATCGCCGCTTATGAAAGCCAAGAACAGCTTTGCAGCGCGAAAGGCGACGCGGTAATCGAACGTGATCTTGATTTGCATTCATGGATCCGCGTCAAGATCGAAGGTAGCTATCTGGTTACCACGGTAGGTCGCGTGATCTTCAACGAAATCATCCCTTCCGAAGTGCCATACCAGAACATCACTTACGACAAAGGTAAGATCAACGACCTTGCCATGCTCTGCTACGATGCTGTCGGCCAAGCCCGCACCGCTGAATTCCTGGATGATCTGAAAGCCACCGGTTTCCGCTACGCAACGCGTGCCGGAATAACCTTCAGCTTCGGCGATATCGTAGTACCCCAGCGTAAAGATGAGATCATCGAAGCTTCCGAACGTGAAGTAATGAAGATATCTGATCTGCACCAGAAAGGTGGTATTACCGAAAATGAACGTATGGGACGTGTGGTGGATACTTGGAAAAAGACCACAGTTCGTGTTACCGACGAAATGATGGAAGAGCTTTCCCACACCCGCAACGGACTCAACGCCATCTATATGATGTACAAATCCGGTGCCCGTGGTTCCAAGGATCAGATCAAGCAGCTTGGCGCAATGCGCGGCTTGATGGATAAACCATCCAAAATCGGATCAACTGGTGGAGCCGATGTGATCGAAACCCCCATCAAATCGAACTTTAAACAAGGTCTTACTGTGTTGGAATACTTCATTTCCACTCACGGTGCCCGTAAGGGATTGGCTGATACCGCGCTCAAAACAGCGGACGCCGGATACCTCACTCGCCGCTTGGTGGACGTTGCCCAAAACGCTATCATTACGATGGATGATTGCGGCACAAACCGTGGTGTGCACATGACTTTCCTGAAAGAAGGCAACGAAGTGGTTCAGACCCTTGCCGAACGCATTCAGGGACGTTATGCCGCAGAAGACATCATTGATCCCACCTCCCCCACAGGCAAGATTTTGGTATATGCCGGAGAAGAGATCAGCAACAAGATGGCGCGCACCATTCAGAATACTGGCATGACCAGCGTTCACGTACGTAGTGTGCTTACTTGTGAAGCGGATCGTGGGCTATGCGCCAAGTGTTATGGACGCAACCTTGCCACCCTGAAACCGGTGGTGATGGGCGATCCCGTGGGCGTGATTGCCGCTCAGAGTATCGGCGAGCCGGGAACTCAGCTTACCCTGCGTACATTCCACATCGGGGGAGCTGCTTCCACCGCGACAGACCTTGCGGAAATCGCCTCTGAGAACGACGGTATCGTGAAATTCGACAGAATGAATACTGTAACTAACACGGAAGGTCAATTGATCTCGGTGTCTCACTTGGGCAAACTGATGATCGTAGATGAAGCGGATGAAAGCAAAGTTCTGGAAGAATACAAAGTAGAGTATGCAGCCACCGTTCACGTACGCGATAATCAGAAGATAGCCACGAACACCAAACTGCTTTCTTGGGACCAATTTAACAACCCGCTGATTTCCACCGCCCAAGGCAAGCTACAATACGAACACTTCATTAAAGACATTACTTATAAAGAAGAATATAACGATATTACCTTTAGCAGAGACCTCACGATCATCGAATCCAAAGACCGCAAAAAACAGCCGCAATTCAAGATAGTGGGCGACGACGGTAGTATCCGCCTGATCCCTCTGCCCAGCGGCTTGGTGGTGAGAGTGGAAGATGGCAGCTTTGTCCATACCGGAGATATTCTGGGTCAGACTTCCCGTATGACCATCAAACAGCGCGACATCACCGGTGGTCTGCCCCGCGTGCAAGATCTCTTTGAAGCTCGCGTTCCCAAAGATAAAGCCCGGATTTCGGATATCGACGGTATCGTAACCATCGGTGGTTTGAAAAAGACCGGCCGCGATATCTTTGTAACCCCGCCCAATGGCCTCTTTGCCCCGAACGAAGGCAAGGTTGTGGTGCTTACCGATGAAGATAAACGTCAGCGCATATTCGTCTTGGGCAAGAAAACCGTATTTGCCGAGAACAGCGGTAAATGCGTGGTGATATCAGATGGTAAAAAGACCGTCATTCAAGTGGCGAAGCGCAATCAGAA
Source organism: Candidatus Cloacimonadota bacterium (assembly GCA_018433885.1). Taxonomy (GTDB): domain Bacteria; phylum Cloacimonadota; class Cloacimonadia; order Cloacimonadales; family Cloacimonadaceae; genus UBA5456. The sequence continues at coordinate 32,549 of JAHDQK010000049.1, forward strand.
ACCGATGGAATACCCAGTGCCCAAAGGCTTCGACGCTATTGTGAAAGATGGAGATTCCGTAAAAGAAGGCGCTGCCCTTTGCGGAAAGCTATTTATGGTTCCTCAGGAACAGGAAAGCATTGTGGATGATGGAGATGTGGTTACCGATGGACAGCCGCTTGCCGGACGCAAATATGCTATTCCCACCGGAAAACGCATCATCGTTCACCAAGGCGATAGGGTAGAGAGCGGAGACGCGCTTTCGGACGGTCCTCTGGATCCTCACGACATGCTGGTGAAGGGCGTGATTGAAGCCCAAATGCTGATCCTGAACGAGATCCAGGAAATCTATCGTAAACAAGGCGTGAAGATCGACGACAAGCACGTAAGCGTGATTATCCGTCAGATGTTCAAGAAGGTTCGCATTACCGATAGCGGGAGCACCGAGTTTCTTCAGGGAGACATCGTGGATAAAATTCGTGTGGAACGAGAAAACCGCGAAGCTGTGTCCTTTGGAAAACAACCAGCGCAGTTTGAACAGCTGCTTTTGGGGATCACCAAAATTTCTCTCTTGACGGATAGCTGGCTTTCTTCAGCGTCGTTCCAAGAAACCACGAAAGTGCTTACAAAGGCTGCCATTGAAGGCAGTATAGACCACTTGGAAGGGCTCAAAGAGAGCATCATCCTGGGTCATCGCATCCCCGTGGGAACCGGTACCAGGTCATATAACGCCATGATCAAGGAAGCTGTGGCAAATGGCGATTCAGTTGCCCAGATCATCAGCAAATTTGCTCACCCGGATGTGAGTGAAGAAGCCGAGGATATCCTTGATTTCTAAGAGTTTTTACAACACACTGAAATAAAGATAAGGAGAAAATCAGTGCCAACCATCAACCAACTGATCCGTAAAGGAAGAACTTCTGTTGAGATCAAAAAGAAAAACAGGGCGCTAATGGGATGTCCGCAAAGGCGCGGAGTATGCACTCGTGTTTACACGACTACGCCCAAAAAACCCAACTCAGCTCTTCGTAAAGTCGCTCGTGTCCGTCTTGTGAACGGATTTGAAGTTACAGCCTATATTCCCGGAGAAGGCCACAACCTGCAAGAGCACTCCATCGTGCTCGTACGTGGCGGTCGTGTGAAAGACCTTCCCGGTGTTCGCTACCATATCGTTCGTGGAGCTCTGGATTCTGCCGGAGTAGAAAAACGCACCAACTCCCGTTCCAAATATGGAACCAAGCGTCCCAAGAAAAAGTAGGAGGGATTAAATGCCAAGAAAACGCAAAGCTGTAGTCCGTGAGGTATTGCCGGATCCCAAATACAACGACGTGATCCTTACCAAGTTCATGAACTGCCTCATGGTTCAAGGAAAGAAATCCATCGCCGAAAAGATCGTTTACGGCGCTTTCGAGATCATTCAAGAAAAGACCAAACAGGAACCCTTGGAAGTCTTCAAAACCGCTCTGGAAAACGTTCGCCCGCTGGTGAAAGTGGTATCCCGCCGCGTTGGTGGTTCAAACTACCAGATCCCCACCGAAGTGAATGAAAAGAACGGACGCGCCATCGCCTTCAGATGGATCATCTCAAACTCCCGTAACCGTAGCGAAAAGACCATGATGGACAAACTTGCCGCCGAATTGATGGCTGCCTACAAAAAAGAAGGTTCATCCATTAAGAAACGTGAAGATACCCATAAGATGGCAGACGCCAACAAGGCTTTTGCCCATCTCAGATGGTAGTATTCGGTTAGCAAAACTTATTCACTCGGCCGTCTTTTCCCGACGGCCTTTTTTGTGTCCGCAAGATTATTCTCCAGGATTCACCCCCATTGCCCGCAGGAGTCGCGAAGCCGTATTCATGAAGTGGAAACTGCATCAACAAGGCTTGCGCATTGCTTTCGGGGATGGGTGTGAGATTTCTGAGATCTGGGATCAAGATGGATCTTCGGCAAGCAAACAACCTTTTGGGGGGATCAATATTTACACTTGACATATATCGCATTTCCTATACAATACTCCGCTTGAGAAATCATTACTAAGGTTATGATACTAAAGGAGATAAAATGCTGAAGAAAGTAATCTTACTACTCAACCTCGCGCTATTGGCTGGGTTCATGTGGGCTCAGGAAACGATTTTCAACGAATGTGTGCCAAGTTTTAGTAGTATCCCAGCCGCGTGGGAATCGAACAACGTGGGCTCAAACGCAATTTATCAAAGCGCATCTGGTGGTTACTTGCTCTTTGATAACATAGATGACTGGGTGATCACCAATACATACGATCTGAGCGCCTATTCCGGCGTGAATTTATCCATGGAAGTAGCTACTTATGGTTCCGGCACAAACAATCCGCTTACCATCGACGTATCCAACGACAACGGCGCAAGCTGGACCTTTGCCAGCTTTGTAAGCGCGACTCCTACTTCCAGTACTTATATTTTTTCCGGGGTGTTCGGAATATCCGCTCCCGGATCACAGGTAAAGTTCAGATTTCGACGCAATGCCGCTTCTGGCAAAGGTGTTAGACTCAAAAACATCCTCCTTGAATCCGGCTCGTCAACCCCTGTTCCCACCGTTTCGTTTGATCCGAGTGCTCTCAGTGGTTTCAGTTATCAATTTGGCAGTGGCCCCTCTTCAGCACAGAGCTTCAGTATTCAGGGCAACAATCTTACCGGGAATATCCAGTTGGATGCTCCTGTAGATTATGAGATCAGCCAAAGTAGCACCAGCGGCTATTCCTCTTCCATCTCCTTGATCCCTCAAGATGGTGAAGTATTCACCACGACCATTTACACACGTTTGACCGGGGGACTTTCTCCCGGCACCTACAACGGTAGTATCAGCATCAGCAGTCCGGGATACACAAGTACGATTCTTGCCCTGAGTGGCTCGGTGTCGGAATATGTGAATACGGACTTGTATTTGGTGGATTTCGAGGGAACCGGAGAAACCAAGACCAGTTACGCTAGCGGTACGGTCACCCTTGGCGGGATCATGTGGAATATGACTGAAGCGTTGATCGGCACCAGTGCCAGCGACTTCAAAAATGGTTTAAGAGCAGCAAGATTAAGGGGTTCCACCGATGGTTCCATGACCATGCTGGCAGACAAAACCGGGGGACTAGGCACGCTTAGCTTTCAATACCGGCGCTATGGCGCAGATTCTCAGATGGCATGGAAAGCAGAATACAGTATTGACGGTGGAAACACTTGGCAACAGGCAGGAACAGATTTTACTGCCTCTGATGTAGTCCAGACCTTCAGTTTTGCGATAAATCTCGATACCAATGGGCGCATCCGGATCCGTACGGCAGATTCCAGCGGTTCCGGAGATCGGCGGATAAATATCGATGATATCCGCATAACAGATTATTCAGGTGTCTCTCAACCTTCCATATCTCTGGGTGTTACATCACTCTCCGGTTTTTCATATAGCGAGGGAAGCGGACCCTCTGCGGCTCAGGTTTTCGGGCTTCAGGGCAACAATCTTACAGGCAGTATATATCTACAGGTTTCCGGCAATTATGAGATCAGCCTTAGCGAATCCGGCAGCTACACCACATCACTCAGCCTATCTCCGCAAGATGATACTGTATCCCTCACAGATATTTATGTGCGCATGATATCCGGCTTGAGCAGCGGCACCTATAGCGGCAATATCGAGGCTGTAAGCCAGAACGCTCTTACCCGCATGCTGAGCCTTGCGGGTAGTGTTTCCGACCTCCCGGTTTCCGGGAATTATCTGGTGAATTTTGAAGGCAGCGGCGAAACCAAATTGGGCTATGCCAGCGGCACTGTGAATCTTTCCGGCATCAATTGGAATATGACGGATGCTCTGATCGGAGAATCCGCAAACGATCTGATCAACGGTTTACGCGTCGCCAGATTGAGAGGCTATGGCACTTCCGCCATTACCATGTTGGAAGACAAAGCCGATGGATTGGGAACACTAAGCTTCATTCACAAACAGTATGGATCGGATGCCCGGGTGAGTTGGCGGGCTGAATACAGCACAGATGGTGGTACTACCTGGATGCAGGCTGGCACGGATTTTACTCCGGCGGAGTTTGGCGTTGCCAATGAATTTAGCGCTATGGTAAATGTCTCCGGAAACGTGAGAGTGAGAATCCGTAAAGCAGACCCCACGGGTACATCGGATGCTCGTTTGAACATCGACGACATCCTGCTTACCGAATACGACGAGCCAGAGCAACCAACAATCGCCACAAATCCAAATACTCTAAGTGGCTTCAGCTATGAAGAAGGATCTGGCCCTTCAGTGGCTCAGAGCTTTTTGGCTCAAGGCAGCAATCTTCAGGGAAACATCCAGATTACCGCGCCCACAAACTATCAGATAAGTCTGGCAGCAGGCAGTGGATACACCAATACTCTTTCCCTTGTCCCAACCACCGGCAGCGTGAATGCGACCACGATCTATGTCCGGCTGGTATCCGGGTTGACGGTTGGCAACTACAATGGCAATATTCAATTGACCAGCCTGAATGCGCTTACGCAGGAGATAAATCTCGCGGGCTCAGTAACCATGGTTCCGGTCACAGATGGCTATATCGTGGATTTTGAGGGGGCCGGAGAAGTAAAAGGTGCCTATGCCAGCGGTACAGTGACTCTGAGCGGCATAGATTGGAATATGACCGAAGCATTGATCGGAGATACAGCGTCAGATATCATTTCCGGTTCAAGATCCGCGAGATTACGTGGCTATGGCACTTCCGCGATGACGATGTATGGAGATAAACCAGATGGATTAGGCAACTTGAGCTTCTCTTACAGACAGTACGGAACAGATAGCCAGGCAACGTGGATTGCAGAATATAGCATCGATGGAGGGATTACATGGATCCAGGCGGGGGAAAACTTCAGCGCTCCTACCGATGGCGAACCTATTACTTTCAACGCTCAGATCAATAGTGCAGCAGCGGGACGCATCCGGATAAGAAACGCAGCTTCCAGCGGATCCTCCAATATGCGCATGAATCTGGATGATATCGTGATCACGGATTATAGCGGAACCACCGAACCTCAGATTGCCGTGAATCCCTCTCAGCTATCTGGATTGAGCTATAACTCCGGCTATGGACCTTCCGCGGCTTATACCTTTGCCCTCACCGCGATGTTCTTGACTGCCGATGTAACGCTGGTAGCGGTTACAGATTTTGAGATATCCTTGGATGATGTTAGCTATCAACAGGAAATCACGATCAGCCCCGTAAACGGCACCGTTTCGCAACCGATTTATGTGAGATTGAAAAACAATCTGAACTTGGGAACTTATAACGGAAGCGTGCAGATCAGTAGTTTGGGTGCTACGTCGCGCACAGTCAACCTTCAGGGTTCCGTAACGGCATTGGTGCTACCGGATGCCCCCTTGGCGCTGGCGGCAACGGAAGTGACCTCATCATCTTTCAAAGCAAACTGGCAAGCCGTGGCAGGCGCGACATCATATAATATGGATGTGTATAGCGTAAGCTCCGATGGTGGGTTTGCAGACCTTATAATCTCAGAATATATCGAGGGTTCCGGCAACAACAAAGCAATAGAGATCTACAACGGAACCGGTAGCACGGTTAGTCTCTCGGATTACTCATTAAGAGTATTCAGCAACGGCGCGGCTACTGCGTCTCACACGATTTCCCTAAGCGGAAGCCTCGGTGATGGGGACGTGTATGTAATGGCACATGCTTCTGCCAGTCCCGAGATATTGGCAGAGGCGGATTATACAAATGCCTATGCGATAAGCTTTAATGGAGACGATGCCCTAGCGATTTATAACAATGTAACCAGTCAATATGTGGATATCTTTGGAGTGATCGGGGATGATCCGGGTAATGCATGGACGGCTGCTGGTGGATTTAGCACTCTGGATAGGACCTTGGTGCGCAAACCGGAAATCCGCGCAGGCGTTACGGTAAATCCAAGTGGAACCGGGGTAGGCGCATTCAGCACTTTGGGTACAGAGTGGAACATGCACGATAGTGATACTTTCGCCTATATCGGATCCCACAGTCTGGCGCGCAGATCTATCAGTTATCTTCCCGGTTACCAGAATCTCCCGGTGGGGAATGTGACATCATATATGGTTACAGGGCTTGAACCTAATACAGACTACTATTATGTGGTTCGCGCTGTGAATGCCAACGGAAGTAGCGAGAACTCCAATAGCGTGGAAGTATTCACCCAGATTATCAGCGCACCTACGGTTCAAGCGCGGCAAATCGAGGGTTCGGTAACCAGTAATACCATAACCTTGGAATGGGTTCCCGGAAACGGTGCAAAACGCATCGTGGTGATGAACACCCAGAACTATTTCAATACTCCCGCAAACGGTACTGATCCGATGGCAAATCCGGTTTACTCGGGCTCTGGACAGCAGGTGATCTATAATGATGCCACGCAGATAATCGAAGACGCACAATTCAATGGGGTTCTGGTGGAAGGCCTCGATGCCAGTAGCACATATTGGTTCAGGGTGTTTGAATACAACGGATTTGGATCTAATACCCAATATCTATCCTCCACCGCCACGGGAAATCCTGCCCAGTTTACTACACTGAGCGGAGGTTTCACCGGCTATTATGAAGATATCGAGGGATATGGCTCTGCGCTGAAGGCGGATCTTCATGATCTTCTGCGCACCACGCATACCACGAAATATAGCTACGATGCGCTTTGGACTCAATTGCGTTATACCGATGAAGACCCCGATAACTCCAATAATATCATCCAAATCTATACCGGCTGGAGCATCCCCAAGAGCAATTATGGCGGTGGGGTAACTCAATGGAATAGAGAACATACTTGGAGTAAATCACACGGAGATTTTGGCGAAAACCGCCCTGCTGGTACCGACCTTCATCATATGCGCCCCTGCGACGCTACGGTGAACTCCGCCAAAGGAAACAAGGATTTCGACGAGGGAGGATCTCTGTATGTGGATGCCTCTCCCTATCAAGGATATAGTGGCAATACCGGGAACTATACCACGAACTCTACCTGGGAACCCAGGGATGAGGAAAAGGGCGATGTGGCGCGGATGATCATGTATATGGCAGTGCGCTACGAAGGCACAGATACTTCCTACGATCTGGAGATAGTGGATTACAACAACACAGCTCCGAATAATGAACCCCATTATGGAAAGCTCTCCACCCTGCTCCAATGGCACGAACAGGATCCCCCGGATGCCTGGGAACTGAGACGTAACGAACGCATCGCCGAACGGCAAGGAAACCGGAATCCATTTGTGGATCATCCGGAATTTGCCTATCGCCTGTGGACACCATATCCGCAAGGGGCTACAGGGATCAGCGCTACCGGATTCACCGCAAACTGGAGTCAGCCAATCACGGGTAGCACTTATTACCTGCAGGTATCCACGAGCCCAAGCTTCGAGAGCTTCGTAAACGGGTTCAGCAATTACAACGCGGGAACCACCACTTCCAAGGTGATCAATGGCTTAACTTCTGGCACCACATACTACTACCGTCTGCGAACCTTCTTCCAAAATGGATATTCCATGTATTCTCCGGCATACGAAGTAAGCACTACATCTTTGGAACCGCAACCCACCACCGCGCTTATCAGTATTCAAGGAGATAACGTGGTTCTAGGAATAACCGCGCTCCCCGGTGCTCTGAGCTACAAGGTCTATGCCTCCGATAGCCCCTATGGAACATATAGCGATGTAAGCTCACAGGGCAGCTTCAACGGTACTATCTGGACTTGCCCGGTGGGAGAACTTCCCCGGAGATTCTACCGCGTCTATGGAGTCTGGCAATAATCCGTAATCTATAAACAGCCTAAAGGGAGGACGGCACATAAATGTCGTCCTCCACTTTTATATCTGGCAATCTGGATCGGAAACACCCAAGAAGGAAGTGAGTAGATAGCTCCGGACTTGACAAGAAAAGCCTCACCACGCATCATGCACGAACCCAAAAAATCCGTATTTAGGAAGAGATACAATGAACTTTGAAACAGAACTAAAGATAATTACGAAAAGCACGGAAGAGATAATCCCGCTGGATGAACTGAAGGGTAAGCTGGCAAAAAGCGCAAAAACAGGCAAACCCTTGCGGATCAAATATGGTATAGATCCAACTGGCCACGAGATCCACATCGGTCACCTTGTGCCCATCCGCAAAATGCGGGATTTTCAAGATCTGGGGCACACGGGGGTGATCATTATAGGAGATTTTACCGCCCAGATTGGTGATCCTACCGGAAGAGATGAATCCCGCCCACCCCTCACCCACGAGCAGGTCAAGATCAACAGCGAGAAGTATATGGAACAGTTGTTTACCATTCTCAAGCCGGAACAGACCGAAATCCGCTATCAAAGCGAGTGGTTTGGGAAGATGGGGATGTCGGAAGTATTGAAGCTTCTGGGTAAATTCACTTTAGCGCAATTTATGGCGCATGACACCTTCCGCAATCGCTATGAACAAGGGCTCTCTCTGGGCATGCATGAACTGATGTATCCCGTTCTACAAGGCTACGATTCTGTGGCGATCGAAAGCGATGTAGAATTGGGTGCCACCGAACAGAAATTCAATATTCTTTGCGGAAGAGATATGCAACGCTACTATGGCATTGAACAGCAAATCGCGGTGCTATCTCCGATCCTTTTGGGCACCGATGGCGTGAATAAAATGGGTAAATCTCTGAACAACTACATTGCCGTGTTTGATCCCCCTTCAGAGAAATATGGCAAGGTGATGAGTATTCCGGATAGCTTGATCTTGAACTATTATACATATGCCACATCTTATGATCCGGACCAGCTGGAAGATATTAAAAAAGAGCTTGCCGAGGGCAAAAACCCCATGATCCTGAAGAAACGGCTGGCATGGGAGCTGGTGAATCTCTACCATGGCGAAAGCGAAGCAGAGAAAGCGCAGGATGGCTTTGAAAAGCTCTTTTCCAAAAAAGAAATCCCGGATGAGATGCCAGAATACGAAACTCAGGAAGCAAGCCAGAAGATTGTGCAATTACTTGTACAAAGCGGACTCTGCACCACAAATGGTGAAGCAAAGCGCTTGATTCAAGGCGGGGGAGTGAGCATCGATGGCGAGAAGGTTCTTAGTTTTGATACCGAAGTGATGGTATCCGACGGTGCCGTATTGCGGGCTGGAAAGCGCAAGTTCATCCGCATCAGGAAGATATGAGGTTGCAGATTTGAATATATCCAGCCTGATTAGTAATGCCGCCATCATCGTGATGGTCTTTTACAGTATCATCATTCACGAAGTGAGTCATGCTTTTGCCGCTTTCGCTCTGGGCGATGACTCTGCCCAAAGAGCTGGTAGGCTCAGCTTCAATCCCAAGAAACACATCGATCCTTTTGGCACGATTATTCTACCCTTGTTACTCTTTTTTAGCGCGGGCTTTGTATATGGTTATGCTAAACCCGTGCCTTTTAATCCCTACAATTTCCGCAATTACAAGCGGGATTCCGGCATCACTGCCCTTGCCGGGCCGGTATCTAACATCCTGATTGCAATCTTGCTGAGCGTGTTGTTCCATTTGTCGAGATCGATTCCTGAGCTCCAGCTTGTTTTGTTCAACGTGATCTTTCTGAATCTCCTGCTTGCCTTTTTCAACTTGATCCCGGTTCCCCCCTTGGATGGCTCCAAGGTGCTGGGCATGTTTCTCTCAGATCAGGCTTATTTCAAATGGACGGCTCAAGAACGCAAGGGAATGCTTTATCTTTTTGCCATTATCATCGGTTCCAATCTACTGGGGCTGAACCTGATCGGCAGGATCGTGCAACCTCCCGTGTTCTTTCTGATGCGCCTGATGGGACTTCCTGTGTAGCTGCCCCTATCTTTTACACAATCAACAAATATATAGAATTGGAGAAGACAATGGACCAAAAGACATTGCACAAGATGATTGCCGACAACCAAATCAGGGCAATCGACCTGAAGTATTGCGGACTTGATGGCAAGTGGTATCACATCACTCTGCCCGCCCGCAGAATCGATACCGTGCTTAGCCGCGGAGTTCCTTTCGACGGCTCTTCCATCCCCGGGATGAGAAGCGTGGAAAGCGGAGATATGGTGCTGATGCCGGATATCTCAACTGCGCAAATCGATCCTTTCTATGAAATCCCCACTTTGCGGATGATCTGCTCGATCTGTGACGCCGAGACCAGGATCGGAATCAAAAAGGATCCCCGGAGTGTGGCGTTGAGGGCTCATGAGTATATGAAGAGCACCAAGATCGCAGACCAATCCACCTGGATTCCGGAGCTGGAGTATCATCTCTTTGATACCGCGCAGTTCTATTCAGATCCCTTTTCCAGCGGATACAACCTCAGCTCAGCCGAATGCAAGAATTCTTTGCCGGAAGAATATGAAGACATGGATGGCCTCAGCCGCCAGGATGTGAAGGGTTACCACGCGGACACACCCTTTGATCAGTTCTACGAGATCCGTCAAGAGATGGTCGACCACATGGAAGAGCTTGGCATAAAAGTGCGCTACCACCATCATGAAGTGGGGCTTTCATCCCAACAGGAGATCGAGACCGAGCTTCTTGAATTCCCCAAAATTTGTGATGACACCATGGTGATGAAGGACGTGATCCGCAGAACCGCTCTGGAATATGGGCTTACTGCCACATTCATGCCGAAACCAGTATTCAATCACGCCGGAAATGGAATGCATTTCCACATGATGCTCTACAAAAACGGCAAGAACATTTTCTATAAGAAAGGCGGATATGCTGATCTCTCCAAAGAAGCCATCTGGTTTATCGGCGGGATCCTGTATCATGGTCGCGCTTTGGTAGCCTTCACAAACCCGTCCACCAATAGTTTCAAACGCCTCTTGCCCGGATTTGAAGCGCCGGTGAAGCTATTCTACGGGCTTGCCAATCGTTCCGCAGCCATTCGCATCCCCAAATATGCAAACAGTCCGGAAGAAAAACGCTTCGAGTTCCGCACCGGCGATGCCACCTGCAATCCCTATCTCGCCATGAGTGCGATTCTGTTGGCTGGTTTGGATGGCATCAAGAACAAGATCGACCCTGCCAAACACAATCTGGGACCTTTCGACGACAACGTTTATACTTGGAGTGAAGAGAAAAAGGCAAGCTTGCTCTCGATCCCTGCAAACCTTGCCGAAGCCATGCAAGCCCTGAAAGATGACCACGAGTTTCTGCTCGCAGGCGATGTATTCAACGAAGAGTTGATAGAAAGCCACATCAAGCTCAAACTAGCTGAGCATGAGGCAATGGCAGCACGTCCACACCCCCATGAAATGATGCTTTACTATAATCTGTAAAGATTTCGGAATGATAGTTGCATTTGGGATAGGAAAATTCTAACCCAGTAGAGGATAGCCAATGAAAAAGATAGCAATACTGTTGCTTGTAAGCCTGTTTTGCGGGCTTGCGTTCGCCGCAGGGGCAAATTATGCTCCCACCTCGCTTAAGTCTGCGTTCGAGATTCTTCGGCAGACAGATACAGGCATGGATATAGATTTCCGTGTACCACAGTACAAGGTTACTCTCGAAGAAGCAAACGGACAGACTTTTCACCGTATAGAAATGCCCGGTTCCGCTTCTCTGATGAAAAGCGGATATCCGGATCTGCCCGTGATCACCACCTCCATCGCCATTCCCCACCAAGGAGGCGTGAACATCGAGGTACTCAATTCACAACAGAGTGTTATAACCCAATACAATGCCTACCCTCTCCAACAGGGTGCTGAGCTACAGAGTCCCAAATCTTTTGTCCAAAATGCACAATACTATAACAGTGGCGGGCCCTATCCCGCCGCTGCCATTGAATACAGCGACCCCGTGATCCTGCGCGATTTCCGGATTATCACCGTGCAAGTGAATCCCTTCAGCTATAATCCTATCACCAAAGATCTTACCGTGCACACTGATATCCAGATGCGCGTTAATTTCACAAATCAACCCGGGATCAACGAGCTCCCCGGTCCTGTTCAATACATCTCACCCGCTTTTGACAAGATCTATTCCTCGCTCATCCAAAACTACGATGCGTATCGCAGTTTGCTGGTTGCAAACACGCCTCCGCGTTATCTGATCATCCATGGTAATACCACGGATAACACCTTCATTGCGGCTCTGAATGCCTATGCTACCTGGAAGCGTCAGAAGGGTGCGGATGTGGATATCGCAACCACCGCTGCCAATAGTGCAGGTGCCAGCACTTCCAGCATTCAGACATATATCCGGAATCGCTACAATAATCCCTTAACCCGCCCGGATTATGTAATTCTGATCGGAGACACAGCCGGCAGCTATACCATTCCTGCCTTTACAAACAACGGTGGCGGAACAGATTACCCATATACTCACATGAACACTGGAGACATCCTGGGTGATGTCTTTATCGGTAGAATATCCGTGGAAAACCTAAACCAGTTCCTCGTGATCCTGGAAAAGATATATCTTTATGAACGTGATCTGGATCTTGATACCGCTGATTGGTTGAACCACATGCTTTTAGTGGGAGACAACCAGCCTTCGGGAATCTCCACAATGTATATCAGCAAATACATCAAAGAAATGGCGATTGAAGAGAACCCGGACAACACTTTCACTGAAATGTATGGATCCGATTTCTCTAGCTTTGTATCTGGGATCAACACCGCGTTCAATGAAGGCATCAGCTTCTACAGTTTCCGTGGATACATAGATTTTTCTCCCCCCTCCGAGAGTGCTCTATTCAACGGATTCAAGCTTCCTCACGCGATCATTATTACTTGCGCCACAGGGAATTACTCCGGTAGCACCGGGGAAACTGAAAGCTTGATCCGCTACGGTACTACTGCTGCTCCCAAGGGCTCCGTTACCGCCGTCGGCATGAGCACCGCCAGCACTCATACCACGTTCAACAACGTGTTGCACGGTGGCATTTTCGAAGGCATCTATGCCCGGGGTATGCGCACCATGGGTGAAGCCACTTTGCATGGCAAGCTTTATATGAACCAGATGTTCGGGATATCGTCTCCCATAAACGCAGAGAAATTCGCGCATTGGTGCAATCTGATGGGTGATCCTACCATGGAAGTTTATACCGGAATCCCGAATAGCTTCCAGATTACTACAGACGATGTTATCCCGCTGGGACTCACTCTTTTGGATGTGGCTGTCCGCGATGCCGACAACAACCCCGTAGAAGGTGCTTCAGTGGTGCTTTCTTCCGGATTTGACATCCTTTCCCGCGGCTATACTGATGCTGAAGGCAACGTGATTTTGATCCTGCCGGAAACCATGCCCGTCGGGTTCGGTGAAATCACCGTCCACAAGCATAACTTTAAGCCCCTGCAGAGCCTGGTCAGCATCGAAAACGTGGCTACCCTCGTACCAGGCTCGATCGTGATCGACGATGATAACAGCGGCGCATCCTCCGGTAATGGCAATGAGCTGGCTTCTGCCGGCGAAAGCCTCGAGATCTATTTCGGCTTGCATAACACCGGCACTGTGGACTTGCTGGATGTGAGCGGAAGCGTAACCAGCGACAGCCCCTGGCTCACCATCGTGAGCAACGCGATTTCCTATCCCACCATTCCGGCTGGCGGCAATGCGAACAACCTGGGTCCCCTTGTGGTGCAGATAGACCCTGCCACTCCACATCAGACCATGCTTCGCCTGCACCTGATCCTTACCGATGCAGATGGGAACAGCTACGATGTATCCGAATTCATCCCAGTGGAATCTCCCAAAGTGGAATTTGTTTCCCTTACTATTCCCGGGGATGGCGTGTTGGATCCGGATGAAACCGTTGATATCAGCGTAACTATCAGAAATGTGGGTCCTGTCCCCGTGACGGATGTCTATGCCCGACTTTATACCCACAACGACCTTGTCTCTGTGATAGATAACACTTCATTTATCGGAAATCTTACCGATGCTGCCACCGAGCTGACAGGCGTGTATCAGGTCTGGCAACGTCCTCAGACTCTCCCCGGCATGCAGATGCCACTGTATCTCAGGCTTTATAACGATGCTGGATTCGAGCAGATCGTAGATTTTCAGCTGAACGTGGGTTCGGTGGCTTCCACTTCTCCCACCGGTCCCGATAGTTATGGATATGTGATCTACGACGAGACCGACCCCATGCGTCCCCCAATGGCGGATTACGCTTGGCTGGACATCGCACCCAGTGAAGGTGGCTTGGGAACTTCTTTGCCCATCTCTGACATCTATAACTCTTCCAACGAGGGTGACCAGGTAGGGGCTCAGTCTCTTGCCGTGGTAGATCTACCCTTCGCGTTCCAATATTATGGCAGATTATACGACCAAATCACCGTGTGTTCAAACGGCTTCCTCGCCATGGGCATTACCGAAAACGCAGAATTCAGAAACTTCCGTCTGCCCGGCGCGATGGGTCCCAGCCCGATGATCGCTCCCTTCTGGGATGATCTTGCCACCCACAGCGGCAGCGGGATTTACTATCTGTTTGATCGTACCAATCACGCCTTTATCGTGCAGTGGAACAACCTGTACAATGGGAAAAATGGTAGTTCACTGGAGAAATTCCAAGTGATTCTCTATGATCAAGCGGTATATAGCACCAGTTTGGGCGATGGTCCCATCAAATTCCAATATCACACTTTCAACAACGTGGATTCCCAATCCGGAAACCGCCATGGCAACTATGCCACCATCGGTATCGAAGACCATACCGGAACCCGGGGTCTGGAATATACTTTCAACAACGTCTATGCGCCCACAGCCGCTCCGCTTTCAAACGGAAAAGCGCTGTTCATTACAAACGTGCCCACTTATCATGAAGCGGCAAATATCCTGATCGCAGAGACCTATCTCGATGATCCCAACAATGTGGTGGAACCTGGTGAAACTGTGGATCTGGGCATCAGGCTGGAAAACTCCGGTAATCTGATGGCGGATGGCATAAATGCCCAGCTTGCCACCGAAGATCCCTATATTACTTTGGTAAATTCCACCAGCGCCTACTATCCCCTGGAAGCCGGTGAAAGCGGCGTAAACCGCTATCCCTTCACCTTCACGGTAGCGGAAGATTGCCCTGCCGGAAGAATCATCAACTTCCAATTGCTCGTGGAAGCAGGCGAAGCCACCTGGACTCGCGCTTTCTCGATCCAGGTAAGTGCTGCCAAATTACAATACCATTCTTACATGATAAACGATTACGATGCCAATTTCAACGGCATCATCAATCCTCAGGAAGAAGTGCAGATCATTGTGAACCTGCGCAATTCCAGCGACGTGGAAGCCAGAAACGTAAGCGCTACCCTTAGCTCCGCCATCCCCGGCATAGTGATCCAGAACCCGGAAATCACCGCGATCGATATCGCAGCAAACCAGATCATGCAGATCGCCTTTGATGTGGATTTTACCGAGGCAAACATCACGGAAGATAATCTTACCTTCCAGTTCAATGCCAGCCCCGAAAGCGGTGAGGGCGTGGAATTGGATCTCTATATCCCATACGATCTGCCTAATATCGTAAACAGATTCGACCTCAATAATGGCGGATTCATCTCCGAAACCGGATGGACCTGGGGCGCTCCCCAAAACGTAAACCCCTTCAGCGGAGATAAAGTGTGGGGCACAAATCTAAGTGGAGAGTATCCCATCAATATCCAATATCACCTCTACACTCCACGCTACACCCTGATGGAAGGCAGCCAGCTCAGCTTCATGCACTACTATGGCACAGAAGCTCTCTACGACGGCGTAAACGTCTCTATCTCCACTAATAACGGCAATAGCTGGACAGTGATCACACCTCAGGGTGGATACAACGGCACCGGGATCGCGGGGCTAAACTTGGAAAACGGATGGACCGGCAGTAGTGAAGCCTGGATTCCCGCTACTTTCGACTTGGCGACATACGCAAATCAAGAAGTGATGTTCCGCTTCCGCCTGGGCTCAAACGGCGCGGATAACGGTATCGGCTGGTTTATCGATAACTTCGAACTGACCAACGTGAACCTGAAAACCGGATTCCTTTATGGAACGGTCTTCCCCAGCTCGGGAATCAGCCCCAAAAACGCAACCGTGATGTCCAATGCAAGATACACCACCATCCCCAATGAAGATGGCAGCTTCAAGCTCTTCCTGCCCAACGGAACTCACTCCGTGACCGCGAGCATGCCCTTCCATCAAAGCTCCAGCATCAACAACTTCCAGATCAACATCGAAGCTCCCACAGTGAACACAGAGTTTACCCTGATCGATCTCCCCGGCGTTAGCGTGGTGGATTACCAGATCAGTGACGACTCCGTGGAACTTGTGTTGAACTGGGCAGAACCTACCGATCCCGTACTCCCTGTGACCGGATACAAAGTATATAAACGCTTCAACTCCGGTCCCTTCGAAGTGGTACAAAACTCCCCGGCTACTTCCTTCAGTGATATCCGCAACCAGGAAGGTAGCTATTACTACTATGTAACTACCATGTATGGCGATTACGAGGGAAGCCCATCCGAGACATTACTGCTTGGCAACCCCTTTGTGAGCAATCAGGACGATACCGTTCCCGGTTTGAAGACCGCGCTGGAATCTAACTATCCCAACCCCTTCAACCCCGTAACCACAATCGCCTTCAACCTCGCAGAATCCGGGCATGCCAGCCTGAAGGTCTATAACACCAAGGGTCAGCTTGTACGGCAGCTCATCAATGGTGAACTGAATGCCGGAAAACACCACTTGGTCTGGGATGGCCGCGACAGCAGCGGACGCCCCGTGGCTTCAGGATTGTATCTCTATCGCCTGAACACCAGAAACTTCAGCCAGACCCGTAAAATGATGCTGATGAAATAACCGATAAACCATCCCATATAATGAAAGCCCTGGTTCAAAGCCGGGGCTTTTGCTGTTCTACACTGGATTTCACATTTCGGCAGTTGCATCCCCATCGCGCAAGGCAATGGCGCTGCCGCATTGATGCAGTGTCCACTGCATGGCGAGGGCAGGGCGACTGCTTCGGGGAATGGGGGTGAATTCATCGCGCCAGTTTCCCGTATCAGAGTTTTCCAAAGCGCCAAGCTCGCTTTTCGATGGAATCCGACAAACGCATACATGGATTCTTTAAATCCAAATGCTAAAGACCGAAACATCTTGGAGATCGGTTCTATGCCTACATAAAATCTGATTGACAACTTATCTGCTTATTTTATACTTGATTCCCCGATTTAAGAAAAAGGAAGAACTATGAAAAGATACATTATTCACTCCGCTGAGATTCTCAGTTTCGACCCCCAAAAGCCATATCTGAAGGACTACGCCGTGCTGGTGGAAGATGGTAAAATTGCCAAGCTGGCTCCCTATGCCATGCTCAAAGAAGAAAACTGTGAGCATATCGACGCCTCCGGCAAAATCCTGATGCCGGGGCTCATCAACGCTCATCACCATTTCTATTCCACATTGGTTACCGGACTGGGCAAAGCAGCCCCCTCAAAGGATTTCAATGAAGTTCTGGAAAACCTGTGGTGGCGCCTGGATAAAAAGCTGATGCTGAGGGATACCTATATCAGCGCGGCAATCTCCGCCATCAACGCCATCCGCAAAGGTACTACCACTATCATAGATCACCATGCTTCACCCTACCATATCACGGGCTCTCTGGCAGAGATCAGCAGAGCGGTGAAAGATACTGGTCTGCGCGCAAGCCTGTGCTATGAGGTGTCGGATCGGGACGGCATGGAGCGCAGGGACGAGGGCATCGCCGAAAACCTTAGTTTTGTAAAAGCTTATGGTGCGGAACAAGATACTCAAATCAAGGCTTTGTTTGGCATGCATGCCGCGTTTACTCTCAGTGATGAGAGTCTGGATTTAATCGCACGCTTGGTATCCGATACCGGTTGTGGCACCCATATCCATGTGGCGGAAGCTCAAAGCGATCAACGCTTTAACATCGAACACTTCGGGAAAAGAGTGGTGGAACGTCTGAACGATTTCGGGCTGATCAACCAGCATAGCGTTTTGGCGCATGGGGTCCATCTTTCCCCCAAGGAAATGATGATCGTGGCAGAAAAAAAGGCGGCGATCGTGACCAATCCGCAATCCAATCTCAATAATGCCGTCGGCATCGCGGATGTCTGCAAAATGCAAGAACTGGGCATCACGGTAGGATTGGGCACAGATGCCATGACCGTGAATATGCTGGAAGAACTGCGCGTGGGAATGTGGGCGCAGCATTTACGGCAAGAAAACCCCTCCGCAGGCTTCATGGAGATAGCTTCTACCCTGCTCTTCAATAATCCTGCCATAGCAGAGAAGTATTGGGGAAAGGGACACGGAAAGATCTCGGAAGGAGCTGCCGCGGATATGATTCTGGTGGATTACGACCCCCATACTCCGTTGAATGCAGATACCTGGATCGGACACGTGGTATATGGCATCTCCCAAGCCAGAGTGGATACCACGATAGTTGCCGGTGAATTCCTGATGTGGGATGGCGAATTGCTTTTGAATATCGATGAAGCACAACTGCGCGCCGAGAGCCGTGAACTAGCCAAAGCCCTGTGGGACAGATTTTAAGAACACCAATAAGGAAGGTGAACATGTATAAAGAGATTTATCAAAAAGCCAAAGCTTATGAACAGGAAACTGTGCGCTTCCTGATGGATATGGTGCGCATCCCGGCGTTTTCTACCAAGGAAAAGGACGTAATCGAGTGCATAAAAAAAGAAATGGAAGCCGCAGGTTTTGATGAAGTGTTTGTGGATCCTCTCGGCAACGTGATCGGCAGGATCGGAAACGGACCCAAGGTGATCGCCTTTGACGCTCATATCGATACAGTGTATCCGGGAGATCGCTCTCTTTGGGATTTTGATCCTTTCGATGCTCATGTGAAGGATGGCAAGGTGTGGGGCAGAGGCACGGTAGATCAGGAAGGCGGGATGGCTTCGATGGTTACAGCCGGACGCATCATCAAAGATCTTGCCCTGCAGGAAGGGTTCACCATCTATTTTACTGGCACAGTGATGGAAGAAGATTGCGATGGCCTCTGCTGGCAATATATCATCAAGGAAGATAAGATCAAGCCAGATATGGTGGTTATCACCGAGCCAACCAATATGAATATCTATCGTGGACATCGGGGACGCATGGAAATGCAGGTGCACGTAAAAGGACTTTCCTGTCATGGATCCGCCCCGGAACGTGGAGATAACGCAATCTACAAGATCTCGCGCATCGCGCTGGAGATAGAAAAACTCCATGAGAGGCTTCATCACGACGAGTTCCTGGGCAAGGGCTCGATCGCTGTTACCGAAGTATATTTTACCGGTCCTTCGCAGTGTGCGGTGCCGGATAGCGCACGAATCCATCTTGATCGCCGGCTTACTTGGGGCGAGACTAAAGATAGCGCAGTGGCAGAGGTTGCCGAAGCCTGCCGCCTGGCGGGGCATCCGGACGCCAGAATCGAAGTGTTGGTATATGAAGAAGCTGCCTTCACCGGCTTGGTGTATCCTACGGAGAAATACTTCCCCACGTGGGTCACTCCTGTCGATTCCCCCTGGGTGATGGCAGCGGAAGCCGCCTATGAAGGTAGCTTGGAACGTAAACCCATAGTTGATAAATGGACATTTTCCACAAACGGCGTTGCCATCGCCGGGATGCACGATATCCCCTGCATTGGCTTGGGACCCGGCAACGAAGTCTTTGCCCATGCCCCCAATGAAGCTACTCCCATAGTGCATCTAACCGAAGCGGCTGCCTTCTACGCAGCGCTGATCTTTCAGCTTGGGAAATGACATACTTTACCGGTTACCGTTGTACCCAGTGCGGGGCTAAGTATCCCCTAGGCGAGCTGATCTATCTTTGTCCCTCTTGTAGCCGGGATTACCACGCCGGGATGCCTCTGAAAGGAATCCTGGAATGCGAGTACGACTACCCCGCCATCAAGCGGGAGTGGGAGGAGTTTCTGATAGCACTTCCTCACGCTCATGAATATGGAAAAATGGAAGAACTATGCCGGTTGTTTGGCCCACTGGAAAAGGAGCTATATCCCAATCTTCCGGTGGGTAAAACTCCCTTGGTAAGTACCCAGAGCCTGTCTGGCGAAATGCTGTATCTGAAGTTCGATGGTGTAAACCCTTCAGGTTCGTTCAAAGATCGCGCCTCCTATCTCATGGTGGCAGAGGCGAAACGCTTGGGCTTCAGAGAGATAGTGGCTGCCTCAACAGGGAACGCAGCGTCTTCTTTGGCGGCTATATGCGCGTCAGCCGGAATCAAAGCGGTGATCTTCGCTCCGGCTTCGGCTCCGCAGGCAAAGCTTGTGCAGATCAGGATTCACGGCGCGGAATTGCACACCGTGGACGGCACTTATGATGATGCCTTTGCCGCCGCGCTGGATTATTCCAAAACCCATGAATGCCTGAACCGCAATACTGCCTATCATGCCTTTACCATCGAAGGTAAGAAGACCGCCGGACTGGAGCTCTTCGCGCAGATGCCTCTTCCTCCGGATTACATCTTTGTGCCCACCGGGGATGGCGTGATCCTGTCAGGTATCGCAAAGGCGTTCAGGGATCTGAGACAAGCAGGGCTTTTGGAGAATGTTCCGGCTCTTGTGGCAGCTCAGGCTGAGACCTCAGATGCTATTACATCCTATTGGGAGAGCGGTAATTATATGGATGCCGCCAGGCCTCATACCGTGGCGGATTCGATCTCCGTGAAGACTCCCTCTGCAGCGCATCTGGCAGTTCAGGAACTGCGGGATAGTGGCGGAATGGCTATCAGAGTCTCGGATGCTGAGATCCTTTCTGCGCAAAAGATGCTTGCTCAACGTAGCGGGATATTCTGCGAGCCCTCCAGCGCGGCAACTCTCGCAGCATACTTCAATTGCCGTGAACAAGGGAAAATCAAGGACCAGGCAAGCGTGGTCTTGATGCTTACCGGACATGGTTTGAAGGATATTCAGGCGGTGAAGTTTGCCGAATAGAAATGTGTATCACGATTTCCACGTGCATGTGGGCGAAAGGATCGGCGGATATAATCTGAGAGACGATTTTGCGGACCTGAACCGTCTCTGTGGGCAGAGCGGGCGGTCTTTGGGCGCGATCGGAGTGTTTGTAACCGAAGAATCACGCGGTAACCTCAAAGATAAGTATCAGAGAATGTTAGAGCGCGCTAGGGAAGACTATTCCCAAGAAGTGTTCTGGCACTTAAGCCCGGTGCAAAGCTCGCCGGATGAGGTTATTCCGCTATTGGGCAAGCACACGGATATCAAACTCTATAGCACCTATCGAAATGCAGGCTTGTATTCATCCTACGAACAGATTGAGCGATGGATGGACGCCCTAGCGGGAAAGAAAACCCGAATCCTTGTGCACTGTGAAGACGATGCGACGGTGGAAGAATACTCTGCCAGGTATCCCTTCAAGAGGCCTCATGATCACTGTCTCAGACGCCCGGAACTGGCAGAAATCCGGGCAGTGGAGCGCGTATTGGATCTCGCGGTCTCAAAACAGCATCCGGTGCATATCGTGCATGTGTCTTCACCGCAATCTGCTCTCCTCATCAAAGAGGCAAAAAGCCAGTATCCCGGCATTTCCTGTGAAACAGCGCCACACTATCTACTCTTCAATGAGGATCAATTGAAACAAAAGAACGCCCACCAGTTTCTTTGCACGCCACCCTTCCGTAAGGAAGAATCCCGGGGGATGATGGTGGAGTTGCTTCAGGATAACGTGTTCGATATCCTCACCAGTGATCATTGCGCCTTTACTGATGCCGATAAGGATCGTTACAAAGATGATCCGGAACAAGTGCCCTGCGGGATTCCCGGGATCAACACTTTGTACAGTTCAATGGAATCCACCCTGGTGAACTCAGGAAAGCTAAGTCTGGAAGCTCTAGACCGTATGCTTAGGATCATCCCCGCAAAACTGATGAACTTGGAAGATAGGATCGATCAATGACAAAAGCTTTTAGAAACGACGCCCTTGCCAAAGTAACCGGTAAGGCAAAATATACGGACGACTACACCCTGCCCGGTATCTTGTATGCCGTCCCCTTGCACGCCCCTGTGGCAAGCGCGGTGATCAAGGCGATAGACACCTCACAGGCATTGAAGATGCCCGGAGTGCTGAAGGTTATCACCGCGGCAGATATTCCGGGCAAGATCAAGTTTGGGCAGATCATCAAGGATTATCCCACCTTGGTACACAAAAGAATCCGCACCACGGGGGACGTAATCGCCCTAGTGGTGGCAGAAAGCCGGGCTCAGGCATTGGCAGCTTTACCGAAAATAGATCTGACTCTGGAGGATTATCCGGCTTTGTACGACCCGGAGGACGCCCTCAAAGAAGGTGCTACCCTCATCAACCCGGAGCATGGCTCAAACATCTGCAATTACCACTGTGTTCGTACGGGGGATGTTCAGGCTTCAGAAAAGGATGCTGATCTGATTATTGAGCAGGATTTTAGTACATCCCACATCGAGCATGCCTACTTAGAGCCGGAAGCGGCTTTGTGCCATCCCCGCCCGGATGGTGTGATGGAAGTAATCGGCAGCATGCAACATCCCTTTAGCACCAGACGTTTTGTGGCTTCCACCTTGGGTATGGAACTCAAGGATGTGGAGGTGAAGACGGTTCCCATGGGCGGAGGTTTTGGCGGCAAGGATGATACCGCGGCGCTGGTCTGCGCCAGGGCTGCTCTTTGCGCACACCTCTTGGGTCGCCCGGTGAAGCTGACCTATAGCCGGGAAATGAGCATGCGGGAGAGCTATAAACGGCATCCCTACACTCTGCAATATCGCATGGGCATCAAATATGATGGCAGGATCATCTTTGTGAAGGTGCGCATGGTAGCAGATAGTGGAGCATATTGCAGCGTTACTCCCTGGGTTACTTGGCGTTCAACGGTTCAGTGTTGTGGGTGCTACGAAGTACCTAATGTGCACTGTGATGTATATGGAGTATATACCAATAACGTGTTTACCGGAGCTTTCAGAGGTTTTGGATCCCCTCAAGTGAATTGGGCGGTTGAACAGCTGGTGGAGATTGCCGCCGAGAAACTGGGGATGTCTGAGCTGGAATTCAGGCGCATCAACATGGTGAAACAAGGATCCACAACTGTCACCAATCAGGTCTTGGACACTCACAAGGTTTCGCTTTCCGAAGTGATGGACAGAGTACTAAAAGAGATCGATTACGAGAACAAGCGCAAGCTATGTAGTTTTGGTGATCCCAAGAAGGATACCTGGTACGGTATTGGCTTAGCGATTTCGTATCGCGGAATGAGCCTGGGTGCCGAGGGGGTGGATTTCAATAGCGCCATCATAAACGTTCAGCCAGATGGTTCTGTGCTTCTCGAAACGGGAGTACACGAAAATGGTCAGGGCGCGGAGAGCGTAATGATCCTGATCGCCGCGGAGGAACTGGGCTTGCCCGTAAACCGCATCCGCTATCGTATGCCATCCACTTCGAATATCCCGGATGGAGGAACCACAGTAGCTTCCCGGGGCACGCTTCTGGGTGGAGGGGCTACTACAAACGCGGCTAAGATTCTGAAGAACATCATTGCGGAAGCTCTACTTAAGCATCTGGGTAAGAAAGCCGAGTTCTTTGAAGATAGCAATATTCTGGATGCCGAGCGCCAGGTAATCTGCGCTTGGTACGAAGCTATCCGCCTGTGTTACAGCAAGCAAATCTACCCATATGCGTTTGGAGTATTTCAGGCTCCCCGAGTTAGTTGGGATGAAGAAACGGGTCATGGTGACGCTTATTTCACTTGGGTCTATGGCTGTCAGGCGGTGGAACTGGAAGTGGAAGCAAAGACGGGGAAAGTTAAGCTCTTGAACATGGTGGCTGCGCATGACGTTGGTAGAGCGATCAATGTGGCGATGGTGAAGGGTCAGATCTTTGGTGGGCTTGCAATTGGGGCTGGTTATGGCCTTTTTGAAGAAGTTCCCCTCAAAGATGGCAGCGTGATCCCCACGAACCTCCACCAATATCGCATTATGCGTGCTACGGATATGCCGGAAATGACTGCCATAATCGTGGAAAACCCGGATCCCACCTCGCCTTCAAAAGCCAAAGGGATTGGCGAACCAACGCTGGAAATCACCGGACCCGCCATTGCCAACGCAATTTATCGTGCCACCGGGACGCGCTATCCCGATCAACCCATTAAACTGAGGAAACAATGATCACTGTAAACGGAATTCACTACGAAATCCCGGAAGAACTCCATGCCAAAAAACTCTCTGATTGGTTACGGGAAGACCTTATGTTGACAGGCACTAAGGTAGGTTGCGATATCGGTGTTTGCGGCTCTTGTACGGTGCTTATAAATGATGAAGCGAAACGCAGTTGTAAACTAAAACTGAACGACGTGGACAACTCGAATATCACCACCATCGAGGGGATATGTGCCCCGGATGGTGGGTTGCATCCCTTGCAACAGGCATTCATGGATGCCGGGGCAATCCAGTGCGGATTTTGTACTCCCGGCATGGTTCTTTCGGCACTTGCCCTATTGCTCAAGAATCATCGGCCAACGCGGGGGGAGATTCGCCTTGCCCTGAAGGGCAATCTCTGCCGCTGCACGGGCTATCAACAGATCATAGACGCCGTGGAGCTTGCTGCCGGCATCATGTATCCCAATAAATGATAAACTCAAATGAGGTAATAATATGCACGAAATATCCAAGAAGCTACAGGAACTGGAAAACCTGAAAACCAGTCTGTATGGAAAAGACTTCCTGCTTACGTGGGAAAATAGTGTGGATAACCTGAAAGCTGTAATGCTGGTAGCGGAAATCCTCCAGCTTCTGCACAAGGAGAAGAAACCATGGAAGATATTCGATTATGGCTTGGCGATCTCCATCTTCCGGGATAACAGCACCCGCACCCGCTTCAGTTTTGCGTCCGCGGTGAACGGTTTGGGCTTGGCGCTATCGGAGCTGGACGAAGTAAAATCCCAGATAGCCCATGGTGAAACCGTGCGCGAAACTGCGAACATGATCTCGTTTCTCACCGAGGTAATCGGTATCCGGGACGACATGTATCCCGGCGAAGGGCATACATACATGAAGGAAGTGGCGGATGCCGTGAGTGAAGGACATGCCAATGGCGTGCTTGCGCAGCGCCCCACCCTGGTGAACCTCCAATGTGACTTGGATCACCCCACTCAAAGCCTCTCGGATATGTTGAAGCTAAAGGATTACTTTGGCGGCTGGGATGCCCTAAAAGGCAAGAAGATCGCCATGAGCTGGGCTTACTCCCCTTCTTATGGAAAACCCCTTTCCGTTCCTCAGGGCGTTATAAACCTCATGACCCGTTTCGGCATGGAAGTGGTACTTGCCCACCCTGAAGGTTATGACCTGATGCCGGATACTCTGGATAGTGCCAAAAGCTTTGCCAAAGAGAGCGGAGGCAGCTTCAAACATGTTTACAGCATGGCGGAAGCGTTTAAGGATGCGGATATTGTGTATCCCAAATCCTGGGCTCCCATGGCGGTAATGCAGAAGCGTACCGAACTGCTGAAACAAGGCAACAAACAGGGACTGAAAGATCTGGAACAGCACTGTCTGGCAGAGAATAAGCGCCACATGGATTGGGAATGTACGGAAGACATGATGAAGCTCACCAAGGGTGGAAACGCACTTTATGAGCATTGTCTGCCCGCGGATATCAGCGGCATCAGTTGTGAACACGGGGAAGTGGCAAAAAGCGTGTTTGAGCGTTACCGTCTGCACACCTATCAAGAAGCGGGATACAAACCTTTCGTGATTGCCGCAATGATATTCAATAGCAAAGTAAAGGATGTGCTGAGCAGGCTGGATTCCCTGTCGTACCCAGTACCTTATTAGAATATAGCAAATTAGGAGATAAAATGCCAAAACTCATCCCTCATAAAAACATGGACATCATCAGGAAAAATGCTGCCCGATGCAAAGCGCATGGCATCATATTGCCTACGATATCGCAGCAGATGAACCCCCACAATATCCCTCTGGAATTGCAAAACCGGATCAAAGAGATTGGATTGTGGGATCTGAATCCGCTCAATTTGTTCAGAATCACATGGAAGAACGACATGGAAACGGGGCTGTTTGGAGCGCCGAACTATTTTGAAATACCGCCTGAGATCAGTGGAGTGAGAGCCAGGATTGTAGGCTTGGTGGGTAAGTATTTCCCTACCGGGGCGCACAAGGTTGGAGCTGCATACGGTTGTCTGCTGCCTCTTTTGGTAAGCGGTGCCTTCGATCCAGAAACCCAGAAATCCGTATGGCCATCCACCGGCAACTACTGTCGTGGTGGAGCCTTTGACGCCGCTTTGCTGGATTGTCCCGCGGTGGCTGTGTTGCCCGAAGGGATGAGTGAAGAGCGTTTTGCCTGGCTGCGAGAGATCGGAGCTGAGATCATCCTTACTCCCGGCAGCGAATCCAATGTGAAAGAAATCTATGACAAATGTGAAGAATTGAGTCACGATCCCCATTACACGATCCTCAATCACTTTGAAGAGCCGGGGAATTCATTTTGGAACTATCAGGTAACCGGCAGCGCGTTGTGGGAAACCTTCCAGCACATCAAAAAACCGGCAAACCGACTGAGCGCGTTTGTGAGTGCAACCGGATCCGCTGGCACCATCGCCGCCGGGGATTACCTGAAAAAGATGAGCCCCCACACCATGATCACCGCGGCTGAGGCCATGGAATGCCCCACCATGCTGAATAACGGGTTTGGCGAACACCGCATCGAAGGCATCGGCGACAAACACATACCCTGGGTACATAATGTACGCAGTACCGATAATGTGGCAGCAGTTCGCGACGAAGATTGCATCCGTCTGCTCCGCTTGTTCAATGAAGCTGCCGGGCACGAATATCTCCACCGCCAGGGTGTGGGTTTCGATACCCTGAAAAAGCTTCCCCTGATGGGAATATCCTCCATCGGGAATATGCTGGCAGCCATAAAAACAGCGAGATACTACGAACTTGACGAAAATGACGTGCTGCTTACCTGTTTCACGGATTCCGCGTCCATGTATGCCAGCCGCATCGAGAAGCTGAAAAAGGATAAGGGAGACTACGACACGCTGCAGGCAGCCATTGATATGGAAGGATGCCTCAACGCGCAATCTTACGACAATTTCTTGGAACTGAGCTATCAAGACAAAAAGCGCATCCACCACCTGAAGTACTTCACCTGGGTGGAACAACAAGGCCGTAGCGAGGAGGAGTTGAACATGCAATGGGATCCTCAGTATTGGATCGAAACCTTCGAAAACAACTTGGAAGAGCTCGATAAAGCCATTGAAGAGTTTAACGCCCTCTGATTTCAGAGCCATCATTCTCGCTTCAGGCAAGGGTACACGCTTTGGCATGCCAAAGTCTGAAGCGAAGATTGATGGGCTTCTGTTTTCCCAGAAAATCAGCCAAAGTCTGATCGATGCCGGCGTGCGGGACATCCTGTTGGTGAAGGATCTCAATACGGAATCCATGTATGAATCTCTCAAAGAAACGATTATGGGGGATGCAAATCCACCGGAGTATTACATCGTTTGGCCGGTGGACCATCCTTTGGTGCACTGCCAAAGCATCACAGCGCTTCTGGAGACTGCAATGCAAAACCCGGATTGCGTGGTCAAACCGGAGTATCTGGGAAGAAGAGGGCATCCAATATTGATCCCCTCAAAGCTAGATTTTGCGAGTCCTGCCTACGAAACCCTGCGCGAACTCATCCGCCACAGCGGAATCGGCACCGTGATCGTGCCCGTGGATGATCCCGGGATAATCAGAAACATCAACCGGCAGGAAGATCTACCCTAGCCTTGCATGTACACACGACTATAGGAACTTTTAGTGAAAACTAGTATCATGGATATCATCTCCAGTCGCCACAGTGTAAGGGATTTTGACCCCAAGCCTCTTGCTGATGGAGCTTTGGATGCCATTCTGGAAGCAGGGCGATTGGCCCCTTCTGCCCAAAACCGCCAACCCTGGCGTTACATAGTATTCACCGATCCCGCGAAGATCCGGGAATTGGCGAAGAACACGGGTCTGGTTGGCCTCAGCAATTTCTTCATCAAAGATGCGCCATGTTTGATCATCGCATGTGCGGATACAAAGAAGAACGTGCGGATCAACAATCAGGATTACTATTTGGTGGATACGGCAATATCTTTTCAACAGATGATCCTTTGCGCTTGGGAGATGGGAATCGGAACTTGCTGGCTGGCGGCGTTTTCGGAAAAAGTGCTGGCAAAATATCTGGATCTTCCGAAATCTTGGCGCATTGTTGCTATATCGCCATTTGGATATCCCAAAGACCAGAAAGGATTGTATAGCAAAGCAGTCTCAGCTTTTGCCGGCAGCACCAAGCGTCAAGTTATCGAGGATATGGTTATCTACCGCTGAGTTATACGGCAATCTGGCACAAATCTGCCCCTTCTAAATCTGGTTAGAAACCCCATCCCCATTGCGCAAAGCAGTCGCGATGGCGTGTTGATGCAGTCTCCACTGCACAATCACGGTATGGCGATTGATTCGATGAATGGGGGAGGAGTATCCGGGAACTCTTGTGTAGCTAAGGATCCGGGCTATTCCCCGCTTCTGGGATGCCCCTTCTCGTAGGCATCCTTGATGTCTGTTAGGCTGATATGAGTGTAAATCTCCGTGGTGGAAAGGTTTTCGTGTCCCAGAAGTTCTTTGATGGCGTTCAGATCCGCTCCCCGGGAAAGCAGGTGAGTGGCAAATGAATGCCGGATTGTGTGAGGGGAATATCCCTTTTCTCTAGCGATCAGCCTGATATAGCGCATCAGAATGATGTTTAGCTGGCGGGTATCAAAATCCTTGCCGCTCCGGGTAAGGAACATACGATCCGAACTTTCAGGAGTAGCCAACAGGGGGCGCAGCTTCAGAAATTCTAACATACTATCAATTGCCATCGAACCAATGGGGATGATGCGTTCTTTCTTGCCTTTGCCCATTACGCGGATCATCTTGCGTTTGAAATCCACGTCCGTCAATCTCAGGGTTGCCAGTTCCATCAGACGCAATCCGCAGCTATAGAGCAGCTCCATGATCGCCCTGTTGCGCATCCCGATCGGAGTGCTGGTATCTGGGATTCTTAGCAGCAGTGCCATTTCTTCTTCGCTGAATACCTTGGGTAGTTTTTTCTCGAACTTGGGTTTGCGGATCTTCAGCATCGGGTTTTGGGAGATTATCCTTTCTCTTTTCAGGAATTTGAACCAGGAGCCCAGTGCGGCAAGCTTTCTACCCAGAGTGCGGTTGCAATCGGGCTGTTCGGAAAGCCATCTTAGAAAGGAGCGGATATGCAAGACACCAATTTCCGGGATCTTCGGTGCGGCAAAAGAGCGTTCGAGAAACGCCTTAAACTGTTGAAGATCAAGCTGGTATGCATCCTGGGTGCGAGGGCTCTTGCCCTCCAATGCCAGATACTGCCTGTGTCTATCTATCCACTCTTGCATCCTGAATCGCTCCTGTAAGTGTATTCAGGTACATTTTTTGCTTGCCTTTTTCTTTGTCGAGAAAAAACTTGCTCTACCTGAATGGAGGATATATGAATCAACACATAGATAGCAGCGCCCGCTTGGGTGACGGTGTGACAATAGGTATCAACAGCATCATTTTGGAAGATGTGAAGATCGGTAACAACTGCCTGATCGGGCACAATGTCGTGATTCATGCCGGCACTGAGATCGGCGATAACGTTCGCATCGACGACAATGTGATTATTGGCAAAAAACCACTTTCGTCTCCCCGGAGTATCTTCAAAGTTCCAGAAAACCTAAGCCCTGCCAGGATCGGCAGTTTTTGCCAAATAGGCGCAAATGTGGTGATATATGTCCAATCCGAGATCGGGGAGCGTAATCTGATCGCGGATATGGCTACAATCCGGGAGAATGTCAAGATCGGCAACCTGAATATCATCGGCCGTAATGTAACGGTGGAGAACTTCGTTGAGATCGGCGATCGCAACAAGTTTGAGACCAATAGTTACATCACCGCTTATTCCAAGATCGAGGATTACTGTTTTGTAGCGCCTTGTGTGGCAACCAGTAACGATAACTATATGGCGCGCGATATAGAGCGTTTTAACCATTTCAAAGGGATCACCATGAAATCCGGTTCACGCATCGGGGTGAACGCTACGATACTACCCGGCAAGACGATCGCAACCGATGGCACAGTAGCTGCCGGAGCGGTGGTCACACGCGATGTGGAAGAGGCTGCCATCGTGGTCGGAAGTCCTGCCAAGAAACTGCGGGAAGTGCCGGAAACTCAGCTAATAAGGAACAATCTGGACAAACAATGAAAGCTCTGGTCATCATTCCCACCTACAACGAGGTGGAAAACATCAGCCGCCTGCTGGGCATCCTTCTGGCGGATAACCCAGCCTTGGAAGTGCTGGTGTTGGACGACAACAGCCCGGATGGCACTGCCCAAGCCGTGAAGAGTATGATGGAAAGCGAAGCCCGCATCCATCTGATTGAACGTCCCCGCAAGATGGGGCTTGGTTCTGCTTATGTAACCGGGTTCAAATATGCGCTTGCCAATGGTTTTGATTATATCATGGAAATGGATGCGGATTTTTCGCACAACCCGGCGGATGTCCCCCGCTTGTTGGCAGCCGCCCAGACCAGCGATCTGGTGATCGGCTCGCGCTATTCCAATGGTGTGAACATCGTGAATTGGCCTTTCAAACGTCTGTTAATCAGCTATTTTGCATCCAAGTATGTTCGCATCATCACTTCCATGCCAGTGAAAGATCCAACCGGTGGCTTCAAGTGTTTTAATCGCAAGGTTCTGGAAAGCATCAATCTGGATCGCATTCTCTCCGATGGCTACGCCTTTCAGATCGAGATGAACTTCCGGGCGTGGGCACAAGGATTTCGGATCAAGGAGATACCGATAATATTTACCGAACGCATCAATGGGGTTTCCAAAATGAGTAAACATATCGTTTGGGAAGCCGCGTGGATGGTCTGGCATCTGCAATTCCGCAAGCTGCTGGGCAGTCTTCATTGAACAAGGAGGAACCTTGAAAAAACTTATTATCTCGCTATTTGCGGCAATAGTGTTTCTGCCGCTTGTGGCTATAACGATCCCGAGAGTGTATGTGCAAAAATTGGTCTTGGATGATGGCACTAAACCGCAAATCAGCGCCGAAGAGAAAGCCAGCGCAAATGAGTATATCCTCCGGGCATGGATGGAAGCGAATCCCGAGGAAATCATCTCGACCGAGACCCATCCGATTCACACAATCGCGGTAAAGGATGTAGGCGATGGCATCAAGTTCCCTTTTACAACGATCGTCAACATCCAATTGGGCAATTTTCGCAGACAGTGGGTGGCAGGGGACATCATGCATATGGTGCTCACGCACAAAGCTACCGGCGAAACCAAAGGATGGCAATTGGTCATCCCGGAAGGAACCAATCTGATAAAAAAACTGGATGAGCCGCTGGTGATTCCACCTTATACCAAAAAGAAATAAGATGCTGGAAAGGATCAACAACCCTGGGCTGCAAACGGATGATAGCGATATCGATCGCGCGTTGCGACCTCGCACACTGAAAGATTTTGTGGGCCAGGATCACATCAAGGAACAGCTCGAAATCAGCATCCAAGCGGCTCGTCTCAGAAAGGAGCCCCTGGACCACGTTCTCTTCTACGGTCCTCCTGGCTTGGGTAAAACCACTCTGGCATCCATCATCGCCCGGGAAATGGGTGTTGAGATCACGGTTTCCAGTGGTCCGGTGATCGAGAAACCATCGGATCTGGCGGGAGTGCTCACTAATCTCGGCAGGCATGAAGCGTTGTTTATCGACGAGATCCATCGCCTCTCGCACGTGATTGAAGAATATATCTATCCCGCAATGGAAGATTATGAGATGGAGATCATTCTGGATAGCGGGCCATCGTCGCGCACGCTCAAGATCCCTATCGAGCCTTTCACTTTAATCGGAGCTACCACTCGCGCCGGGCTGTTGACTCCGCCCTTGCGGGACCGGTTTGGGATAGTCCTCAGGCTGGATTACTACGATCTTTCGTCCATCGAAAGCATCATCAAACGCTCTGCCAGATTACTAAATGTTCAGGCGGATGATGATGGCGTAAAAGAACTTGCCAGACGCAGCCGGGGAACTCCTCGTATAGCCAACAGGCTGCTTCGCCGCGTGCGGGATTATGCCCAGATTCGCGGTGATGGCACCATTACGCTGGATATCGCGCTGTCTGCACTATCGATGTTGCAAGTGGATCATGCCGGGCTGGATGAAATGGATAAACGCATTTTGGGAACGATCATCGAAAACTATCGGGGGGGTCCCGTTGGCATCAAGACCATTGCCACCGCGATCGGAGAAGATGCCGGCACCATCGAAGAGATATTTGAACCGTATCTTGTTCAACAAGGCTTTTTGGAGCGAACTACCCAGGGGCGAAAGGTTACTTTCAAGGCATATCGACATCTGGGGCTAAGCCCGATTGCGGAACAAGCCGAAATCTTCTGATCGCTGATGGGATATAGTAAAAACATCAGCCATAATCTTTTTACCCAAATTCTCAAGATTATCTTTGGGATGCTTACCGGCATCATTGTGGCACGTGCTTTGGGTCCCGCAGGTCAAGGGTATGTAACATACATCATATTAATCTTCACTCTTCTGGGAAATTTCGGCCATTTTGGGATCACTTCTGCCGTGGCGTATTTTCAGAAGAAAAGCAGCTTCCCCAGGGACGCCATATACTTCACCAATACTAACGTTTTGGCATTGATTGCCATGGGCTTGGGTGCCAGCACGATCCTGCTGAGAAGCCAAGGCATCATCTTGCAGAACTATGGCTGGCAGATGATCGCCCTGGGTTTGATCTTGATGGTTTCCTATCTCTTTATCGGGCATCATCAGGCGTGGCTGACCGGGGATGAACGGATAATCTTGAACAATCGGATCGGTCTCATCTCGTTCTTTTTGAAGAGCGGGGCGATCCTGCTTCTCTGGATTTGGGGAAGCTTGAATTATCAATCCTTCTTCCTGGTAACAGTGCTATCCATTCTGTTGTGGTTCGTTCTGCTCCAGATCAAGATGCGGGAACGCTATCTTCCCAGTATTATGCCATCCATCCTGAAAGCAGAGTTTTCTTATGGGGCGATAGCTTGGGCATCCACTCTGTGTGCCTGGCTGCACTACCGGGCGGATCAGATCATGATCAAACAATATCTGGGTTCTTCAGATCTGGGTGTATATTCCATTGCGGTAACCATCGCGGAGCTGCTTTTCCTGCTCCCGCTGTCGATCAATACCGCGCTTACCGGCAGGCTGTATAATCTTGGCGGGACAGATGATGGCAGATCCACGATCATCCGTACTACCAGGATCAGCATGAGCATCAGCCTTGCCTTGTGTCTGGTGGCGATTCCAGGCAGCTTGCTCATCCCCTTTATCTATGGAACTCCCTATGCGCAGGCTACTGGCTTACTCCTAATGCTTCTGCCCGGGATCCTGTTTGCTTGCATTCCCAAGATTGTATCTCCGTGGTTTTTTAGTTCAGGACGCCCCTTGGTGCATCTCAGGATCACCTTTGGATGTTTGCTTCTTAATGTAATCTTGAACTTCATCTTTATCCCCCGCTTGCAAATTCTGGGGGCTGCCTTGGCTTCGAGCATCTCGTATCTCTGTTATGGGGTGTATTATCTGGCGATGATGAAGTTCTCGGAGGGGTTCTCGCTTAGCGAGATGCTGATACCTAAACTACAAGATTTCAGGCATGTAAAGAGGATCTAGCAAGTGAATCTGAGCGCCGGAAAGTGGGAGAAACATGGGGCAATCATGCTGCGGGGTTATCTCTTGGAGAGTCCCGCGCAGCTATCCGGGATCAACGATGTATCTGCCCTTAAAACCTGGTTGGAACAGGCAAATGGGTGTTTCGCGCTGGTCTTGCAAACCCCCGCATATACAGTTGCCGCAGTTGACCGAATCCGCTCGATTCCGCTTTTCTACGATCTTTTGGGTAATCTGGCAGATCGTAGCGAAAGCATCGCTCCGCTTCACTTAAGCCATCTGCGCCAGCAGGATCAGACCGTGTTTGCGGAGTATCTTATAACTGGATTTGTTACGGGAAACCAAACTCTGCACCCGGATATCTTGCAGATCCCCGCAGGGCACATGCTGATTCTTAAACAAGGGCATACGCCGGAGTTAAAAGCCTATTACAAGTACTTCCACCAAGAGGAAACGGATGCTCCAGCCAATTCATTGGTGGAAAATCTGGATGCTCTCCACCGGCAAAGCGCGGATCGGCTTATAAAGTCACTAAATGGCAGACCGGCGGTGATTCCGCTTTCCGGAGGTTGGGATTCCCGGTTGATCGCATATCTGCTCAAGAAAGCGAAGTATCCCGCTATCTATACCTTCAGCTACGAAGCCGCTAACAATCCGGAATCCCGAATTTCTCAGAAAGTAGCCAGATATCTGAACCTGCCCTGGTTCTTCATCGAACACACTCATAAAAGCTGGTATCGGGCATACTTCTCCCCAGAACGTGTTGCTCACTACAAATACGCCATGAATGCTACTTCCAGCCCCCATATTCAGGATTGGCTGGCGGTCAGGGAACTTAAGGCAAAGCGCTTGATCCCCCCGGATAGCGTGTTCATCCCTGGTCACACCGGGGATTTTCTCCAAAGTGGTCATTTGCCTGAATGCTATCGAACCCAGAAGGTGTTCTCCGGCGATGAAGTCGCCAGGCAAATCCTGGCACGCCACTACCACCTCTGGAGGCTTCCTCGCATCGATTGGGAAGCTTGCTTTGAGAGCCGCGTGAAGCAGGGGATATCACTCCCCGTAAGCCTTTCCGCTCAAGATGCGGCATCGCTGTTTGAGTATTGGGAACTGCAAGAACGCCAGGCAAAATTCATCGTCAACTCCGTGAGAGTCTATGAAGATATGGGATACGATTGGCGCTTGCCACTTTGGGATGCCCGCCTGATGGAGTTTTGGGCAGAGGTACCTGTGTCACTCAGGTTTCAACGCAGGCTGTGGAATCTGTATCAGGAAAGGTATCTACCCATCCCGGTGCCGGTCTTCCGGAACCTAGGTGTGCCCACCAGAATCCGTAATAAAATCCTCCGGGTGGCATTTGGAGAAATCACCGATACCCGTTATGGTAGATTTGCCGAGTATCGCAACCCTCTGCAATACGCTTCCGAAAAGGTAGAATCATATCTGGTAAAAGACCTTGACTATCCCTCTTTTGTAAAAGCCGATTGCCCGATCATCAGGTGCGATATGAATGCTCTTCAGGCATTGCGCGCTATCCGTGAGCTTCCCCGATAGACGCCAGTAATCATGCTAGAATCTTTTGCCCAGATCAATCTTGCATCTGAAGTTGTCTATATCCATTACATCTCCGCGGTAGGACAGGGAAACATCAAGCACCCGAAACTTGTAAGAGAGATGTAGGTTGCTCTCTACCATGCTTTTGCCATAAATCTCATAACCGGTGTCGTCATCACTTGGCAGATACAGTTTATGGTTCGCGCTGGAGATTATGGTGAAGCCTGTTTTGATTTGCAGACGCTTCTTTCGGTAAACCACGCGTTGCGCCCAGCTGGAACCACTACTGAGTGCCATATGCTTCTCCTGGTGCTGATATCTGGCGGAAACCTCGGTGCTCCAGCATGGGTTGATCTGATACTTCCCTGAGATTAACACGCGGAAATGGGTGGGTCTGCTATCTACATATGTGCTATCTACGGGGATGAGTATCTCCCGGTCAACTGTGTATAGAATCATCTCCAGATGCGCATTGGGATCCCTGTACTGCATTCCCAAGTTGTTGTGAGCTAGCCACTGAGGATCTCCAAGATCTCCTCGGCGATAGTTCCCGGTAGTACCAGCCCGAATTGAAAAGTGGGATCCCAGCCGATATTGCATGTCTGCCCGAATCTCCGATCTTTGATCCTGCGAGCTTAGTAGCAAGGGCTTGGCTGCATAAGCAGGGATCTGGTATTTCCCCAAGCGGGAATAAGAGAACTTGCCATGGAACTCTCCGCTTTGGATATCCCACTCCGCTTTCATGGCATTCCCTCTTTTACCATGGGCATACTCCAGCATCAGCGTGTTATTACTGCCACTAAGGTGGGCATATAGGGATGCCAGAGTGAGTGTGGAATCCAGAGCTTCATCATCAAAAGCACGATCATATCTCTGGTGATAGAGCTGCGCTCCCCAACCCAATGTCTGTAGCTCCCTATAGATACCAAAGCTTCCGAGCTTTTCGGTCACATTGCCCAGATAACTCTGTTTGGATTTCGGTAATGTCGCTATCAGATCACCATCCAGTTTCACCGCCCGGTCTTGCTGGGAAAGGTACGAGAGCACTCCCCAATCTTTATAGCGCAGGTTCAAGCCTGCACCCAAGGGGCTGTAACTTGCTGGATGGGGAGGGTTATCCAGAGAGGGGTGGTTGGGATTCTTCCCGGAGACTAATCCGTGTGCCCATTGAGGGCGGAAGGATCCCAGCACAAGAGCATCATGGTAGCGGAGCTGAAAGTTTGGATAGTAACCCTTCTCCGCTTTCAAGGCTGCGCGTAATAACCATGATTCCTTGCCAAATTGCAGATGGCTGATCAGGTAATCCTTCCTGCCATAGTGGGCAGAAACAGCTAGAGCCCCGCTGAGGGGCTCCGGTTCTGAGTAGAAAGAGTCTGTACTTTGGTCGCTAAGAGAGATAGGATCCAGCTCCGGCAGGAGCGGAAAGCCCTCGGCTGTCTCCTGAGCTACGACCCGGCACAAAGAGAAGAGCAGTATTGCCAGCCACAGGCAGGGCTTACCAATTGATATCCAAGGAGATGGCGTGGCTGGGATCCAGAGAGCTATGGGTGCGAATCGAATACATCAACCCCCAACGGTCTGGCTTGATTTTTACACCGAGGCCAAAGCGGTTGGGTTCATTTTGCCAAGAGCCGTAAAGGGATACGAAATCATGCAGGTCGGCTATGATTCCCACCCGGAAGTAATCCTTATAGTTCTTCTCCATTACGTATCCTGCAGCTGTTGTAACATCCGGGCTGAGCGCGGCTTTCATGCTATATGATACCTGCTCGGCATCGCTATCCGCCCTCAGAAGTTTGACCTCCGCACCATAATCTCCACGATTGTAAGCGGCACCGAGGTCGTAACTAAAGCTATACTCTGCGTCTTCCAACTGGATGGCATCGTAGCTCATGTGCCCGGTTGCACCCAGGCTGATACCATGGAAGTGGTAGTTAATGTTCAGATACGGGTCGTGTTTACTATAATCCTGATGGTGCAGATAGTTCGTGCCAACAGCCAGATGGATGTTTGACCTGCTTATGGCGTTGTGAAGCCCCAGCACGGTAACTTTGGAACTATTGAAGGGACGATGATAGTTCGCGCTGAGACCAGTGATCGCCATTACGGGAGAAATGCTGTAATCCGCAACGGAATCTGAGAGGAGCGTGAGCCCTATCACCGCGTTTGCCATGGCAGAGTATTCATCGACGGACGCAGCTAAAGGCGAAATCAAGATCACCAGCAGAAGCGCAAGATATCTTTCCTTAATAAAGAGCATTCTCACTTTCGGGATCAAAGAAATGCGCTTTTACCATATCTACTGTAACAGGCAGTTCGGAACCCACTTTGGGGAGTTCTTTGGGGTCAAAGCGCGCCACAAAGCTATATTGTTTAGTTTTCAATACTACATGAAACTCGTTGCCCAGCGGCTCTACAAGGTCGCATATGGGGCTAAACTTTTGGGGAAATTCCGCCATACTGTCGTGTCGGGCATCGTAAATATCTTCCGGGCGGATGCCCATGATGATTCCCTTATTTTCGTATTGTTTGAGGGTAGAGCTTTGTTCTGGAGTGAGCTTCAGCTGATAATCCCCACTATCGAAGACCAGAGCGCCGTCTTTCGCGATTAGCTTACCTGTAACCATATTGATCGCGGGGCTGCCGATAAAGCCTGCAACAAAGACATTCGCTGGTTTGTTGTAGATATTTAATGGACTATCGATTTGGTGGATGATACCATCTTTCATAACCACGATCCGGTCTGCCATGGTCATCGCTTCCACTTGATCGTGAGTTACGTAGATCATCGTGTTTTCCAGAGTCTGGTGGAGTTTTACGATTTCTGCCCGCATTGCCACCCGGAGCTTGGCATCCAGGTTCGAGAGCGGTTCATCGAAGAGGAAGACCTTTGGGTTGCGGACGATAGCTCTGCCCAATGCCACGCGTTGACGTTGACCACCGGAAAGCTGGGCAGGTTTACGACTCAGCATACTTTCGATCCCTAGAAGCGCGGCGGCGGTATCCACCTTCCCTTGTATTTCAGAGGATTTTTCTCCGCGTAATTTCAGCGCAAATGCCATATTATCGTACACGGTCATGTGTGGATAGAGGGCATAGTTTTGGAAAACCATGGCTATATCGCGGTCTTTGGGTGGTTTTTTATTCACCAAATTATCGCCGATATAGATATCGCCGCTGGAGATCTCTTCCAACCCGGCAATCAGTCGTAGAACGGTGGTCTTTCCGCATCCGGAGGGACCGACCAGCACCACGAATTCTTTATCTTCAGCCACGAAGCTAACGTCTTTTACGGCATGAAAACCGTTGTCATAATACTTGTTTAGATTCTTTACTACTATCTTTGCCATGGCATTCTCCTTACTAGGAAAAGAAATTTTGGTTATGCGGAATATGTCAAGCAGGATTTTCCGGTTTTTGGTAAAGCACCACTTTGTTTCTGCCTGAATCTTTAGCGAGATACAAGGCAGTATCGGCTTTTTGGATGAAACCGTCCAAATTGCAACAATCTGCTTTGCCATCCAAGCTCTCGCAGGAAAGTCCGATACTGATGGTAATCTTGATCTTGAATCTTTGATATTGATAAACGTGGTCTTGAACCTCTTGACGCAGATCCTCCATCATCTTAAGGCAGGTCTTTGGATTGATGTCGAAGAGCACCACCAGAAACTCTTCTCCACCATAGCGGATGATGATATCGCTTTTGCGGAACGTTGTCGATAGCTTCTTGCTAAGTTCTTGTAAGATATAATCCCCCGCGGCATGGCCATAGTCGTCGTTCACCCGCTTGAAGAAATCGATATCAATCATCGAAAAACTCACCGGAGCTTTTTGGCGAAACGCCAGAGCTACGATCTGGTTCAAGTTATTTTCCATATAGCGTCTGTTTCGCAGCCCGGTAAGTGCATCCCGCAGAGAAAGTTCGCCAACCTCTCGATACAGATCTTCGATCTTATCGAAGTTTGCCTGAAGGTTCTCCACATAGCTGTTGTTTCGCATGCTGGTTTGGTGCGAAAGCTCCAGATATAATTTATCCAGATAACCAACGCTGACCTTGTAATCGGCGGGATTACTGTGCATCCTGAGATACTTGGAAATCCCAATGAGCCGTTCCCAGCACTTATGGAGGAAGTAGTTCGAGGATTTAAAGCTCTGGATACTATCCCGGAAGTTCTCATTGCGTCCGCTGATATAGTTACCGGCGAAGAAATGCAGGGAGTGCAGTTGTTGGGAGTTCAGAATGCTTTCTTTATGTTCCATCAGATCATCGTAGAGGCTCATCTTATCGTCCGGAGACATCAGTTTATCATCCAACGAGAAGAGCTCGTAGCCGACTATTGCCGAGTTCAGGTTTTGACGGGGCTTGATATCCTGATACAGATTACTAAGCAAAGCTTTGTAAAAAGGGCTTTGCTTCAGGACATCCATCGCGCCAAGCCAGCGTCCCATCAAGAAGAGTGCGCAATCGCCACCTTGGGTGTCGTGGATTTTTGTGGTAAGCCGGAGGAGGATCTCGATCTTGGTGTGCACATCTTGAATGGCGTTAAAGACCCGGAATCTGCATATTTGATATAGGGTGTAGAAACTTATCTGATTCTCATTTACTTCTGTTTCAAGCTGGTCTGCCAATTTCTGGGCAGCGGTGATGTTGCCAATCTCCGCATAGAGAAACAGAAGCTGCAGACGGTCAAAGAGCTTGATTAAGGATGGAGCTTTGCGAAAGTAGCGGGAGAGGATCTCCAGCGTCTGCGCATAGAAGGGAGAGTTTTCCAATACCGGCAGGTGGTTCAGGATGATAAAGAAGTCGTGCAACTCGCACCGCTTATCTTCCTCTGCAGACTTCAGGCACGCAAATGCGGCGTCGAAGAACACTGCAATAGCCGCCGCCAAACGTCTGGGATCGCTGATCATATTGATGTGTTGAGATACGAGAGCAACTACATCCTGGATAGTCTTCTCCCGAGATTCCCCCTTGCCAGAGAACAGGGCACAAGCCAGTCTCCGAATCTCTTTTACAGCTCGGGGCGAGACCTCGCTCATCTGGATGATATCGTATCTCATTTCGTTCATTGATCCTCTTTGGCAGGTACAAAGCGGAATACTTTTTCGCCCGGCTTGGTAAGCCCATATTGCTCTCTGGCAGCTTTTTCCGCTGCTTCGGGATCTGTTTTCAAGCGGGTGTTTTCTTTTGCCAGAGAGTCGTTTATCGCTTTCAGATTCTCCGCTTCGCGCTCCATTGTTTCCACCTTGCGTTGTAGTTGGTGGGTGTGCCAGAAGCTATTGCGGCTAAATATTCCGATCCATAAAACCAGGATCACGATGATGATCAGATACAGGTAATGGTAAAATCGGGGCGTTTCCTTGGCTTTGATCTTCATACGGGGAACCTCTTTGCCACAAAGGATTTATGGATGTCTATCGCTTGTGTGGGGCAAAGTTCATGGCAACACATGCATTTAATGCATTTATGCGTATCTACTTTGGGATATCCGCTATCCTGCCAAAAGATGGCTTCCACCGGGCAGGATTTTACACACACGCCACAGCGGACACATCGCTCGCTTACCACCGGATAGTAATAATACACTTTTTTGAAGGCATAGCGCAATGTCTTGGGCAGATATTTCAGGCTTTCCTTGCTAAGCTTGGCTGTGCGGATGTCCACTCCCGGAATCTGGTGATGCAGAAAACTCTGCGGAACCCGGATCTTGGAGGGGATAATTCCTTCCATATGCAAGGCATCCCAGAGATACGGGACATCCTTCATCTTGAATCCCATCATACGCGAGGCAACCGCATCCAGAGCCGGAATGCTATCCGAGCCCATCAACAAGCCAAAGTGCTTGGTGTTTCCGGCAGAAGGTCCCGCACCGTCCATTCCGGTAATGCCATCGATGATGCTATATGTGATCTTGGAACGGATCAGGCCGTAGATCGCCAGCAGCTTTGCGGAGAAGCTGAAAGTATCTGGATTTTCTCTGTGATACTCGCTTTTCACCATCCCGGGCACCAAGCCATACAGGTTTTTTAGCGCACCGGTGAAAGCCATCAGAGAGTGGGTCTTATATTTCGCCACGTTTATCACAATGCCGCATTTGAAGATGGCTTCGGAGATCTTCACCGCATTGCCTTCGTAGTTAAGTTCCTTAAATCTTTCTGTGGAAAGATTCACCAAGCGGATGGGATACCGCTCCGCGAGATCCTGCAAACCACATACTTCCCATACCTTATGCACAGATACGGAACCTCCCGGGCTATCTCCCACCCATACCTCCTTGTTCAGGGCAAGGAAGTAGCGGATGATGGCTTCCAATACAACCGGGTGAGTGGTTACAGCTCGTTCCGGGGGATACGCTCCCAAAAGGTTGGGCTTGATCAATACGCGCTTGCTACGTTTTATCTTGTTGTCTTTCAGACGCGAAAACCAGCTGGAAACCGCATCTTCGATTAAAGCTAGATCGTAGGTATCTATGGCGCGGATCTGAACGGTTTTATTTTTCATTAATAGCTGGGGGGCAATTCTTTGCGCATAAAGGTGTTCAGTTTGATTCCCAGGCCCAAGTTGATTTGAGTCTGCCGGGTATCTCCCACGATGCATTGCATTGCGGAGATATTGATCTGCCCGAACTTAAAGAGATATCCCAAACCCACGCTAAGAAAGTGTTGTTGATTGTCGCGGATGGGCATTTCCTGTGCCAGGTCATCCCAAAACATCGAGGAATCCGGATTGGCTGTGTTTTCCGGAATCTTCAGCATGCCATCCCAGATATTGGAGCGATACATATAACCTGCACGAAAGATGCGGTTTCCTTCGCGCTGTTCGGCTCCCAGATGCAAACCATAGCGGTCTGAGAAACGGCTGTCCACAGCTTTGTCGTTGATATAGCTTACATCTCCGGAGAAGCGATAGTTTTCTTTACTGAAGCTAATGCCTCCGGTGACCTCCAAGGGAAGGGTGCTTTCGTATTGACCATATCTGAGATCCCAATCGATTTTCGCCGGAAGGATGGCAGAGGCTCCCACCATCACATATCCCATACGATACAGCATTCCGGGCTGGATTCGCAAGGCATAACGGGTTCTCTCCACTCTGTCGTAGGTTCTGAGATACAGGGGGTCCGCGATGGAGTGGATCTGGCTATTCAGCGCAATGCCCAAGTTCAAGTTGTCCATTGCCTTATAACTAAGCAAACCGCTGAACTGATGAAGGTTGTATTTGGGCTTCCGCTCTACGATCCATGCTCCTTGGTTGATCAGGATGCTATAAGATTCCAGCATGATACTCTTGGGGTTGCTATACAGAGCCGCCAATGCGAAGCGGGATCCGGCCTTCCCACTAAAACCAAACATGCCCAAGGGAGTGGTGGATACATAGTTACTGTTAAAAGGTAAAGTATTTTCGTTTTGCGGCGGCTTGATCCCGATCTCGGTGAAGACCATGGCGGAATCCGGCATTAGCACCGCAGGATTGATCAAGGCTCCGGAAATGCTACCCAGTACGGCAGCGCCGGTATAGCCTCTACCAGCTGCTTCCGCACCCAGATAGTTGCGCGAAAATCCATCGTATAGCGGGCTGGCAAACTGTGGTGTGCTTAGATCCTCCAAGGGAGTGGTGTTTTGGGCAAACAGCATTATGCCAAACAGGCTTAAGAATAGTAGCAGACGGAACTTCATACAGGGCTCCTTGATTCATGCGTTGAATGTTTGATGTCTTTGTTTTCCCACAGAGACAATTTTTACTGGCAATTCCAGAAGATCCTGAATCGCTTCCAGATATATCCTCGCATTTGCGGGAAGCGCTGCCATGCTTCTTGCTTGGGTGATATCTTCTTCCCAACCGCTAAGCACCGTATAGACAGGTTGAACCTTCTGAAGATCCAGCGGATGGGCGGGTGGTTCGCTTAAAACTCTTTTACCGAGCTTGTAGCCCACGCAGATCTTTAGTTCTTCGATCCCAGACAGCACATCCAGCAGAGTTACCGCAATGCCATCCAGACAGTTCAGAGTGGCTGTATAGGAGGCGAGGACGGCGTCGAAATGGCCTATCCTGCGAGGTCTTCCGGTGGTCGCGCCAAATTCGTTGCCTTGGATGCGGATCTTTTGGGCAAGTTCGTCGTGAATCTCAGTAGGGAAGGGACCTTCTCCCACTCTGGTGCAATAGGCTTTATACACTCCCAGAACTTCATCCAGCT
Source organism: Candidatus Cloacimonadota bacterium (assembly GCA_018433885.1). GTDB lineage: Bacteria > Cloacimonadota > Cloacimonadia > Cloacimonadales > Cloacimonadaceae > UBA5456. Next base: position 76,024 of record JAHDQK010000049.1, read on the forward strand.
TGCGGGCAGAAAATCCTGCTCCCGTGCCAATTGCGTCCACTAATGTATTTGAGGATGTGACATAGGGATATGTTCCCCAACTGCGGTCCAGCATGGTACCTTGAGCACCTTCGAAGAGGATGCCGGCATCCCGTTTATGGGCTTCCTGCAGCATGCCAAAGGTGGGCGCGACATAGCCTTTCAAGCGTTCCCAACACATGGCAAGGGTCTGGGATACTTCCTTCATGCCGGCATTATCCAAGCTTCTGCCGTGATATTGGTAAAGTTCGCGCAGGCGGCGTTTCAGGTAGCTGGGGTGAGCCAGATCGATGATGCGGATCCCGGCTCTGGCTGTCATATCCGCATAGGCAGGACCTATCCCCCTGCCAGTGGTTCCGATTTTTCCGCTCTTCAGCATGCCTTCGGATATCGTATCCAGCTCACGGTGTAAGGGTAAGACTACTCCGGCTCGTTCATCGATGAACAAGCGTTGATTAAAATCAATACCGCTGTTTTCCAGCTCCTGGATCTCACTAACCAAGCTGATGGGGTCGATGACCACTCCCGCGCCAATTACGCACTTTGTGCCAGGGTATAGTATCCCGGAGGGTACAGCGTGAAATACATACTTTTTACCTTCCACCACGATTGTGTGTCCGGCATTGCTACCACCTTGGAAGCGCACTACAAATTCGGTATCAGTGCCAAGATAATCCACGATCTTGGCTTTCGCCTCATCACCCCACATACATCCCAAAACTGCTATTGCTGGCATTATGAACTCCACATTTCATTAGACTACACCTTTATCTCCGAGACATCTTTTGTCAATGTAATTTTCATCTCAATCGGTTCAGGAAACTCTCACCCATTGCTCGAAACAATCGCCATGCCGTGTTCATGCAGTCTCCACTGTATCAAGTCAGCACTGCGAATGCTTTGCTGAATGGGTGTGCCTTCACAAAGAAAGGATAAGAAATTGCTTTACAAAACAATCCCTTGATGCAAGCTGGGAAACACCGGGATACAACCGGGACGAATCAAACAAACACAGTGGTGGAGATTATGAAACACAAATTGTATCTGATAGATGGAACCGCGCTATTGTACCGCGCCTATTTTGCTTTTATCCACAATCCGCTGATAAACAGCAAAGGAGAAAACACCTCTGCCATATTCGGAGTCCTGAATTCATTTATTACCCTGGTGGATAAAATGGATCTGCGCTATGTGGCGATAGCCTTCGATCGCAAGGCACCCACCTTTCGGCACCAGGATTACGCTGCCTACAAGGCAAATCGGCCTCCAATGCCGGAGGACCTGCAAAGCCAGATCGAACCGGTGATCGAGTTCTTCCGGGTGATCGGAGTACCCCAGGTGGGTGCAGATGGCTACGAGGCAGACGATGCTCTCGGCACTCTCGGAAAGAGATTCGGCGAAGATTTTGAGATCATCTATGTAACCAGCGATAAAGACTATTGTCAATTGGTAGGCGAAAACAGCAAGCTCTATGATCCCATGAAGGATCACTTAATCGATGCCGGAGCTGTTGTGGCAAAATATGGAATTACGCCGGAGCAGTTCATCGATTATCTGGCTCTGATGGGGGATAGCTCGGACAATATCCCTGGCGTTCGGGGCATTGGTCCTGTGGCAGCACAAAAGCTTCTGCAAAAGTTTGGTAGCCTGGAAAATATCTATTCCAGATTGGACGAAGCAGAACCCAAATATCGAAGCAAACTAGAAGAAAACCGAGAAAACGCCTTTCTCTCGCAACACTTGGCACGGATCATTCAGGATGCCGGGATAGCCTTGCCGGATATCAGCGAGCTTAGTTTTGATCCCGCTGTGCTCTACAATGCCTTGCCGTTTATCAAACGTTACGAGATTACCAGCTTGCAGCGCAAGATTGAAGCCCGGGCGAAGGCGATGGAATCCGCAGTGGAACCGGAAGAAGAACAAGCGGATATCTTTGAAGGCCCCGCTCCAGCCTCTGAGGATGAAGCTCCGGAGCCGGAGATGGTTATAAAGCGCAGTTTCGAGGCGATCTTGGTGGATTCCCGAAGCTTTCCCCAGGTAATCGCAGAAATCAGCAAAGCGCAGATCGTGAGCCTGGATACCGAAACCGACGCTCTGGATTCACTCACTACAAATCTGGTGGGCATCTCCCTGTGCTGTGCGGAAGACAAAGCATGGTATCTTCCTTATGGGCATCAATTGACCGACAATCTGCCCATGGATAATCTGCCCGAACTATGGAAAGCGCTATCCGGCAAACAGATAGTGGGGCACAATCTAAAATTTGATTTCGCTGTACTTCAGCGTTATGGGTTCGTTTTGCCTCAAAGCTTTTTTGATACCATGATCGCGGCGTATGTCTTGGATGCGGGCAGCTTTGGCTTCTCTTTGGATGCGTGCGCCCTCAAAGAACTGGACTATCAGATGATGCCGATTACCCAATTGATCGGGACGGGTAGGAAGCAAATCACATTCGATCTGGTGAGCCCACAGGATGCCTCTTTCTATGCTGCGGAAGACGCGTGGGCGGCGTTTCGCTTGTATGGAGTGTATCTTCCCAGAATCCAGCGCAGCCCCGCGCGGGACGTTTTCTACCAGATAGATACTCCGCTTTTGCCGGTGCTCATGAAGATGGAAGAAAACGGAGTGTCCATCGACGAAAAGATGCTGGGCGAGATTTCTCATAAGCTAAATGTGCAGATCAAGAAGCTAAACGAGAAGATATTCGCAAGCTCTGGATACGAGTTCAATCTGAACAGCACCCAACAACTGGCGAAGCTTCTGTTTGAAGATATGCAGCTTCCTGCCAAAAAGAAAACCAAGAGCGGATACTCCACCGATAACAGCGTGTTGGAAGGCCTTGCGGAAGAGCATGAAATCGTCCGTGATATCATGGAGTATCGGCAATTGACGAAATTAGAGAACACCTATGTTAGCGCGCTACCCCGGATGGTGAATAACGCAACGGGAAGAATCCACTCTTCCTTCAACCAATGCGTGGCTTCCACCGGGAGGCTATCTTCCACAAACCCCAATCTCCAGAACATCCCGATCCGAACCGAACTGGGACGTGAGATCCGCAAAGCGTTTGTGGCAAAGGATGAATCGCGCGTGATCCTGGCAGCGGATTATTCTCAGATCGAGCTAAGGCTTCTGGCGTTGATGTCTGGAGATAAAGTGCTGATTCAGGCGTTCAAGGATAAGGTGGATATTCACCGCCAAACTGCCGCGCAGATCAACTCCATCGGTATCCATGAGGTAAGCCCGGATATGCGGCGAGCGGCGAAGACTATCAATTTTGGCCTTCTGTATGGGATGGGTCAAAGGAAGCTGGCGCGGGAACTGAATATCTCGCTTGGTGAAGCGAAGACGATGATCGAAAGCTATTTTGCTCAGTTTCCATCAATTCGGGATTATCGGGCAAGGTGCATAGCTCAGGCAAAAACCGAGGGACAGGTGCGCACATTATTTGGCAGATTGCTGGAGTTGCCGGGCATCCATAGTAAAAACAAAGGCATCCAAAGCGAAGCTGAACGGATCGCTGTAAATATGCCCATCCAAGGTAGTGCCGCGGATATCATCAAGATGGCGATGTTGGCTATTCATAAACTGATCAGGGATGATGAGCGGATCAAGATGATCCTGCAAGTGCATGATGAGCTTGTATTTGAGGTGGAAAAAAGCTATGTGGAAGAAGCCAAGAAGGTGGTTATCCGCGAAATGGAACATGCAATGCCGCCGAAGTACCGGGAGATTGTGGAGCTGGCTGTGGATGCGGGGATCGGCAAAAGCTGGTTCGAAGCCCACTAGGAGTGGTGGCGAATCCTCTCCAAAAGATGAGAACGACGGCTGATCCGGTAAAGCCAGTAAACGAAGAACGCGATCATCACCAAGCCGATGAAACCGATTACAAAAACAAACCAAGGGAGATCCTTGCGGAATTCGGCAGTCATAAACTCGTGAGTGTTCCACATTTTGGCGGTATCGTAGGTCCAGGTGATGGTCTTGCCTTTCACGTCCACATTGCTCGGGATGGCGTTTGTATCTACAATCTTCCAGGGTACGTGAATCTTGTAGCGCCAAACTGGATGATCACCCCGGCTGCGGCTGAAATAGCTCTCCAGTTCGTCTTCCTCATCCTGGCTACCCAAGGCGATTCTGCGCTTGAAAGTGATGCGTCTGCCGGGCTCTTTGTTCAGGGTGATCTTACCCCAGAAATCCGCGGTACTGAGCTGGTCATTTACATTGTTGAAGGCTTCTACGTTCTTGAATTTGAATACGATATCATAGATGACGTCCTGTCCTTGCCGCTGAACCTTGTAGCTTACAAGGCTGATTCCGGGAAGATCTCCTTTCCGCAGGATTTCTTCGGTGTTCTCGTAGGGAGAGCGGTTTATAAGACGCAGCTTCGCTCTGCCTGAACCATCTCGGTGCAGCCAGAGTTCTTCTTCATAATGCACGCATCCAAAAAGCGAGAATATCGCCAGAATGCAGATTGCAAGCCGTTTCATCTGATATCCTTCCTCACAAAGGTGTTATAATAACCTTAAAAAAGTAATATGCTTCTTTTGGCAAGCTATTTTTTGTTGTCCTGAGTCTGCGGACTTATTTTGCCTTCCGAAATCGGGTAACTATCATGTTCCATCTTTGGTAAATCCACAAAAAAACCCGCTTGTAGGAAGCGGGTCTTTAGCCGTTGATGTGTTGCTTTTTTGTGTTATTGGGAGTGTTTGGTTGCGATCAGTTCTGCCAGATCGCGAAGCTGTTCATAGGTTTCAGGCTTTGGATCGCCTTTGCAAAGCACCGCGCCCAAGACTTCTACTTTCAGTGCTGGGATCATCCCCGTGATGTGCTCCACCGCCTTGGTTGCCCAGCCATAAGAACCAATTACTGCCGCGTACTTCAATTTGGGCTTGATTGCGTTTGCCAGAGTCGCCGCGTATGCCACATTGGGGTGCGGACCCACATGCACGGTTGGGGTTCCAATCACCACTGTCGCTGCGTCCACCAGTTCCATTGCGAGTTTGCCAATGTCCGTCACGGCGAGGTCAAAGAGATGCACTTCCACCTTGCGGTCGGCAAGCTCGGAGGTAAGGAAATCCACCATCTTGGCGGTGCTGCCATGCATGGAGATGAAGGGGATCACCACCTTGTTGCCAACTGTATCGGATATCCAATCCTCATATGCGCTCATGATAATTTCAGGGAAATCCCACAATGGGCCATGGCTGGGAGCGATGATCTCGATTTCCAGCTTGCGTACCTTCTCCATATTGCCTTTGATCATCTGCCTGAAGGGCATCATGATCTCCGCGTAATAACGCTTGGCAGCTTCCAAAACGGCGGGGTTCTTTCCGGCAAACATCGTGGTGCTTGCCAGATGCGAACCCATGAAGTCGCAACTAAAAAGCATCTTCTCTTCCGCAAGATACGCGCTCATGGTCTCCGGCCAATGCACCCAGGGTGTATGGATAAAACGCAAACTGCGATCGCCCAAAGAAAGTACTTCACCATCTTCTACCACCTTGATCTTGCTTTCGAGAACTCCAAGGTGATCCATCAGCAGCGGCTTCGCCTTGGGAGAGCAGATCAATTTCGCCTCAGGATACTTTTTCAGGATGATCGGGATCGAGCCAGAGTGATCCTGTTCAGCGTGTAATGATACTATATAGTCGATCTTGGGGACGTTCTGTAACTGGCTTAAAAAGGTCTCAACTAACTCAGGCTCTACTGTGTCTATCAATGCAGTCTTTTCTGAACCCGGAATCAGGTATGAATTGTAACTTGTTCCATCCGGCAGAGGTATAAGGGAATCAAACAGGCGGCGCGACCAATCCTGAACCCCTAACAACATTACGCCGTTCTTGATGTTTCTTGCGTTCATATCACTTCTCCTTGATATTTACATTGCGGATTATGACCGCTCATTAGTATATGATAAGCGAGCGTCACGGGAATCCCAGTATTATTATAGGATATATCGGTGTGTCTCCGCCAACTGGATGAGGCATAGGAAGATACATCGAGTTACTATCTTTTTTGCATCACTTGGGTGATCCTGTCCTGAAGCTCCTGCCGGGTGAAGGGTTTATGCAGGAAGGGTATGTTGGGGTCCATTTCTCCGTGTTTCATGATCACCTGTTCGGTGTAGCCCGACATCAGGATGACCTTCATTTCGGGATGCTTATAACGGATAATGGCAGCCAGTTCCAGACCACTTAATCCGGGCATGACCACGTCCGAGATCACCAGTTCAGGGCGCAAGCCTTCGTCTTCTATCATGACGATAGCCTTGTCTGCGCTTTCGGCAAGCATTACCCGATAACCCATCTTTTGGATCATCTTTCCGCTCAAATCCGAGATCGAGGGATCATCCTCCACTATCAGCACCAGTTCTTTGTTCCCTTCGGGGATTATCTGAACTTCTAGTTTCTGTTCGGTTTGGGGTTCATCATTGGCGGCGGGAAGCATTATCACAAAGGTGGCACCCTTGCCCGGAGCGCTGTCCACATTGATATGCCCGGATGCCTGTCGGACGATACCATAAACCGTGGGAAGCCCCAATCCCGTTCCGTGCCCTTTCGCTTTAGTTGTGAAGAAGGGTTCGTAGATATGTTCCAGCGTGCTTTTATCCATCCCACATCCAGTGTCTTCAACTTTGAGCACGGCGAAGGTGTTTCCCGCGATCATCCTGTGGTGTTTACGAAATTCCGGTTCGGCTTCGTACTTGAATGTGCTTATTGTTAGCCTACCTCCCATTTGCATGGCCTCACGGGCGTTTATAACGAGGTTCATGATCACTTGTTCTATTTGACCAATATCTGCCATGATAGACGGTACATCATCTCCGAGATTAAGAATGAAATCCACATCTTCACCGATCAGCCGCATTAGCATTTTTGAGAGATTGGTGATGGTATCGTTGAGGTTGATCAGTTCCGGTTTGATCACTTGCTTGCGGCTGAAGGTCAGGAGCTGCCGGGTGAGGCTGGAAGCTCTTTGACCGGCATTGATGATTTCCTGGATATCTTGGCGCAAGGGGTCTTGATCGTGCAAATTGTTCATGATTTCTTCGGAATAGCCCAGGATCACGGTGAGGACATTATTGAAGTCATGAGCCACTCCACCGGCAAGCTGACCAATCGAATCCAGTTTCTGAGCCTGACGTAGCTGTTCCATCAGTTCATGTTGTCTGATTTCTGCTTCCTTGCTTTCAGTGATATCCTGAAACGTGCCCATTATTCTGCGGATTCTGCCATCTTCCCATTTTGCTTCAGCGCTGGTGCGGATGAAGATCTTGCGCCCTCCTTTGGTAGTGTACCATGTTTCCAGATTATATGGGTTACCGTTGGTAGCGAGATCCTCTATGTATTGTTGCAGAAGGGCTTTGCTCTCATCTGGATAACCAGCCATGCTTAGATATGCCAATTCTTCTGGGGCACAATCCTTATCAAGATCATGCAGGCGATACATTTCATCTGTCCAATATGTCTCTTGAGTATCGAGATCATACTCCCAGCCGCCCAGTTTGCTGAGTGTTTGAGTAGCTTGCAAAAGCTCTTGGCTTCGCTGAAGGGCATCAATGGCTTTTTTTCGCTCACTCACCTCGTTTTCCATCTCCAGCATTTTATCTTCCAGTTTGCGAACCAAGCGTTCGTTATAGAGCTTCAACACGGTTTCATCGTTTTGGATTTCCGGAGGCTCGGATTCCATGTTTATTTTGCGTTTGGCGATAGCCCGATTCACGCGCTCCATAAACTCTTCCGGCTCGCAGGGCTTGATGATGAACTCATCGGCACCGATTTTACGTGCCAAGAGTTCATCTTGGTCTCCTTTATATGTGGCGGTATATACTATGAAGGGGATATGGCGGTACTTCTGGTTGCGGCGGATTTCTCGACAAAGAGCAAACCCGTCCATAACGGGCATCAGGATGTCGCTGATAACCAGATCGATGTCCTTTTCTTGGAGGATGTTAAGAGCTTCTCTACCATTTTTGGCATCAAAGATCTGGTTATCATCGTTGCTTAGAAGACTTTGCAACAGATACAAGTTATCGGCTTGATCGTCCACGTTCAGGATTCTCATTTTGGTACCTCAGTGTTACTGCTATTCAGGAAAGCTTCAATTTGCCCAGTAAAGGCATCCGGGTCAATGGGTTTTTCGATATATCCATTAGCTCCGTTTTGCAGGGCGAGCTCGCGATTCCCCGCCATGGCATAGGAAGTAACCGCCACGATCGGGATCTTCGCCAATTCCGGCGTGCTCCGCAGTCTGCGCATTACCGTGTATCCATCCATACCGGGTAATTGAATATCCAATAATATTATATCCGGAATATTAAAAAGCGCCATTTCGATTCCTAACCAGCCATTATCTGCACCCATCACCTGAAATCCGCCTTTTTCCAACAGATATTGCATCAAGAAAAAGTTCTCGGGGTTGTCTTCGATCAGCAGGACTCGTTTTCGCATGGCGTCTCCTGCGGGGATAGAGGCAACTTGATTGTAAAACAGCTCCCCTTGTCGGGTTCGCTCTGAACTTCGATGCTCCCCCCCATCATCTCGATGATTTTTCGGCTGATGAAGAGCCCCAAGCCTGTACCCTCAAATTTGCGATCGATCCCCATATCCACTTGCATGAAGGGTTGGAATAGTTTACTCAGCATTTCGTTGGGAATGCCGATTCCGGTATCTTCGATGCGGAGGATCAGGAAGTTGTTTTCTGCGTAGTAGCTAAGAGTTATCTTGCCCTGGAAGGTGAATTTTACCGCATTGCCCATTAGGTTGATCAGCACTTGTTCAAACCGGCGTTCGTCCACAATTATAAAACGTGGATGATCGCTTACTCTCAGGTTCAATTCCAAGCCTTTCTCCTCGGCTTGAGGGTTGATTAGGGCAAACACATCCTCAATGATCGGTACCAGTTCGATTTCCTTCATATGCAGCTCAAGCTCTCCGGCTTCGATTTTGGAAATATCCAGCACGTCGTTGATCAGGGAAAGCAGATGGCGTGCGCTATTTTGAACGATGGAGAGCATTTTCTTTTGTTCATCGTTCAGCGGACCGGGCATTTGTCTGAGGAGAATTCCGGTGAAACCGATCACAGAATTCAGGGGAGTACGCAGTTCGTGGGACATCGTGGCAAGGAATGCGGATTTCAGCATATCCGCTACCTGTGCTTTATGCATTGCCAGCGAGAGTTCTTCGGTTCGTTCTTCGATGCGCTTTTCCATGTCCTGATTGGCTCGCTTGAGTTCGGCTGTGCGTTTATGAACCTGATGCCTGAAGATAATCACCGTGACCAGCAGGAGGATTGTAACCGAGATCAACGCCAGGGATCCCCAGATCAACCATATTGGTATCCCGTGCTCATGTTCTTCGGAAGTATGCTTTTTCAGGATTCTATAATATTGTGTATCGGGACGGCGTTTCTGATCTGCCAGATGCTTGTCTATCGTTTTCAAGATATCGATATGACGACCCTTGGGGGCTGCGAAATGCAGAGAGGATGGCTCAAACAGGATATCCGTTTCTTCCAGATTGTAGCGGCGGGCATTCAATTTGCCAAAATGGTAGTTGGTAGCCGCAGCACTCGCCTTGTTATCTCTCACCAGCGCTAATACTTCATCAAAACTGGTTGCGGTCACCACAGTAATATCTAGGTGTAATCCTTTGCCCATTTCTTGCAGAAGACTCGCCTGGACGGAATTCTTCAAGGCTGCCACGCGCAAGCCGTTGAGATCCTCTAGTCTGGATATCTGGAAACCCTTACGCGCAAAAATCTGAGTCCAGGAGAACAAGACGGGTATCTGATGAAACTCGTAGATTTTATCACGATCCGTAGTGAAGGCTACATCCGCCACCAGATCCAATTGATTGCTTTCCAATAGCTGAAGGTTCTCATCCCAGGCGGCTTTTTGATACTCTATCTCCCAGTCTTCCTGTTCAGCGATGTAATCCAGGATGTCCACGAATATTCCGGAAGGATTACCTTGCTCGTCCCAATAGACTTTGGGTTTGTTTTGGGCGATCCCCACCTTGAGTGTTTTAGCGTGAAAGGGCACGATAATGAAGAGCGCGAAGGCAAAAATCAGAAAGGCGTACAGAAGTATTCGGTCAATTTCTTCACCGCGGGAGCGAATATAGTCCATAAAAAAGCAACGCTTACTGCCTTTCCTCATCATTACCCCTCAAATCATAAAGATCCACTTCTGGAATAAATCACAAATAGATATACAAGCTAACCTGCTTCTCAGGGTTGGCAAATCATTTATTTGGAAGTTGTCGTGCGTGATTTTGAAAAACCTTGACTTCATAAGCCTTCACCGGATGCTGACCACATGAAAAGAATACTGTTTATGGCCTTGAACAGCAGTTGGAGCCAGTCCAATCTGGCACTATACTACCTACGTGAAGTGATTCGAGATTTGGATTATGAAACCGTGATGGCAGCTTTCACGCTGAAAGAGCCCTTGCATCAGATCATGGAAGAGGTCTATCACCTGCAGCCTGATATCATCTGTTTTTCCGCTTATATCTGGAATCGGACTTGTTTACAGGAGTTGCAGGTGGAATTGGCAAAGATCATGCCGCAGACGCGCTTTGTGGTTGGTGGACCGGAATCCGGAGCTTTTCTCCCAGATCACCGTGTGTATGTGATTTCTGGACCTGGTGAACGGAGTTTTTATGAACTGGCTAAAAGCGGATTCACTTCCGTTCCCAAGCCTGGAGCGAACTTTCCCCTTTCCGAGATTCTCTTTCCCTATCGGCAAGAGGATGAGGTGGATCTGGCAGGGCACCTGATATATTATGAGTGCTTTCGCGGATGCCCCTATGGTTGCATATATTGCCTTTCCGCCCGGGATTGCCGGCGCGAAGCCCGGTTTGATCTCTCACAGGAGGAGGATTTCAAACGTCTATATTCCGAACTACGGGTTTTGGCTTCATTAAAACCCCGAACTCTAAAATTCATCGACCGCAGTTTCAACACTCAGAAGCAATTGGCAAAAGAGATCTGGCGCTTTGCCATCGAAAACGATCTGGATTTTGATCTGCATTTTGAGATATATCCCGATCTCATCGAAGATAAAGATATTGAGCTCCTAAGTAAAGCCCCGGCAGGCAGAATCCGCTTCGAAGTGGGCATTCAAAGCACGAACGACGAAGTATTAGAACGATGTGGCAGGGTCTCGGACTGGCAAAAATCCCGCAAGGTATTGATTGCGCTGAAACAACGTACCGAGATTCGCCTCCATACCGATCTCCTCGTGGGCTTGCCGGGAGAGGATTTTGCATCTGTGATCCGTTCATTGAACGAGCTTTGCGCCTGTGATCCGGCGGCTGTCCAATTGGGCATCCTGAAGATTCTGCCAGACACCCCCATGCTGGATATTGCAACCAAGCGCGGATATCTGTGGATGAACAACCCGCCATATCAAGTATTGCAGACGGATGTCTTGAGCTTTGCAGAGCTGTGTTTGCTCCAAGACTATGCGCACTTGCTGAGTTTATATTGGAACAAAGAAGAGTATCCCGATACGTGGCATTCTTTATTACAGCTGTATCCTGCAGATCGGATTTTGGAAGCTCTGCTATCGATTCATAGAAGAGATTCTATTCCCCTGCATAGTGTATCCCGCCAAAAGCGAGCGATGATAATGACGGAGCTGTGTTCCGCTTTGGAATTGCCACAGAAGAGGATATTATAAAAAACAAGGGCGTCTAATACTAAGAGCCAAGCCTCCGCAAATGAGACTCCAGCGTTGCCGGGGTGGATTATCGATCTTCGTAAAGTGGGTGTGTCCTGAACTTCCTGAGTGCTTCCTGAAGAGTTCTTGTGCCGTGTTGGGGATGTCTTTGGGAAGCATCAAAGCGGCTGCCTTGTGGTTAATGGGTAAAATATTGAGTGAGACATCGGGCATAATTATGGCATCCCCATTCCCTGATGCAGTCGCCATGCCGTGTTGAAGCAGTGGATACTGCTCGAAAGAAGCAGCGAGACTTGTGCGACAAATGGGTTAGGGTGGATCTCGGAAACCTTTCTGCTTGACAGATATTGGCTCCCCAAAAACCATGCTCTTCCATACAGTAATTATAAGGAGATATGATGTACGCCATCGTTGACATTAAAGGATTTCAGTTCAGGGCTGAAAAAAACGCAGTACTTCGCGTTCCCTTGCTGAATACGGCAGAGCCTGGTCAGACGCTTGAATTTGACCGCGTACTTCTCGTTCGTAAAGACGAAGAAGTTCTTGTTGGCACTCCCGTAGTCGAAGGCGCCGCGATCGTAGCAGAAGTTATCGAGCACGGTAAAGGTAAGAAAAAGGTAATTTATCATCACAAACGCCGCAAAGGCTACAGGGTGAAAAAGGGTTACCGCGAGCAATTCACCGAGATCAAAGTTACCGATATTCGGGCTTAAGGAAGGTTTAGATATATGGCACATAAGAAAGGTGTTGGAAGCAGTCGTAACGGTCGTGACAGTAATCCGAAATATCGCGGTGTGAAGAAACACGCGCAGGAATATGTTGTAGCCGGCAATATCATTGTGCGCCAAAAAGGCACAAAAATCCACCCCGGAGCCAATGTTGGCATCGGTAGGGATTTCACAATATTTAGCCTGATTGACGGTCACGTTAAGTTCGTCACCAAAAAAGAAGGCAAGAAGTTCGTAAGCGTAGAGCCGAAAAGCGAATAATCGAAGTTAGAGATACCAAAATAGAAAACAGCAGAGTTCACCACTCTGCTGTTTGCTTTTGTAGTAGAAATATTACTCGATATGGTTGGCGATGATGGAAGCCATTTCTCCGCTGTCAATGATGTCTTGTAGAGCTTTGTTCACCCTTTCGTTATTCTTGCCGTCCCTGGGCATGGCGATTGCATATTCTTCCACGGTGTTCAGTTTCATACCGATCTTTACAGGGTAAAGGCGGGAGAAGCCGTAGGCAGCGCTGTTGTCATTCACTATAAAATCCAGTTTACCCGCCACAAGGTCTTCGATTGCCTCGGTATTGCTAACATAGACCAAGAGATCGTCCATGGACATCAGGTCTCTATCCACAAGAGTCTGTATGATGTAGTTATGAGCAGTGCTGCCATGGAGAACTCCCAAGCGGTATTTCCCCAATTCATCCTCGGTATCCGGCATCTTTGGGCTTTTGTCGGAATAAATCAGCACCTGATGAGCCAGATAGTAAGGGCGGCTGAATTCCACTTGCCGCGAGCGCTGAGCTGTGATCGACATTGCGGAGATTACGATATCCACTTGCTCCGAGAGTAAGGCATGGATCAGAGTGTCAAACTCCATATCGATAATCTCGTAGGGCATATCCATTTTTTCCGCGATTTTGCCAGCCAGATCCACGTCCACGCCCACGTAAGTGCTATCTGCCTTATAGCCGAACGGTGGGAACTCGACGTTCATGCCGATCCTCAAAACGTCGCTGCTTTTGGGGCCGCAAGACGTAAGTATTGCAAGACAGAGGCTGAAGTAAAATATCAACAATGCACTTCTGTTCATCATAGCTCCTTAAAAATGAGATGCCCGATCCTGGGACCGGGCATCGATTATATTATCAGGCTTTCTTTACTATTAGTTTATTGCCGTCTATTCCCATTACTACTACTTTCTCTCCGATATCTATGGGGAGGTTGTCTTCAGATATTGCCACCCACTCTTCACCGCCTACTTTCACTCTGCCTTTGTCATCGGTGTGGATTTTTGTGGTTACGAAGGCGAACTTCCCTTTGAGGGCATAGACATTCGTTTCCTGGCCCGGATTGGCAAGGATCTTCTTGCCCATTTTACGGGCGAAGAGGAAGGCGATGAAACTGAAGATCGCGAAGAGGAATATCTGCAGCAGAATATTATCCTTCATAGAGGGTAAGAGTGCAAAAAGACCGGTCACAATGGCACCTATACCCAGAGAAACGAAGAAGAATGCCGGGTCGAAGATCTCGATGATGATGAAAAGTATCCCTAATATCATCCAAGCGTGCCATGCTAAAAGTTCCATAATGAGCTCCTGCGAAAGCTGTTATTTGGCTTCGTCGTTTTCGCCTTCATTAGTGGAGGCATTTTTATCCTTGTATATACGTTTGATCTTGCGTTTGCTGCCGCCACCATAAGCATAGCGGGAACCGTAACGCGCATAATTTGAATAGCTGCCATAACCGCCATAGTTATAGCTGCTGCCCAAGCCTCCTGCGGTAAGGCCGCGGATACCTAAAGCGGAGAGGAAGTACATCAAAAGCTTGGCACCAAAATATACCAGAACCATACCCACAGCGAAGATTCCCAGCCAGAAAAGATACATCATCGTCAGGTTTTTCACAGTTACGATCAGGTTACTATTCTTCTGACGCGGACTGAGAGTAAGATACAACAGGGTGTTTTCGCCCTCGCGAAGTTTGTCCAGATTCCCGCGGGATTGTTGAATCAAGCCATGCAGGGTTTCCTTGCGGCGGTTTTGCTGTTCGGAAGGAAAGCGAACTTTGTCCAGATCAGCCAGTTCATTTTCGTAGCTGGCGAGGCGGGCAGTTTCGGTATCGTAATCGAGGTTTACCAGCGAAGTGTCAATTTGTTCAGTTTGAGTTCCCACATAGCCAAAGGTTTTTAGTTCCTGAGTAATGCTCTCCAATTCACTCTGGGGAACGGTGAAGATATAAGCCCCAAAGCTACCCTCGTTTTGTTTGCGGATGCGCTGTTTGCCCTTTTCGTTCATGATTTTATTGATGCCTTCCTGGGCTTTGGTGATATTTTCCGCGCTAAAACTGATCTGAGCTTTGTTGATGAATTTCAGATCCCGGTACTCATTGGCACTGGTTTTGAAATTGAAGGTAGGCTTCTTAGTTCCCTGATTCTGGAACTGCACGATGGTCGCAGCTAGCGCCAGAAACACTATAAAGATTGCAATTCCATGTACTCTTCTTCTTGTCTTTTTGTCCACTTCGTTCCTCTTTTTAATGTTTATTAATAAGTTCTTCCGCATGTTTCAGAGCCAAGTTTGAAGCATCTCCGGAGAGCATGCGGGCGATCTCCGGGATCCTCTGAGCAGGGCTGAGAACCTGCAGGGTTACACTCGTCTTGGAATCGGCATCCTTATTCACGGCAATGTGGGTATCTGCCACTGCCGCGATCTGAGCCAGGTGCGTTATACAAAGCACAGGACGCCTTTGGGCTATCCCGGCAATGCATGTTGCCACGTTGTCTGCCGTCTTGCCACCGATTCCAGAATCGATTTCATCCAAGACCAGCAAACGAGCGCTTTCTTTGTTTACCAATACTTCTTTAATGCCCAATAAAATTCTGCTCATTTCACCACCGCTGGCGACAGCGGACAGGCTTTTTAGATCGCTACCGGGGTTTGCAGAAAACAGGTATTCCACGGTATCTTGACCGGTTTCGCTGAGGATGGAGAGGGCAGACAAGGCATCGGATTCTAGATTATCAGCCTTGTGATTTTTGTCAATCCTTATCTCAAATCTGGCATCTTGCATTGCCAGTTTGCGAATGCTGGTTTGTAGTTCCTGGCTAAGTTTTGCGGCGGCATCGTTCCGGACAGCGCTTAGTTCATTTGCTTTGTCGGTAAGCTCTAACTCACCGTTTTCCAGCTTCTTGCGGGTGGTATCGATGGCTTTGTCAAAATCCTGGGCTACGAGAATCTCGCGCTCACGGTGGGAGATGAGCTGTTGCAAGTCTTCCACAGACTTCACTTTATGTTTGTGCAACAGGGAGTTTATCAAGTCCAGCCGATCTTCTATCTCGGTAAGGCGAAGCGGATCTGCGCTTATGCTATCCATTATCTGCGAAAGCTCGAAGGATGTGGAGTTAAGGGCTTCGAGGGCTTCACCAAGGGATTGCGCTGCGTTTGAGATCGCAGGGTTCAACTCCCGAAAATGATTGATCTGAGCCGAAAAATGGCTGATTTGGTCGAAGATGCTATTCTCGCTCTCAAACATGCACTCATTCATGCTTTGCGCCATCTGTAGAATATCCATGGAGTGGGAGAGCAACTCATACTCTTTCTGCAAGGTATGTTCTTCCCCGGGTTTGAGATTTGCGCTTTCCAGTTCTGCGTATTGGTAGCGGTAGAGCTCTATCATCCGGCTCTGTTCTTCCCGCTGGTGGATCATGTCGTCCAGCTCCGTCTTTAGCCGTTTCAGTTCCCGCCATAGGCTACGATAGTCCTCCCGCAGTTTGAGGCATCCGGCATATCGATCCAAAAGGAGAAGTTGGTAAGCAGGGGCGAGAATCTTCTGTTGATCACGTTGATGATGAAAATCCAGAAGCAATGGTTTCAGGCCTTTCATTACGGAGGCGTTTACCTTTCTTCCGCCGATGAAGTAGGCAGACTTCCCGTTTTTGGAAATCTCCCTGGCAAGAAGCAGTTCCTCCTCATCCTCGCCGGCGATGCTCTTCAGGTAGCTTAGTAGTTCGTCGTCTTCCTTGGGGCGAAAGGTAGCTTCCAGATAGATGGGCTTGCTTTTGTCCCATGGCTCCAGGCCTGCGGGGTTGTCGCCAAAGATGATGCCAATCGAGCCGACAAGGATGGATTTTCCCGCCCCGGTTTCTCCCGTGATTACTGTAAGGCCGGGCTTGAAGGGCAAGCGCAATTCCGGCACCAAGATGTAGTTTCGGATGTAGATTTCGCTCAGCATTATTTACCCAGATGCATTTTATTGCGCAGAATGCGATAAAATGTGCGCTTGGAAAGCTTTATAAACTTCACTTCCCGGGGGGAGGCAGAGATGTGGATTTCGTCTTGATCTTCCACAGGGCAGACATTGCTGCCATCCATCTGTAACCAGGCAGGCTGAGAAAGCTTGTAGATCTTCAAGAGGATCTTTTCTTCCGCAGGGAAAACCATCGGACGGATCGTCAAGAGATGCGGATTCAAAGGGCTAAGCACCATGGCACGCATCTGGGGGGCAAGGATTGGACCGCCGGCAGAGAGAGAATAGGCAGTAGAGCCGGTGGGAGTGGAAACTACCATGCCGTCGCAACGTGCGTCGAACACATAGCGTCCTCCGGCAAAGATGCGGGCATTGATAAGCCCGGGGTTCTCGCCTTTATACACTACGGCGTCGTTCAAAGCTTCACTTTGGTGGATGGTCACATTACCCCGTTTCAGCGTGCATGTAATCAACATACGGGATAATATTTTGTACTTTCCTGCCACCAGATCCCGGATGGAAGCGCTGATCTCCGGCAGAGTGCTTTCGGATAGAAAGCCCAGATAACCTAGATTTATACCTAAGATCGGAGCGGAAGTCTTGAGGGCGAGTTCCTTGGCTTTCAAGATTGTTCCATCCCCACCAAAAACAAGGATGCAATCTATGGGTTGAAATTCGTCTGTGGTCTCAAAATCCACGATTTGTACGGGTTCTCGCAATATCTCGGTTTGAGAGCAATCGCCAAAAAAGCGCAGGTATTTCCCGGAGGTATTCTGGGCTTTGTCCTCTTCCCTGAGGCGAAACAGCAGGGTGAAGATCTCATCCTTACCGGCAAAACCGGGGTTGATAAAAACGGCGAAGTTCCTCATATATTCTGCATGATCCAACGGTAGGATTCGTAACGGAGAGGGTCCAAATCGCCATTATCAACAGCTTCCAGGATGGCGCAACCTTCTTCCTGAATGTGTTTGCAATCCCTGTAACGGCAATGCGGATAAAAGCGATCAAAACCGGGAAAGAGCTTGGGAATCCGGGCTTCGTCTTCTTGGTTCAGAGTAAGGGTCTTGATCCCGGGAGTATCGATCAGGTATCCGCCAAAGCTGAAGGGTAGCATGATCGCTTGGGTGGTGGTGTGTTTACCTTTTTCGTTGAAGTCGCTCACTTCGGCGGTAAGTAATTCCAAGCCAGGTTCCAGGCTGTTAATCAGCGAGCTTTTTCCGGTTCCAGAGTGTCCGGAGAATACGGAATCCATATCCTTAAGTTCTTCCTTAAGCTCTTCAATTCCAGCTCCGGTAACGGTAGAGCTGAGGATCACCTTGATTCCGCTTTCTCGGTAATAGCTGATCTCATCTTCCAGATCAACAAAATCCTCACAGAGGTCAATTTTGTTGATTACGATGATCGGGCGGATGTGGAATTTATTGGCAAGGATCAGATACCGATCCGCCAAACCCGGCTTGAACATGGGCATTCTCCATGAACAAGTGATCACCAATTGGTCGATGTTTGCCGCCAGAGCAATCTCTTTTTGGAAGGTGCCGGTACCGTATCGGATGAGGCTGTTCTTGCGGGGAAGGATGTTCTCGATCCGATAATCCGGGGCGGGAGAGGTATCCACCTCCACGTAGTCGCCCACGGCGAGAATCGCGCTACTGTGGTTCTTAAACTGTTTCAGCCTACCCCCGATGGAGGCGGTAACCACCTTCTCCTGCATCTTTACATGGCATTGGTAGTTGCTCATTACCTCAATCACGCGTCCTCTTTCCAGAAGCATGTTCCGTTTGTTGTGAACGTGTCTTTTTTCTGCGGTGCGGGCGATCTTGAACTCGTTGTCCGGCCCGATTTCGTCCAAGATATCAAAGTCCGGCAGGCTGATGTTCTTCATCCTGCCGGAGAATTTCAGAGATTGTTTCTTGTCTTTTTGTTTCACTTCTTGAAGATAGGGGTTACGAGGTCGAAGAGCTCGGCTTCTTCTTTGATTCTGGTTTCGTTTCCCAATACGGCAAAGTGGTTATTATCCATGATGGCTTGCACCATTTCCGCATATTGCCGGAGGTCTTGCAGGTTTGTGGCGAGCACTTCGTCTCGGATCTGTTGCCGGTCGGCTTGGGTAAAGCCGGTGATAAAGTCTCGATCCGCTTGGGCACCAATGGCTTCCGGGGTTTTTGGATAGTCCATGATGGAGATTTCTCCCAAGATGTATTTGTCCATCTCGCGCTTGCTGCATTGGAATGTGCGGATAAAATCCGGCACCTTGTCGTATACTTCCAAGCTCTCTCTGAGGTTGGGATCCCGGTAGGAATAGAAATACTGATATCCATCCAAGCCAAAACTCGCTCCACCACCATAAGCGCCACCTTTCACGCGCAGTTCTTTGTAGAGGAATTCGTTGGATAGAATGTTCGAGAGCACCTTTAGTCTGCCAGAATAGGAATAGCCTTTGCGGAAGAAGTTGCCGCCCTTGATCACATATTGGATCTTAATCGGCGCGGCAATGCCTTCGTTGATGTTTCGGGTTACAAATTCCCTTGCTACCGGCTCGAACTCTTCCGTACTAAGCTGATTCACGAGGATCGGCAGGGATCCGGTAACTTCCGGGATCAATTCCTCGTTCGCGGTGATGCTAATGGTCGCTTTATTGATGTTGAAGAAATGATCTTGCACCCACTTCAGTTCGCCGATGATCTTGTCGATATCGGTATCGAGATCCTGGCAGAGATCGCTAAGGAAGTTCAGATATGCTAGGCCAAAGACCTGATCCCGCAGAGCATAATATTCGCTGAAGGGGGCAAACATTCTCCAGATCGCGATCTGCATACTGCCATTGATCACAGTCTCTTCCATCGAAGCTTTGATCTCTTGAATCAGACTCTTCAGGCGGGTGGGGCTATCCAAGAGGGCTTTGATGGCGTATTCAGCGCACAGTTCCATCAGTTTGGGTGTTTTAGCGGCAATTGCCTTGCCAGAAAGAATCAATTTGGGCAGAATATCATCCGGGGTCTGGTAACTGTTTGCAATATCAAGCTGAAGGGTGATGCCACCGGTATGGTTACTGATCTCATTCGAGAGCTCGCCAAAGCTGAAGTTCTGGCTGTTTATCTGCCCCACAAGCTGGGTGTAAAGCCTGATCCAGGGAAGTTCGTTGGTAGTGGCATGATCGAGATCCAGGTAAAGCTTGAAATACACGATGCCATTGGTGTGGACCGCGTGTTTCAAAAGCGTGAATTCTTTGTATCTCTGTATCTCACACGGTAGATCTTGTGCTTTGGGATCCACATCGCTCAAGCTGAGTAGCGGGATCTTGTGCAGGTCTTCATCGCTGTCTGGTTCTTCCTGCCATTGTTTGAGTGCTTTGTTGTATTCCACAAGTTCTTTGATTTGCTCAGGGTTGAGGGTCTTTTTATAGGCATCCAGCTTGGCGCGGGTTTCAGCTTCTTGCCGCGCGATCAGGCCCGGAATGGGCTCGAAGTGGATCTCACTTTGGTGGGTGTTGGAGATGCATGCTGCACGCAAGAGATCTTCAAAGACTGGCTCCTGCAGCCCTTTGCGCAGCTCTTCGAGGTAGCCTTCGAAAGCAAGAAAATCTAGGGGATCGCCCCCGTGATTCCATAGACCAATGCTATATAGGTTGTAGAATAAACCTTTGGGGAAGCGGTTCAATTGAGCTTCCCTCAGGAAGAACTCCTTGTAATTGATGATTGCTTCCATCATCTTCTTGTCAAACCCTTCCTTGCTGATGCGCTCGATTTCTTTACGGATGAGAGCAGACAGCGGCTCGAGGTTCTCTTTTCTCACATGTTTGCAGACCAAGGTAATGGTGGGTTGCAGGATATCGGTCTGCACCGAGATATGGGAATCCTTGCAGAGCTTGGATTCGCGGATAGCGTTTTTCAAAGGCGATGCCGGGTTGTGCATCAAGAGCTCTGCGAGTAACGAAAGCTTCTGATCCAAGTACTTATCGGTTACTTTGCCATAGCTGAAGTTGAGCGCCAGATAGTATTCTTCATCCGGGTTGACACCATCCGCCAGAGGGTACTCGTGTTTTAGCTTGAGTGGGGCTTTGAATGCTTTTTGTGTTGGCAGTTCGATCCGGATTCCGGGGTCGGTGAAATTGCTGAGATACTCTTCATCGATGATCTTCAGGGTAGCATCTATATCCATATCTCCATAGAGCCAGATCTTGCTGTTTGAAGGGTGGTAGTATCTGGCATGGAATGCCTTGAATTTCTCGTGCGTGAGTTGAGGGATAGCTTCGGGATCACCCCCGCTTTCAAAGCCATAGGGTGTATCTGGAAACTGGGCGTGCATGGAATATCTGCTGATCACGCTATCGACGGAGGAGAATGCGCCTTTCATCTCGTTGTAAACCACACCGCGATAGTTGATCGGCTCATCTTCAGAAAAGAGTTCGTAGTGCCAGCCTTCCTGATCTAGGATGCGGGGGTCGCTGTAGATATTGGGATACAGCACGGCATCCAGATATACCCGCATTAGATTCACAAAATCCTTGTCGTTTGTGGAAGCGACGGGATAGCTGGTCCAATCCGAAGAGGTCATGGCGTTGATGAAAGTATTGAGGCTGCCTTTGACCAGCTCCATAAAAGTACCTTTGGCGGGGTAGTTTTTGCTGCCATTGAGAACGGAGTGCTCCAAAATGTGCGGGCAACCGGTATCGTCTTCGGGGATGGTCTTGAAAGTGATGTTGAATGCCTTGTTATTATCCTCGCAGGCCAAGTGGATCAGCTCTGCGCCGCTTTTTACATGGCGATAGCGCTTGAAGTGGCAATTCAGTTCACGGATTTCCTGGCTTTGAATAAGTTCAAAACCGTATAACAGTTCTGCTTTTTTCATGATTTATTCCTTGGTAAGATATCTCAGATCAGCTTGTAGGCTTTGAGTCCTTCTTTTAGAGTTTGTAGGTTTTTATCCTGCAATCTACACATCGGCAGGCGGAATTCTGGGGCGATCATGCCCATCATATGCAAGGCTTCCTTGGCGGGGATGGGGTTGGTTTCGATGAACATCAGATCATTAAGCCACGCTAAATGTTTGTGTTGCTCGCGGGCAGTGGCAAAATCCATGTTCAGGCAGCTGGCGATGTGTTCGCTCATCAGGCGGGGCACCACATTGGCGGTTACAGAGATGCAGCCCTTAGCGCCGATAGCCATCAGAGGCATGTTCAACGCATCTTCTCCGCTCATCAGGCTGAAAGTCTCCGGAGTTTCTTTCAGGATGTTTGTAGCTTGAACCAGGTTGCCGCTTGCTTCTTTGATGCCAATGATGTTCGGGCATTCTTGGGCAAGGCGGATGGTGGTTTCTGCCGCTATGTTTACCCCGGTGCGTCCCGGAACGTTGTAGATCACAATCGGGATCTTCACTTTGGAGGCGATGTTCTTAAAGTATTCATACATGCCGTTTTGGGTGGGTTTGATGTAATAGGGCGTGATCACAAGGGCAGAATCTGCTCCCAGTTCTTCCGCTTTCTTGGTATATGCAAGGCTTTGCATGTAGTTATTGGTTCCAGTGCCGATCATCACAGGAACTCTACCATTTATCCTTTGCATGGCGAAGCGCAGAAGCGCGTCCTTTTCGTCGCTGGCAAGCGCGGCAGTCTCGGCGGTGGTTCCCAAAAGCAGTATTCCGTTGGTACCATTTTCTACATGAAAATTGATTAAATTTTCCAGGGCGTTCCAGTCTATACTGCCATTCTTAAACGGCGTAATGAGAGCAACATAAGATCCTTGCAGCATCTCTTCCTCCAGGGTATATTCGTAAATTTCTTTTTCCTCTGTATTCGCATAACATACGAAAACAATCGTGTTTACAATCTATAATAAGCGCAAATTTTCGTCAATATAAATCGCTAAAACCACTTAACTGATGATTTGTCTTGGTCAACGGATCTGGTTTAGATTGGGCAAGCATATGTTCGTGATCCGGAACACTTGCTGGAATCGAGGTGGGGCTTTCAGGAGACCAAGGCAAACAGTATATCTACTTCATCAATAATAAGAAATCACATATAGTTAGTGATGATTTCTCCGCAAGCGGGGCAAGACTGTTGGTACCACGCGGTTCTGCTTCCACAACTGGGACATTTCCAGCGCTCTTTCTGCTCTTCGATCCAAGCAGGGATGCCTATTTCTTTGATACGCATAAGATTATCAATTACCACTTGATGATGCTCCCACTCTTCACCTTTGAAGGACACAATCCTGGGACAGGGAAATTCTGTACAGAAGGCACAGCTCTCCGTTCCATGATCCCGGTTGCATTTTACAAACTCACAATCAGCCATATCGGCAGATCTGCATCCACCACAGGGGCTGTCGTTCGTAGTTAACTGCATTTGTAGCGCGGTAGCAACACCGTCAGCTCTGTCTTTCATGATCATGCTAGTGCAAGCTCCGCAATAAAGCCCGCAATATGCTGCATATCTTTCCATATTCACCTCTTACATATCGTAATGGAATTGTGGAGCAATCTATCTTCCAAAACTGGGTGAGATTGATAAGCGGCAGAAAAGCCTTGACAGAAAAGTTATTTTGAATTTCAAGATACTTTGCCGCATGATGAGGCCGCCAGCCCGATGAATACTCAGTGAGGGCTCATGCTCAGTTGAATATATAAGGAAGTACCATGAAAGATATCGTGATAAATCAAATTGCCGCCCTCGACCAGATCGTGCATAATCCTGCCCGATTGATGATTATTCTGCTCCTCAGCAAGAACACATCGCTGGATTATCTTGAACTGATGGAGACCACTTCGCTAACCTCTGGTAATATCACCACGCATCTATCCAAACTCGCTGCCGGGGGCTATATCAAGATCAAGAAGAGCTTCAAAGGCAAGAAGCCCCATACCAAGATCCTGCTTACCGAGGCAGGACGTAGTGCCTACGCAAAATGGGCAAATACCATCGCTCTTGCCTTGCCGGAATCCACTCTCGATCAAATCGCTTCCCGACGCCTGTATAAAGGTTCCAGGTTTCAGCCTGAAAATCTCGGATACTACGATTTCTACCAGACAGATTGCCAATATCTCGGCTGGACTCAAAACCTGCTCAGGGGTTTCTACAGTCCCCCGATTCCCATGCCAACAAGCCTCTAAAAAAAAGATTGAACAGGAGATACTATGATCGACTATTTGGAGAAAATGACCGCCTCATTGAAGGTGGACTATTACGACATCCGTTATGAGACCAAGCACGTGGAACAGGTGCGCATAAACAAAAGGGAGATTCGTGTTTGCGATGCTAACACAGGAGATGGATATGTGTTGCGCGTGCTGCATAAAGGTGCGTTGGCTACAGTGAATTTCACCCGTCCGGAACAAGCGGAAGCCGCAATCAGGAAAGCGGTGGAAAATGCTGAAATCCTAGCTGGAAACAAGGTTAAACCAAAGCAACTGGCTCCGGCACCAGTGGTGGTGGATACCGTAAAAGTAAAGCTGGCAGAAGATCCCCGCCACATTTCTCTGGGCGAGAAGAAGGAGCTCACAAATGCCTATTCCGAGCTGCTCTTTGCCCAGCCCAGGATCGTAAATGTGGATATTACCTACGATGATGTCTATCGCAACAAGTATTACCTGAATAGTGAAGGCACCCGCATCAACGAAGAGCTTGTCACCACCCGGCTTTCCGGGGCAATTATTGCCCAGGATGGAGCTCTCACCCAGCCCGTTCGCTTTGCCTTTGGAGGTAGTGACGGATTCCAGCGTGTGCGAAACCGGGAGCAGGAAGCGCTTAACAAAGCGAAGATTGCTGCAGACCTACTCAAAGCGGAGCCGGTTAGAGCCGGAACCTATAAGATGATCCTGAACCCGGGCATGACGGGGGTCTTTACACATGAGGCTTTCGGCCACTTTTCGGAGGCGGATATCGTGCGCGACCTTCCCTCTATACGGGAGAAGATGAAGCTGGGAACAAGGCTGGGACTTGATGAATTGAACATCATCGATGATGCCACCATGTCCAATCAATTAGGCTACTATCGCTACGACGACGAGGGGGTGCCAGTGCGTAGGGTGAATCTGATGACAAATGGAGTGCTTACCGGCCGTTTGCACGATCGTTTCACTGCCGCTGAAATGGGAGAATCCATTTCCGGACATAGTATTGCGGAGGATTTCCGCTATGCTCCTATCGTTCGCATGGGTTGCATATTTATACAACCTGATCGCTACTCTTTGGATGAACTGATGGCATCTATGGAAGACGGATTGTACATCGGGGATCCGATGGGAGGGTAAACCACCGGAGAAAACTTCACTTTCGGCGCGCAATATGGATACATCGTGAAGGGCGGAAAGTTCGCCGGCATGATCCGCGATATCAATCTCGTGGGAAATCTCTACAAGACACTTTTGGGAGTAAGTATGATCGGTAAAGACTTCGAGCTAAAAGAAGTGGGCGGTTGCGGCAAAGAGCAGACCAATATCCGATCCTGTCACGGCGGTCCGCATGTTTTGGTAGATGAACTCACTGTAGGAGGAAGATAATGGAAAAGCTATTGAAGATTGCCGCTTCCCAAGCAGATCAAGCAGATCTGTATTATACCGAAAAAAGCTCTGATGACATCAGTTTTGTAGATGGAAAGCTGGACGGTGCAGATAGTTCGTTAAGCTCCGGATTATCTCTGAGAGTCATCAAGAACGAACGCGTAGGCTTTGCCCACACTCGCAACCTGCTGGAACCGGAGGCTTTGGTGAGCCAGGCTATTCTGTCGTCCGAATACGGTGCTGAAGCAAAGTATAAACTTCCCGTTACCGCCTTACCAGCGGAGTGTATTGGCTACGATCCCGCAATCCAGACATTCGATAAAAAACAGCTGATCCAAAGCGGCAACGATGTTATCAACTATGTAAAATCCAGAACTAATGCTCAATTCAATCTCGCGTATTGGTTTGGTACAAGTAGTTCGGAACTCAGAAACACTTCCGGCACATATCTCAGCCGGAAAAAATCTCACTTTGGCGTGCAAGCCCGGATGATTTTTCCCGGAACCGGTTCCGGTCTGGTAACCCAACACATAGGGGCGTGTGTGTGTGGCATCAATTATGAAGAACTGGATGAAATGATCAGCCTCTACGATATCTGCCAAAATCAAGTGATACCCAATACGGGCAAAATGCCGGTGATCTTTCATTCACAAGCACTTTATATGTTGCTCTGGCGCATAAACGAAGCGTTACATCCCGTAAACATGCTGAGTGGTATATCCCCGCTTTTCAACCGTGAGGGCGAGCAGATATTCTCCGATAAATTCACTTACTGGCAAAATCCTTTGGATTCTGAGCTTGTTTCTGCAACAGGATTTGATGACGAAGGTAGCCCCACCAGGATTCTGCATTTCTTTGAAAATGGCGTGTTCAAGGCGATTCCCCTGAACTTGTTCTATGCCAATAAACTGGGTAAAGAGGCTACTGGAAACGGTTTTCGTCCATCGATAGAATCCCTGCCGGGAGCTACAATCATCAATTCCATTGTTGACCCGGGCAGCAAGAGTTTGCCGGAAATGATCTCCAACCTGGACCATGGACTTATCGTTTATTCTCTGATGGGAGCGCATTCCGGAAACATCCTGAATGGCGAATACTCCGTGGGGGTGGCAAGCGGGATGCTGGTCGAAAACGGCAAAATCATCGGTAGGGTCAAAGACTGTATGCTATCCGGAAACATCTATGATGATCTGAAAAACATCGTGGATATCGAGAATGTCTCGCATCCCATGGGAGGCCGTAAGTTGCCTGCCATTATGCTTGATGGAATCAGCGTAGCAGGCAAGTAGCGTTACTTTGGCAGGTAGCACACTCATTGCTACAAGCCATCGCAAGAGAGTGTCCAAGCCGTTTCGAAGCAGTCTGCACTGCATCAAGACGGCTTGGCGATTCCTTTGGGGAATGGGGGTGAGTTACAATAGGCGGGGGAATATGGTGTTACCACAAAGGGTTTGGATTTCCTCAGTACCCGCAGGATTCGGCGCTTGTAAAGTTAGGTAGTGCAACATACAAGGTGCGTTTTAAATGAGCGGGATAATCAGGTTGTTTCAAGCGGTAATGGTGGATTTCATTTTTTCTTGACAGCCATATGGCTTTCAGAAAAGTGTAAATATCGGTTTATTGTGTTTATCAGGCATAGACCACCCAATTTTGATGCCCAGAAAAGAGGTAATGGATGTCCATATTTGATTTTTTCGGAATGATGACGAATGATATAGCGATAGATTTGGGTACTGCAAATACCCTCGTATATAAGAAGAACGGCGGAGTAGTGATCGATGAACCTTCTGTAGTGGCAGTTTCCACAGACAGCAGGAAGATCATCGCCATCGGGCAGCAAGCCAAGGTAATGTTGGGCAAGAACCCAGATGAAGTCCGGGTGATCAAGCCCCTCAAGGATGGTGTGATTGCGGATTTTCAGGTTACCGAACTGATGTTGCGCAATCTTATCATGCGGGCGCAAAAAAAGCGTCTGCTAGTGCGTCCCAGAGTTATCGTATGCGTGCCATCCGGGATCACTGAAGTGGAGAAACGCGCGGTTCGGGATAGCGCATTACACGCCGGAGCGCGGG
Organism: Candidatus Cloacimonadota bacterium; assembly: GCA_018433885.1. Taxonomy (GTDB): domain Bacteria; phylum Cloacimonadota; class Cloacimonadia; order Cloacimonadales; family Cloacimonadaceae; genus UBA5456. The sequence goes on from JAHDQK010000049.1 coordinate 103,271, forward strand.
AAGTGTATCTGATATCCGAACCGGTTGCGGCTGCGATTGGGGCGGATTTACCGATCGACGAAGCCTGTGGTAATATGGTGATGGATATCGGTGGTGGAACCTCTGAAATAGCGGTGATCTCCCTCTCTCATATTGTGGTACACAACAGCATCAGAGTGGGTGGAGACAAGATTGATACAGATGTGATCAGCTATTTGCGCAAAAAGAACAATCTGCATGTGGGAATCCAGACCGCTGAAAAGATCAAAACCACCATTGGTAGTGCGTATCCGCTCAAGCAAGAGCTTAGCATGGATGTTCGCGGCAGAGATATCGTTTCCGGTTATCCGGTGACAATCAAGATATCCTCGGAAGAGATCCGCGAAGCCATCTCTGAGACCGTCACCACCATGATCGACGCCATCAAACGCCTGTTTGAGCGTACCGCGCCGGAGCTTTCTGCAGATATCGCGGAGCGCGGGATATTCCTTACCGGCGGGGGTGCCTTGTTGAAAGGCTTGGACGAGAAGATCCGTAAAACCGTGGATTTGCCGGTGCACGTAGTTCCAGACCCGCTGGAATGCGTAGTAAAAGGCGCCGGGATGGTGTTGGACGATATCGACCGCTATCGCCAGGTTTTGATCAAGAAAATTGAAGATTAGCCGGCTTATAGAGCCAGAAGACACTAGTACAACTGATCCCCTTGTGGGACAGCGGGTCTACACTGGATGAATTTGAAACGCTACATCATGCCCATAGTCCTGTTATTGACCTCCATCGCAATGATGATCGGAGATGAGGAGATGCGTTCAGCCAAGGCAGCGTTTTTTGGGAACACCCTGTTTTTCCCTTTTGTGGCTTCGCTAAAGACCATCGAGAGCAATCAGAGCCTGAGGCAGGAAAACTTCACCTTGCGCTCCCGGCTTACGGAAAGCACCTTGCAAAATCTGGCATTGATCAACGAGTTGAAGGAATACACCGGGGTGGCTTCGATCGGCTTCGATACTGCGGGGATGGAGTTTGATCTGGCGGAGGTAATCGGCTATTCCGGGCAGTTTCAAGAGCGAAATCTGATCGTGAACAAAGGCAAAAGAAGCGGTATTGCCTCCGGTAGCGCGGTGATATCTGGCAATGGGATTGTGGGCAAGATCGTAACTGTCACGGATACTTATAGCATCATCCTGCCGTTCTCGAATCCCCGCTTTCAAGTTCCTGTGATGGATATTCGCACCAGCGTGCAAGGTATTTTACAATCGGATATCGCGGGAACTATCTCCATGAATATGGTGAAGCTGGGCTCCGAAATCGCCGCGGGGGATACCGTGGTGACCTCAAATCTTTCCGGATTGTTTCCCAAAGGATATCCCGTGGGTACCATCAGCAGGATCCGGGAATCTGCGGATAACCTGTTTCTCAGCGCAGAGATCAGCCCCTTCACATTGGTGGAAAACCTGGAACACGTATTTATATTGAAAGAAAGGAAGAATAATGGGCAGTAAAAATCCAGAAATTTCGGTTTATGGTAACACTTTTATCCGGATACCGGTGAAAACCCGCATCCTGAGTCCCGAAGACGATATGCTTGAGATCATCCGGGAATATGCTCTGCCGCAAATGCAAGCCGGAGATATCATTACGATCAGCGAAAGTCCGCTGGCTATCACCCAGGGTAGAGCCATCCCGGTAAGTGAACTGCGGATCGGGATATTGGCGGAAGTGCTGAGCCGGTTTGTGGCGAAAGTGCCCTATGGCATCGGCTTGCGTTCACCATCCAGCATGCAGTGTGCGATTGATGAAACAGGCAGACTGCGGATTCTCTTTGCCGCGGCTGTGGGCGCGGTGGGTAAATTGTTGGGCAGAAAGGGGGATTTTTACCGGGTGGCAGGAATGCAAGCAGCATTGGTGGATGCCGCCACGACCTCTCCCGTGCCTCCTTACAACGAAACTGTGATCAAAGGCCCGAAAGAGCCACAGAAAGTAGCGGAATCTCTCGCAAAAGAGATTGGGCATCCAGTGGCTATCATGGATATCAACGATATCGGCGGGAGTTGGATGATCGGCGGAGGTGGGGGTGTGAACAAGCATTTCATCGAGATGGCTATGAAAGACAATCCGCAGGGTCAGGGAGATGAACTCACCCCGCTCTGCATTGTGCGGCGCAAGGGCTGAGCGGATGTTCTTCCGCGCGTTGTATGTCTTCTTGGGAGGGTTGCTCTTCCTTTATGGGCAGGTTCTCTTCATGCCGGCGCTTGGTATAGCCGGAGTGGTGCCATTGATCCTTCTGCCCTGGTTGATCTACATCGTGTGGAAAGAAAGCTGGGGGATATCGCTCCCGGTGGTCTTTGTAATCGGGCTAATGTACGACACCTTGAATCCCGCGCTATTTGGCATGCACGCGTTGTTTTTCGTGCTCTTGGCAGTACTCATCGACGTTCTGCGCATCCCCTTTGAACAGGATAGCTTGGTGGCAAAACTGATCGCCATTAGCTCCACCAATTTTGTGTATTCCCTGTTATCTTTGCTTGCAATAGGTCTTGCCTGGGGCTTCGATGCCAAAGCCTACAGCGTTAGCATCGGTGGTTTCATCTACAATCTGATCTTCAGCTTGCTGGTGTTTGGCATCATGCAGGTGGCAAGCAAACTGAGAGTTGTATTGGTGCATGACTAAAGCCATCAAGGTCTTTTCGATCGTTACCGGTCTGCTTTTTCTGCTATTGACGGTGTCGCTGTTTCGGCTACAAGTGATCAAGGGTGAACATTACAAGCGGGTTGCGGAAAGCAACTTCGTGCGCATCCGCAGGATCATCGCCACCAGAGGCGAGATATATGACCAGAAATACCGTCCCATCGTGCAAAACGTGCCATCCCACAACCTGTACCTTATCAGTGGGAAGATCGGGAATCTGCCATCATTGGCGCGGTTTCTGAATCTTCACTTCGACATCAACGAGGAAGATTTGCGCCAAATGGTCATAGAACAGCGGTTTAAGACCTATGAGGAGATTCTTCTTGCAGATAACATCGAATATGAGAAGGTGCTTAGTTTAAGCGAATATCTTTCCTCTTATCCAGAGCTGGTGTTTCGGATTGGATCCACCCGGAATTATCTGTATCCCAATCACTTCACTGGCTATGTAGGGCGGATCAATCAGACTGAATACGAACGCTATAAAGAAGAAGATTACTCTATTAACAGCCACATCGGGAAGACGGGGCTGGAGCGTTTTTACGAAGTGCTGCTCCGGGGTAAAGACGGTAGAGAAGTGGTGCAGGTGGATGCCCAGGGTCGCTCTTTGGGGTTATTTCGGGAAGAAGGATTGATCGAGCCACTGAATGGATTGTCGTTGGTGTTGACCATCGATAACGATCTACAGGATTTTGCTCTGCGCGCGTTTCCAGATCACATCAAAGGGGCAGTGGTGGTAAGCGATGTGCGCACGGGGGGGATCCTTGCTTACGTGAGTAAGCCGGGCTACGATCCCAATCTGTTTATGCAGAGGATCAGTCCGGAGGTTTGGGCTAATCTCAATAATGAGAACAAACCCATGCTAGATCGGGTGATTCATGCCACCTACCCACCGGGCTCTGTGTTCAAGCCGGTCACCGGGGGACTGGGGCTGAGTAAAAATCTGGTAAATCCCTTAACCCGGCTGAGTTTTTGCGATGGTGGGTTTCAGGTGGGTAACCGCTACTTCCGTTGTTGGCTACATTCCGGACACGGTACTTCAAACATCGTGGAAGCCCTGAAGGTTTCCTGCGATACATATTTTTATGATCTTTCCTTGAAATTGCCATTGGAAGAGTTCAAAGAATACACTTTGGCAAATCATCTTTGCCGGCAAACGGGGATCGATCTGCCCAACGAAAGACACGGGTTCTTTCCAGATACAGCATGGTATCGCAAGACCTTCGGGCAAAATATCGGGATCCTGGGACACAAAGTGAATCTGTCCATCGGTCAGGGAGAAATCCTAACTTCACCTATTCAAATGAACGCATTTTATGCTGCTATTGCAAACAACGGAACCTGGATCCAGCCGCATCTACTGAAACAGACTGTGGGTCGTGGAAGGCTGACCGTGGAACAGGTAAAACCTTTGCGGAAGGAACGGCTGCCGTTTAGCAGAGAGGATCTGCAAACGATTCAGAATGGGCTTTGGGCAGTATGCAACGCCCCCGGCGGCACAGCCCGTAGCGTTCAGGTTCCCGGTGCAACTACCTATGGCAAGACAGGCTCTGCGGAAAACTCGATGGGACGAACCACCCATGCCTGGTTCTGCGGATACATCGTGACCGACAAACCGGAGATCGCCATCACAGTGTTCATGGAAAACGCTGGAGGCGGTGGAGCGATGGCAGCGCCAGTTGCCAAGCAGATCTTCGATTTCTATATGGGTAATATCGAGAATATCAAACGCCCTGCGGTATTGCCGGCACAATTCCGAACCGCGGAAGATGTCTCCGAAGATGTTATCGCCGAAGAACAGGAAGACACTACCCTGCCGTTGGATAGCGATCCTTCTGCAAATACCGTGGAAGAGGTTCTGCCATGATCAATCGCAAGAAATTCGATTTTGTATTATTGGGGATCCTGATACTACTTATCACCCTGGGCTGCATCGCCATCTATAGTGCGTCCACCACGGTAATCTCGGATCATGTGAATACAGAGGCATATTGGTGGCGTCAGGTAATCTTCTCTTTTATTGCGGTGGGAGTAATCGCGTTTCTACTAAGGCTGCCGATGCCGATCTTCGATATCCTGGTTCTTCCTGCCTTCATCGTGAACTTGCTGGCATTAATCGCAGTGCTATTTGCTCCGGCGGTTAATGGCTCGCATCGCTGGTTCAGCATCGGAGGGGTGAATATTCAGCCCTCGGAAAGCGCGAAGCTGCTAAGTATCTTGATGGTGGCGCGCTATATATCCAAAGAGAATCTCAACGAGTATCGCCAGATGTTATATGGGTTTGGGATCATGGCAGTGCCCGTGTTGTTGATCCTGATTGAGCCGGATTTTGGTACGACCCTGGTGTTTTGGGCAAGTCTATTGGCGATGCTGATCGCGGCGGAAGTCCCGCTATTCTATATACTTTTGATTATCTCGCCGGTGATTTCGGTGGTTGTTTCCATTCATTGGTTGTTGATAGTTCTTTGGATTTTGGTGCTGGTGGTGCTGTTGATGAGATCCCGGTTGTCCTGGGTGGCAATTACTGTCTCCAGCATCGTGAATGTCTTTATCTCGATGATTATGCCACTGTTTTGGATGGGTTTGAAGGATTACCAGCAGAGCCGGATTCTTACCTTTATGGATCCCACGCGAGATCCCTTGGGAGCGGGATATCAGATCATACAAGCCAAGATCGCCATCGGAAGCGGTGCTCTCACCGGCAAAGGCTGGCTGATGGGCACTCAGAAGAATATGAACTTTCTACCTGAACATCACACAGATTTTATCTTCTCGGTGATCGGAGAAGAGTTTGGTTTTGTGGGGTCGATGCTCTTGTTGGTAGTCTTTGCAGGCTTTTTTGGCAGGATAATCTATGCTGTAAGCCAGTTGAAAGTAAAAGAGAGAAAGGTTGCGGCTTCCGGCATACTAGCTTATCTTATGTTTCAGAGCTTCATAAATATCGGTATGAATATCGGGCTTGTGCCGGCTACTGGGATACCTTTGCCCTTCATCAGTTACGGCGGCTCAAATCTTTTGATCAATACCACTTCGGTGGCGGTGATCCTCAAATATCTTAATGAAAGAGGTTTTATTAAATGATGCGGTTGTTCTGGTTGACCCTGATCGCGCTCTCTCTTAGCTCATGTTTTGTGAGTTCATCTTTGCTCTTCACGGAAGCTGATATCCAGGATAGCAAGAATCTTTTGGCAAATCCCGGTTTTATGTCCTATTCGCTAAGCCCCAGCGAGGCTCTGAAGGGATGGAGCATTCACATCGAACCCCAAAGCTCTGGTTACGATAAAATCCTCATTGATCCCACAGTAGCGTTGGAGGGAGAGACTTCACTAAAAATCTCCGCTTCAGATAAAGACGTGATGCTGATCAGTGAACCCTTCAAAGTGCGGCGCTATGGAGGTTATTACTCCCGAATCATGCTAAAAACAGACAGCCCCAATCCCCCCCAGATAAGCCTGAAAATGATCAGCTTCCGCGAGGATGGAAAGGTAACTAACCGGTTCTCGGATAAAACCAAACTGATGGAGGGGTGGAATCGCCTGGCAGTAAGCGCGGGATTTCTGCGCCCCGGGGTGAATTTCGGCAGGATTTCCATCCACATCCCGCCCTTCGCAGAGGGTTCGGTTTGGATCGACGATGCCGGATGCTGGGAAGTTCATGGGTTTAAAATAGACTAAAAACAGAATAGACCAAACTGATATAGTAAGGAGGTCTTCATGAAGAAGAGGCTAAACATTTGGTTTGTATTGTTTGCGATAGTGTTGATGACACTTAGCGCGTGTGGTGGTGGTGATAACGGACCCACGGCATTGCCCGAGGTCACCCCGCAGGATTACGATTGGGCGGTGCACTTTATATGGGATATGGATTTGGCAGAAAAGACCAGTACCTATTCGATATCCGTGTATAATCTTACTGCTGACTTCACATATAATCCCAGCGACGTGTATGGGATAGATGTTGGCGAGCATCAGACGAATCTGTGGCACGATGAAACCAATCACTACGAGGGAACCATCAATCTCGATCCCGGGCGTGAATACCACGTGAATTTCACCAAGAACGGGGAAATTATCAGCAGTTCAAAGATCAGAATGCCCTATAAAGCCACGGTGGCTTTTCCTTTGACATTCTTCCCTTCATTAAGCGCTACCATGAACTGGAGTATGCAACACAATAACTCCTACCAAATTGCCGAAGCATATTCCATCAATCAGGATACCGAACAATATGATCATTACATGAAGGTTCTCAGCCCTTCTGCCCGTACTTTCACGTTTCCCGCCAATGCCGTAGAAAGCATGAACCCAAGTTCCTATTATGTGCTGCACCTTACTCAGGAGAATTTTAGCAAAAACGGGCGCGTGGCGTTCAGTTCGTACTTCTCAACGGCATGGGCATATCCCGGAAGCAAGCATGAGCTTAGCCGGGAGGAGAAAATCCGGATCTCCCGCGCAACGTTGAATCTGTTCTAGAACTTGGTTACATGGGGGTTGGTGCGCGCATCGCCCCCCCTTCTTCTTGTATATAAAAAAGCCTCCACGATGGTCGTGAAGGCTGGAGGGAGAGAGATTTTAGTTTTCAGGGATATTGTAACACGCAATCCTGATTTACGTGTATCCAATAAGCCCTGCCTGCTTGCATGGTAGTCAGTGTGTTTTCTGCGTAGGAAATGTTGCTTGTACGCACGTCAATCAGATATGGCATAATGCTCGCCAGGGCGGCAGATACGGACATCGGCTCTTCAGGGAGAAAGGAAACGAAGTTCCAGCCTTCTGCCAGATTGATCGCTGTTTGAGTGCTCCTGCTACCCTCGATCCGAAGAAGGGAGGGTGCAGATACCTTCAGATAGTAACCTTGATGATGCTCCAGATTGCTAAGCGTGTTGAGTTTAGCAGGTAATTCAGGATTGTAACTATGGCTGAGATTCTTGATTTGTTGAAGATGCCCAATGGTGCTTATTACTTCCGCAGAGTTTTCTGGAAGGACGTTGAAGCTTACCATGTTCCATCCTGTTTCCAGGGGGATTTCCAGGATACTCGGGACACTCCCGAAGATCGTTTCAACTAAGGTGCTTACTCCGCTGGAAACCACTACATTGTCGATGATGATATCTTCGTAGCCGGGAGTGAAAACCCTCAAGCTATATTCCCCGGGAACAAGATAACGGAAATATGTGCCGGAGGTGGGGATGCTTTGCACTGTAGAGAGTTCATCATCGTGATTCATCACAGTGATTGTGGCGCTAAGCGGGTTGCCCCAAGCGTCTTTCACCGATCCGTGAATACCATAGGTACCCTGTTCCAGAAATCCCAGTAGCGCATCATAGTTGTAGTTCCAGAACCCGGGCAGGGTGCTAGCAGCAGGGTTTTTGGTAGTAGAAACTTCGATGGTTACTTCTCTGCCCCGAGCGGCGTAGTTTGTCCAATCCTGCCGATTACCGGTGGTTACATACCAAGAAGCACCGTTCGTGATACCGTTTTCGAGGTCGTCCATATAGCCTGCGGGACCGTGGTTTTGGGCAGATGTAGCATACTCGCGGCTGATGGTTTGATACCAGGCATCATCCACATGAAGATCATACTTGTGATCCCAGGGATAGTTCACCACTTCCGCGCCCCCATGGAAGTTCGCCACAAGATGGAAGCGTTCCTGAAGACCGAGAGTCATCATCAGCGATGTTTCGGTTTGAAGTGGTTGCCCGGCGTATTGACTGCCGGTGGGGGAAGGGTAGTTGCGGTTCAGATCATAGCCATTTTGGTTGTATCTGCGAGGGGAGGATACCGTGTTGTTGCCGCCGTAGTAGGTTCCATCCGGATTAGCGTTTGGGTTGATCCAAAGTTCTCCGTTATTCACAAGGTTCGTGACGCGAGGGTCGTCTCCATATCCAGATAACAGTGTATCGATCAGGCGCAACATCAGGATGTAGCCAACCGTCTCATCGCCATGCATGGTAGAAGTGTACATCAAGCGCGGTTCCGCCTCTCTTTGGGATACATTGTCTGAGATCACAGCAAAGAGGATCTTGCGTCCGCCCACAGTAGTGCCAGCATCCACTATGCGGCAAAGGTCAGGATAATCATGGGCGAAGCCATACATCATGTCCACATATGCCTGATAGGTTGGGTAGGCATCCCATTCTCGCATCTGCGCTTTGGATTCAGCCATTTTTGCATCGGGATTGATACCAGGGTGGGGCAGCAAATGGGCATTATAGTTAGTTTTCTGGAATTCTGCCCATTCATCGTCGTTGGCATAGGCATATCCCATGAATCCTTCGATTTTATCGATGGAGACGATCTCCCCAAGGCGGGAGAGGTCAGCGTAATCGCGGATCTTGAAATTGAAGTAATACTCATTGTACCCACCCGCGCTTAGAAGAGCGAGGGTGAGTACAAAGAGGGTAATGAGGATCGTTTTCTTCATTTAGCGGGGATACCTCGGACTGCCTTGACCCGGAAGAAACCACGTTCTTGGGTAGCGCTTATGGGGAAGCTCGTGCTGGAGGCATAATCCAGATATTGGAAATCTCCATCGGGGGTATCGCAATGCCATATCTCATAACCTTGAGCATGCAGAACCGGTACCCATGAGAGCTGCAAGGAGGATCCCTCCTGTTGAAGAGCAACCACGGGAGTGGCTAAAGTGGTGATTAGACCGGCATCGATTGATATTGGTGTATCGGAACCGATTTCCTCGCCAAAGTCTGGCTCTACACTTAACATGCTATCGTATATGGTGTCTGTGGAATATGAATACACCCGGAAGTACACGGTTTCATTCTGATCGGCAAGCTGAACCACGATCGTAGCATAGGCAGTATCTCGGGAGATCACAATTTCCGCAGTTCCGCGGCATTCCTCGTTTACAAACGCCGCCAGCATGTCGTTCGCCATTACCGGATTTCCGTTGATATTAACTGTCGCGTAGATGGTGGCGGGGTTATTGGGATAGTTTACGACATCCCAATCCGGCACATTCACGGGAAGCACTGTTACCAAGATCTGATCGCTGGAGCTAAGTTCGCCATCGGATACGATTACGGTGAGGGTCTCGCTACCCACCCAATTCTGAGTAGCAGTAAGCCTTACTGAGAGTCCGGTGATTTCATATAGCACGTTGGTGTTTCCTGCTATTTGAACGCTGAGGGGATCCGAATCGGGATCGCTGGAATAGTCTGCAACGTTCAGGACGACCATGCGATTCTTCTCAAAGCAAATATCTTCAGGAAGATTGATCAATGGTACGTGGTTCGAAACGTCGGATACATCCAAGTTTGCTTCCAACTCTATTGAGGCGTTGACCGGATCATTGGAGGCGATGGTGATTGTAGCGCCGTAGTTTCCTTCACTCATGCCCACAGCGGAGAAAGAAGCTGTGATCTGTCTTGATGCACCGGGTGCCAAGACGCCGGAAGATTCACTAAGGCTCAACCAAGCTACCGGAGGAGTATCCATGGTTAGAACGAAGATATCGGAGACAGTGTGGGGTTCGGCGTTGTAGATATCTCCATTGATGGTGTAGGTAAAAGCCAAGTCACCACTTTGTGCGGCAGGGATGCTCACGTTGATCGTGGCTATTCCAGTTTGACTACCCTGAATGATCCCCCATCCGGATGAAGTCTCGCCAAACCAAGTGATGGTGTTGCTTTCAATCGTGGGAGTCATGGCGGCACTGCCCCCGGTCATATCGGAGACACTGTTGATGGTTATTCCAGTTGGCAGGTTGAGGATGATTTCTTTCAGCCATTCAGAATCGGTGCTGGCATTATATACGGAGATCTCCAGATCCTGAGTTGTCCCGGGGATATAGCTGGCGGGGTCCACGCTCAGATAGCTTCCCAGGATGCTGCGCCCACTGTTCATAGAGTTAAGAGTGAATGTCTCAGATCTTCTCTGAGCAGCCAAGGAGATGCTGTAATTTAGTTCAAGGCTGCCGGAATTGCTGATGGTGAAGGTATCGGTGCCGGTTTCACCGATTACCAGGTTTGCGCTTACGCTATTGGCACTGAGTGAGAGCGTGGGCGGAGTGTAGCCGGTTCCGCTAACTGCAACGTTCAGAGTAGGATTGTTTTCCGCATTACTGATGATCACTATGTTTCCACTGTAGGAATCTACCAAACTGGGAGTAAAAGCTACCGAATAATCCCGATAGGCACCCCCGGCAAGGTTTAGGCTGATAGTATTGCGTTGTTCCTTGGAAGATAGCCCGCCATCTCTTTGAATAATGCTGAATCCAGCGGGAGTGCTAATGCTGCCTTCCAGGTTGATGTTGCCCAAGTTAGTGATGCGAAGCGTCTGTGTGCTGGTTTGTCCTACGATAGTATCCTCAAACTCCAGAGCGCTATTGCTCACTTGGATGTTTACATGGTCTTCGCTTGCTTCCAGGATTCTCAGCTTGATGTTTGGTCTGTTGCTGGAAACGGTACCTTCGGAGTAAACATTTGTTTGGTCGGCAGAATCCGACTGACTGTAGCGATATCCGTTACTGATGCTTGTAGTGTAAACTCCACCGCTGCTATTCCAGTCATCTGCCAAGCCAAAGGCCGTGTCTAACACGATGTTATCCACTCCATTCCATTCCATTCAAATGGCGTGTTTAAAGCAAGCAATTCAAAGCCGCCAGCCGTAGGCGTATAGGCGGGGTTACTATATACAATTAGCATGCCATCAGCACTTTGCCAATTGCTAACATTACTCTCGCTAGTATGTTTCATGCGAATAATGAAGTTTGGCAGAGCGTATATGGGAGCCTGGGTAACATTGAATCCCAGATGTGTGATGGTCGCAGGACCGGTAACACCTGCCGCGGCAAGCTCTTCGGCGGTGTACACGCTTTGCCCATGTCTGCTTTTATAATAGATACTTAGGGGATTTGCAGTTGATCCGGTCGCGGAGTAAGTTCCGGAACCTATGGTTGTCTCAATAAATGTCCCGGGAGTGGCAGTAACAATGTTGGACGGATCCGCTTCACCGCCGGGATACACGGCAACCACATAATAACTGTATTCTGTATCGTTGATTACTTCAGTATCCAGATAGGTGAGACCTGTAACGCTAACGATCTGCGCGCCATTACGGTAAACCCTATAAGAGGAAGGAGTTCCTGATACCGGAGCCTGCCAGTTCAGCGTAACGGATGCATTGGCGGGAGTGGCAGTTAGATTCCGCGCGGGGGACAGGTTACTTGGCGTGGTAGAGGCGGGGAACACGATGTAATCCACCCAGGCGCAGTCACTTCCGCTGGAGGCAGAACTATCCTTGCTATATGTCCAGCTCAGTTCGCGAGTGCCTGCTGCCAATTCGTAGGTGACCTCGGTCCAGTTCACGCCGCCAGACCATTGGTGTTTAAGTACTCCATCTATATAGAACTTTAGATAGTCGTATCCAGATTCGGAAGATACTTTATAGCGGAACTTCAAGGTGCCGGGAACGGCAAGGATTCTTGAAGTGCTCATGGTGCTGGTCTGGCTGTGGGAAATATAACCGCTTTTTGCGGAGAAACTTCCCTCATAAGGGTCGCTGTTATCGATCGTCCAAGGTAGATCTCCAGACATGATCCACGGATAGCTGGCGAAGTTGCCTGTCTCAAAATCCTCCAAGATCAAGCCGATGGCTACAGCCTCATTGCTGGATGCAGAGTAGGCTCCGGCACTTGCACCGAACACCAAGGTGGCTATGGTGCCGACGTCCACCGATGCTGCTACGCTGAGACTGAAGCTCAGGTTTTGGCTGGCTCCGGCGGCGATAGTCGTGAAGCTGGCGGATCCAGTATTTATGGTAATACCCGTGGTGTTGCTACTTAGGGTGGCATTGCCGGAGAGGCTGGCAGCACTTCCGTTATTGAGAAGCGGCATCGTAAGTGTAACCGTTTCACCGGGATCCAAGCGTCCGTTGTTGTTTCCACCGGAATCAGATACGGTGAAGTTGCCAAAGGCTAGTGCGGGAGCGTTGAGTTCAAGATTAAACTGATGTGTCCAGGTGTTGGAACCGCTAATCATGGTAATGGCAAATTCGGCTACAGTCCCATCCACAATATTGTTGGCAATGTTGAAGGCATAAGCATTTGTGCGGGTAATACTTGCGCCTGCAACCAAAGAGGTAATGGTTTCGGTGGCATCAGTTATCGTGATGCCGGGTGTTGAGCAAGTGAGGGTAGCAGTTACGTTTGATACAGAGTTTGCACCCACGTTTTTGAATGTGGTGTTGAATCTGCCGCTTTCGTTATAATCTGGCTGATTGTTATTGCTATCAACATAAACATTCGCATCTACAACCATGTAAGGGCCGCTGGCGGGGAGGATCTCGATAGTTTCCTCGCGGGTGATTTTGCCGCTACGAGTGATCACAAGATCGGCATTTCCCACCGTAGTGAAGGGCGAGAAACTCAGTGTAAGGGTACCGCTTTGGGGCACGATTCCGGTGGCATACAAGGTGCCATCCTTGCTGAGTGCAACTCTGGAATAGGCTTCCGCGGTAACGGTGATGCTGCTAAGGCTCATTATGATTTCCGCAGGGAAGCTTACGTTATTCACAGTGGGCACTCCGTAATACGGCTTCAACGAGGGATCACCCATCAGATGATAGATCTCCCAATAGTAGTTCTTGCGGCTGGAAGTGCTGGCTTGCACCGCCATATTGCCCATGAAGATAGTTTCACCGGTGGTTTGAGCCCAATCGGCTACACTGTTGGGAGCGTGGAACATGGCGTCGTATGCACCCAACTTGGTGGGATCATATGAATGAGCCGCGGTTTGTGGGGTTTTGTAACCAACTGCCCAATAGAAGTCCTCGTTCCAATAGGTGCTGTTGATGCCACCGATGTAAGCGGCACCAGCGTTGTTGGAACGGATGACGGCTTCCCCAAAACAGGGACTGGAATAGTTAAACTCATTTGTGATACAACAATTTCCCACCGCCACAAATGGTTTGTTGGTATTCGTGAGGTTCATCATCTGGGACGAGCTGAAGCTGGGGTCTGCCCAGGAGATCTGACTACCATGAGCCGTATAGTTCAAATATCCCCTGCCTTCGGCGGCGTTACTCACAATTTGCGAAGCGGAGGATCCCGATGCCGGATAGTAGTAGTTGTTGGAAGTAATGCCATGCTCGGCATTAAAGTAGTGCGTAGTAGCGTAGTTGATGGCACCGTTGCCATGGGTGGGGGCATAGCTGGCATCCACTCCAGCGATTAATACAGTCTTGCTCAGTTAGCTCAAATCCGGCATGCTGGTGCGGGCAAACATCAGGGATTTGTTGATTACGTTTTGCAGCTCGGTGGTGCTACTAACCGAGAATCTGCCATGATACATCTCCGGAAGGTAATCTGTGCCATTTAGCCTTACATAGCTGAGGTCTGTAATATGGCTGTCCGTATCGCCAGTGTTTGATGTGATATTGTTCCCACTGGTGCTATGATCTCCCACGATGATCAGATAGGTTGGCGCAGGATCTTGTGAGCTTGCGGCGTTCCACAGCCCTTGCATATAGTTCTTGATTGCGGTGCTGCTATTTGCCACTGTAGCGCTGGAACCTACCGTAACAAGGTTTACAATGAAGCCTTCCTTGCGTTTCCATTCAATGAAAGGTGCCATCGTGGTTTCGTAGGCGGGGGGGCATAAAATCAGCATTTTTGTGGGGTAGCTTACCAGGCTGCTACGGCTTGGATTCCAGTTAAATATCGTTTTGGCATAGAGTTGTTCAAACTCTGCGGATGCCGTTTTTGCAAGAAGCTCATTGGTCGAGGTCAAATCCGCACCTTCGAAAGTGACCTTGATCTCCGCTTCGAGGCAGAGCTGCAAACTTTCTTCCACTGGATTGTAGCGAAGGGGCTCGAAAGAGATCATAAAAAGACGCACTCCGCGCAGGATGCCGATTTCTTCGACGGTGAAGAGTTCGTTATTGCTAAATGCATTTGTACTATATGCTTTTTCTTTAATCTCAAAAGGGATCAAGTTGATATCGGCGGATTTGGATACCGATTCCTGTGCCGGCATGATTTTACGGTTGAGGCGGGCATCGGAGCGGGTGAGGTTGGCGTCGCGCCGGGTGAGAATTTGAAACGTGGGGGTGGCATTAAGAGGCACGGATACTATTCTAGTGGCAACAGGCAACATTGGTTCGCCGATTCTGTTGCTGAAACCGAAACCGTCTATGCTGATCAAGTCGAACTCTCCACCACGGGTGGCTTGAGTGTCGATCTTTAACTCACCTACATTGTAGTGAACGCGGAATCCTTCGTCGCTACTGGATAGCAACCGAACATCGCTGGGTTGCGGGCTGAGGCTGATACTACGTTGTTGCGCCCATATCTGGGTGAAGAGGCTGCCGATAAATAAGATCAGCAGCAGTTTGACACAGGATTTGGATGACATAAACTCTCCTTGAGTGCAAGGATCCATTACGCCGAAAAATCAATGTGTCATGGCTCATCTGGTTTTTGCCAGAGCCGGGGCAATTGCTTGTGGACATAACTACTCCTTGTTAGTTTCAGATTTGCAATAATGCGTGCAAATTGCATTCCTAACAAGCAGAAAATCACAGAAAATTATAGTATTGCCTCGAAATTATGGAAAAAATTCGCGTAGCTTATCTTCCGGCTCAATACTCACGTAGCGCTGATCCCCATCAAATCCGAAGTTTAGTTCCAGGGTCCGATAAGGAAGGAAGTCCTTGGCTATCTCCGGCCATTCAATTACCGTAATGCCGCTTTCCAGCATATCAAGCAAGCCAAGATCCAATAGCTCATCCTCGTGTTTAATACGATACAGATCTAGATGATAGAGGGGGTATCTGCCACAGTGATATTCCTTGAAGAGCACAAAGGAAGGGCTATCGATTTCTTCCTGGATGCCCAGAAACGCACCCAAGGCTTTCACGAAGAAGGTTTTCCCGCTACCCAGCTCGCCTGCCAGAGTTACCACCGAACCGGGACCCAGAAGCGGGGCGATGAAGTGGGCGAGATCTATGGTATCTTGTTTGGTATCCAAATTTATTCTTTTGGTCATGATTGGCTCCTTACTATTGGTTTCATAGAAAGAGCCCCAAAAGCTGCACGATTCCACAACGGGAACTGCGCCCCTCTTGGGACTCCGTGATCTGTGTTCAGTCCTACCAAAATGATAAGCGGTGTAGCAGATTCGGCAAGTAGTTTATCTCCGGGTTATCAAATCGGTAGATGAGCGCAGCAAATGGAGAGTTAAGTACATTGCGTAATACCAATTATATCATTCAGCTAAGCTAAGTGACTGCATGAGAATATCTCCCGATTCAAATATCTTTCACTAGAAAAAGCAGAAAAAGGCGGTTTGCTCCCCAGCAAGAAGACCTCCCACCCCCTTTGCGTGAAGCTATCGCAAAGCCGACTTGATGCAGTGTGGACTGCTTAATCACGGCTTCGCGGCTCGAACGAGAAATGGGCTTGGCTATATAGAGTGTGAGATGTTCTACAAATTACTACATTTTGCGTTTGGGATAGGGCATGATTCCGGCTCTGTGGGGGCGTTCACCTTCTTTCAGGCTGCGTTCGAGTTTATCTAGCAGTTTGGAGCGCGTTTGGCGAGCATGGGGGGGGATAGTGATCGAAAACAAGGTGCTGGCAATCTCGATCTCCTCGGCATCCCAGACCTTTGCCAGGAGATACAACTCTAACTCTTTATCAGTTTTGTTTTCTATGGTATAGCCTACTTCAATGAACTGGCTGCCCCAATTGTCGAAGCTGATTTCCGAGATCTCCACCAAGCGGCTAAGATCCTGATTGCGTCTTTGATGCCACAGAAAGCTGAGGATAATCACAACGATCACCACTATCAACATGCTACTTTTCAGGGCGTAACGGCGAGGCCATTCCATGCGGTCAAATTGTCTCAATGAATTCTTCCTTTAATAGATAAATTGCCAGGCGGCAAAGAGTTTGTGCATCCAACCATCGGTCCTGATGCTATCGTGTCCCATCAACAGCTTATGATGTCCCCAAAGTGGGATGGCAAGGCTACTGATAATCTGATACTCATCGCTCTTGGAGCCAGCAAACCACTCTGTAGTGGCAGTATCGATCTCTTCAGCAAAGATATCGTGATAGTTATCCTGCCAGCTATTGCCGTCACTTCCCCGGTGCCGGTAAGAAATCCGGGAGTCGATTTGGATGAAAGGCAGGGGGGTCACATTAGCTTCCAGGCTGATGTCCACTACGTTTGATCCCTGGGGAAATCCCAAGGGAGAGGCATCGTGGGAATACATCGTATGGTTCATAAAGTGGGCATAGGTATAGGGGCGGACGGCAGTGATCTCCGCAACGAGGCGTAGATTGGGCAGATATTGTTCTGCGCCTGCTTGCACAGCGTATTTGTTCCCCCACCAATTGGTGAATATCTTGCCATAGCTAAATTCATCGAGGGCGAATTGAGCATAGAGCTTGGTGCTTTTCCCAAGAGCGAGGTTCCCGCCGGCGTAGATCATTACATTGTCCCGGTCCCACAGGTTATGTTCGGTTGCCCGCCAGAAGCTATTGGGCAACAGATAGTTGATATCCAAGCTGCGATTGCCGTAAACTACGGTTTCGCCAATGAAAAGCTCCAGCGCGGTAGTGGGGAAATAACTTAGCTGATGCAAGGCGAGAAATTTATCCGGGTATTGCCGTTGGTCTATATGATTGTTGTTGTGGATGCTATAGGTGCTATCTGCCATCAGAGATGCATGCAGGAGGGACATTCTGAAATCTCCCAAAGCGGCTTCAGCTTTCAGATATCCATAATCATTTACCTGATCGTTCAGGATGATACTACCGCTGATGGAATTGCCGATCTGAAACCTGCCCCTGCCCAGAGTGAGTGTGATATCCTCGTTCTTCCAAGCAAGTTCACCATTCAGATTGTCCAGTTGAATATGCCGGTTGAATCTCTTGGAATAACCATCGATCAGAGGGTCGGTTTCCGCAGCATCGAGGTCTCCATAAAATGCGCCGTTGTACCAATCGGTACGCAGATGGAAATTATCCCAGGCGCGTGCGCTCAGTTTCCATCCTTTGTACCAGAAGCCATATTCGCCGAGGTCTCCGTGGTCGGATTCGTAGCCGGCATAGACGTTCACATCCGCTTGCAGATTGGGGTGCCGGTAGCTGAATAGATCATGTTCGGCGCTTTGGCTGGTGAACACTTCCTTCACCGCGCTGAAGACGCTGGATGGGCTGGTGAAAGGGTGGGAGAAACCATCCTTTTCTGGCTGGAAATTTGGTGGGGCGTAGGCAGGATTTGGCATCAGCAATCCACTTTTTACCGCGCTATGGGTGGAGGGTAAAAAGGCGGAACCCGTGGCTCTGGCACTAAGCACGTGTATAGTTGAGATTACAAACAGCGCGGTGGCAAGGATCAGCTTGCTATTTGCCACTTGCATCCGGATCTCCTGTGTGGTGCAGCCGGCGGATAATCTGTTCCACTTCCGTTACGTTTATCTTCAACTCTCTGGCTATCTCTTTGTTGGTCCAACCATCTGCCAGAAGTCTGTTGACGATTTTGGTGAGAGTGTTTGTATCCATCACGCTACTAACTTCTTCCACGGTGCCATGTGCGTCTCTTGCTTCACCTTTTCTGCGGAACACCAGGATGAGTATTGCCAAAGCAAAGATGCAAGCCGCGGCAATGATGAAATGAGGTAAAAGGCGGTAGAGGCTGCTGTCAAGCCAGGGGTCTTTTGGGGTTGTGATGGATTCGGGAATGGTCTCTGGCACGTGATACACAACCGAATCCGCGGGGTTCACCGCGATTGGATCTTGCTCTTCAGAAGTGGTTTCGGCTATCGCGGGAACTTCTGTAACAGCCTGAGTTTCGGTTCCGGATAGCAAGCTTTGCGCACTTTCGTAATATGGGCTATCAGGAGGGATACGCATGAGGGTTTCTTTTGCCCGGCTGCTTTCGCGTTTCAAGAGCAAGATGCCCCAATGGTAGAAAACGTCGTAGTGATTGGGATAATCCACTGCGAGTTTGCTGAAATCCCGGTCTGCCGCCACCAGTCTGCCCTTGTCGCTGTTGAAGCGGGCGATGGCGAGGCGGGAAGCTTTGCTTGAATCCTTTTTATAAAAATCCACAACGATGGATTTTGTTTCGGAAAGCCGCATGGAGTAAAAGGCGAGATCTTCCGGGCTTTTCACAAGAAGCCCAGAGCGGTAAGGTTCGATCGAGCTAAGAAAGGTGCCTCCAAGCTCTGTTTGGGGTAACTTGCCATCAAAACCGCGCATTCCGAGGTAATGGCCACCATCAACAGTTTCCACTATAAACTCCGTATCTTGGTCCATATCCAGAACCAGGCGGCAAACGGAACCGTAATACTCTTTTACTCTGATGCCGGTAATCGATGCCGCGAACAGCATCCCGGAGCTGATTAGAAGCATCAGACATAACAATCGTTTCATAGTGAGACCTCTTTTGTGTTATTAAAGAGAGATAACTCTGCTATCGGGATTGATGATCTGGACAGTATCCAGGGCGATTTGCAATTCCTCGTTTGTGGGGATGGCTAGAATTGTTACTGGGGAATAAGCGTGGGAGATGATTCCGGCTTCTTTACCCACTTTGCGGTTTCTTTCATGATTGATATGGATGCCAATGTTTTCCAGACGGTTGCAGATGCGTTCGCGCATCTTTACCGCGTTCTGACCGATACCGCCGGTAAATACTATGCCATCGAGTTTGATCAGGTTTGCGGCATAGGCACCGATGAACTTGCGAATGCGGTAGGCATAGGTCTCCAAGGCTTCCTGGGCAGCTTCGTTTCCATCATCGGCAGCTTGTTCGATGTCCCTGAGATCGCTGGAGATGCCGGATAAGCCCAACAGACCGCTTTTCTTGTTTAAAATGTTGTGGAGTTCATGGAAATCGTAACCGCGTTCCTCTAAAAAGAAGATGATGGAGGGATCCAGGTCTCCACTGCGAGTTCCCATGATCAGCCCTTCCAAAGGAGTGAAACCCATCGAGGTGTCCATGGATTTACCTGCCTGAATGGCTGTGATGGAAGCGCCATTTCCCAGATGACAGGTGATCAGATTTGTGTTTTCCGGGCTCCGCTTCATCATCTGCAAAGCGATGCCGGCTACATAGCGGTGGCTGGTGCCATGAAAACCATAGCGGCGGATGCGGTACTTCTCGTAAAACTCGCGGGGAATTCCATAGAGATAGGCATGTGGGGGCAGGCTTTGGTGAAAGGCGGTGTCGAATACTGCTACTTGGGGGATGCCCGGAAAGGCATTGGTGGATTCCAGGATTCCGGTAAGATTCGCCGGATTGTGAAGCGGAGCAAGCTCGCAGGTGTCTTCAATCGCTTTTAGTACTTTGTCGTTTATCAGCACCGAGGCGGAATATTCCTCGCCGCCATGAACCACTCTGTGACCGATGCCTTGAATTTCCGAAAGCGATTTTAGCAATCCATTTGCGGGATCCAGCATCGCGTTTATCATCAGTTCAAAAGCCACGCGATGATTGGGGATATCTTGGGTTAGTTCTAGCTTTTTGCCGTGGGCGTGTTGGCAGATCTTTCCATTTGCTAAGCCGATGCGTTCGATCAAACCCCTGCCCAAGCTACATTGTTCCGGCATCGCATACACTTCATACTTCAAAGAGCTACTTCCGCAGTTTACCACCAGGATCTTCATGAAAAACTTCCTTTTGTGATTTTGGAGGCGGTACCTACTATTTGGGGAAGTAGGTTCATCCGCATCCTACGGGCATTCTTTTTGGGCAGGGGAAATGTGGCAAGTAATTTTTGAGCAAAAAAAAATGGGTAAGCTAAGCTACCCATTTTTTAAGGACTGTACGTAGTGTGTTTTGCTATTCTTACTGAGTAACAGTTTCGGCAGGAACTTCGCCTTCAACTGGCACCATATTGCTATCTGCCATTGCGGGCTCTTCCACCGGAGCTACTTCTTCAGTCATGGGCTCTTCAGCAGGTTTCGGTTTGCAAGCACTCATGGCAAGCATGCTGAGCAGCATCATAGCGACTAAGGTGAGTAAAAGAACTTTCTTCATTGATTCCTCCATCAGTATAGTCCCTTTTTGGGATATACCTAGGTATTTTTATTTTGTTTTGGGTTTGGCATTTTTTAAAAAGTTGCCGTGGGTTTTTTGGTCGGAAAGAAAAGCCTCGAAAGCCTTATCAATCCTCAACACAGTCCTTATTCACGACTATAAACTTCGTAATATTGGCGTCATGTTATATACTCCGTAGTTCTTGGCAAGAAATTTTTTCTACAGAGCAATATCCAAGCCCAAGTGGATCATGCCTAAACCTATGTTGCTGAATTTGTTATCTCGATATCCCAAGCCATATTCGAAACTCAATATACCCAGCCGAGTACCGAATTTCAAGCCCCCCCCAATCCCGATTTGGTCATAGATCAGGCTATTTTCAGCATCTTTCAGAAATCCCTGATCGTAGAAAAGATAAAGCATGGTCTCCAGGGCTATCATATAACGTGCTTCAAGGTTCATCCAGCCCAAGCGGCGGCTACGAAATTCGTCCTCTCGGTAGCCTCGTAGGGATGCGTATCCTCCCATCGAATAGAGATCATAAACGGGGGGATTTCTGTTTTCGTTGTTCATATAGTTCAAGCCCAAGAATCCTACAAATCTGCCTTTGATGGGACGGTACGCCAGGAGCTTGCCCTGCAATCTGCCATAATCCTTGTTAGCACCAGGGAAGTAATCGTATTCGATCATAGTATCCAGCCCGGAAGTCGGGATTCTGCCGCCCTGGCTGTTTTTGAAGCCCCAGAAGATCCCGATCCCCGTATCTGAAGCGCGGGTTATCTCAGAGCCAGGATGCCCAGGTAAAATTGAGCTGTTCATCAGGCTTATTCCCAATTTGTGTTTCAGGCTGGTGTAGTAAATATCGGCGTCCACTTTGCTACGTATCCAGAGGCTGTCTTGCATGGTTCGGGAAAGTGCGAGATCTCCCTCGAAAGGCAAGGAATGAAAGCCGGATTCATGGTATCTGAAGTTCAGCTCACTGTAATCCGCCGGACTTTGCCGCCAAAACAGGCGAATCCCCCGATCCGAACCCCATAGATTCAAGAACTCCAGATTCACCATTCCGGAAATCCTGCGTTTACCGTCCGTTTCACCAATTCCCAATACCCCCTCCAGAAAAGTCATGCGGCCTTCCTGAATCTCGATGAGAAGGGTTTCTTCATTTAGGGGGGTCACACTCGCGCTGCGGATGTATGCCCGGGAATTGAGCTTCTCTTCTGCCTGACGCAGGTTTTGCGGGTTGATCAGGCTAAGCCGCTCCAGCCCGGTGATCTTTAGCAGATAGTTTTCCCGGCTTACCTTGTTGCCGCGAAAGTGGAAGGATTCCGCCTTTTGAGCCTTGCCCTCATCCACTCTTATCCAAGCCTGCAAGGGTTCATCCAGCACCAGAGAATCCAGCATCACCGAGGCAAACAGATATCCCCGGCGCTGATATTCAGAGAGGATCCGGGTCATGATCTCGTCCAGATCGGCAAGGGGATAGAGTCTGTCCGATGAGGTGAATATAAATTCATGAAGCTTGCTTTCCGAAAAATAGCGCAGACCGGTGTAGTGGAGCTTTACTTGGCTACTGTCTGCCCTTCTGGAAAGGCGGAACAACAGGCTAAGGCTGTCCACTCCGGCGGGGATTAGCTCCGGTAGCGGAATTGAAACATAATAATGCCCTTTTTGAACCAGGTATTGATGGAGTCGATCCAGAGCAGGAGGGATTTTTTCCGGTAGATATTCGTCGCCGATGGTCAAGCCAGAAGCGAGGATGAGTTCCTCTTCCTGGAAGGGAAAATCTGCAAGAAACGAGATATCGGAGATACGGATCGCGAATAGCCCTGCACCACACATGAGTAGTAAAAGTGCGAGGGCTAATCTCTTCATATCTTTCCCGATTCTATTCCCGATCCGCTTTCAGCACGGCAAGGAATGCTTCCTGGGGAACGGTCACATTGCCGATCTCCTTCATCTTCTTCTTGCCTTCTTTCTGCTTTTCCAAAAGCTTGCGTTTGCGGGAGATATCTCCACCGTAACACTTCGCCAAAACATCCTTGCGCATGGCATTGATGGTGCTGCGGGCAATGATCTTGGCACCTATGGTGGCTTGCAGGGCAATCTTGAACATATGGCGGGGGATCACCTCTGAGAGAGTGCTGGTGACGCTCTTGCCCCAGTTGTGGGCTTTGTCTTGGTGGCAGATGAAGCTCATGGCGTCCACCTTCTCACCATTGATCAGGATGTCCACTTTAACCACGTTGGAAGGGCGAAACTCTTTGAAAGCATAGTCCAGAGAAGCATAGCCGCGGCTCACGGTTTTCAGCTTGTCATAGAAATCGAAGATGATCTCGATCAGAGGCATTTCGTAGTGAAGCGCTACGCGTTTCTCGTCGATATATTGGATGTTTTTCTGGATGCCACGGCGTTCCTGTGCCAACTTCATGATGTTTCCGATATAATCTGTGGGCACGATGATCTCCGTGTCCATAAATGGTTCCTGGATGTACTCAATGCCGGAAGGGTCCGGGAAATCTATCGGGTTGTGCACTTCGATCTCGGTGCCGTTCTTGAGGCCGATCTTGAATCTCACGCTGGGAGTGGTGGCGATGATCGGGATGTTGTATTCCCGCATCATGCGTTCTTTGATGATCTCCAGATGCAGCATGCCCAAAAATCCACAACGGAAGCCATATCCCAAGGCAGCAGAGCTTTCTTTTTCGTAGATCAAAGAAGCGTCGTTAAGCTTCAGTTTGGCTATTGCTTCCACCAAGTCCTCATAGTCTTCGCCGTTGATGGGGAAGATGCCGCTATACACCATCGGTTTGGGCTCCAAAAAGCCGGGCAAAGCTTCTGCGCAACCGCCTTTGGCGGTGGTGATTGTATCGCCCACGCGGGCGTCTGCAACTTCCTTGATATTGGCGATGATGTAGCCGGCTTCCCCGGTGGTGAGCTCCTTTTGTGCCTGAAACTTCAATCCCAAATAGCCGATTTCTTCGATCTCGTATTCGCGGTTTGTGCTAAAAAGGCGGATCTTATCACCCTTCTTCAGGTTTCCCTGAAACATACGCACCAATACCACCACTCCGCGATACATATCGAAGTAAGAATCGAATATCAATGCCTGAGGTGGAGCGTTCTCATCCCCCTTGGGTGCAGGGAGTTGTTCGATTACTGCGTCCAGGAGTTCATCCACCCCCAATCCGGTCTTCGCGCTTACCTTCATGATCTCGGATTCCTTGCAGCCCAGAATCTCGATCACATCGTGCTGAGTGCCTTCAACATCAGCCTTGGGAAGATCTATCTTGTTCAACGCGGGAAGAATCTCCAAGTTATTATCCAACGCCAGATACAGATTGCTCATCGTCTGCGCTTCGATGCCCTGCGATGCGTCCACCAAAAGAACCGCCCCTTCACAAGAAGCCAATGCGCGGGAAACTTCATATGAGAAATCCACGTGACCGGGAGTATCGATCAGGTTCAACACATAATCCTGTCCACGATAGTTATGGACCATGCGGATGGCGTGGGATTTGATGGTAATTCCCTTTTCCCGCTCCAGATCCATGCTATCCAGAAGTTGGGCGACTTCAGTGCCTTTTCCGATTACGTTTGTGGCTTCCAACAAACGATCTGCCAAAGTAGATTTGCCGTGGTCGATATGCGCGATTATGCAGAAATTGCGGATGTATTTTTGCTCCATGCTATGTCCTTTATTATATCTAAAGCCCTTCATTGAGAGGGTTTAGGATGCTGAACATAAAATTCACCGGGGGCGGATTTGTCAAGCACAGGATTTCTCTAGATCACCCATGAGGGGAAGAGAGGGAGCAGATTCCTTGTACTGATGCCTCTCTATCCCTAAAAATAATCTAGCTTCTGGAACACTTATTGAATATCATTTGAATACAGTAGACATTATTCGAAGACAAGGACTCAAGATGTTGATAAAATTTAGCGATAGCGCGAAGACCTATCTGGATAAAAAGATAGCCTTCTACAACCCGGCAAGACGTGTGCCGCGCATTATTCTCGCTGAGCGTAGTTGTTCTGGGGCAGTGTTCCGTCTGTTCTTCGATGCGCCTGCTTCGGAGGACACCGTGGTCACTGTGGGAGATATTAAGCTGCATATTCAAGCAGATTTGATCAATGAGTTTTCCGGATTCTCGCTTGATGTCGAACACTTCTTCTTTTCGACCCGGCTCCGTATCGAACCGATTAAGCAAAGCTATCGGTGCAATTGTGATGCCAAATGTAACCAATCGACCGCGCTAAGGTCTCAATAAAGGATAAACTATGAGAAAGACTCTCTTATTAGTTCTGACAGGTCTGTGTATTACGCTGCTTTTCGCTGCGCCACACAGCTATCTGCCTCTGGATGTGCAACAGCCGGATGGAAGCGAAATCCGCATTTATGCTTCTGGAGATGAATTTCATAACTGGCTGCATGATGCAGATAACTATACAATTGTGAAAGATGACCAAGGTAGATATGTCTATGCTGTTCAAAACGGCGAGAAAGTAGCTCCCACGGACCTCGTAGTTGGGGTATCCAGCCCTGCTCAACGCTCTTTGTCAAAAGGGATAAACCTCTCCAACCGCCTGATCAATGCCAAGTATGAACGCTTGGCTTCCATGCGGGATTATTCGAACGCAAGATCCCCCCACACTGGTACCTTTGATAATCTCGTAGTCTTCATCCGCTTTGCGGACAGCCCGGATTTCATCTCGCCCATTACATACTACGAAAACATCTTCAACAACGTGGAACCCAATGCGAACTCCATGAAGAACTATTTTCTGGCTGCTTCTTACCAACAGCTCAGCGTGGATTCGTACTTCTTCCCAGAACCCAATGGGCAGTTGATAGTAAGCTATCAGGATGAACATCCCAGAAGCTACTATCAGCCGCAGAGCCAAAACAATCCAAACGGTTACGACGAGGATGATTATTGGGACAGGACAAATCGTGAGCACACGCTCCTTGCCAACGCGTCTGCCTTTGTGGCAGAACTAATTCCTTCTACGATAAATGTGGATGGAGATAACGATGGCTATGTGGATAACGTATGTTTTATCATCCAAGGTTCCCCGGATGGTTGGGCGGAATTGCTCTGGCCCCACCGTTGGGTGCTCTACGGCACGGATGCGTATATCCAAGGTGCCCGGGTATGGGACTTTAACTTCCAGTTAGAAAGCTCTCTGGGCAGCAGCGGAGCCAGTGTACTAGCGCACGAGATGTTTCATTCTCTGGGAGCTCCGGATCTTTACAGATATGAAACCACGAACATTACGCCTATTGGTAGTTGGGACCTGATGGCGGGAAACAGCAACCCGCCCCAGCATATGAGCGCCTGGATGAAGCATCGCTATGGACAATGGTTGCCGGAACCCCAGATGATCACGGAATCCGGAACCTATACCCTATACCCTGTAGCGAGTTCTTCGACCAACAACATGTACCGCCTCCAATCCTGGCGCACTACTGACAGCTATATTTTGGAATACCGCAAGCCACATGGCATCTACGACACGACTCTGCCCGGGCAGGGGCTTCTAGTTTACCGGTTGAACCCCAGCGTGGAAGGCAATGCCGATGGCCCGCCGGATGAGCTCTATATATATCGCCCTGGCGCAAACGACAACAACAGTAATGGTCAGCTCAGCCGCGCCGCAATGTCTGAACAGAACAACCGGGTAATGATGACAGAATCCACGATTCCCAGCGGTTTTACCACACAGGGGCATCCCGGTGGATTGTATTTATATGACGTTGGGATGGCGGGGGAGACGATTACATTTAAAGTGAAAATCACGGATATCCAGCTTAGTAGCCCAATAGGTGGGGAAACATGGTTCGCCGGAACTGCGAAACAGATCAAGTGGGTAGCGCGCACCAATACCGGCACCGTGGATATTGATTTCAGCAACGATGGCGGCAATACTTGGCACAGCATCGTTTCCGGAGTTCATAACAGTGGTACATACAACTGGACAAATCTGCCCTATATGGATTCCCCTAACTGCTTCATCCGGGTCACACACAGCACCTCCGGTCATAGCGATTCCGGAATATCTCCCTTTGAGATCATCAGTGAGCTGGCGGTACCCGAAACGATATATCCCCCCGACGGTGCTACCGAAGTGCCCACCAATCCGCTCTTCAGCTGGGCTACTGTTCCTGGCGCGCATTCCTATCATTTTCAGCTCAGCCAGGAAGAGGATTTTACCAACCCGCTTTTGAACCTATTGAATTACCCCACCAATAGCTATCAGACCAGCGGCCTCACACCTTTCAGCACATATTATTACCGAGTGGCTGCTGCGGGCGAAATCGGCTCCAGCCTGTATGGCCCTACCCATCAGTTCACCACCGGCGCACTTAGTGAACTTCCCCAGATCCCTCGCTTGCAAAGCCCTGCTCCCAATGCCACCGGATTGCCGCGTAATGCCGAGCTTAGCTGGAATGTAGCTCCGCTTGCTGAAAGTTATTGGGTGCAGGTTTCCACCACTCCATTCTTTGCGAATCTGGTGTTTGAGATGCAGGAAATCGAAGGGCTATCCATCATCACTTCTCTCCTGCCGGCTTACACCAGCCTGTATTGGCGGGTAGCCAGCCAAAACTCTTTTGGCAATAGCAATTTCAGCGGAACCTACCGTTTCACTACCGGCGATTGGGTGGATAACGACGACATCCTGAATCCGCCAGCGATTACCAACCTTGCCCAGAACCGCCCCAACCCCTTCAATCCCGAAACCACAATCAGCTTCAGCCTGAAGAACCCCAATGCTCCAGCCAGCCTGAAAGTTTACAATACCAGAGGGCAGCTGATTCGCAAGCTCTTTGACGGAATCCCCGGCAAACAAGAGTTGGTTCTAGTTTGGGATGGCAAAGACGAGCATGGCGTTTTACAACCCAGCGGGATCTATCTTTACAGATTGGAGACGGAATCTAAGTTCTTGACCCGCAAGATGATCATGAGCAAATAGTCTTCCTTCTTCCGGAAATTAGCAGTCTCATTACGGGACTGCTAATTTTCCATTTGCCTTGCTGAGCCACTCGATTATAATATGGGTAGAACTTTAAAACACTATGGAGGTTACCATGAAACTCGTACCTTATCGCAGAATGAATGAAGTGAGACCCATGAGCAATATGCTCAGTTTGTTCGATGATTTCTTCAACCGCGTGTTTGAAGAAGAGAGTTCTGAGGAAAACTTCCGGGCCATGGCGATGGACATCACCGAACATGATAAAGAATTTACCATAGAGGCAAATCTGCCCGGATTTAAGAAAGATAACGTGAAGATTTCCGTGCACGACAACCAACTCCTGATAGAGGCGGTATGTGAAGATCACAAGGAAGAAAGCAAGGGCACGGTTTACCGTTGCGAACGCTATAGCGGAAGCTACCGTCGCAACTTGATGTTACCTGAGAACGCGGATATATCCTCCATCAACGCCAAGATGGAAGATGGGGTGTTGATTCTGAGTATCCCGAAAAAAGAGCCGACCCCCAAAAAAGAGATCATCATCAACTGATAAGAAACCAATAGCATCCAGCCCATACCAGTTTTCAGGTATGGGCTTTTTCTATGTAAGAGCCAGCCAAGCCCTTTCAAGCGTACGATATTGCTTGACGGAAAACTTCAAACATGTAGAATGCTACCATAGTAAAACAAACGGAGCTCTTGCGATGAAAAAGCTGTTGTTATCCATGTTTTGGATCTCTTTAGTATGTTTACTGATGGGGCAGACCTACCACATTCAGGAAGGTTTTAGCACCACATCCCTGCCCAGTGGCTGGAGCGGGGATGTATATTTCAATTCCACCGCCAACATCGGAAACCTGAGCGGAGGCAACGGTGCCGGGTTCAACGCGACCAACAAGTACTTACAGATTCCGGCAGTGAACGGGGCAGGCACTCTCACTTTTTGGATGAAGGGTTCCGCCTCAAGCTCTGATATTTCATTCAAAGTTCAAAAAAGCGTGGGTGGTGGAGCCTTCAGCGATATCGCAAGCTACCCTAAACCTCATAGCACTACCTCTACCCAGAGAACTATCACCATAGATGATGCCTCCCAGAACATCGTAATTAAATTCGTGGCTTACGATCGCGGCGGAAACAGCATCTATCTGGATGATATTCAACTGACTACATACAGTGGGGGGGAACCTCCTCAGATACCGGATCCGCCCACTGCACAAACTGCCACAGACATTACGGCATCGGGATTCTCCGCAAATTGGTCTGTATCCTCCGGAGCCACAGGCTATTACTTCGATCTCTCCACCAATAGCAGCTTTTCTACTTTCGTAAGCCCCTACAATGATTACTACCACAGCGGCACAAGCTTGGCGGTCTCCTCTTTGAACCCAGATACAAGCTATTATTACCGGGTAAGAGCTACAAACAGCGCCGGCACTAGCGGAAATTCGAACACCATCAGCGCAAGCACCTCCACTTCCGGTGATCCTTACGATCCCTATTACAGCTCTGCTACTGGCCTTACCGGCACTGCTCTGAAAAATGCCCTGCACAATATCATCGACAACAACACAAACTCAAACTACGATGATGCCAAGCTGGAACTGTTTCAAGAATTGGACAACACAAACGGTGTGGTGCGCTGTGTTTACACAGGTAAGGACTACTCGATAAACAGCAGCTACAACGGTTCCAGCGATCCCAATACCGAGCATACTTTTGCCCAAAGCTGGTTTGGCACATCGGAAACAAATATAAAAAAGGCAGATGTGCACCATCTATTCGTTACCAAGATGTCCGTAAACTCCTCCCGCGGGAACCTGCCTTTCGATGAAGTTGCATCCATCTCGGAAACATATCACGAAGCCAACGGCTACTATTCTTATCGGGGAACAAACAGCGATGGTGATGATGTGTTTGAACCGGCGGATCAACACAAGGGTAATCTAGCAAGAGCTTTGCTTTACTTCAGCGTCCGCTACGAAATGACCTTATCTCATGAAGGGGTGGATATGCTGGAAACTCTTTTGGCATGGCACAATGCGGACCCGGTGGATGAAGCGGAAGAGCTACGCAACGACAGAGTGCAGAGTTATCAGGGAAACCGCAACCCCTTTGTGGATTATCCGGAATTTGCCTCCTATATTTGGGGAGGAGCCTTACCCAACACAATCGTGGATTTTAATCCCGCCAGCGCTAGTGTCAGCGAGGATATTGGATCCATTTCCCTTATTTTGAAGATTACAAATCCCTCATCTACCGCCACCACCGCTCAGGTTGCACTATTCAGCGGCTCTGCTACCGACCTGAACAACTATACTACTCAAAGCGTCACCTTCCCGGCAAACAGCTCTGCGAATCAACAGATAACGTTATATATCACAAACGATTCGCAAATGGAAGGTACAGAAAATTTTGAGCTGAGGATCATCAATGTAAGCGGGGGAAACCAGGCAATTGCTGGGAACTACGCCAGCTTCAATCTCAGCATTCTGGATAACGACATCCCAGCTCCCACTGCGCTTAGCGCCGAGAATATAGGTTTTACGGGATTTCGGGCAAAATGGCAAGCTGTGAACGGAGTGGAAGGTTATCTGCTGGATATCTCTCCTAATAGTCAATTCAGCTCTTATACGGGTTTATATCATGATTATTACACCGAGGATTCAGCCATCGAAATCAGCGGTTTACAATCCGGCACCACCTACTATTATCGGCTAAGATCCCGATACAACGAAGGCTACTCCACCTATTCCAATGTGATTTCGGTGCAAACATCCGCCATCATCGAACTGCTCTCTCCCACAGGCATCAGTGCCACTGCTGTTTCCCACGAAGGCTTTACTGCCAGATGGGATGCGGTTTCCGGAGCGGAATACTACCAGATCCAGGTCTTTGAACAAAGCGGGGGCTATATGGGGGATCTCATCATCAGTGAATATGTAGAGGGAAGCAGCAACAACAAGTATCTGGAAATCTACAATGGCACCGGACAGAGCGTTGATCTCTCAGATTATCAATTAAAGCTATATTCAAACGGATCCGCCACTGCCTCCCAAACTGTTACCCTTAGCGGCAATCTGGCACATGGAGCTTGCAAAGTGTATCGACACTCCAGTGCGGTTCTTACTCTTCCAGATGGGGTTACCGCAGAAGTAAACGCCGCTATTCAGTTCAATGGAGACGACGCGATCAGTTTGAATAAAGGCGCAAGTTATGTGGATATCTTTGGGAAAATTGGAAATGATCCCGGAACTGAATGGACTGCGGACGGGGGATACAGCACTTTGGATAAGACCCTAAGGCGCAAGGCTTCCGTAACTCAAGGGATCAGCTTAAATCCCGCGGGAACCGGAGCTTCTGCTTTCACCACTCTTGGCACAGAGTGGGATATGTTCAGCGTAGATACGGCTGATGGTCTGGGCAGCCATACCCATCAGGGGGCGTCAGTTTTGGATGATTACGAAAATCTGCAGACCTCGATCGCCACTGTAAGAGTATCCGGGCTGGATCCTTTGCTAGAGTATTCTTTCCGGGTAAGAGCTTTAAATGCTGGTTACACGGGGGATTACTCTGCTCCATTTGCGGTAAATACTCTTGCCGAAAGTGCTGGAGCTGGCAGTGGGACCGCCGTGAATGGCGTAGCCACCACCATTATCGTGCCCGCTCTTGTGGGGATGGTGGAAAACTATCTGGAGATCGAACCATCCACAACCGGGAACCCGGATTACGGAGTAAATGTAAGCATGGATGAGCTGGGTATCTACTTCGATGTCACCAGCTCGGATTCTCAAGCATTAAACGGCAACTATACCCTTCATCACGATGGTCTGGCATACTTTCCCCAAGGTCTGCGATACAGCTTTGGAGGGGATATATTCTACCCGGAAATCTTCTCTATTGGCTCCAGTATCTCCACCATTACCGTGTCCGGAATTTCAGGTGGGAAGTCTGTGCTACGCATCGAAGTTCTGAAAAGCGACGATACTCTCCCGGTGGAGCTTTCTGCCTTCAACGCATCGCTTTTCGGAGGGAATAACGCCCATATTCAGTGGGTAAGCCAGAGTGAGACAAACCTCCTGGGCTACTATATTTATCGCAACCAAGAGCAGTATCTCCTCTCGGCGAGCCTGCAAAGCGAGCTTATTCCCGCCACAAATAGCTCCACCCAGCAAAGCTATCTCTTCAAAGATATTTTGCCTCAACCGGGGGATTACTATTACTGGTTAGAATATCGCAACTTGGATGGCTCAAATGGCATCAGAGGACCCATCAGCCTGCAATATCTGCCCGGTGAACCTCCCGCTGGAGGAGCTCCTGCGCTTACCTCACTTACCAGGATCTTCCCCAACCCTGGTTCAGATACATTTTGCTTCGAGTTTGATCTCGCGAAGAGTTCCCACATCATCTTCCGGGTCTTCAACCTCAAGGGACAGAAGATTCGGCAGTGGGATATTGAAGGCAAGGTGGGACACAGCCTCAGGACGTTATGGGATGCGAAAGATATCTCTGGGAACAAGGTGGCAAATGGTGGCTACATCCTGCAAATGATTGTGGATAAAGAAGTGTTCTCGAAGAAGATTGTGGTGATGAATTAAAGGTGGTGGGTGATACTGGATTCGAACCAGTGACCTCTACGATGTGAACGTAGCGCTCTAACCAGCTGAGCTAATCACCCGAAGATGTGGTGGTGGGAGATACTGGATTCGAACCAGTGACCTCTACGATGTCAACGTAGCGCTCTAACCAACTGAGCTAATCACCCACTGTGCGGGCTATTTTTTATGTCCCCGGTTTTTTGTCAATGGATTTCACAGATCAGCGTGGAACTGCATCCCCATTGAGCGAAGAAATCGCCATGCCGTCTTGATGCAGTGCAGACTGCATGGAAACGGCTTCGGCATTGCTTTGGGCAATGGGGATGATGTGGCTAATTTGCCTCATTGAATATTAAAACGTCTTGTTGATGTGCCTTCAGTTGGTGTGTTGTTGCCCACAAGGTATTGGCATGGCATATAGCACGATAATAAAACAACAACCCATTCCATCCGATACGTCGATACTGATTATATAATTGTTTGAAACATTGATCCCGGATTTTGTGTCGGATGATTCCGATCCTCCGAAAAATTCAAACGTCAGAATGACGTGAACGTAAAATAAGCCCCAACGGGGCGACACCTTTTATAGCGAGGGTGCGTAGCGTAGCGAAGCCCCTCGTAGTCAGGGTTAAAGCGATCCAGAGCCCCTCGCGGGCGACACAAGGCAATGAGAGGGCATCATGGCATTCCGCGAAAACATGAAGTACAAAAAGCAGAGCTTAATATGATGATAAAACCCAAGGTAACAATTAAGCGTTTCATGTTTTTCTCCTATCTGGTCTTTACGATTTTTCTAAGCTGCATGGACGCGCCACTACCGCGAAGGAGATAGATACCTTTTGGGCTTAGGTTCCCTCCGCTGTCTTTGCCGTCCCAGACAGTTTCACCTTTACTCAGTTCCAGAGAACGGATTAACTGACCCTTGATATTGAAGATTTCGATCCTGTTACTTTGGATAGGTAATGAGTTGTCCTGTTTGATCTTGATTCTGATTTCATCTTTCATGGGGTTCGGATAAGCCGAGATTTCGTTTA
>JAHDQK010000040.1 GCA_018433885.1 Candidatus Cloacimonadota bacterium
AATGGACCTCTTGCAGCCGGAAGTCATTCGCTTACCTGGGATGGCTCGGACATGAATAAACGCACAGCTAGTTCTGGGATATATCTACTACGCCTCTTCGATGGCAAACAAACTCATCTAAGAAAAATGTGCCTCCAGAAACAGGGATGATCCGGGCTTGGGAAACAAACCCCAAGCCCGGGTTTATTGATTTATTTGTAAAACAATCAGTCAATAATACTACCATACCCCTGCAAATCCCCTCGTTTCAAGCAACAAACACCCCATAGCCATTCATGGGCGCCCCCCCCCAATCCCATTGTTATTATCGTACATTCGGAGATAGACCCCCATTGCTTGAAGCTGTCGCCAAGCTTGGTTCGTGCAGTATAAACTGCAACGAGGTGGCATGGGGGTTGCTTCGGTGAATGGGTGTCGCCCAGGGCTCTGATTCGTAAAACCGGGCGAGCGCACAAAGAACTTGACAGATATCTCTTTCTGTCGCACAATGGCAGGCAGTCCATATACTGGGCTGAATCAGAGGTAACAATGATGAAAGAAGGATTTATACCAAACAATGAATTCACCTCGATCTTCTTTTCGGATAATACCGAGGGAACGACGAGCGATATAAAAAGCAGATTTTTGAACCATTTGGAGTATTCGCTGATCAAGGACACCACCACGGTGGAACCTTGGGATATATATTATGCCTTGGGGCTTACCCTGCGGGATCGTCTGATCGAACGCTGGCTACGCACTCAATACGAGTATCGCAAGCGGGACGTGAAGAAGGTTTATTTTCTATCCATGGAATATCTGATCGGGCGTCTTCTGGGTAACAGCCTGATCAATCTTGATCTTTACAACCCAAGCTATGATATGCTGAAAGAAATGGGGCACTCTCTGGAAGAAATCGCTGAACTGGAGCCGGATATGGGCTTGGGGAATGGCGGTCTGGGCAGGCTTGCAGCGTGTTTCATGGATTCCTTGGCGACCTCCGCCTATCCCGGATATGGCTATGGCATCCGCTATGAATTTGGCATCTTTCGCCAAGAGATCCGCAATGGATACCAAGCAGAAGTGCCGGATCACTGGCGCAAAAATGGCTGTCCCTGGGAAATCAAGCGTCCGGAGATAAACTACCGGGTGCGTTTCGGCGGGAGAGTGGTGGAACATGCTCAAAACGGCGATGGCATGGTCTTTAATTGGGTTGATACCAAGGATGTGATGGCTGTAGCTTGGGACGTTCCGATCCCCGGATTCAAGGTGGATAACGTAAACAACCTCCGCCTTTGGGAAGCCACCGCCACGGATGAATTTGATTTTGAGTACTTCAATAATGGGGACTACGTGAAGGCGGTCGAGCAGAAGAATATCAGCGAAAACATCAGCAAGGTATTGTATCCGAACGATAACATTCACCTTGGTAAAGTGCTGAGGTTGAAGCAGGAATATTTCTTTGTGTCTGCCACTCTGCAGGATATCATGTATCAATGGAAGCAGGATCACGATGGATTTGCCGGATTCGCAGATAAGATCAGCATTCAGCTGAACGATACGCATCCCGCCCTGGCAATTCCTGAGCTGATGCGCATCTTGATCGATAACGAGCGGATGAAGTTCGATAAAGCGTGGGAGATCACCAAAAAAGTGTTTTCCTACACCAACCATACCGTGCTTCCGGAAGCGCTGGAACGCTGGAGTGTAGCGCTCATAGAAGAGATATTGCCCCGCCACCTGCAATTGATCTATCAGATAAACGATCTCATCATGAACGAAGTATCTGCGCGCTTTCCGGGAAACTTCATGAAGATGCGTAATGTCTCCATCATCGAAGAAGGCAGAGAGAAAAGCCTGCGGATGGCGCAACTCTGTATCCACGGCTCTCATGCGGTGAATGGAGTGGCAAAACTTCACACCGAAATCCTGAAAACCAGGGTCTTTGCGGATTTTGAAGATCTGTATCCCGGCAAGATTCAAAACAAGACAAATGGGATCACGCCGCGCCTCTGGCTGCTAACCTGCAACCCGCTTCTGGCAAGCCTGATCTCAGAACATATCGGAAACGACTGGGTGCGGGATCTGAACCGTCTGCAAGAGCTGGAACAATATATCGAGGATTCCTATTTCAAGGATAGCTTCTTTGAGATCAAGGAAATCAATAAAAAGCGGCTCGCCCGCCATATCTACCGAATAACCGGAATCCGGGTGCGCACCGATAGCATTTTCGACGTCCAGATCAAGCGTTTGCACGAATACAAGCGTCAACTTCTGAACGTGTTGGGCACCATCGCCCGCTATAACCGC
This sequence comes from Candidatus Cloacimonadota bacterium, assembly GCA_018433885.1. GTDB lineage: Bacteria > Cloacimonadota > Cloacimonadia > Cloacimonadales > Cloacimonadaceae > UBA5456. The sequence goes on from JAHDQK010000040.1 coordinate 2,290, forward strand.
ATCAAAGCCAATCCGGAGGCGGATTATGTGCCGCGCACGGTGATCTTTGCCGGCAAGGCAGCTCCCGGCTATTTCCTTGCCAAACGCTTGATCAAACTGATCAATAACCTCGGCGAGATTATCAACAAGGACCCGGATGTAAAAGACCGTCTGAAGGTGGTGTTTCTCCCCAATTACTCTGTATCTCTGGCAGAGAAGATCATCCCTGCGGCAGACCTTTCGGAACAGATTTCCACCGCCGGTTATGAAGCAAGCGGTACTGGGAACATGAAGTTTGCTCTAAACGGTGCTTTGACCATCGGCACTATGGATGGGGCGAATGTGGAAATGGCAGAGGAAATCGGCGAAGAAAACATGTTTATCTTTGGTTTAAATGCCTCCGAAGTAAGCAAACTGAAAGCCTCTGGCTACAATCCCCTCAGTTTTTATGAAGGCGATCCCGAGCTGCGCAAAGTAGTGGATTCTCTGATGGACGATACTTGGTGTCCGGACGAACCCGGCATCTTTGCGCCGATCTACAACTCTCTTATGCAGGATGGCGATCCCTATCTGATGTTGGCGGATTTCAGGGCGTTTGTCCAGACTTCGCTCAGGGCAGATACCTTGTATCAGGATCGGGATCTTTGGGTGCAGAAGGTAATCCTGAATATCTCCCGGATCGGGAAGTTTTCCAGCGACAGGGCGATCCAGGAATATGCCACAGAGATATGGAAGATAAAGCCTTTGGTGCTGGATCTGAATTCCTGAAGCTCGGTGTTATCATCCTTTTGCTTCTGGAGGTAGCAATTCTGGGGGGAAGAGTGGTGATAAACGAGCTGTGCTACGATCCACAGGGAGCCGATGGCGGCAAAGAATGGATCGAGCTTTATAACTCCGGCAACGAATCCATCGACCTCAGTTCTTGTCGGATCTACAGCCGGGGGACCGTCTGGAATCTGGCTTTCGAGTTTCCCTATTATGTGCTACGCCCCGGACGCTTTGTTCTGGTAGGAGGCGAAGCTGTAGCTAACGCTCAGTTTGTGGCGGATCTCAGTTTTCAAAACGGGGGAAATGCCAGTGACGCCGTAAGATTCGTAAACGCGGATAGCACATATACGGATACCGTGATCTACGACGAGCCCAACACCAGCGAAATAACCGATGATTTCGGGTTTCTGGCAGAGTCTTTTGCTCCGGATGTCCGCGAGGGAAACTCCCTGGCAAGAGTGGTGGATGGCTTCGATACAAATTACTCCGCAGTGGATTTTCTCGAGGAGCAAAACCCCAGCCCCGGCGCTCCCAATCATGTTTATACAGATTACGCTTTATACGATCCTGTCTTATACAAATTGGGTCCGGGAGACATCCTCAGCGTGGGGGTTCGCAATCTGGGACCATACTCCAGTCCCTATTATGCGGAGTTTATGGCTTATGCGGGCAATTCATTGATCCATCAGCAGACGGTCTCCCCCTTGACTGCGGGGGATAGCCTGAGATTGGAGTTTGTGGTTCCGGATGCTTTCGGGCTGGTGATAATGACGCTTCAATTAGCCAACGATACCGATGCCGCAAACAATATCTTGCATTTCAGCGAGCTGGGAGCTGTATCCGGTGCTGTGCGCTTCAGCGAGGTGTTTCCCGCTCCGCTTCCCGGCAGGCAGGAATGGCTGGAGATCGAAGTGCTTGCCCAGGATTCCCGCGGGCAGTATCAGATCAGCGATGCCGGAGGAGGGCTAATCAGTTTCACCTTACCCCCGGTGCCGGGCTATTTCGTGGTTTGTGCTGATCCCGCTGAGTTGCTAAGCGACTATCCGGAGCTGAATCCTGCCTGGTTAATTCAAAGCCAAGGATGGACCGCTCTGAACAACAATGGAGATACCCTGCATCTTTGGGAAGATGGCGCCCTTATAGATTCCCTCAGCTACATATCCGCACCCTCTGCCATGAGCTATGCGCGCTACGAAGCGGAGGGCACCAGCCTCTGGAAATGGGCAGATCCCAGCCCCACTCTGGCAAACAGTAGCCTTGCCCCGGAAATCCCGGAACACAAAGCACCATTGAAGCTACTGGGATCTCCCTGTGATGCGCGAAAAGGCGAGCTGATCTCAATCAGCTACAAAATGCCACATCCGGTAAGCCGGGTAAATTGCAGAGTGTATGACCTTCAGGGAAGATTGGTGGCTACTCTGGCAGATAATCTCCAGGTGCCGCAAACAGGCATATTGACCTGGAATGGCAGGGATAAGGGGGGAGCTTATGCACGCCGTGGCATCTACTTCCTGCTTTGGGAATCTCAGGCGGATGGTGGAGGCAAGATCTATCGCCGGCAACTTACTGCCGTGTTGCGCTGAGTTCTACGACCCTGCACATTGATGGCGCGGTGTTTTTTTTCTCATTAAATGCTTGACAGCTATAGGCACCTGAAAATTTTAAAAGCTAAGCTAAAATAAAGCCCCTAAGGAGAAACGGGAATATGTTAAAAGTATCGATTGCTCCCGATGGCAGAGAATTTCCTCTCCCCACCGAACAAGATAACGAGCAGGAACGTAAAGTTTTGTTGCAAATCACTCAGGAACAGCGCGCTAAAGGCAGAAAGATCGTAGCGGTGCAGGGATTGGGATTTGTAGGTTGTGTAATGGCCTCGGTTGTGGCAGATGCCACGGATAAGGATGGCAATCCCATTTATTATGTTCACGGCCACCAACGTGCGTCTAAACGCTCGTATTGGAAGGTTCCGATCATCAATTCCGGAGTTCCGCCGGTGAGCTCTTCAGACCCGGAAGTACCCCAGATCTTCCACCGTACCGTGGTGGAGAAGAAGAACTTCCGCGCTACCAGTGAAGATAGCGTATATAGCCTTGTGGATGTAGTAGTTGTAGATATTCAGCTGGATGCCACCAAGCCCGCTTTCGGGGAAGCTGAAAAAGGATATTGCGATATCACGGCGTTCCGTGAGGGGATCCGCATGCTGGGTCAACACATCAACCCCGAATGCCTGGTTCTGGTGGAGACCACCGTCCCTCCGGGAACTTGCCAGAAAGTGGTTAAACCCATTCTGGAAGAGGAATTTACCAAACGCGGTATCGATATCACCCAAAACCCTCCCTTGGTCGCGCATTCTTATGAACGGGTAATGCCGGGCAGCAAATATGTGTCTTCCATCCGTGATTTCTGGCGGGTATTCTCCGGCGTGAACCCAAGAAGCATCGAGCTTTGCCGCGAATTTCTGAGTAATGTGTTGGATGTTGAAAACTATCCACTTACCCAGCTTGATAATACCAACGCCAGCGAATTGGCAAAAACCATGGAAAACAGCTATCGTGCCACCAATATCGCCCTCACCCTGGAATGGGCACGCTTCGCCGAACAGATCGGAGTGGATATCTTCAAGGTGCGCGATGCTATCCGCAAACGTAAAGGTACTCACGACAACCTGCTGCGTCCTTCCCTGGGCGTAGGTGGATATTGCCTCACCAAAGATCCCGTTCTGGCAAACTGGGCAATGGGTGCGCTCTTTGAGGTGCCCGGAATGCTCTCCATGGCGATCAACAGCGTTAATATCAACGATACCATGCCTCTGCATACCATCGATCTCATCAAGCGCGAGATCCCGGATGTAAGAAACCTGCGCATCACCGTGTTGGGCGTATCATATCTGGAAAATGTGGGAGATACCCGCCACAGTCCTTCCAAGACCCTGGTAGAGTTTCTGCGTAAAGATCTGTCTCATGTCCGGGCGCACGACCCTTATGTGGAACATTGGGACGAACTGGAAGAAGTGACGGTGGAAAAAGACCTCCCTGCCATCCTGGAAGGTAGCGAAGTGGTGATCTTCGCCGTGGGTCACGATCAATACAAGAATCTGGAACCCAAAGAAGTGGTGGATATGTGTAAGACACGTCCGCTGATCATTGATTGCTCGAACTTCTTGGATGATGTCAAGATCAACAAATACAAGGGTCTTGGCTGTAAAGTACGCGGTGTCGGCAAAGGTCACATCGTATAACTTGCAACATCATTTATAAATTGGGGCGGAATCTGTTTTCGCCCCTTTTTGCTGTTGAGGATTCACGATGAATATGGATGACGACCGCGATCTGTATGCCACGGAACTGAAGGAAATGTTGCGGCAGAGCATTTCACGCGAGGTGAATGGCTTCTTCTCCGCACATCAGGATGATCCAGTGTTTTTCACCAGAGAACCGTATCCCATGAAAACCAAGATCGATGATCTGCCTCTGTATCCCAAGCGGATTCCGGAAGTGATCAGTTCCTGGGCCAAGCTCTCCACGGGGGCTTTTCGCCCGGAAGATGTACTGGTGTTGGATCTGGAGACCACGGGTTTGGGCAGAGGCGGTACCCTGGCGTTCATGATCGGGCTGGGGTATTTTGAGGATGCTCAGTTCTTTGTGGAACAGATATTTCTTCCCGATCCCGATGCCGAAGAGCATAGTTTTGAGCGTCTTCAAGAGCTGATGCGGGATCGCTCGCTACTCATCACCTTCAATGGAAAAAGCTTCGACGTCCCGGTTCTGGAATCTCGCCTCTTGTATCACCAAATATGGCTGAACCTAAGGGAAATGGAACATCTGGACGTGTTGCACATTGCGCGCCGGCTCTGGAAACGAAAGCTGCCGTCCTGCGCGTTGGAGACCATTGAGTTCTACATATTGGGACATATTCGGGATCAGGAACTGGATATTCAGGGCGGGGATGTTCCCCAGACCTATTTTAACTTCCTCACCACGGGGGATGCCGAGCTAATCCGGCGTGTGTTTGTGCACAATCACCACGATATCTTGCACACCGCCGCGCTTTTTGCCCTGATCTGCGATGGTTGCGAGTATCCCTTAAAGCAGGGGAGAAACCCGCTGGTGGATTATCACGCTCTGGCGCGCTTGTATCAGAGCCAGGGTAAAGATGAGATTGCGCGCCGCATCTTGGTTGATCTTCTGGCAGAGGGAGAGATCAGCGCGGAGATTGCCTACGATCTGGGCATGATCTACAAACGCTCCGGGGAACCTACCGATGCCATCGCCAGCTTCGAGATCGGGGCGTCTCTGAATCACGTGCCTTCTTTGGTGGAAGCAGCGAAGCTTTTGGAAAAGGAGAAACTCTTCCAGCGAGCATTGGAGTTTGCCGCTCTGGCTTTGCATCTGGAAAGCGGGCGTATGCTTCTGAACCACAAGCAGATCGCTGAGCTTCAAAAACGCCATGATAGGCTTTCTAAAAAGCTGTCTTCAAGCTCGCAGAAAAGCAGTTGACACAAAACTGCGCTACCCTATAATGTCCCCGAAATATCACTATCGGGAGTATCCAAAATGAAATTACCAGGACCGGGCTGGACCCCAACCGTTACTCTGGCAAAGCTTTTTGAAGAGCAAAACCAGTTCTTCGACGCCCTTGCCACCTACGAACTGATCGCCCAAAATGACTCTTCACCCGCCATCAGGGAGAAGATCGAGGCACTTCACGCCCGCATTTTGAATGACCCCTCAAACCGTTACGATTCACGCATCGAAAAACTCTTTACTCCCGAAGAGTTGGCGTATCTCAAGATTCTCAGCCACCAGGGTTTCGACAACATGTCCCGCGCGGTGGAGAAACTCAGCGAAGGAATGCAGGATACCGAAATCGTCTTCGATGAAGATGAGGTCTTGGCGGAAGAATCCGAGCTGGATGCCTTAAGCGAGGTATTGCGGGAAATCGAGCGTCAGGCACAATTGAACCTTGCTGGTGAAGTATCTGATTGCCCAGAAATGACGGTGGGAGACTTGCTGATAGCGGTACTCTCCAGATGGGATAAGGCACACTCTCTTAGCGATATCAGGCTGTCAGATATGATCAGCTTGTTTGTGGATCTGCAAAGCGCGCGCAAGTAAGATGCCCAAAACAGAGCCCAGGAAGTACAACAGGATTTGCCAGAAATGCCTGCGTAAGTGCAAGCAACCCCAATCTGTAGCTCTGCTTTCCTGCCCCCGCTTCGACCCCATTCCGGTGCAGATGGAGATCAAAGTTCCCGGGCTGGGACGCCCCCGAGCCAAGAAATGATCCGCATTATCGCCGGAAATCACAAAAAGCGTAAACTGCAATCGGTTCCGGGTAGAAGCACACGCCCCACCTCGGATTTCAACCGCGAGATGATCTTTGGCACATATCAGGAATTTGAGGGCAAGAAAGTGCTGGATCTCTTTGCCGGAACAGGGGCATTTGGCTTGGAAGCCATCTCCCGAGGCGCGCTATGGGTGGATTTTGTGGAGTTTGCCAACGCGGCGATATCCACTATCCTCACCAATATCAGCATCCTCGGTTGCGGGGATATTTGCCATTTGTACCGCAAGCGGGTGGAGGCTTTTCTGAAGGACTGCGAGAGTAGCTACGACATCATCTTTCTGGATCCTCCCTACGATAAAAACCTGATCAACCCCACTCTACGCACGATTCTGGAGCGCAAACTGCTAAACCCGGGCGGAGTAGTAATGGTGGAACACTCCCGCAAGGAAAAGCTGGCAGAAGACCTTCTTCCCTTTGTGATAAAACAGAAGGAAGGTAAAACCTGTTGCTTTAGCTGGCTCACTTACGATCCCGATACTTTTTAAATGACCAGATCTGCTTTACGGATACTACCAAGGCACGGCATTTACGCTGATTCTGAAGTGCACAGGTTATCTGATCCACAATCCCTGCTTTGGTGCTGGCAATCCGCATGATTCCGCAAGCTTAGCGGGGGATCCCGCAAAGTGGATATTTTTGTATTGACAGCAGGGTGCATTTTGCCCTGCTGTCTTCTTAAGTTTATGTATTTGTAAATAGCATAAAAAGAGGTATAGATGCATACTACTCAGGAGAATATCCAAAAGCTGCTTTCCCGGCAGCAGAAGACGATGCAGATGGGCGGCGATAAGGCCGTGGAAAAGCAGAAATCTTCCGGAAAACTCACCGCCCGTGAGCGGCTTGATCTGTTGTTTGATACCGGCACCTTCCGCGAACTCGATATGTTCGTTAGCCATCGGTGCGATAACTTTGGCATGGAAAAGATCGAAATCCCATCCGACGGAGTGATCACCGGGCATGGCCTGATCAATGGACGTCATGCCTTTGCCTTCTCCCAGGATTTCACCGCCCGGGGAGGCTCTCTGGGCGAGATGCATGCCGCAAAGATCTGTAAAGTAATGGACATGGCGCTGAAAAGCGGCGTTCCCTGCATCGGGATAAACGATTCCGGTGGCGCACGCATCCAGGAAGGGGTGGACGCTCTGAAGGGTTATGGCGATATCTTTTTCCGCAATTCCCGCGCAAGTGGCGTGATCCCTCAGATCACCGCGATCATGGGGCCATGTGCCGGCGGCGCTGTATATTCGCCTGCCATGACGGATTTTGTATTCATGGTGAAAAACACCAGCTTCATGTTCATCACAGGTCCGGATGTGATCAAAGCCGTTACCGGGGAAATCACGAACCAGGAAGAACTGGGTGGCGCGATGACCCACAACAGCAAGAGCGGAAACGCCCACTTCGCCTGTGAGGACGATGCGGATGCCATCCAACAGATAAAGACTCTGCTTTCATATCTGCCAGCAAACAATATGGAAGATCCACCCATCGTGGAAACTAACGACAACCCATGGCGTTTATGCCCGGAGCTGGATACGATTATCCCGGATAGCCCCCGCATGGGTTACGATATGCGCGATGTAATCAAGAGTGTGGTGGATGATGGCGGGTTCTTTGAACCTCACTATTTTTATGCGCAGAACATCATAGTAGGCTTTGCCCGTCTGGCAGGGCGTACCGTAGGCATTGTGGCAAACCAGCCCACCGTATTGGCAGGATGCTTGGATATCGACGCTTCGGATAAAGCCACTCGCTTCATCCGCTTTTGCGATGCCTTCAACATCCCGCTGATCACTTTTGTGGACGTTCCCGGCTATCTGCCCGGCACCAACCAAGAGCACAGCGGAATCATTCGCCACGGAGCCAAGCTTTTATGGTGCTATTCGGAAGCTACGGTACCCAAACTTACCGTGGTAACCCGCAAAGATTACGGCGGCAGCTATATCGCCATGAGTTCGCGTCATTTGGGCGCAGACATGGTCTTTGCCTGGCCTTCCGCAGAAATCGCCGTGATGGGCGCTCAGGGAGCGGCAAACGTGATCTTCCGCAAAGAAATCTCCGCCGCCGAGGATCAGGCAGCCAAACGTGCCGAGATGATCGCGGATTATGAAGAACGCTTCAACAACCCATATGTAGCCGCTTCTCGGGGCTATGTGGATGCTGTGATTCTTCCCTCCGAGACCCGCAAACGCTTGGTGGATGCCTTGGAGATACTTTCGAACAAGAGCGAAAGCTTGCCGCCCAAAAAGCATGGGAACATCCCCGCATAGGGTCGCGCTATGAAACAGGATAAACGTTCTCTCGCCGCGATTTCCGCCGTGATGGCTTTGCTTTGCGCCGAAGATACCACAGTTGCTTACCAGAAGCCCTTAGCTGGAAACCCATCCCATCCCTGGCCGGCTTATGCTCGCAGCCAAACCATGCAATACCGCGACATCACTCAAAGAAGAATAATAAAAAGAAGCAGATAAAAGGAGACACAATGGATAAACACGGCATCCTCGAAATGACCAAGATGCGCTATGAAGCGGATCGCCCCAAAGCCGCGAATCCGATTAAAATTCAAGACCTCAGTTTCCGCGACGGACACCAGTCGCTCTTTGCCACCAGAGGCAGAACCGAAGACTTGCTCCATGTTGCCGAACTTATGGATCAAGTGGGGTTCTATTCCATGGAAGTATGGGGTGGAGCCACGTTCGATACCATGCATCGCTATTTGGGAGAAGATCCCTGGGATCGCATCCGCACCCTGAAGAAACACATTACCAAGACTCCTTTCTCGATGCTCCTCAGAGGGCAGAATCTGGTAGGTTATCAGAACTATGCGGACGATGTGGTGGAAGCTTTTACCCAGCGTGCTTGCGACAATGGGATAGACATCTTCCGAGTCTTCGATGCTCTGAACGATTTCCGCAATTTCCTCACCGCCGTGAAGATTATCAAGAAGAACAAGAAACACTTCCAGGGCACGATCTGCTATTCGCTTACCGAACAGCGTATGGGTGGAGACATCTACAACATCGATTACTATGTGAACAAGGCAAAACAGCTGGAAGAAATGGGTGCAGACAGCATCTGCATCAAGGACATGGCTGGCTTGATCGCGCCCTACGATGCTTACAACCTGGTGAAAGCGCTGAAAGCCGCAGTGAAAGCTCCGATCCATCTGCACACCCACTTCACCAGCGGCATGGGCGATCTTTCGCTGTTCAAAGCCATCGAAGCCGGCGTGGATATCATCGACACCTGCGTGGGTCCCTATGCCTACAGAACCTCCCACCCTGGCGTAGAACCCCTCGTGATCAGCCTTTTGGGCACCAATCGCGATACCGGGATGGATATCAAACTGTTGAACACCATCGGCAAAGAAATGGAGAAGGATATCCCGAAATATGTGCATTTCGCGGATAACACGAAGTTCTCGATCATCGATACAGACGTGATTATCCACCAAACTCCGGGCGGAATGCTCTCGAATCTGGTGAATCAGCTGCGTCAGATGGATGCGCTCGACAAATTAGATGACGTGTTTGAAGAAATCCCCAAAGTTCGTAAAGACTTGGGGCAGATCCCGCTGGTAACTCCCACCAGCCAGATCGTGGGCATCCAGAGCGTAAACAACGCCCTGTTCGACACCAAAGATGGCGAATATGCCCGCATCACCGAGCAGGTGAAGGATCTCTGCTATGGACTATATGGCAAGACAACCCTGCCTATTGATAAAGACCTTCAAGCCCGCGCGCTGAAAGGTTATCCCAAAGGCGAGAAACCGATCTCGGTGCGTCCCGGGGACGTGATTCCTCCGGCCATGGAGCAGGTAAAAAAGGAAACCGAAGGGCTTGCCAAAACCTTGGACGACCAGCTCATCGTAGCTCTTTACAATGTTACGGGCAAAAAGTTCTTGCGCATCAAATATGGCATGGATCCCATGCCTGAAGATATGAAGCCCATCTCCATGGAAGAAGTAAAAAAAGAACAGGAGCTTATCGCCAAAGCCAAAGCCGGAAAACTTATGGAGAAACCGGATGCGCCTGCCAAACCTGAAGACGCGCGCCAGTTCGATGTCTTTGTAGATGGCAGCTACTATCTGGTGGAAGTGGCAGAAAAAGGGGGAACCCCGCGGGTGATTTCCTCTCGTCCTGCACCCAGCGCACCGGCACCCGCTCCGGTAGCCCCTGCCCCCGTTGCTCCCGCTCCCAAGCCAGCTCCGGCAGCAAGTCCTGCCCCTGCCCCCGCTCCCGTTGCCGGTGGAGAATCTATCACCGCACCCATGCCCGGAATGCTGGTAAAATACGAAAAACCGGTGGGCAGCAAAGTGAAACGTGGCGATACAATCCTGGTACTGGAAGCCATGAAGATGTATAACAACATTCCTTCCCCGGTGGATGGAACTATCAGTGCGGCACCGCTTTCCGCCGGCTCAAATGTAAGCAAAGGCGATGTGCTCGCGGTAATTACAGCCGATTAAGGAGAAAGAAAGATGCAGGTAAAAAGCCAGATCATGGACAGCGCTCAGATGAAGCGTAGTCTTCAGCGCATGGCGCATGAGATAATCGAACAAAACAGAGGTTTGGAGAAGATCCGTCTGGTGGGTATCCGCTCGCGCGGCGTGCCGTTGGCGCATCAGCTTTCCGACTATCTGAAATTGATCTCCAATCAAGAAGTGCCCGTCGGAGTTCTGGATATCACCCTGTATCGGGATGATCTTTCCACGATCTCGCATCAGCCGGTGATCAAAGGCTCTCAGCTGGATTTTGAAATCGAAAATGCGATCGTAGTGCTGGTGGACGACGTTCTCTATACCGGCAGAACAGTACGTGCGGCGATCGACGCTCTTATGGATTTTGGCAGACCTCGCCAGATCCAGCTTGCGGTTTTGATCGATCGTGGTCATCGTGAATTGCCCATCAAAGCAGATTATGTGGGCAAAAACGTGCCGACTTCCAAAGAAGAGATCATCAAAGTAGCCTTGTCCGAAATCGATGGAGATGATAGTGTCAAAATCGTTTTGGCATAAATATCAACAACGGTTTGCAAAGCTGGGAAGCCATGTCTGCATAGGCTTGGATTCCCAGCTTGATAAACTGCCGGACTCTGTGCAAAAAGCCCAAAATCCCATTTGGGAGTTCAACCGGGCAATCATAGACGCCACGGCAGATTTTGCAACCGCATTCAAACCCAATCTCGCCTTCTATCTTGCCGATGGCATCCGGGGCATGGAAGCCTTGTATCTGTCTATCTCGCATATTCCCAATGATATCCCCGTGATATTGGATTGCAAGGTGGGAGATATCGGCTCCACCATGTCTGGTTATGTAAGAGCTTTTTTCCAAGATATGAAGGTGGATGCGATCACCGTAAATCCGCTAATGGGTAGAGACGTAATCAGCCCGGTTCTGGCAGAAGAAGGCAGCTTTGCCTTCGCACTGGCGCTTACTTCAAACCCTGGTGCGCGGGATTTTTTCCATGATGGCAGAATGAAAGAGATGGTGCCACAATGGCTTGCCCAATATGATGAAAGCAGGCTGGGCGCGGTTGTGGGAGCTACTCAGGTAAACGATCTAAAGGATATGCGGCTAAGGATGCCCGGAAGATTGTTCCTCGTGCCCGGTGTGGGCGCACAGGGTGGAGATCTGAAAGCGGTATTGAACTTCGCCAGCGATACTCCCGAAGCCCCCCGGATCCTGATCAACAGTTCCCGCGGGATTATCTTCGCCTCCCCGGAAAAAGACTTTGCCCAAACGGCGGCAAAATGCGCCAAAGAGCTATTTGAAGCTTGTAAACTATAAACCTTATTACTGATCAAAAAAAAAGACCCGGTAGTTAAAAACCGGGTCTCTTAACATGGCTGGGATGGAAGGATTTGAACCCTCACGTACGGATCCAGAGTCCGCTGTCCTACCATTAGACGACATCCCATCAGAATAAATATGATGGCTGGGCAGGGAGGATTCGAACCCCCGGATGGCGGGACCAAAACCCGCTGCCTTACCGCTTGGCGACTGCCCAACTCAAGGAATGTGGCGGAGAGGGAGGGATTCGAACCCTCGGTAGGCTTTTGACCTACACACGCTTAGCAGGCGTGCACCTTAAGCCAGCTCGGTCACCTCTCCCGACACTTAAATCTATCGTTTATCTTCACTTCTATGCACTGGCGGAGGATGAGGGATTCGAACCCCCATGGGCAGAACCCGGCGGTTTTCAAGACCGCTGCCTTACCAATTAGGACTAATCCTCCATGTGGTTTATTCCTTGAAATCCGAGGGCGCATTTTTGTCAAGCGGATTGTTGATTCGCGTTGTTAGTATGTTATGTTTGCCCGATAATTTATGCCACCCATACACCATACATTAACACGTTATTATTATAATTCGGCAGAATGCCGTTGCCGCAAAAAACCCCCGCCTGGGCGACAGAATAGTACCGGAGGTTTCCGAACCTCCGAATAGTATAGTCCGTAGCATCGGAATGCTAGGTGCGAGATTACGTAACATTGGAATGCTACGATACGAGCGGGGGACATCCCCACCCGGATCAAATAGCTTCCTCTTTGGTCTCAAGCGTCCCCAAGCAGTATCCAAGCTGTTTTGTTGCAGTCGCCACGGCATCAAGCTGGCTTGGGTAATGGCGCGCGATCGCCGAAACAGACGGGGATGGATGATGTAATCACTCAGAGAGCAGGTATTCAGGAAATCAGGTTAAATGGGATGCGATCACCCCCAAAGATATCTATTTGCCGATGCAGAAGTTCTCGAAAATTCTTCCCAAGAGATCTTCCGTGGGGACTACGCCCAAGATGTCTTCCAAGGCGGAGGAGGCTTGGATCAGGTCGCTGGCAACAAACTCAAAACCCGCGTCCATATCCAATGCGCCGAGTGCCATATCCAAGGCGGCAATGCTGCGTTGAAGGGCGGCAAGGTGCCTGGCATTGGTCACCATTGGGCGTTCCAGGATGTTGTCTGGCATTTGCATCCGTTCCAGAATGCTTTTACTTATCAGTTTCAAGCCATCCGGGCTGAGCGCCGAGACGGGGATGTGCCCTTGCGGAAGCTTCGCCAAAGGGCGCATATCCGCTTTGCTGGCGGCAAAGATCACCTTATCTTGCAGGTTTCCAAGCTCCTCGGGAAAATCCGGCGCATCTTCTTCGTAGAGATACAAGATGATGTCCGCGCCGTGCATCAATTCCAGGGAGCGTTTGATGCCTTCTCGTTCGATGCTGTCCTGGCTTTCCCGGATCCCCGCAGTATCCAGTAGCACCACCGGGTATCCTTCCAGCGAAAATGATTCTTCCAGATAGTCCCGCGTGGTACCAGGCTGGGGAGTTACAATCGCGCGGTTTTGTTTCAGAAACGCATTGAATAGCGAGGACTTACCCGCATTGGGCGCGCCTGCCAGGCAGATGCGGATGCCTTCTCTCAGTTTGCGGGCATGGCTGCCTTCTTCGTAAAGCGCACACGCTCTTTGGCGGATTTCTAATATCCTGCGGCGCAGGTCATTAGTATCTATCTGAGGGAGGTCTTGATCCGCAAAATCGATAGCGAGTTCGCAGCGCAGGCGGGCATCGGCAAGCTCATCCAGCAGACTTTCCAGGTGGCGGCTGAGATAGCCTTTCACCTGCATCAGGGCAGCCATTGAGGCTTTGGAACTGCCCGCCTGGATGAGGTCGTTCACAGCTTCCGCCCGGCTAAGATCCAGCTTGGAATTCAGATATGCTCTTAAGGTGAACTCGCCTGGGTTTGCCAGACGCGATTTGAGCAGTAAAACGCCAAGAATGCGTTCTGCGATCAGGGGATTGCCGTGGCAATTTATCTCTGCCACATCCTCGCCGGTATAGCTGTGAGGAGCGCGAAAAACTGAGATCAAAACTTCATCCAGGGGAATGCCGGTTTCGTCCTTGAAAGTGCCAAAAACAATGCTGTGGGATCTGGCTTTTAGCAGTTTATCCGGGTTATCGAAGTATCCGGCAACGATTTCCAAAGCCTTGAATCCAGAGATCCGGATCACGGCAATCGCGGAACTTCCGGCAGGCGTAATTCGGGCAGAGATGGGATCATTCACAGATGCTTCCTGACCTCTTTGGCAAGAGTCTCCGCACAAAAACCGATCTCTTCTTTCAGGATGGAGGTTGCACCATGAGTTATGAAGCGATCCGGATAGCCGAAATTGATCACCCGGGCATTGCTTTCTGCCAGCAACTGAGAGATCCTGGCTCCCACTCCGCCGATGATGGCATTATTTTCGAAGGTGAAGATGCGGGTGCAAGCTTTACCCAGAGCCACAAGGGTTTTATCGTCCAAAGGTTTGATACTACGCAGGTTGATGATCAGAGGTTTCAGGTTCTCCGCTTCCAAAAGCCGTGCTGTATCCAAGACGAGCTCCAGGGCGTCGCCCACAGCCACAAAGGCAAAGGGGGGATCACTGGGGTTCTTTCCTGCTTCGCAGATTTCTATCTTTCCGGGGACGAAATTGGTAGGATTGATGCCCCGGCATACCGCCTTGCCGCGGGGATAGCGGATCACTACAGGACCCTGTTGATAATCTGCTGCCCACTTTAGCATAGCTTGCAGCTCTTCAGCGCAGGAGGGAGCGAGGATGGTGAGGTTGGGAACTTCGCAAAGAAACGAGATATCGTAAGCACCGTGGTGGGTAGCTCCGTCTTCGCCCACCAAACCGGAACGATCCAGGCAGATCACCACCGGCAGATTGGGTAGCGCGACATCGTGGATGATCTGATCCAGAGCGCGTTGAGCAAAGGAGGAATATAGCGCTACAAAAGGTTTAATGCCTTTGCTCGCCATTCCGGCGGCGAGGGTGATGGCATGCTGTTCGGCGATGCCGACGTCGAAGAATCTCTCCGGATATTTGCTCTCAAATCCCGCAAGTCCGGTTCCGGCGCTCATCGCCGCGGTAATCGCCACGATGTCCGGATTGTTTTCTGCCAATGTGCAGAGGCTATCGCCAAAGATATCGCTATAGCTCTTTCCTCCGCTACAGGCGGTTTTTCCGCTATCGGTCTCGAAGGGTCCCACACCGTGGAAGGTGGAGGAATCCTGTTCCGCGGGAGTGTAGCCTTTGCCTTTTTGGGTGACCACGTGGATCAATACTGGGCCCACCATGAAGTTCTTTACTCGTTTGAAGATCGAGATCAGGTGGGGGATATCGTGACCGTCGATGGGGCCTACATACTTGAATCCGAGATCCTCGAAGATGATGTTTGGCACCAGAATGTTCATCATGGATTCTTCCAGCTTCTGAGCGCCGTAGATGAAGCGGCGGCGGACGCTGGAAGGCAGGCTGCCGCTCATGTCCCAGATCTGTTTTTTTAGTGCGTTGTAGCTGCGGGAGGCATACATCCGCGCCATATATTTCTGCAGACCGCCCACGTTTTTGGAGATGGACATCGCATTGTCGTTTAAGATCACGATAAACTTATCTGGCTGGATGTGTCCCGCATGATTCAGGGCTTCGAAGCTCATCCCGCCGGTTAGTGCGCCATCGCCGATTACCGCGATGCTATGATGCTTCTCTTTTTTCAGGTCGCGGGCGGCGGCGATCCCGAGGGCGGCGGAGATGGAGGTGCTACTGTGGCCGGTGCTGAATGCGTCGTAAGGGCTCTCCGCCCGGTTCGTGAATCCACTTATCCCGCCGTATTGGCGCAGAGTGTCGAACCGGTCATTACGCCCGGTGAGGATCTTCCAAGCATAGCTCTGATGCCCCACATCCCACACTATCCTGTCGGCAAGGGGATCAAACACGTTTAGTAGAGCCAGGGTGAAATCCACAGCTCCCAAACTGGGTGCGATGTGTCCGCCATTTTTTGCCACCACACTGATGATCCGCTCCCGCACTTCGTTTGCGAGGGTGTTCAGATCTTCGTTGTTCAAAGAATGGATTTTGTTGGGGTGATCTATGTTTTCTAAAATCATGATGATTCTCCTATTGAGCGGACTTGTATTCCAAGTATTTGATGATGGTGAGTTCCACCAAAACAAGTATCAAAGCAATTATCAAAAGGCTTTTCCAGAGATCTCTGCCCAGACGCGCCATGAAAAGCTGATCTTCAAAGTTCTCCGGGAGCATTTTTACGGATCTGGGAAGCGTTCCTGGCTTTGGGTCACTATCCGCATAATCTATGTTCACGGCAAGTCTGGCAGCGCGGGGGCTATCCGGATTGATGGTATAGATCCCGGGTTCCATTGTGATGTATTGAGGGCTTGCCAGCCCTATCCTTTTGCCGTTGGGCAGGATCACTTCGCTGCCGCGGATGGAATCTCCCACCTTGAGTTCCGAGATGGGAACGGAGGTATTCATCAGTTGCGATAGCTGACGATAGGCGTAAACGGCAAAGGCTGGATCCGCGAAGAAAGCGGAATCGCGCCCCATATCCCAAAGCCAGAGAGCGGAATTTGGGGCAGATAAAGCCATCGACCTGCCAGCAGCGCTGATCAGGGTGGATGCCCCCGCAGAGGCTTCCCAATATCCGGTGATCTGGCTGAAACGCAGAGTCTTATCCGCTATCAGCGCGGTGGCTTGATGGTGGGGGGAGATAAAATCTATGCTCAAAGGCTCGCGCTTGTATGATTTCAACTGAACGGAAAAGCGGTTTTGCAACCAGTTTTTGGCGTCCAACGTAAGGTTTTCGCCGGGAGAGATAATGCTGCCGATGCCGCGAGCGTCCATTTCCTGAAAAAGCTCGTTGAGGCGGGGATTGATCGTGGTGAAGGGCTGAAACACAAAGATCTGGTAGCTGTCCAGGGTTTGCAGGTTCAGGTTTTGGGGATCCAGGCGGGAGGGCTCGGCACCCCCAAATACGCGCAGAATGCTGTTCAAATGGGGCGGCAGGGCTTGGGTTCCCACCACTGCCACGCGTGGTTTCTGGTAAAATTCAAAGGCAAAATAGCTACGGTTGTCCGCGGTCAGATACTCGTCCAGCACTTCGATGTAACCGGATTGCCAGCCTTCTTCCCTCAGCTCGAAGGTGATGGTTTCTTTCACGCTCTCTCGGGCAGGAATGCTGATGAAGCGTTCGCCTACCTTGATGTCATTTACCACCGCCTGAATCAATACTTCGGTGCGGGCTTCCGTGCCATGATTGGTTACGCTGAACTCCACTTCCTGAAGCTTGCCCCGAGTAACCAGTTGAGGCAAAACATGGGCATCCGCCAGAGACAGGTTTTGGCGGTTTTCACTTTCGGAAACAGGAAGTGCGGCGATCGGAAACTCGCTTGAAACCAGGATCTCTTCATTCATCAGATCCGAAATCAGGTAGATCTCCCGATTTGACATTTGGGATTCCCTGAGGCGCGATTCCGCAAAAGCAAAGGTGTCTTCCCAACTCTGGGGAAGGTAGCTGAGCTGGATGCTGTTTAAGGTCTCCAGAGGCAGAGTTGCGGGATATATCTGGGAGTGAAGCTGATTCCAATCATCGTCACGGGTTACCAGTAGCAATCGGTCGTCGTCCGTGGCGCGGCGATTGATCCGCTTGATTGCTTCCTTCGCTTTGTCCAGCCTGCTTTGGCGATCCTCCACATAGTCCATGCTATAAGATGTATCCAGAACTATGGCGATGGCGGTGGGAGGGTGTTTGCCGGATTTCTTCAGGCGGGAAGAAGCCAGCATCGGCCTGGCAATAGCGAGCGCCACCAAGAGGATTATCAGCATGCGGATGATGAGCAGGATGATGTTGGTGATTTTCGTGCGGCTTTTCTCCTGTTGCTGGCTTAGTTTGATGAAGCGCAGCGAGGAAAACACGATCCTGCGGGGTTTCTTCTTTGCTAAAAGCCAGATCAAAAGCGGCAGCACGGTGGCGGCGGCAAAGAACAGCAATCCGGCATTTAGGAAAGAGAGCTCAAACATCGGTTAAAATCCCAGTCCCAAAGAGAACAGGAACTCGCTGTCTGCCAGCTTCAAGCCCTTGGTATTCAGTGAAAAATCGAAGCGGAACATCTGGTAATGGTAGCCGGAGCCCAGGGTGATGTTGATGTTGTCTGCGCCATAGAAATCCTGGCTATAAAGCCCCGCTCTAAGGTCCATGCCCTGTTTCACGGTATCGGAGTTACTGAGGCTGGTCTGATCCCAATTGACGCGATAGTTGTAGCCCACATGATAGGTGGTTTCCGGTTTGCTGGAGATCTTGCTTTGGATCCCTAAGCTGGTGGTGGAAGAGCCAGAGCCATATTGCACTCCGGTTGCGATGCGCCGCTGAATGCTTCTTGCGGGATAGTTTTCCCACCAGAGCCGGGAGAGGATGTCGTAGGCCGCAAGGCCAAAAACGGTGTCTCCGGTTTTATAAACTACGCCCAGATCGCTACTGAATCCCTTCACTTTATCGTCGATAAAGTGATCGCGGATAAACTGGCTTCCCGCTCTGTGCTCCACCAGATACACCAAGCGTCCGCTGAGATACTTCAGGTTCAAACCCGCATGGATGTTTGGCCAATTGTTGTCCGAAATTCCCAGGCTAAATTGCACCTTATCCAGTTTGTAATCGTAATACATGCTCTCACCGGTGTTGGCGTCGTATTCGCTGATGTTCAACGAAGCCATCGGTTGATACGATATCGCCGCTTGTTTGGTAACCAGAGTGAAGTATTTGAATTGTTTATCGGAAAGGAAGTTACTCACGCTC
Source organism: Candidatus Cloacimonadota bacterium (assembly GCA_018433885.1). Classification (GTDB taxonomy): domain Bacteria; phylum Cloacimonadota; class Cloacimonadia; order Cloacimonadales; family Cloacimonadaceae; genus UBA5456. Next base: position 21,011 of record JAHDQK010000040.1, read on the forward strand.
ACAGCGTCCCAGAATCCCAGATCTTCCTCGTCTGCCAGCCGATAAGCCAGATATAGCATCGTGGCTTCGTTTTTTGCCAATAAAGCGGGGTTGCCATAGGATGCAAAAGGATCCAAGGCATCTGTCACGTTGATCCCGCCTGTAGCGAGGGCGATGGCGGATACGTTGTTTTCCGGGATGGCATAGTCGTAACTGGTGATCGGCAGGGGGCTCAATTGCCCTTGGGCGGAAAGAGCCCCGATCCATAAGATCATCAGGGACATATACAGATATCTCATCTAAAGAACTCCTTGCAGTTTTCGATGGGCATAATTCGCCAGATAGTAGCCGCCAATCCCCGTGAAGACGCCGAAAACGGCATCGATGAACCAATGATAATGGCAGTAAACTGTTGCCAGGCTCAGGAAAAATGTGATCGGCACAAAGATATAACCAAAGGGGCGGGCATGACGCAAGGCGGCGATCGTCAATACGATTGCCACTCCCACATGCGAGGAGGGGAATGCTCCTCCCAAATGATTGCTGTTGCGGTATATAAAGACCATTATGTGGGTGAATGGACCTCCCCGATAAAGCCGGGTAAGTTCCATCGCCTCAGGTATATAGCGTCCACCAATCACCGGCAGAATGCTATATATGAAGTAACAGAGATAGAAGACAAAACAGAGGTTGAAGATCAGTTCCCTGAATCCCTCCGGCTTCTTGAAATAGAGGTAAAGTGGCAAACCTAGGATCATTGGGTAATAACAGAAGTAGGCAAAGTGAAACAGCTCGCTGATCAGGATATTAGAGAAGTTCTTGCCCCATTCCAGAGATGGGAGATATCCAAACAGCTGTAGGTCGATGTTCATGAAAAAGGGATCCAGCCACTGGGGGAAGATGATCCGGTTGAACACATAGCCGCTGGTGAAGAAATATCCGAAGAGGGTAACGGGATAGAGGCTTCTGAACAGCGCGAGCGCTTTGTATAAGCCAGGTTTATCTGCGGAGTCCAAATTACGGTGCCACCATGCCAGGAAGAGGATCCCCACTCCGAGGAAAAGCATGGCAGGGATGTGGATATGTGGCTCGTTTACACGGGGCAGACCCATCAGCATATAGATAAGGATCCAGGAAATATATGCCAGGGTGATGATGTCGATCGCGGAAAGGAGGGGCTTAGATTTCTTTATCATAGATCCTGTAGGTCTTATAGGGGATCGCGTCCAGCATTTCTGCCACACGGATCATCATGGTGTTATTTTCCAGAACCCAGGAGAACTCGCCGCGGAAGAAACCCTTGGGCAGGCCGTTTTTATATGAGTAATAATAGAAAAGCGTGTCGATACCGCGGCCTTGAAACTCTTTGATTAGTCCCATGGTGATCACTCTCGCGCTGCCGATCTTTTTCTGGGCGAAGAGTGCTTTGATCATCGTAATAGGATTCACTCTGCCGTTCATGACCTTCAGCACTTCGTTGTAATTTGGCATCGCCAGGGAGAATCCCGCCGGATGACCGTCTTTTTCGGCGATGAAGATTAGCTCGGGATCTGCCAGGGGGAGCAGTTCTTCCACAATGTGATCAAACTCCGCTTTTGTCATCGGCACGTTGCCCCAATTATACTCCCAAGCTTTGGTATAGATCTCAAAAACGGTCTCGATATCCTTGCGCAACTGCTTCTTGTCTTTGGCGAGGCTACGGATGGATACCCCGGCGCGCTTCTCGATCGCGGCAGCCAGTCTTTGCACACGTTCCGGCATTTCTCGACGCTCGCTAAGGTACGCGTACATATCCATGGTTTTGGTTAATCCGCAGGATGCAAAGAGTTCTTGGTAATAGGGCAGGGCATGGGGCATCATCACCATGGGTGGGTCGGAGAAGCCATCGATCAACAGCCCTACTTCTTGATTCACGGAGAAGTTCATCGGTCCACGCATGCTGGAGAATCCTTTCTGACGGTTCCAATCCGCGGCTGTATCGATAAGGAGCTTTGCCACTTTGGGATCGTTTACGCATTCAAAGAAGCCAAAGAACCCGATATCTTCGTTGTGTTCCTTCTGATGTTGGGTATTGGTATGCGCACTGATGCGCCCTACCACCTTGTCGTCTTGAGTGGCGATAAACAACTGCACTTGGGAATGCCAGTAATAGGGATTTTTACGGGCATCAAAGAATTTAACCTGCTCTGGGATCAACGGCGGAACCCAGGCGGGGTCGTTCTTGTAAAGCTCAAAGGGGAGCATAATGAAGCTTTTAAGTTGCTTCTTGGTGAGCACCATCTCAATTTTCAGCATAGATACCTCAGAATTCTCCCAAGCGTTTGGAGACCAAAAAGTTTAGCACACCCATCAGGATCGCCGTCACGATCAAGATGGAATTGAAGTACACCGGCAGATCCGGTTTATACCAATCGAAGAGATAGTAGAAAAGCTGGAAAAGCACTACCGGCAGGATCACGATGGTATATTGCGCGAAGCGGATTTGGTGGAATCTGGTGATCAGGATCAGAGCCAGGAACACCGTGATCAGCATCGGAACAAAGGCAAAATAGGCGATGAAGCCCATGTAGGTGAAGATTCCCCTGCCTCCCCGAAAATGATGGCTATAAGGCAGGCAATGCCCCAGTAGCATGCCTATTCCATACGCCAGCATAAGGTTTGGGCTATACAGGACACCCAATTCGAGATACGAACTGTTTTGATCCAGCATACGCAGTAGAAACTCCACCACCAGAAGGAATAGATAGGCTTTACTGAGGTCCAACGCGCCCACCAGGATGCCCATTGATTTACTGATATTGGTATAGATGTTTTCCGTGTCTGCCAGGCCGGTACCCACTTTCTCCACATTCAGAGAGCGGATGCTTTTGGCAAGAATCCTCGCGGTGGAGAAGCTTCCATAGAAGTATGCGATCAGGAAGATCAAGGAGGCTCCAAGTATAATCATCGATCCTCCCCATAGTGTCGTTCACCAAAGATGGCGCTGCCGATGCGCAACATATTGGAGCCTTCTTCCAGGGCGATCTGCCAATCGTGGCTCATGCCCATGGACAGGTAATCCCAACCTTCCGGGATTTCCGGGCGAATCTTGAAAAACAGCTCCTTTAGCTGGCGGAAGTAGGGGCGGCTGATCTCTGGATTGGGGTGCAGTTTACCGATGGTCATGAGTCCTCGCACTCGAAGGCTGGAGAGGGAGGCGATCTTGAAGATAAGCTCTTCCGCATTGGCGAAGTTTACCCCGGTCTTCTGTTCTTCCTCGGTAGTGTTTACCTGGATCAGGATGTCCTGAGTGCGGTTTGTTCTGCCTAAAGCCCGGTTCAGTTTATCCGCCAGATAGAGGGAATCTATGCTTTGGATAAGGTAAGGTTTCAGGCTCAAGAGTTGATTGATCTTGTTGCTTTGCAAGTGTCCGATAAAATGGAACTTCGCGGATTGGTCTTTCAACATCGGCAGTTTGCGCATTGCTTCCTGCACCTTATTTTCGCCGATGTGGCAGATTCCCTGCCCCAGCGCGAGATCCATCGCTTCCACGGAGTGGGTCTTGGTGACCGCCACGAGGGTGATTTCTTCTTCGGCGCGTCCCAGTTGTTTTTTCATATCATCGATTTTTACTTGAATACGCTTGATGTTTTTAGATATATCCTGCATCCATTCTCCTATTTGAGCAAGAGCATTTTCCGGGTGAAGCTGCCTGATTCGCCATGCAAGCGATAGAAATACAAGCCTGAGGGCTGGATTTTGCCCAAGTCATCCGTGGCATCCCAGGATACTCGGTGTTCTCCCGCGGGAAGCACTTGATGGATAAGGGTTTTCACTTTCTGCCCCCGGATATTGAAGATATCGAGGCGGCTTGCTTGGGCTTTCCCCAGGTTGAAGGCGATCGTAGTATTGGGGTTGAAGGGATTCGGATAGTTTTGCTTCAGAACATCCACTGCCGGACTGTTTTGGGAATCTTGATTTTCCACATACGCCGTAGCGGAAAATGAAGCCTGACGGCTCAGAGAGCCTCGGTAGGTGGTCCACGGTGCCAGCGCGGAAGCTTCCCGGCGCAGGTTTACCATCAGAACTCCGTTCGAAAATCCTGTGATCAGCTTGAAGTAGCCATCGTTATCAAAATCGCTAAGTGTTCCGGGCGTGGAGCCATTGTAGGTAGTGCCGAAGGGAAAGCCTGCCAGCGGGCTGCCATCGTGGTTATAAGCATATATGCTGTTGAAATTGTTGTGAAGCAGGATTTCGTACTGACTATCCCCGTCCAGATCCGCTACCAGAGGAGGGCATGAGAAATTTGTGCCGGTGGATACAGGGAATCCGGGCAAATTCTCACCATCCTGAGTAACCGCCCAAAGCACTCCGGAGTTTGAAACCCACAGGACGTCCAGCGCGGCGTCACGGTTCAGATCCGCGACTATCAACCCTCCCGCCACAGGGCCGTTGATGGCTTTTGAGACGGGCACGCCATCTGAGCCGATCAGATATAACATACTATTTGAGGCGATGCTGATCATTCCGTTATCCAGGATTACCGGACTGCCGGAGAGCGCGCCTCCAAGGCTCTGGCTATAGTTTTGGTTGATTTCTGCCTCAGGGCCGATCACTACCAGGTCGCCATTGCCCAGCCCGGCTACGATCTGCATTGGTCCTTCCAAAGAAAGTCTGCCTAGGGCAAGTTCGCTTTGGGTCTGCCCGCTCAATTGCAGGGGAAATCCCGCAACATCCTGTCCATTACGGTCGATTACGTATATTTTTCCATCCATGCCTCCGGCGATCACCTCGTTAAATCCATCTCCGGTGAAATCCGCGATCACGGGGCTAAAGGCAAAAATGGTATCGGCTTCATATTCAAAGATCAGCTCTCCGGATAGAGTAAGAGCAAGGATTTTCCCCGTGCGGCTGGTGATGGCGATGTCGTCTGCGCCAAGCTGGTCGATCTGCCCCATTGCTGTGCTACGAAACACGTTCAGCTCTTCGGGGCTTTGAAATCCTGCATAGGTCTCGCCTTCATTATCGATCAGGTATCCACTGCCAAACACGTCCAGATAGAGGATCTCGTTTTGTCCGTCACCCTGGAAGTCGCCAACGATGGGGGCGGATTTTCCCGCATAGGCGGTTTCCCAGGGGAAGCGGCCATCCATCAAGGTGATATCGAAGGAAACGGTATATTTCTTGATGCCGGTGCTGAGGGTGGTGATAGGATCAAAAGATTCCAGCTCAAGTTTCAAAGCATAAGTGCCAAAGGACATCACTTCTGGTAATTCCAGCTCGAAGAAGAGGTTTTCCGGGCTGGTCTCCCCGGGCAGAATCTCAGCGATCATGATGCAGCCTTCCATCGCCTGAGCTCCCGCCGGAACTGCCACCAAACGCAGCGAGACGTTGTGTGCGGAGCCTGCGCCCGCCGCATTGCGGATCACGGGATGCAGCCGGATGGTTTCGCCAGGGTTGATGGTACCGTCGCCATCTCCCAGAACGTCGTCGAACTGATAGCTTTCCAAACTGATCAATGGTAGATTTGGATTGGGCAGTTTTACCGCCACCGAAGGATCCCCAAACAGGATCATTTCCATATAGCACCAGCGCATCACGTCGCTGGACATCGCGGCATTCAGGTTTTGCAGGCGGGAGAATGTGAGGGCATCGCCCATCTGCAGGATGTTTTCGTTATAAAGCCCGATGAAGTATTCCCGGTCATAAAACTGGCTGGCGCCATCGATACTGCCGGGCATATACCAACCGTAGCGGGTGTTTCCCACAAAGGCAAATACTCCCCCGGTGGCGGTAAGCAAGTGCTCTCCCACGCTTTCGTTGTCGCCGGATGTTCTCTGGTCGAACGCGGCAGGATAGCAGCCCTGGGAGTAAAGGAAGCCATATTCCGTATTCTGAAGCTGGTTGATCGTACTACCGCCCTGCCCCAAGAGCGATACTTCATTCGCATGACCCATGTGGTTCATTACGTTTACACCGTCGTTGATACTATTCCATACGCCCACCGAGTTATATGTGCCATCTCTCTGATATTGAGTGCTATACATATATTCATCCGGCAGATATTGGGCTACGTCGTCCTTGTAATCTCCACCCCAGGTAAGGGGGTTGTTGTTCAGGTTTTCGCCATAGAAGATCGCGATGTTGTTGCTGAAAGTGTCGTTATCCACATAGTGCCGGATCTTGTGGAAGATATTGTTGAATTCCGCCTGACTTTCAGCGGGGAAACGCCCAATCTGCAATTCCGGAATCATATCCGTATCGTCCTGCATTTCTCCGTAAATATCGTTCCCATTTGCGTTCCAATTGCCATCCAGATTGCTGAAATAGAGATCCGATGGCATTCGGTTGTCCCGCGTGCTACCTACTCTGCCAAACACACCACGTTCCGGAACTACCTCGTCGTCCCCACCCAGCAACACATATTCCAGAGGAGTGGAGCTATCCAGCCAGAGAAGATAGGCATCGTTGATGAAATTGCGCACTTTTTCGGCGTTGTCAACCCCAGTGTAGTTTGCATAGATATATTCTGTGCTATAGATGCCCGTGCTGATTCCCTTGCTCTCGCGCCAGGCAGCGTAATCCGCAAACCAGTCCATGCGAGAATCGCTAGTAATGATAATCATGCTTTTGGCATCGCCGGGAACCAGATTGCAGCTGGATTTCCGGTTTTTGGGAGCAGAGATGTAGCTAAGAGCATCCTGCGGATTTTTCACGAAGCGGGAGAGAGTGGTGAGGCTGGATTGGTGGGTGCTTACGGATTCGGATTGCCTTGCCTGAAGTTCCGGATTTACTTTGGTGGAGATATCCATCTGGAAACTGGTAAAGCCGATCAGTTCGCCTTGGACGGGGTTGTAGCGGATGCTATGCACGTTGAAGAGAGCGATGGCATAGCCCCTGTAAAATTGAGTTCCGAGATACACAAAATCTTGCGAGGGATAAAATGCGTCCACCTGGTAAACTGCGGGATCTGCAACGGTTTGGATGGCGGTGGATCCGGAGGAAATCGGCACTTGATCTTTGGCAAAATCGATTATCTGATTCTTGCCCAAATCCCGCGAAGACCCCCAAGTGATATTGGCAGAATCGAACTCCTCGCCATAGGGGAGCAGGACATTGAGCCGATAGTAATGGAGCATGGGTTTTCCGGGATCCAAGCTCAGCGAGTATTCTCTGG
>JAHDQK010000004.1 GCA_018433885.1 Candidatus Cloacimonadota bacterium
GCTTGTATTCACGGGAATCGGTGCGGTGTAGAGAATACCTTCTGTTTCGCTGGGATCGCTATCATCGGTAGTATAGCGGATGCTTGCGCCCAGGCTGGGGCTGGAAAGTACCACTAACTGCGCATTAGGATAAGTTCCGCCGGCAGGGTTGAAGCTAACGCTGGCTACCTGACCGGTAACGGTGTAGGTAGCGGAAACGATGCTACTGGGCAGCCAACCATCTCTGAAGGCACGGGCTCGGATGAACATTGTGCTATTCAGAGGAACGGTGATGGCGCTACTATACAGAATAGATGCCTCGGTGGGATCGCTTCCATCTGTGGTATAATAGATTTCTGCGTCTTCGGTTGCTACGGTTATTTCCACATCGATAGGAGCGCTGGAGGTAGTGGATCCGGGCATGAAGACTGGGCTTGCCACGAAACCTGTAATAGTATAAGTGCGTTCCACGATTCCACTATCGATCATATTCGCCTTAGTAGCTTTCACCCGGAGAGTCGTGCTGGTGGAGATGATGATCGGTTCGGCTGGATCGTAGATTTCCCAAGTTTCGGTCTCGGGATCCATTTGATACAGAATTGTGGAGCCATCCGTGCGTTCAAAGACGGTTACCGTGAAGGGCTCTGTAAAGGTGCCGCCAGCAGGGAAAACTATAGGATCCAGCACCTGATCCGGTGCGATTATGTAGTCTGCAGTGGCGATATCAGAATCTGTATAACCTGTCAATTGGGCAAATGCCTTGAGTGTGGTATTCACATTCACCGCGATGGGAGCGCCATAGACCAATGATTCATCCGTAGGGTCGCTGCCATCGGTTGTATAATAGATCGTGGCTCCGTCCGTAGAACTGATGCTTACGTTCTGAGGAAGGTTGTAAGTTCCTGGAGCCGGGCTAAACGCGGGAGTGGCTACCTGCGGAGTTACGGGGATATCGATGATATATTGTTTGGTAGTGATCTCGGAATCCACCCAATCCGTCTTGATGGCTTTTGCCTGGATCAAGGTGGTCTCTGTGATACTCAAAGCCTCAGTATAGGGCAACCAAGCTCCACTCACCGAAGTGCGGTAGAGGATCGAAGCATCGGGAGTATCGGAGGTAATCGTTACCAGTACAGGGCTATTGGTATGAAGCTCTTGCGCAGGATCAAAGACAGGCGCGGCTACTCGTTGATTGATCACAAATCCGCGTTCATAGATATCGGAATCCGCCCATCCATCCCGAATGGCTATCGCCTTGAGAATGGATGACTCGGTGATCTCCACGGGGGCGCTATACAAAGTCCCATTACTTTGGCTGGGGATAGATCCATCCAGGGTATAATAGATGCCTGTGTTGCTCGTAATAGTGGAGAGAGTCACAGTAAAGGTTTCGTAGTGAATAGCAGGTATTCCGCCATCCGTGATCTGTGATACTTTCAGCACATAGTTTGCCGAGCTTTCCGCGGCAGGCAACCAGTTTGCCCTGGTGGCGTAAGCCCGGATCAAGGTGGATTCATCCACGGAGATGGCAGATTCATACAGTTGGTTGGGCTCGGTGCCGTCAATGCTATAATAGATCTGTGCGCCGGGGGTTGAGCTGCCAAGTGTGACCGTCTGCACGTCGAAATAGGTGCCAGCAGCGGGAGTGAAGGTTACTGGAGCCACCATTCCGTTGATGGTATAGCTGAAGTTCCTGATATCCGAGGAAAGCCAATCATCCTTGCTGCCCACTACCCAGTAGTTTGTACTGGTAGTCAAGGATATCGGAGCATCATCATAAAGCGTCCATTCTTCGAAAGGAAGATCTGCGGAACTGGTATTGTAATAGATTTCTGCATCCGGAGTATTCACGCTGAAGACCACTTCGCGCGGTCCGGCATACTCTCCGGAGGCAAGGCTGGCTTGCGGATTTCTCACTTTGAGCAGATAGTTCCAAACTCTTGTGCCGGAATTGGGATACAGGTCTCTGGAGGCATAGGCATAGAGATTCTGATTGTGCAAAATGTCGATCTCTTCGCCCGTATAGGGGATGTAGTTGATGCCATCCAGGCTATAGTGGATCGCCGCATTATGAGCATGGCTCAAGACTACGGTGAAAGGTTCGAAATAGGTTCCGGACACCACATTTGCCACAGGGAGCGCGAGAGCGGAATTGAAGACATAGTTCCGCAGCAAATGGACAGTCTCGACCCCGTCGTTCTCTGCCCATGCTTCCACTGTGGTATCGGTGCCGATTTCAGGGAGAATCACCGGGCTGATACCCAGCACTGGTGCCGCACCGTTGATACTGTAATACAGGTTTCCTACCGGCGTGCTGATGTTGATTTCTATCTCATCTCCCGATGCATATTCGGTTTGCAGAGGAAGTATTTCCGGTACTTGAAGAACTGTATAGGTGTCGTCTCCATATTTGGTTTCCGAACCAGCCATTTCTGCTTTCGCATAGATAGTGGTCTGGGTACCCAGAGCGAGATCCAGGAGGCCGGTGTAAGGCTGCCAGTTTACGTTGTCGAAGCTATAGGAGATAGTTGCTTCGGCAGGAACTACACTCAAGCTCACGCTGGTGGGGCTGGTATAGGTTCCGCCCTCTGGATTAAACACGATATCTCCGATAGTATTGGCGATATTATAGGCTTTGTAAACCACCTGCGAAGGACGGTAGCCATCTTTGTATGCTCTTGCGGCAAAACCGCGTGAGCTGGCTACTTCGAATTGTCCATTATAGAGGATTCCGTTCACAGAATCCGGCACCGCTGTGCCTGTGGGATCTTCCATATAATAAATCTGGTAAGGTGCCAGGTTCAGATCCGCCACGATGCTCACCATGATGGGCAGAGGATGCTCTGTGGCAACCGGCTCAAACACAGGATCTACCATAGTGGGAATGAACTGGAAGGTCCAAGTGATAGGATCACTATCCACCCAACCTGGTTTGAGGGAAATCGCTTTCAGGGTATATAGTTCTGCAGCTTCCAGTGGGTTGCTGCCCAAGGTAATGGGTACGGTGTATAGGGCAGATGTCCCCGTGGGCTCGCTACCGTCCAGAGTATAGCGGATTTCGGCAGCATCATAGGTGAAGAGCGACACTTCGATCTGTTGATAATGCTGGGAAAGTGCAACATCAGGATCGGGAATCTGCAAAGGACCATCATTAGTGGTGAAAGTAACTGGAGGCAGGAACTTCACGAAGTAATCCGCGATCGCGCTGTATTCACTATTTATCCAATTTTCTTTTGCGGCATACGCCTGCAGTCTGTAATGAGACATTGTAAGATCAAACGGAGCTACGTAAAGGTTAAAGCTTTCGCCTCCGTCCAAACTGTAATAGATCTCGGCATCCTGCCACCTGTCACCAGCCGGCATTTGCAGGCTGATCGTCACATTCTCTTCGTAAGTGTGTTCACCACCGATGGACGCCCAAGGTGTAGTGTATGCGGATGCGGGAGGGCTGGTGTGGGCTACCAGCGGCACCGGTAGCTGCCCGGTGATAGTGTAAACGCCTTCGTGCACCAAGCTCTCCAAGGTGGTAAAGGGAGGCAAGGCTGTGGCATAGGTGCGGATCGTGATATCACGCTCGGCATAGATGGGGCCACTATAAAGAGTCCAGGGGCTGAATGCGCCCATATCGTCCGTTTTATACTGGTAATAGATATCCGCCGGGGGATCCAGATCCGGAGCCACATCTGTGTTTATGGAGATGTATATCGGTGCATCGTAATAATCCGCGGGCAAGCTCTTGGGTATCGGGTCAAACACCGTGGGATTGGTCAGATCGTCCCAAAACAGCATCCTGGTGCGGTTATTGATTTGAAAATCAAAACTATAGGTCTCGCTGGGATACCATTCTTCGGCTCCCGGATCAGCCGTAGGGTCGTTATATTCCGCCCACCATCTGATGGTCGTGGAAGAATGCAGGTAAAGGGTAAGAGGATCTCCTGATGCCGAACTCCAAGTATAAACTTGAGCCTGAGCAGGCAAGCCAAGAGGCTCTAGCGAGTAGTATATTGTTGCGGCTCCGGGTGTAGCTACAAAACCGGAAAATTCCACTTTTACACTGTCCCCAAAGCACACACAATAGTTACCGTCTATATCCGGAGCGGGAATTGTGGCGAGGCCAGGCTCAGCAAAAACTACCTGGTCATTTATTATATAGTTATGCGCTGCGCTCACGGGGCTTTCGATCCAATCCGTCCTGATTGCTTTTGCCACGAAGTTGCGGACGCTTTGGCTGGGGATCGCGATCCCGGGTTCAGAATAAGGCAACCACTCCACTCCGCCATCGGTGGAGTAAACAATATCGGCATCCGCAGGCTGGGTGCTAAGGGTCAGCAAGAAGTTGCTACCGATGCTATCATCCGGATTATTGGGCAGATACCTGCCGCTGGCATGACTGAAAACAGGTGTTTGCACGGTTCCGGTCATATTGTAAGTCTGATGATTGACCGAAGAATCGGGACCCTCAAACGGCACGAAATACGCCCATACCGTCTGACTATACGCAGCCGGAGGATTGGTCTGAATAGGGATCAACACCGGGTTCTGATACTGGGTCCAGGGGCCAGTGGGTCCCACCAGACTGAAGTAAATCCCTTCCACTTCGATGCCCGGGGCGGTGATGGTAACGTAAATATCTTCGGTGAAGGGACCCATATCTTCCCAGGGCTCAAATTGCGGCCCCAGCGGGCTTACGGTGATATTCCAGCTTTGATTCAGCTCGAATCCGCTGTTGTCGGAACGGTCATAAACCCGAAGGTTTAAAGGAAAGTATCCAGGAACGTTGAAAACGTGGTCGAAATTGTCTGAAGTACTGATTTCCACGCCATCCAAGGTCCAGCTATAGTACAGTGTATCGCCGTCGATATCGTTGGCTTGCACTTCGAAATTAACTGAGACGCCCTGATCGATCGGATCAATTTCGGATAGTGGAGCGAATATCTCGATGCCGTCTGCTTTTACGGATAGGATCTCCGGAGGATCATTTACCTGAGTAACTCTCAAGGTGATCGTACGGCTGGCTATAGTGTTGTATGTTCTATCTTTTGCAGTGAGTTGGAATGTATAATCTTCATAAGCTCCCACCACATTCGCCGGAGGGGTAAAGGTAACTGCCGTGCCCAAGCCCGCACCGGAGTCTGCCTGGGTGTACCCCACTACAGAACTGGTAGGGGTTACAAACAATTGAATGGATGATGGAGAGCCCATATTATCCACAGAAACAATATAGGGAGTGGTGGTACCCGGCATATTACCGATGAAGTTCACCGTCAAAGGTGTGTCCTCCGGGGTACTGAAGATGAATCCGTTGGGGATCGGCTGTGCCACATTGGGGAAGTTAAAAACTGGTGCATCCAGCACATTGGTGACCCTTATCGTAAACAACCAGGTTACTCCGGGCATCCCGGGAGTGATCGGTTGATCAGAGATCGTGATAGCCACAGTCTCCTCTCCCCACCAAAGGGGGTTCACAGTGGTGAAACTCAACTGAGTGGGGTTCCCGGCTACTTGTTGGATCAGGAAACGCTCACTGTTTGACCACCAGAAATGAAGAGAATCTCCGGCTGTATATCCGTTGATGTCTCCTGCAAAATCTTTTATCCAAGGAAGGGTGCCCTGAAGAAAAGCGGGATCCCCGGAAGCCGGCAAAACACGCGGAATATCCGTGGGATCATAGTTAAAACTCAGGTGGGTTCTCACCTGAGAATTGTTTAGCCTGATGGCTTCGATCAGCTCCGGAGTAAAATCCTTTTCCGAAAGCTTTCGAACGTCCAAAGGCTGCCCTCCCAAGAGCATGATGCTCAAGAGAATAACTAATACGAAAAAAATCTTTTTCATATTGCCTCCTATATTGCCAAATTATAAACAATTCGTACACGCAATCCACATATATGGAGATCGCATTATATAACATATAAAATAAACTCCGAGCCAGATATGGCAAGGCAAAGCTCTGCTACCCTGCCATTGTGACATCTCTCCGCTTTGTGTCAAGTTCTTTTTCGGGCTTATCTTATCCGCGTTATACGAGTTCAATGTTTTTTATTCGCAAACTATCAATCTCAGGACTCTTCGGATAAAGATTGACCTCGTTGGAAGCATGGTAAATTCAGGTTTAGATACCGCGTTTCCTCCTCTTATAGAATCCTGTATATGATACAATATCAGCATGTTGCGGCACTATGATAAATCCTTGTCAGGCGCGGCAGAAGCATCCCGGACAAACTACTTACCAGCAAATTGGATATCATCAGTTCAGACTCAGTGTGGATATCTTTCTACAATATCTTCGCCTTTTTTTAATGTTTCCTGATGTTTTTCCCTTTTTTCCCCATTCAGTTTCCTTGTCTCTTTCGCTTCAAAAGACAGCAATGCAATCCCAAATCACGTAAAATTTTCTATTACAGATCAATAGCATTACCTTAAAATGCGTTGTATTGCATCCCGTGAAAGCCTGATTGGCTCATTACTGCAGTCATTTCGGACACTCCAAGCGCACAGTCATCTCAACCCAATCTTACCTAATGCGCGGCATTATCTTCGCCAGTCAATAATATATATACATATTGCCTAAAACATCGAAATATCATATTTAGCTCCCTGCATTAACCTAATTATGTGCATGGCAATATTTGAGGCCAGACTATTTGATACTTGCCAAACATTATTCGCTGATTATATTTTCTGGCAAAGACTATATTGTATCTGGAGGATACCAAATGCCAAAGTATCTCATCGTGGGTGGAGTAGCCGGTGGCGCAACTACCGCCGCCCGGCTAAGAAGATTGGATGAACACGCCGAGATTGTAATGTTTGAACGCGGGGCTTATATCTCATACGCCAACTGCGGTTTACCTTACTATGTGGGGGGAGTTATCTCCGAGCGCGATCGTCTGTTTGTGCAGACTCCCCAAAGTTTTAAAGCCCGTTTGAATGTGGACGTCCGCATCGAACAGGAGGTAATCGCGATTGATCGCCAGACAAAGAGTATAACCATTAGACGTAAGGACGGCAGTGAATACAACGAAACTTACGACAAACTGGTGCTCTCACCCGGTGCAGAGCCTTTGCGTCCCCCGATTCCCGGGATCCAAGATGAAGTAATATTTACCCTGCGAAACGTTCCGGATACAGATAGAATTGCTAAATTTATCGAGCAGCATAATGTGCGACACGCCGTGATTGTGGGAGCTGGCTTCATCGGGCTGGAGATGGCGGAAAACCTACACCACAAAGGGATCAATGTAACTATTGTAGAAATGGCGGAACAGGTGATGACCCCTCTGGATTATGAGATGGCGGCAGCCGTGCATCAACATCTGAAGACCAAGCAAGTGGAGTTTTATCTTAAAGATGCGGTAAACTCATTTGTGAGAGAGAAGAGCGGCTTGCAGGTTCGCCTGAAGAGCGGGCGCAGCATCGCCACCGACATGGTGGTTCTTTCGATCGGCGTGCGCCCGGACAGCAAGTTGGCAGAGGATGCCGGGCTGGAGCTCGGAATAAACAAGGGGATCAAAGTTAACGAATATCTGCAGACGAGTGATCCCGATATCTATGCCCTGGGAGATGCCATCGTGTATCCCAATCCCATTACCGGGGACGAAAGCCATACCTATCTGGCTGGTCCGGCAAATAAGCAAGGCAGGATGGTGGCGGACAACATCGCCCACGGCAATGTACGCAAATATCAGGGGAGCATTTCCACCGCGATAGCGAAAGTGTTTGACCTCACTGTGGGTGCCACCGGAGTATCGGAGAAGGTACTAAAAAAATCCGGCATACCCTATATCTCATCCATTATCCATGGTAGCAGCCACGCGGGATACTATCCGGACGCGCTCCCCATGACTATCAAGATTGTATTCAACCCCGAAAACGGAAAGCTATTGGGCGGGCAGATCGTGGGCTTCGATGGCGTGGATAAACGCATCGACATGCTTGCTCACATCCTGAAACATGGAGAAACGATCTACGATATGCAAGAAATAGAGCATGCCTATGCCCCACCTTTTTCCAGTGCCAAAGATCCAGTAAACATGGCGGGATTGGTAGCGGAAAACATCATCAAAGGCATGATCAAGATCATCCATTGGGATGAAATCCGCAATCTGAACCTGAAAGACGTTTCGTTGATAGACGTCCGCACCACTGAAGAAAATGCCCTGGGCACCATCGAAGGCAGCCTCAACATCCCGGTAGATGAACTCCGCGAGCGTCTGAGCGAGATCCCCCAAAACAAAAAAATAATCGTCTTCTGTGGAACCGGACACAGATCCTACTTCGCCGCCAGAATCCTGATGCAAAACGGGTTCAGCGATGTATTCAACCTCAGTGGGGGCTACATCACATATGAGCATGCCACCCAAAAACAAAGTAATGAAGACATCTTTGGCGGAGAATACATCGGAAAGGACGACCATATTTATCAGGGAAAGGAATCCCCCGGGCAGACTCCCACAGGCAAGATTACCGAAGTTGACGCCAGCGGACTACAGTGCCCCGGACCAATCATGCGCTTGAAGAACGAGATCGACCGGCTTGCTGATGGAGATATCCTGAAGATCAGCGCCAGTGATCCAGGATTTGCCAAGGATGTTCCTGCCTGGTGCAATATGACCGGGAATAAGCTGTTGAAAGTGGAAAGTAGCGGAAAGAAGATCGTCGCCATGATTCAAAAAGGCGGCGGTAAAGCCTTGGAAGCGGGTAGCGGTGGCGGAAAGAACAAGACGATCATCGTGTTCAGTGACGATATGGACCGCGCTCTGGCATCATTTGTGATCGCCAACGGAGCTGCCTCCACCGGAAAGAAAGTAACGATGTTCTTCACCTTTTGGGGCTTGAATGTAATCAAAAAACCGGGAGCACTCAAGACAGATAAGGACACCATGGGCAAGATGTTTGGCATGATGATGCCCAAAGGCGCAGGCAGCTTGGGGCTCTCCAAGATCAATTTTGCGGGGATGGGCCCCATGATGATGAAAAAGCGGATGAAAGACAAGAATGTGGACAGCCTGGAAATGATGATCATGCAAGCCAAAAGAGCAGGAGTTCAGATGATCGCGTGTCAGATGAGCATGGACATCATGGGCGTGGAAGCCAGTGAATTGATCGACGGCGTGACTATCGGCGGGGTGGCTACATACCTGGAAGAAGCGGAGCAGAGCAACCTGAATCTGTTTATCTAAACCATCATTAATCAATTTAAGAGATCTAAAATACCGGGGTCACTTCCCCGGTATTTTTTTATCTACACCAAGCTTATCTCTAAGGTATCCAAGCATGTATGGGAGATAATCTCAAGCTGGCTAAAGAGCTTTTACCCGTGCCCAAAAGCTCAGTCCTACAAGATGCCTCTGCCAAAACATCTTGCCCGAGCGAACCATTCAACCCCATTTCCCGAACAAGTCCGCATGCCGTCTTCCAGCAGCGGAAACTGCTCATAGACGGCGGGGAGACTGCTTTGCTGAATGGGGATGCTGGGGGGGGGGGGATTCTGGACATGGCATGATTACAGATAGATAGTAACTGCGCGATTTTTATTTTGGTTACGGAAGTCTCTCCGCCATCAGATAACAAGCGATAGAACTTGACAGCAAAGTGGGTGGTTTTATCATGCCCCAAACAAAAACTAAGGATATTTAAAATGGAATACAAAGATCAGGAAAATGGTTTTGACCCCGAGAGCTTGGATTATGGCACCTACGAAAGCGCAGAATTGGAGCGTTTATTTGAAAGCGCAGAGACAGATAGCGAAGCCTATAATGCCATTATGGAAGAGCTTACCAAGCGCGGCTACGATTTTGGTGTAGAAGATCCCGAACCAATTCGAGAACCGATCACAGTGCCGCTCAGACTGCGTTACAGCATAATAGGTACCAGAATTTGGAACCTTGCCGCGTTATTGGTGGGATTGCTTGGTGCTGCCTTCTTCCTGAAGGTTCAGACAAGTTTTGGGCAAGTGGATCCGTCCCTGAGGATCATGGTATATTCCATGGTCGCGGTTTTGGTATCGCTAAGCTATCTGATCTCCGGTATTCGTCTTTTGGCGAACCACAAAGATCAGGAAAATCTCTCCCGGGCAGTTCCCACTCTGGAATACTGGTTTTTGACTTTTGTGTGGTTTGGCTTTTCCTGCTATCAGATCTACACGGGTGTTAAAAGTTTCATGATGTATTTCAGGATGCAATTGGGCTATGAAATTGCGCTGTTTGCGTCCCTACCTTCAGTGATGATGGTGCTCTTCAGTTTCCTGCTGGGAATGAGCATGCTGTATCTGGCTTTGGAACTGAGAATGCCGCGCACGCAGAAATTGACGAACTAAACGGTCAAAAGGCGGGTATTTATGCGCTCAATCAAGGTTTTAGCTATAGGTCTGCTGATGCCCGCAATTTTGCAGCTTGGTTTGTGGGCTCAGGACACCGTGCTGGGTTTGAATTTCGAGATGGAATATGCTAGCGCGAGAGACAGCCTGGAATCCAGGGGCTTTGTGGCTGCCGCTGGTGAGGACTACCATTTCGTCAACGAAAGTGGAGATACAGAGGTGGAATTGTGCTTTGCCAAGGGTCAAACTGGCTTGAAGTGCCTGAGGATCCTGATCCAGGGAAGTGATCCTGACGAACTGGAAGACACCGCGCTGGAGATGTTGAGCCAGTTTCATTCAGAAGATTTTGATTATGACCCTGATATGCGGGAAGCATGGTGGAAACTGGATGAATTCCACTTCCTGAATGCCGCTCTGATCGATGAAGATGGGCTCTATGAGATATTCTATGGAGATATCCGCGAAGAAGAACTGAATCCCTATTGACCATCCTGAAAACCATATTGATAGAGTAGAAATGCATTCGAGTATCCATTTCTTGAATATGCTTTGGTAGGTCAATTTTTGTGGGATCAGGATAAACAGAATTGATTGGGTGAATCTGGAGGTATATTTACTTAGCGGTATGCAAGGCTTTTGTCCTATATCATTAGCTTGAGAGAAGCTCCCTCTCGGCGAAAAAATCTATCAAATCAAGCCGCCGCCATTGTGCCAAAAACATCCGTGAACAAAGACAGATAGGATTGATGATAGCACAAAAAAAGGCCCCTTCATGTTGCAGAAGGAGCCAGGATGTTTAGGGAGTGCTTTTTGTTTTTAAAATTTAGAATCCAAACCAGGGACCGATAGTCACGGTCATGCCTTGGAATGTTGTATCGGGAGATCCGCTGATCTCAAAAGATTCCCCTGCCAAACCGCGTACACGCCAGTCCTTGGTAAGAGAATATCCGTAGGTATAACCGACTTCAGCGCGAAGCCCCATCCAGGACAGGACGCGATACATGACCTCAGCCCGGGGTTGCACGTTCAGATAACCTTTACGTAATAGGAAATGGGTGTTGTTCGAAGCCGAGATGGTCTCAGGGAGTTCGTTCCAATTATAATTAGCATTGGTGTTTATAAATTCCATTTCATGGGCAGAGCCACCGATCATCAAGCCAATGCTGGTAATCAGGTTTTTGCTGAACGGGATGCGTTTATCCAGCGTTACACCACCCAATAAGTTCTCGTATCTCATGAAGATTTGATAATCGTTCATGCCGGGGTTGCGGTTCTGGGTCTTTTTGGTATCTTCAAACCAAGTGATCTGACCACCAAGGAAATATCCCTTACCGATGGAGAATTTTCCACCCAGACCCTGTTGTAAGAGGCCGTCTTCGCGGAATTTGTTGAACCCGATGGTGGAATCTGCCACTATTTCGTTGATATCATTCATATCCAGGTCTATCCACATGGGAATCCAAGTACCACCGCCATAACCAGCGCTGAGCTTCTTCCTTCCGGGAATTTTGGGATCGCTTACTTTCACGCCATCGGTGTGACGACTGCCAACCGTCATATCCATGGATTCGGTTTTGCCATCGCGAAAGTAAACGATGCTGATCTGATCTCCAGCACGCAGGGTTTTGCGGATCTTTTCGAATGTGGCGTAGTTGGTTACTTCTTGATTGTTGATTCTGGTAATGATGTCATCTTCTCTCATACGATGGTGCCAAGCGGGGGAATCCTGCACCACACCGGTTACCAAAACTCCGGTATAGCCTTGGTATCTCAGTTCCTGAGCTTTGGGAAATGTGAGATCTTCGATGAACAAACCAAAATAAGCTGCATCGACAGATTCCTGGCCGCTATTCATATTGATGGCCATCTTGGTGTTTATATCGTCCAATCCCTTCAACTCCATAATGTAGCGGCGGGATTCGATTAATTCTTGCTCGGTGTCGGCACCAGTATCATTCTGAGCTATCAGGGGCAATACCAGCATCCCACAAAGTGCGAGTGATACAAAAATCTTTTTCATCTTTCTCTCCTTTTTTAAGGTTCATAACATCTATAAATGCAAGATAGGAGCCAATTTTTCATAGATGCGTATGGTGCTGTCTTATAATCAGTTACAAATTCGCTCCCACAGCTCCCCCTTCCATCATATATCATTATGATATGGAGCCATATCATATCCTGAAGTGTAAGAACTCCCCCTGAAGTGGGTTTCAGCTTTATAACTGAGGACGATAACAATTGCCGGTTGTTAGGGAATAATTCTTGCATCAGAAACAGTTATTGAATGATCAAGGACGTGCATTATGAAGCGTAGCATTTTGTTTGCAGCCTTACTGGGCATGCTTACTTTGCTTTTGGCTGCTCCCGCGCAATTGGCGATTGTAAGCGGACAGAAGACCAGCCTCCACGAACTGGCTACCACGCTTATTGGCGAGGGACAGACAGTATATTATTACAACGACAACTATATGGTGGCAAGGTTGGATCCCACCAAATACAGCGCAAAGTATCCGGGTGAACCCCAAAAAGGTGAACAGCTTTATCTGATCCAAGGGCTTTCTGCCGATGAGCGCTTGAAACTTTCCAGTTTGGGTGCCTTGCATCCTTTGGGAGAGCGGGACGCTCTCTTGATATCTTCCGCGAATGATGTCCTGATTCGCGAGTTTAGCCCCGGATCTTTCACGGAATTATCCCATAACCCGCTTCGTTCGTTACCTCGGCAAGCCCATGCCCAGACTCTCAGGCAGATAGATCCCCAGATATTACAGATGGTTTCGATGGTAAACGCAGATAGTGTATCTTACTTCTTGCAGTCCCTGCAGGATCTGCAAACCCGCTATGCTTTGGCGGAGAACCGTCTGGCTGTGGCAACCTGGATCAAGGACACCTTTGTGCGGTTTGGTATCGCCAACACGTATCTGGAAGAATTTACCTGGAATGGAACCCAGCAATACAATGTGGTGGCTACCATCGAAGGCACAACGTATCCGGATGAATACATCGTGGTGGGTGGTCACCATGATTCCGTAACCTACAATCAACCACATCTTTGGGCGCCAGGAGCGGATGACAACGCCTCTGGGACAGTTGCTGCCATAGAGACAGCCAGGGTGATGATGGCGAGCAGTTTCCAGCCAAAATGCAGCATACGTTTCATAACTTTTGCCGCCGAGGAGTTTGGGCTTCATGGCTCTCACTTCAACGCGCAGGAAGCGGAAAACGCCGGCACTAACATCCGGCTGATGATCAATCACGATATGATAGCGAACAATTCCAACAATTCCGGCTTGGTTCGTCTGATGCCATACAACGGAAGCGAAGCTCTGAACCAGGTGGCGTCGGACTTGGTGGAGGACTACAGTTCACTTCAGACTGTGTATGGAAATTTGAACAGCAGTTCCAGCGACAGCTATGCATATTGGTCTCGGGGATATCCTGTATTATATTTCTTTGAGATGGATTTCAGCGAGGTGTATCACAGCGACGACGATACCATGGCAAACTTGGATCCCCATTATTGCACGGAGGTGATCAAAGCCTCCCTGGCTTGCACGGCAAATTTCGCCATGATGCCAGGAATGGTGCAGGGAGCAAATCTTACAGACGTGGGAGATGGCAATTCGCTACTTATCTCTTGGGAGGAAATCACGGATCCCTCTGTTACGAATGTACTGATTCGTTATAGCACTACAGATCCTACAAATGAACAGCCAATAATGGTTAGTGAAGGCACCAGCTATCTGGTTCAAGGTTTGGTAACCGGCGAAAACTACAACTTTTCATTGTGTGTAAGCAATTCTGCCGGTTTTGAGAGCCCACAGATATATTTCAGCGGATCTCCAATGCTTAATCCCCGAACTCCGGAGAATCTTGTGGCGGTTCCTCTTCTCAATGCTATCGGGCTAAGCTGGGAAGCTAATCATGAGTTGGATTTTGCCGGATACAGGCTCTATCGGGCAAGCAGCCCAGAGCTGGAGCTGGTTTTGGTATCCGATGGTCTTTTGACCGAGCCCGAATATCTGGATACCGAAGTGGAAGGAGATCCAGAAATCATCTATACATATAAGGTACAGGCGGTGGATACTACCGGCAATACCAGTGAGCTGAGTGGAATAGCCGGGGGCAGACCCGCTACTTTTGACAATGGGATATTGTTGATCGACGCAACCGCCGGGGGGAATGGGAGCGGACCCTTTATGCCCACCAATCAAATGGTGAGCGATTATTACACGGATGTCCTCTCTGGTTTTGATGTTCACAATTTGGATCTGGCAGAAATGAGCAGAGATATCAGACTCTACGACATCTGTATCTATTCCACAATAATCTGGCATGACGTGGATTCTACTACGGATATTTTACCCCAGGATGTAGTTAAGGCTCTCGGAGAATATGTCGCTTTGGGTGGTAACTTGCTCTACAATGGATATTTCCCGGGAAAAGCACTGGCGGGAAATGCGGGATATCCCGCAGAATTCAACGATCAGCAAGTGATCCGAAATGTGTTTGGTGCAGCTTCTGCGGACTACGTGTTACAAGCCCGGCTGCGTATGGCTCTGAGCCAAGAGGATCTGGTTCCGGATCTTACGGTTGGGAATCACGCCAGTATGGAAGCGTTTAACTTCCACATCATCAAAGTGGAAGCGCTTTACCCCACCGCAAGCGCGGAGATTTGGTACACCTATCATTCGGACTACGATTCGGGAAGCCCTTACGCGCAAATGCAAGGATATCCCATCGGAATATATAACGAGTATCTGCAAGGACGCAGTTTGCTACTCAGCTTCCCTCTGTATGTAATGAATCAACAGGATGTAAGCCAATTGCTATATGGGGTCCTGCACCACAAATGGGGTGAAAGCACAGGGAATGAAGATACTAGCTCGCCAGCTATCACAGAGCTGAAGATTTCGCCGAGTTATCCCAACCCCTTCAGGAATAGTACCTCCTTCCAAGTAACAGGTGCGGGCAAAGATTCTGGCAAGATAAAAATCTACAATCTGAGAGGACAGATGATCCGTGAACTCAAACCGCAAGCATCCGGCGAATATACTTGGGACGGCATGGACCACAGAGGTAGCTCCGTGAGCAGCGGCATATATTTTGCCCGGGTTTCGGATGGCGGCAGATGCGCTCAACGCAAGCTGATCCGCCTGAAATAACAGGATCGCCAACATCATACAAGGCGCTACCCGTAGCACCTTTTTTGTGGGTCATCCACAAGTCTCAGCAGGGGCTGCCGATAGTTGATTTTGGTTGACACATATGCTTTCTTTCAAAGAATGAAACCATGAGCGAGATGGAGTAAACGATGTCCTTTGTACATTTACACAATCACAGTCAATACAGCCTGTTGGACGGAGCCTGCCGGGTAGACCGCATGGTGAAGCTTGCCCAAGAAATGGAAATGCCTGCCGTGGCAATTACGGATCATGGCAACCTATTTGGGGTAATCGACTTCTATAACACTGCCAAAAAAGCGGGAATAAAACCGATCATCGGCACCGAAGCCTACATAATAAATGGAGATCTGGAGCAGGAAAGCAGCAAAAACGATATCCGGCACCACTTGATCCTGCTTGCTATGAATTATACCGGCTACAAAAACCTGATGAAGCTCTCCTCCCTCTCTTACATCAAAGGATTCTATTACAAACCCCGCATCTCCAAGAGCTTGCTGAAACAACATAGCGATGGGCTGATCTGCCTCTCCGCCTGCATCAAAGGTGAAATAGCCTCCCTATTGTTGAACGACAGAGCCCGGGAAGCCAAAGAAAGCGCACTCTGGTATAAAGAACTTTTTGGAGACCGCTACTATCTGGAAATCCAGAATCACCAGCTCGAACAGGAAAAAAGCGTGATGCCGAAGCTAATTGCGCTCGCCAGAGAGTGCGATATCCCATTGGTGCTCACAAACGATTGTCACTATCTGCATCAGGAAGATCACGAAGCCCACGACATCCTGCTTTGCATCCAGACCGGGAAGCTGCTCAGCGATCCTGGCAGAATGCGCTATAATACCACTCACCTTTACTTTAAGTCCCCTGCAGAAATGCGCGAGATCTTCCCCGAAGTTCCGGAAGCTTACGATAACACGCTGAAGATAGCCCAGCGCATTGATCTTGAGCTTCGCTACGATAAATTCCTTTTGCCCAATGTAGAGACACCTCCGGAATTCCCTGAAATGGGAGAATATCTGAAGCATCTCTGCCTGGAAGCGGCGAAAAAGAAGTATCCTGCCATGACCACTGAGGTGGAAGAGCGCATCGACTATGAACTCGGTGTGATCAAACGCATGGGCTTTGAAGGATATTTCCTGGTGGTAAAAGATATCATCGACAGTGCCCGTCTGCGTGACGTTCCCGTAGGACCCGGACGTGGCTCTGCCGCAGGCAGCATCATCGCCTATTTGTTAGATATCACAAAGATAGATCCCATCAAATATGGCTTGCTTTTCGAACGCTTCCTGAACCCGGATAGAATCAGCATGCCGGATATCGATATTGACTTCTGTGCTCAAGGCAGGGGCAAAGTAATCGATTTTATAGTCCAAAAATACAATCGCGAAAGCGTTACACAAATAATCACCTACGGTACTCTGGGAGCTAAGAGCGTGATCAAGGATGTTGCCAGAGTCCTCTCGGTTCCGGCTGCAGATGCCAATACCATCACAAAAACAATTCCCGGAGTAGTCAAGAGCCTGGAAGATGCCCTAAAGCAGTATCCGGAATTCGTAAGCTTGATCAATCAGAACGAACTGTACCAAAGCATCCTGAAACACTCAATCGTGCTGGAAGGATTGATCCGTCAGACCGGAATCCATGCCGCGGGTGTGGTGATAGCACCCGGAGACCTTACAGAATATGTTCCGCTTGCCTGCAGTGTCCAGAAAGATGGCGAGAAGGTGATTCTGGTTCAATATGAAGGTAAATGGCTGGACGAACTCAAAATGTTGAAGATGGACATCTTGGGGTTAAAAACACTTACCTTGATAAAGAAGACCATCGATCTTGTGCGGGAAAGTCACAACAAAGAGATCGATATCGAGAACGTAGCGCTGGACGACAAGAAAGTGTATGCAATGCTAAGCAAAGGCGAGACAGACGGTGTATTTCAGTTTGAAAGCGACGGCATGCGCAAATACCTGATCGACCTTAAGCCAAATATGTTTGAGGATCTGATCGCGATGGTGGCATTGTATCGCCCGGGACCAATGCAGTTCATCGATAGTTACATCGCCCGTAAACACGGCAAAGAACGAGTTTCTTACGATCACCCCTTGGTGGAAAATGCCTTGAAGGGCACCTATGGAGTAACTATCTATCAGGAACAGGTGATGCAAATCTCGCGCGAACTGGGCGGGCTTTCCGGAGGCGAGGCGGACACCCTGCGCAAAGCCATGGGTAAAAAGAACTCTGAACTGATGATGAAGTTCCGGGAAAAGATTATCAGCGGCGCAGCTAAAAACGGGGTTCCGGCAGCCACGATTGAAAAGATCTGGCAGGATTGGCTTCGCTTTGCCGAATACGCTTTTAATAAAAGCCATGCTACCTGTTATGCCCTGGTGGCATATCAGACCGCATGGCTCAAGGCGCATTATCCGGTGGAGTTTATGGCAGCCCTGTTGTCTCTGGAAGATAATCCCGCCGATATCCCGGTCAAGATCGAAGTCTGCAAGAATATGGGGATCAACATCATCCCCCCCAATATCAACCGCAGCAATGCAGAGTTTAGCGTTCACGATTGCGATGTGTTGTTTGGGCTAAGGGCAATCAAAAACCTCGGTGAAGCGGCAATGAAGGCAATCATCGAAGACCGCCTGCAACATGGAGCTTATACCAGCATCTTCAATTTCTGTTCGCGCTTGGATAGTTCATCGGTAAATAAAACTGTCTTGGAGAGCCTGATCGCTTCCGGAGCCATGGATGAATTGGAAGGATCCCGGGCACAAAAATGGGCTGTGATCGAGCAAGCTCTGGCTCTTTCCTCCGGGGATCAAAAAGATCGGAAAAAGGGTCAAACCACATTGTTTGACCTGATCTCGGACGATGATGCCGAGGACGATTATTTCCCGCCCTTGCCCAGTATCGACGATTGGACATATCTGCATCAATTGGATATGGAAAAATCCGTCCTAGGCTTTTATATGAGCGGGCACCCCCTCTTCGAATACCGCATTTTGATCCGTAAAATCTGCAATGCTAACTCCATTAGCGGAAAGGCAAAAACAGGCGAGCTTCTGCTGGTGGGCATAGTTTCTAACATCAGCCGTAAAAAAGATAACCGCGGCAATCCAATCGCCTTTGTAGAAATGGAAGACCTCAATGGCAGATTCGAAGTACCGCTGTTTAACAAAGATTTCAGCCAGTATTCCCAGCAGATTGAGATCGGAAAAGTATATTACGTAATCGGCAACAAGAGCGGATTCAACGGAAATGACGATGGCATCCTGCGTGTTCTGCCTTCTCAGATAATCGCTTTCGAGAGCCTCCCCAAATTCCTGAGAGGTTATCTAAGACTTAAGCTCAACATGGAACATATCCGCCGAGGAGTCTTGGTGGAAGCGGCGAACTGGGTGCGAGTCAAACCCGGAGGGATCTCTTTACGGTTAGAAATCGAGACCAAAGAGCAAGAAGTGATAACCTTGGAAGCAGGGAGTGGCATCTTTGCGGATAATGGCGTTCTTGCCTGGTTGGAGCTGCAAAAGATAAATTACAGATTGGAGATTCAAGGTGCTGCGCCGGATACTCTTTAGTATCATTCTGGTACTTGGCCTTATTCCCCTGATGGGTCAGGAAATCATGTTTGAGACCTATGATCATGGAACAGATATCTGGATACTTCTGCCCTACGACCTCTTCCACTTCGGCAATAACGAAGATGTTGCCCAGTATCAGGTTTCCCTACAAATCAAAAACTCCCGCGGCTCACAGGTCGCAACAGATGAGACGCAGATCATGATTCCCAACCGCGAGTGGCTTCACGGAACCGCCATCCCAATACGTCGGAGTTATGACCTTTCCACAGGAACTCACAATCTGAATCTTAGCCTCCGGAACCGCAAACTGGGAGACAAACAAAATTTTAACAAATCCTTCAATGTTGGCAGTCAGGCCACAGAACTGGGCCAAGCATATGTGATTGCCACGCGAGACGACTTCAGCTACATCCCGGAAAATCTTGAGCTACATAATCTGCAAAGCCTGAAGCTTGTGCATAGCTTCGCTATCGGAGCCAGCCGCCTGATACTGGAACTGGACCAAGTAAAGCAACTCTACGATGATCCTCAAAGCCCGGTTGAGATCGATCTTACCAGTTTGGCTGAAGGTGACAGCATCTCCAGTCTGAGGCTTTCCTTGGACGAGATGAATATCCGCTATCAAATCGAACCCCTTCTTTACAGACCGTGGTTTTCCTTTAACCATAGATATTCACTTAAAGATCAAATGGAACAGATCCGCTATATCGCAAATCAAAACGAATGGCGGGTTTTGCGAAAGGTGGCGGCAAATAAACACTCCGACGCCATCGAGAGCTTCTGGCAAGCAAAGGATCCTAGCCCCGGCACTCTGCGCAACGAATATCGCGAATACTTCTACCAAAGAGTACTATATGCGGACGAGCATTTCACGATTCATAGCAGATTGAAGGGCTGGAAATCTGACCGCGGCAGAATCTATATCAAATTCGGTGAACCAGATCAGATCATCAACGATGCCTTTCCCATCGGAAGAGCTCCCAGCATCACTTGGCACTACTTCCGTCTGAACCGTAGCTTCATTTTCGCCGATGAGAGAGGATTTGGACAATATAGATTAAGGAACAAAGATGAAGAATACAAAGATTTTTAGACTGTTCTGCCTGTTTTCATTGTTGCTATGCGCTATAACTGGGCTAAGCGCACAGGAATTTCTGAATATGCATTTGGATTACTCTCGTTTCTTGGCTCCCAACCAAGATACTATCCTGCTGCTGGATTATCAGATTCCCTACCGTTCTCTGATCTTTGTAGCAAAAAACAATGCTTACTTTGCAGAAGTGGAAGTGCAGGTGGAAGTATCCAATCAGGATTCACTGTTGTTTTCCCAAAACGTGACCGATAACATCGGCATCCGTAGTAAACATGATGCCCTATCCAATCAAAAAGCATATCTGAACCGCATGAGCTTTCAGCTGGAAGAGCAAGGCTATGTGGTGAGTTTTCGCGCTACAGACATCAATAGCGGTAAGGTCTTCACATGGGATTTTGCAGTTGATGCCTTGGATAAAAATACCCGGATCAGCGACATCGAGCTCAACAGCAGCGTGTACCCGGATAGTAGCGCGTATCTGCGGAAGTTTCAACGGGACGGGAAGGTCTATGAGGCTCAGCCATCGATTATCCTGAACCGGGAATACCATGAGTTTGCTCACCTCTACCTGGAGCTTTACACACCAGAAGTAGAACTTGGCGAACCTTTGCTTCTGGTGCTTAGCCTGGATAAAGGGAATGAGGCTGTAATGGAGGACTATCTGGATATTGTTCCCCAAAAATCACGTGAAAGCTTGAGCCTGAAGATCCCCCTTTCTGATCTGGCAGCTGGCAAATATTCAGGTTCCATCAGCCTCTTGGTTGGGGAAGTGCTTCAGAACCGGGATTTCGAGTTTGTCCTCGCTGAAGAATCCGAAACCATGCTCTCGCTGTTTCCTGATCCAGATAACGAACTGGGACTGATGAAGATATTTATGGCGAGCAGAGCTCCCTCAAACTGGGACGCCATGAACGATGAAGCCAAACGCAGACACGTCACCAACTTCTGGAGAAGCATGGCACTGAGTACCGGAATGTCCGAACAAGCAATTCTGGATATGGTAAAAGCGAGGATGGACTACGCTAACCTCTATTATTCATCTCTCAGACCAGGCTGGACATCAGATATGGGAAGGATATATATTCGTAATGGTGCTCCAGCGGAGATTGAAAAAGGCACCAGTTCGGATGAAAGCCGCTTTGTGAGGAAGGATTATCAGATCTGGAAGTATCGTAGCGGAGACAGGCCAGTATATGTCTTCATCGATATCCAGATGAACAATAATTACCGTCTGATCTATGTTTCCGAAGACGATATGGAAGTATCAAACCCGGATTGGTTGCGCTTCCTCGGTTCGGATTTCGACACCAGCTTGTTGAGGAATTGAGGCATCGGCAACATCTCTTAGTGCGCAAGGATTATCTGCCCAAGGATGCTGGTTGTCAATCCAGCACCGGCTCAAAGGCATCGACGTAATGGTGAATATTGTAGCTGTTCGTGGCTTCATCGTAGAGCACGATGATCACGTCAAATCTCGTTGAGTAGTTGTCAAACTTGGGATTCTGATTAACATATATTAGCGCTACTCTGGAGATGTGCTTTTGTTTTTGAAGTGTCACGTTGTCGATAGCGCTTTGTATAGAGTGATAAGATCTGGTTTTAACTTCAACGAATATTAACTGTTGATCTTTTTCCACGATGAGGTCTATTTCCCCTTGCTTTACCCGAAAGTTTCTGCAAAGCACTTGATAGCCGTTTGTTACAAGAAAATCGGCAGCTACGCTTTCACCTATTAAAGCAAGTTCTTTGTTTGATATAGTCTTCATTGGTACGAGAAATAACTTGACGAATAATTTGTCAACGATATTAAGGAACCATGAATAGAAATCAACACCGCAAGGTGGAGGGAAGTATGAAAAAAGTTATATTGAGTGTAATCGTTATCGCAGCGATGTTTAGCCTGCTTCAGGCAGTGCCTTTTCAGACACTTGGCATGCTGCGCACCCCGGATGCTTATGTTTTACCGCATAAAGCAGCCGAGTTAATGCTGGCCGGATATTACTATGATGTGGCGAAGCCCGTTGATATAGACGGTTTTGCGCCTTACATGATGGCTGGCGTGGGTCTTTTTGACCGCGTTGAACTGGGATTATTCCTGGGCGACAAAGTGAAAGACGAACCCATGGTTTATTTTTTAAATATGAAGTTCAAAGTGTTGCAAGAAACCCCGCGTTTCCCGCAGTTGGCAGTCGGTATGGACAATATCTTCTCGCCGGTCAGTACTCACGGGGTTCACGATGGTGGCTTGACGCCTACTGACGACTTCTACGGACATCCGGATAAGGCCGCATTTGAGTATTATTCACCATATGCCGTAGCCTCCAAGCAAGCGGTTGTATTTGGTATGCCTTGGATGTTCAATCTTGGGTTTGGCTCAAACCGCTTCATCGGTCAGGTGAGTCGTTCCCGCGTGTTCAATGGTATATTCATGTCTGCAGAGCTTTCCCCGATCCGTGATTTGGCAATTCAGGGCGAGTATAGTGGCCACGATTTCAATGCTGGCGTTAAATACAGCTGGAAAAATTGGGGATTCAAGGTTGGGGCATCCGCTTTGGAAGACCTTGCCAAGGACAACGGCTATGAAGATAACCTGAGAGTAGCTTTTGCCGTATCCTACCTCTTCGACAAATACGCCGAAGCTCAACGCCGTCCTGATCTCAGCCGTTATGCCTCTGGTAGAGACTTGGAAGATCCCTATATTGTAGATCTTGGCACCATTCCTCCCGAACAGGGAGTAGTAATTCCGCCCAGTGGTGAAGTTGTTCCCGGAACAGGAGAAGTCGTAGTGATCCCTCCTACCGGAACCACTCCTGGCACCACCCCCGGAACCTCCACAGGTGAAGTTGCGGTAGTTACTCCCGGCACCACTCTTGAGACTCCTGGTCTCAGCGGCACCGGCGGTACCACAAACTATTCGCAGCTCTCCCCCGAAGTGCGGGATTTGCTGGAAGAGCTCAGACAACTTCGTCAAGAGCGCGAGAAAGCCCAGAAATCCCTCGAAGATCTTCGTTCCTGGATTCAGGAGCTGAAGGCCAATCGGAACTAAGTACATAGCACATAGTAGTGAAATGTAGGATTCATACTTCCTATACAGAAAGTAGAGAGCCAGGATGTGGTTTACTGCATCCTGGCATCCTACCTAATGAATCGGTGATTTAATTTTTTTATGAGAGTCTAAAGTGAGCGGGGTTATGAAAAAGTATATTAAAGTGTTTTTGCTCGTTGTCTTTACGCTGGCTTGCGTCTCATCCATTTTTGCCCAGACGGGCATGATAGACGAGCAACTGACAGTTGAGCAGCTACGGGAAGAGATCCGCCTTCAAAAACAACAAATCCGTGAAGCAGCCAAGATGTTTCTGGTTGACGAGCTGCCGAGCATCATCGAGCTTGATCCCGACCGAGCGGATCTGGAGCTTCAGAAATTCAGCAGCGTCTTGAGGTATCTGGGCGACGACGAAGTTTTATATCTTTTAGGGCATATGTACTCAAGGGTCGGCGAAAACGACAAAGCTATCTCCATTTTTGATTCACTGCTCAAGACAGACCTCAATCAGGGCGCGCGTAAGATGTTGAATCTTGTACTCTACCGCAAACTTATCGGGCTCCTGCAAGCCGGAGACCGCCAAGCCGCCAGAGACTATTTACGCATCATCGTTTTCGAGAACTACAATACCGAGCAGTATTTTCCTGCTTATCTGTACCTTTACTCTGATTTAAGCGCGGACAGCGGCAACTATCAACAGGTAATTACTCTAATCGAGTCTTACAACGCCAACCGTGACATCGTTTTAAACCATTTATTACCCCTCAAGCAGCAGGTTCTTTCCCGGGTAAACAACCTCAACATCGGCAGCTATTACGATAACCCCACCCAAGCTGGATACAATCAGCTGAGTAGCCAGATTGACCAGATCAAAGTGGACCTTACTGCAATCTATAATCAGATGATCGGCCTTGATGGAATGATTTTTGTGGATGCTATTGTCGATGCTCACAAGGATGAAATGGCCAAGCTTGACGAGCTGAAGGTCATGTTTGCAGAATATGCCAATACCAGTACGCAAACTCAGGAACAGATCAAGCCGGCAATGGTCATGATAGAATCCGTAAAACAGAATCTCGCTTTGTATGACCGTTTACTTAAGGGTTTTGACAATCTTTTGCAACAGAACTTCCTGCGTCTCAGCGAGGCTGATCCGGATGCCGCTGAAGTTTTTGCCGGAGACCTGTATCTTGACCGGATTATCCAGACTCAAAGAACAATCCAGAGTTACGATGAGATCATCAAGGAAATCGACGCTCTTCTTGCCAGTGGAGATTATCCTCAACACACTGAACGTCTTGTAAGGGAGCGTCAGTGGGCAATGGAGCGTAAAGCAGAATCTGAGGTATTGTATCAGAAATACATGGCAGATCTGAATAATGCGGAAACAACCGATAAAACCGCTCTGCTGGAAATTTTGGGTGAATACAACGCTCTTGTAGAAGACCAGAAGATGCTTACGGAAACTGCCCATGAAATGGAAAGCTATGTAGTTACGGAAGCCCGCACCATAATAAATGAGGACCTCCGCGCTCAGATACGCCCCCGGATTTCCGCTCAGATCGGTAGCGTAGCTTATAGTGCAGATCGCGATCAAATCTTTACCAGCGGATTCAGTACAGCCCTTACTGCGATAGATTTTATTACCTTACAAATGGAATACAGGGCTTTGATGGCGGAATTCAATGAATACCTTGCCCGTCAGAGCACTCTCAGCGCACAAGAAATGGAAGCTGAGCAGACCAGATTCCGCAACGAACAGCTGGAATTAATTTCTCAATTTACTGCATTCATCGACGCGAACCCCTATTTCAGCGCGATTGAGCAGCCAGGTGGAGGCTCCTTAGCTGAAGCAGCAGACCTATATTACAACCTGGCTGAGTTGCAATACTATGCGATCCCTACTGATTTGACTCTTGCTTTAAACAGCTATAAAAGAGCTCTTCAGCTCGATCCCCTTCTTCCCGATAGAGACTTGGCGCTATACAACGTAGCCTTTATCTCCAGCGAAATTCAACGTCGCGCTGTGGACGATGCTAAGATCGCCTATCGTGAGACTGCCCGTGGCTTGGATAATCCCCCCGCCAATGCCTTGTATTCTCAACAGAATTTCTCTGAAGCGCACGAGTCTTTAACAGAGATTGTGGAGAATTATCCTGAATCCAAGATTTGGGAAGAATCGGTATATCGTCTCGGCTTATTGTATTTCAGCTATTCAACGGATTCGGATGATCCCGACCCACTGCGTGCTCAGGCACTGGACTATTTTGACCAAATCGTAGCCAAACCCAAGAGCCCGCTATATTATGATGCTCTGTACCAGAGAGGCTGGGTAAGGCTGAACAGCATAGATCAGGATGATCTGCGCCTCGCTATGACAGACTTCATGGAACTGCTTATGGCTACTGATGCAGGCTTGATCTCCGATCCCCAAGTAGCTGCTGACTACCGCGAGGATGCGGTGGACAACATCGCCTATTGCCTGATCGCTCTGGATGGCACAGATTTCAATGCCAGATCACGCGGTGTGGCAGAGTTGCAACGAGTTTTCGAAGGTTATTCAAACCAGCAGATAGTAGAGCAGGTGCTTGATCGCTCCGCTTCGCTCAAATTGGATATGGGCGTTTCTTTACAAGCGATAGATTTTCTCGAGTTCAAGATCGCCACTGTGCCCATGGCATTGAACAACCCGGTGCTTTTGGATTCGATCCTGGTTCTGTACCATTCATCCAGCCAAGAAATGCGCGAAGGCGAGAATCTTGAGGATATTACTCAAAACATCTACCAGCGTTTGATCGACGATTATAACCATGAATCACAGTGGTACACCATAAACAAAAGCAACGACATCACCAAACAGATGGAGATCGTGAATAACGCTTATATCCAGCGTGGTTACCGCCTATATAACACCTTCGTGCAAGATATCAAGCGCGAAAACATCGCCAGATATGAAGAGCACATCGCCAAGTATGGCAGCTTTGCCCAGCTTCACAACCCGGATTATCAGTCTTTTATTACTCAGTCCGATAGCCTTGTGGTGAACGCATATATGGAACTTGCAAGCCGCAATCGAGGCATCCAAGATTTCTCCGAAGCTATTCGCCGCCTGTATGCTTACAATGATAAATACCCAACCAACAGCTTGTTTTACGAAAACGAGAAGCTAGCCTTGGATTATGCCTTGGGAATATACGAACAAACTGAAACCAACATGGCTACTGAGGGGTATAACGCTGCTGCCGGCGAACCCGCAAATCTGGACGAAGCTTTTGTGATCCTCCAGAACAGCGCAGATAGATTCATCGGGGTGGCGGATCAGGAGCGTTTCCGCACGCCTGCCCGCACTGCCGAAGTGATCGACACCATCCTTCTCTTGGGAGATTTCCAGTTTAACCGGGAGAAGTACCCCGAAGCAGCCCGTTTCTACAATCAAGCATTAAGCCGCAGTGCCGATATAACCGACACCGATAAGCGGGAAACATATCTGAAACTAGCAGAAATGAGTGTAAGGGAAAGCAAGCATACGGAAGCAGAAAACTGGTTCCGTCAAGCTCTTCCCCTCGCACTGAATAACGCCGACCGCGAAACGATCAACCGGGAAGTCCTGTTACAAATCCAGAACAGCTACGAAGCCGCCGCCGCGCGGGGCGATTTTATGACCGAAGCCACCGAAAGGCTACGTCTTGCTGAAGAATTTGCCACCAGCGATAACAGCCGAAGACTGGGACAGAGAAATGCCGCGGTTGATGCCTTTATAAACGCCAAAGCCTATCAGCAAGCAATTGACCTGTTGATGGAATTGGCAACCACGGATACTGAAGTGGATGCCATCTATACCCGCTATGCTCAAGCCATCAATATCGCAGAATCCGACAGCCTTATGAACGACCCCGCTCTTGCCAAAAACCTCGAAGCGGAATTCATCAGTAAACATCCAGCCAGCAAATATGCCTTTGGTTTGCGTCTTGCCGCCATCAATGCCCTTGCTCAGCAAACAGTTACCAGAGCCCAAGCGGCGGAACAGTACCTCGCCCTCTATGAAGAGGTGCAGGCAGGCTCCATTTCAAACGTATCTGGAGATACCACCGTGCCCCCGGAAGACCTTCTGGCAGATAGCATCCGATTGTACAACCTAGATACCAATGTTGCTGTCGGTTATCCTCTGATGGATCGCTTTATCGCAAGTTATCCCAACCACGAGAATGTGGTTCCCTATATGGAGATTATGGCGGCAGGCCACTTCAGCCGCAATGAAATGGAAGATTACAAACGGCTTGCCCGGGAGATATTCCGCAAAGACCCCTCCAAAAACCAATACTATCAGAATGTTGCAGAACGCGAACTTCTGGTTATCGCCAACGAGTTTGATGCCGCTTATCAGAACAAAGACTTCACCGGTGCCTTTGCCGCGCGTGATCGCTACCGTACTTTGGAAACCGCATACAAACGTGAAGGTCTGAATTTCGATCAAGGCGTATATGATGTATTTGCCAGAGTTCAAAAAGAATACGACGACATCCAGAAGCGCAACGCATATCTGGCGAATTACGACTCCCGCCTAAGCGCACTGGAAAGATCCAAGTTATTTACGGACTCCCCTGCCGCGCAAATCCGGGTGAACAATCTCACCACATGGGATAGAAACCTCGGTGCTGGCGACCGTCGTATTCCCAAGTATTTCGATACCGTAAACGCCGAAGCAAATAAAGTTCTCGCTTTGATCAAGCAGGCTGCTGAAAGTGGATATGATATCGATAACGACAGACAGATCCGAGCTTATGCCTTACTCTCCAAGGTTTTTGACCGTGGAGCAGAAGTTGTGGGAACCCAAATCCGAGCCTTTTTCTCAAATTCTGAACAGGGAAGGTATTATACTTCTCAATGGGGAG
This sequence comes from Candidatus Cloacimonadota bacterium, assembly GCA_018433885.1. Lineage (GTDB taxonomy): Bacteria > Cloacimonadota > Cloacimonadia > Cloacimonadales > Cloacimonadaceae > UBA5456. The sequence continues at coordinate 28,081 of JAHDQK010000004.1, forward strand.
CCGATGCTGCAACTCAAGTAGGCGGCTTTGTTAGCCAGAATACGATGGACTATGTCTCTAATTCCATAAACTGGAGCAACTACATCTTTACGAACTACTATTTGGCTGGCTACCAGACTCCCGCCACCGAAGCCGCAAAAACCGCGCTAACTTCAGCTGGATACGTCTTGGAATTCCGCACTCAGGAATTTGTGCTGGATGACAGCTGGCAACAGACTCTTACTCCGGAAAGATCCAACCTGAGCATCAGTCAGATCCAAAGCCCGAAGGGGCAAAAGCTGGGCAGCACCACAATACCTGCCAACACTACCCTGATGGTCACCCGCAGTTTCAATGTGGATCTAGAGCCAGATTTCGCCTTTCTACAGTTCGTTTTCCCAGACGAGATCGAGCTTAAGCTGAATGGCAACTTGGTTCCTGCAAACATGGTTCCCGTGGATAGCCTGGATGCCAATAAGCCTGCCACAGCGCGTTACAGCATCTTGATCCCCGGCGAACTTTTCGCGGTGGGAGAGAATACCTTTGAGCTATCCATGATCAACCCCAGCTCCGTCAACACCCAAGCAGCGGCATCCTTGCTTCTGATGACAAATCTGCAGAAGATCCGCGCAAACATCCCCCCTGTGGTTAAAAACATTTATACCAACCAAGGTTGGCGAGTTGTCTCTACAGATGCTGAGACAGGCGAAGAGAGTGCCGCTTATGCCACCGAAGCACCCGAATGGAACATTAACTGGGATAACTTGGCAGATATGGAGCCCAACCCCGCCCGACCCATTTGGGTATCCGAGCTAGATGCTCCGGCAGACGAGCTTGTGTTTGAGACAGAGTTCATTCTCGACACCGAATTCAGAGAAGGAATGATAGAGTTTATCGCACCCGAAAACGTTACCGTGTATTTAAACGGCAGCGAAATTGGTAACGCAATCTTCGATTATGACCCGGAACCTCTGACCATCTACAAAGGACAGGTTCCCATCCCAATTCAAAATGTAGTGGAAGGTAGAAACGTGATTCGTTTCAAAGTAAACAATAGCTCTATCTACAGAGGCTTTTTGGCTCACATTACTTATTCACAAGCCGGTAAGGAGGATATCCGATGAAAAAGACCCTATTTGTTATGACCTTGCTAAGCGCAGTGGGCTTTGGGCTCTATGCTCAAGAGGCGACCCCCCAACCAGCTCCGCCACCGCGGCCTTTGGTCCAAGGAGTGTATGTGGATACCGAGACTATTGAGATCAGAGTCAGTGATATGGCACCCGCATCCGGAATTTATAAATCGAAATCCGATACCTTCTTCGTAACCGGAAAGTATCGCTTTGTTATGGATGACAGAATCGTACAAGAAAATAGCGAAACATTATTAAATAAATGGCTTAAGGAGTCAAAATGAAAAGCAAGCATATCATACTCGTTGTGATCGCCCTGTTATTGAGTGTAGGGTTCCTCTTTGCACAAGAAGCAGCTGAGGCAGTAGCAGAAACAGCAGCTCCAGCTTCCTCTCAAGGTGGACTATTCCAACTGTATAACGATAGCGGAAACTTTGCCCATCTGATTTTAATCAACTTCCTGATCGGTTTGGCATTGGCTGTAGTGCGCTACATCCAGCTCTATGTCCGGGAAAAGATCGATGCCGAAAAATTCTTTCTCAAACTGAAAAACTTTGTGAAGAACGATCAAATCGAAGAAGCCACCAAGATTTCTGAACAGTTCAAGGGAACCACCATGGGCTTTATTTTCTGGAGTGGTCTTGCTGTCTTCAAGGACATCCGCAAATCCGGCAAGAAGGGTGAAGAAGCCCGTATCGCCGTACAGAACGCATTTGACGAAGCTGTGTTGCAGAAAGTGCACAAACTGGACGGCGGTCTCTTCTGGTTCGATACCCTGGCTCAGATCTCCACATATCTGGGACTTCTGGGAACCATTTTCGGTCTAATCGCTGCCTTCTCCGCTCTGGAAGGACTTACCGGAGCAGCTCAGAATGCCGCTCTTACCAATGGTATCCGTCTTGCTATCGGTACCACGGCATTTGGTTTGATTGGCGCTATTCCTCTTACCCTGATCAAGGGTGGTCTTTTTACCCGGGCTCAAAACCTCATTAGCGATATCGACGAATACAGCGTAAAACTGGTAAACCATATCAACAACCAGATCAAGGACTAAGTTATGGCTGGATATCGTCGTCCATATCGTCCTTCAGAGGCGAGGCAACAGAAAGGCCAGACGGCGCCACAGGAACCGGATTTGGTTCCCATCATGAATCTGTTTCTCACCATCATTCCTTTTTTGATGATGATGATTACAATTTCGGTTTCCCTCATGGCTTTGAACTTCGCTTCGGACGCCGGTGGTGGCGCAGGCGGTAGCGGCGGTGGAGGCGGCAATCAGGATAAGATCCTGGAGATTCACTTGATGCTAAGGCAATCGGAAAGCTTGGAGCTATTCCCCGGGATGGAAATCCGCGAACCGGGCTCCACCATCCACAAATTACCTTGGTTGAGCGAGAATGTCTATGATTTCCACAGCCTGAACGATCTCCTCGCACGCCTCAAGGAAAAGTATTCCGAAACCACCGAGATCGCCGTTGTAGTTCATCCGGATGTGCTGTATGATACGCTTATCCGCACAATCGACCTGTGCAAAACCAATGGTTTTGTAACAGTGCATTATCGTAGTCCCCAAGCAATGTACGCTTATTAGGATGGGGAGGTTATTATGAGTTTTAATTCGAAAACCAACAAAGGGCGGCGCCAAGTTCGCCGCAAGGTGCAGGATTCCAAACAACTATCGATCACATCCCTGTTGGATGTCTTGACCATCATCCTGGTGTTCCTTATCAAAAACGTATCCATGGAAGCGGTGAAGATCTCCGAATTGCCGGATATGATATATCCCACCACCATGTCCACGGATAAATTGATGGAGAACGCCATGGTAACTCCTGTAAAACTGTATATGCATAAAGTTCTCCTCGGTGTAGAAAACCTGACCTTGGGTACTCCCAAAGATATCGTGGAAAACCAAGAAACAAGACGTATCATGGAAGCGTTTTTCCTTACAGATTACGACGCTATCCCGGAAGACAAGAAAAGAGAAGCATGCCTCGTGGTACAAGCAGACGCGCAATTACCATGTGGCTACATAACCCAAATCGTGAGCGTAGGCACCTCCGTGGGTTATGAAAATATCTACTTCGCAACCTTAGAGGAAGCAGACTGGCTGAGGACATACAGCTCTGCTTCGTCACAATAAATGGAGGTCTTATGGCTAAGATTCTAAGTCTCAGATTGAACTACAAAGGGAAGTTCCTTGATTATGCCAAAGAAGGCAAGGAAATCAAGAAAAACTTCACTATTGGTTCAAACAAGTTTCTGCAATGGCAGATTCTGGATCCCTCGTTTCCGGATAAACACATGTTTATCCAACAGAAAGGAGGAGAGTATGTAATGCAGATGCTTCCCGGTAACCAACTTAGTGTGGAAAAGGGCGGCAATGCGGTTGATAGCAACTATCTAAAACAAAACAACCTGTTATCGGGCAATGAACTGGTGCTTAAACATGATCTCAAAGGTACTCTTACTCTCTCTCCAGATTGGAGCATTGAGTTTGAATACAGAGAACCTTGGGTGGCGATTCTTACTGCGGAAGAAAAACAGATCGTCGCACAATACGCACGCAGAGCAAAGCCAGATGAAGTTAGCAGATTCAACCGCATGATTCTGTGGTTGGTTTTGTTATTGGCGATTGTGTTCTCGATAATCTTCGAGCTGTTTCTAAAACCGGAATACAAATACGAAGACACGGTGGTAGGTAAACTACAAACACTTCAAGCCGAAGCCCAAAGAGTTCAGGCTGATGCCAGTTTGCGCACCAGCAACTTCGTTCAACAAGAAGCACCACCTCAGGAAGCTACAGAAGACGATACTCCCCAACAGGGAACTCCCGGAGCAACCGGTCCTCGCGGATCAGCAGCTTTGGATGCTGCTTTTGCCGGAGGTTTTGATGCTACGGCAACAGGTGTGGCACCACAGCTAAAAATCGTAACCGTAGTACAGGGATTTTCCGCAAGGCGCCCCGGTGCCGGCGGTGGTGGCGGTGGTACAGGTAGTGGTGGAGCCGCAGGCGGAGGCGCAGGAGCTGGATCCTCATTCAACGCATCCAGTGCTCCGAATTTTGCCGATATCGGTGCCGCTGTTACTAAAGGTCCCTCTACAGGTCTTTACACACAACGCCCTGAAGGTGCCACAGGTATCAATGTGATAGGAGATGCCTCCAAAGTAGCTCCCAGTGGAAAATCCTGGGGTGACCTTGTAGAACAGGAAAGAGTGAGAAGAGATTACGAGCGCCGTGGCGTGGTTAAATTAAGAGAAGGCGTCATTGAAGGCCTGAGTGAAGAACAAGTAGCGGTACAAACCAGCCTGAGAGATCAGGTTCAGAACCGTCAATCTCAGATCACCCAAGCCTATCGCGAAGCAAATCTGCGCCAAACCGCCAGCTTTACAATCACCTTGTTCATCCGTAGTAATGGAAGCCTGAGGGAATCCATGGTGGTTCCTGCCGGAGCATATCCGGAGAGCTTTGTTGCCAGGGTAAAGAGCATCGTTGATAGCTGGAGATTCAACGTAACTGGTGAGGCACAATATACCTTCACGGTACGTCTAAGACCAAATTAATAACTAAGAAAAACAACAAATATACAGCTCCGCAATCGCGGAGCTTTTTTTTCATCAGAGCGGGAAAAAGCCAATTCCAATTTTCCCGTTGACAAATATGCCTTACTTACCAGCCTTCCTACCATGTATTATTACCTGATTGCACTGCCATTCTCTTTACCCCGGGATTTCAGCTATACAAGCCAGGAACCCGTTCCAATCGGAGCGCGCGTTTTGGTGCCTCTTAAAGCTAAACTGACCTTGGGCATCTGCCTGAAAGAAGTACCCGCCGGCAACCATCGCTACCAACAAGTAGTAGAGGTGTTGGACGACAGTCCATGCCTTCCGGCAGACCTCCTGGAGCTTGCCAATTGGATGGCAGAATATTATCATTCTTCCGTGGGAAAAGCCCTGTTTGCCATGCTTCCAGCCAAACTGCAAAGCACGGTGGATGCGCAAATCTCGTGGATTGGAGAGGTCTCAGCCATCCCCCCGGACTACAGATTCATCCACGATGCTATCCCCAAAGGTGGATGCATCAGTATCCTGGATTTGAAGGCTCGGTTTCCGAACCAGGCGGTCTTCCGCCTATGCGAATCAGCCGCCAGCGAGGGATGGATCAAAGCAGAACAGAAGCTGAAGCATAAGGATAGACCCAAAATCCTGAATTACATCAAGATATGCACTTCCAACCCTGCTGAAGACGATTTACCGCTCAAACAGCGAGAAGCTTGGGAACGCATCAAACAGGAAAGCAAGCCCTTCCCCATGGCAGACATCAGCAGCGAGGTATCCTATAGCAGCCTGAAGGCTCTGGTGAAAAAAGGCTTGATCGAGATATTCCCCAAAGAAGTAGAAAGCAAAGACCTCATCCGCGAATCTGCTTTTGCCCCCAAGGACATTGTCCTGAATGAAGATCAAACTACCGTTATCCGGGAGATCCTGGAGGATTATGGCAGATTCCAAGTGCATCTACTCTTTGGTATCACCGGCAGTGGCAAGACCGAAGTATATATCGAAATCATTCGCAAATACTTGGATGACGGAAAATCCGTGATCTTCCTGATTCCGGAAATCGCGCTAACCCCCCAAATGCTGGATCGTTTCGATTCCAGCTTTGGGAACGACCTTGCAGTATTACACAGTCAATTGACCGATGCCCAACGCTTTGCACAGTGGCAGAGACTTCATAATGGAGATTGCCGCATCGCTCTGGGTGCGCGGAGTGCGATCTTTGCACCGCTTAAAAATCTGGGACTCATCATTGTGGATGAAGAACATGAACAGAGTTATAAGCAGGACAACATTCCCCGCTACAACGGCAGAGACATGGCAATAGTTCGCGCCCGCAATAGTGGTGCGCAAGTGATTCTTGGTTCGGCAACGCCTTCTTTGGAAAGCTGGAGCAATAGCATCTCCGGCAAGTACAAACTGCATAAACTGCTCAAACGACCCCTGGACTTTAGGCTTCCCGAAGTGAAGATCCTAAATATGTGTGAGGAGCAAAACACAGACCTGATCTCGGACCCCCTCGCCCAAGCCATCGCCGAGAGGTTGGAACTTAAAGAACAGGTGATCCTGTTTCAGAACCGCCGGGGCTACTCATCTTTTGTTCAGTGTCTGAAATGCGGAAAACTGATCACCTGTCCAAATTGTGAGATCAGTATGTATTATCACCGGGATCGGGAGGAAATGCAATGCCATTATTGCGGGCTCTACTTCCCCATCCCCCGGCGCTGTCCGGATTGCGGATCATTCAGCTTTGCCTACGGTTCTCCCGGTACTCAGAAAGTAGAGCAAAGCCTCAGAATCCTCTTCCCCATGGCAAAGATCCTCCGCTTGGATAGCGATAGCAGCCGCACCAATCTGAAGACGATGTATCAGCGCATGAAGAAAAGGGAAGTGGATATTCTTCTGGGCACTCAGATGATCAGCAAAGGGCTGGATTTTCCCGATGTTACCTTGGTGGGCATCATCAATGCCGATATCAGCCTGAACATCCCAGATTTTCGCGCGGCTGAACGCACCTTTCAACTCCTGACTCAGGTAGCGGGACGCAGCGGACGAGCAGATAAAAAGGGAGAAGTGATCATCCAAACCTATAATCCGGAACATTATGCCATCCAATATGCCGGGCAACAGGATTTTGAGGGCTTTGCCCGGGCTGAAATTGCGTTTCGAAAAAGGCTCTACTACCCCCCTTATTACCGCCTCGGCAGAATCCTGTTCCAAAGCCCGGACATCGATGAACTCCGCCGTGAAATGGCGCGCTTGCAGAAAGATCATTTACCCCGCTCCAGCGAGGATCTCTTGATCCTGGGACCCAGCCCTGCACCCTTTTCCAAAATTAACCAAATGTATCGTTTTCACGTGATCCTGAAAGCAAAAACTCCCGCCATCCTCAGCCAAGCCATTCGGGATATCACGCAAGTATTTAAGACCAAGCTCTATCCTCAGATCGATATCGACCCCACCATGCTAATGTGAGGCATCCTCCCCCATCGTCCCGACCTTTGGCTAAGCAGTTCCCATGCCGTTTCCATGCAGTCCATACTGCTTGAAAGCAGCATGGGGGCTGCTTCGTTGAATGGGGATGGAGTGGCTAATTTACTGTATTGTGTCGCCCATGAAGGGCTTTTTGGGGGTGGTTGGGGCAATGAACGAGGGGCTCCGCTACGCTACGCACCCTCGTAGTCAGGGTTAAAGCGATCCAGAGCCCCTCGCGGGCGACACAAGGCAATGAGAGGGCATCATGGCATTCCGCGAAAACATGAAGTACAAAAAGCAGAGCTTAATATGATGATAAAACCCATGGTAACATTTAAGCGTTTCATGTTTTTCTCCTATCTTGTCTTTACGATTTTTTTGAGCTGCCTGGTCGTGCCTTCGGAGCGAAGGAGATAGATACCTTTTGGGCTTGGCTTCCCTCCGCTGTCTTTGCCGTCCCAGACAGTTTCACCTTTACTCAGCTCCAGAGAACGGATTAACTGACCTTTGATATTGAAGATCTCAATGCTGTTACCTTGGATAGGTAATGAGTTGTCCTGTTTGATCTTGATCTTTATTTCATCTTTCATAGGGTTTGGATAAGCCGATATTATCGTTGCTGGAGGGATTTGAACTTCATCAGCCACTGGCACCTGACCATTGGGCAGGAGCTTGGTGATTAACTGGGTCTGACCATTGCCCCAAGCCCAGTACAAGCAACCTTCGCTGTCCATGGCAAGCAGAGCTGTGGATGCGTTGCCTATCCCTTCGTTTATGTAATTGCTAACGTTTTCCCCGTCCTGTTGCCAAGACCAGATCAGGTCTCCGTTACCGGAGAGGTTGACTAGTGAAGCATCATAAGGCGAGTAGGTGCCACAAACAAACACTCCATCTGCATGCACCAAAGTGGAGTGCGGCCATTTTACAATAGTGGGATCGACGTTAAACACGTGCGTAAGTTCATTGTTATGTAATCGATAAGCCATAATGCATATGTCGAGATATACCTCGCCAAATGAACCAAATATCGAGTAGCTGTCGTCTTCAGGGTTGCTACCTATGGTCAAGCTTGAGTAAAATGCGTGAAAATATCCAGGTATATCAATGCGGTTGACGATGTTGCCCATGGGATCAACCTCCAGAATTGAGGCTGTACCAATGCTCAATTGACAGGTGATGAGGATGTTGCCATTGTCCATGAGCGCCAGATCATAGGCTTCTGCTCCCCGTTCCTGATAGGGGCTACTGGCATCCAATGGGTAATAAGCAGTGGCAAGCGTATCTCCCGTAGCTGAAAAGCGGTAGAAGCAAGCCATTGACTCATCAATATAGCGCAAGGTTTTGCCCACCGCAACTATCTCATTATTGGGCGTTCGCAGAGCTTTATTGAAATGCGCTCGTTTAGGATTGGGTATGCTATACTCTTCCGAGATTAGTGTAAAATTACCATTACTATCAATCGACCAAAGATTAATATACCAGTCTCCAAGGAGAGCCGTTATGGCAGCAGTAATAAAGGTAACGGCATCGTTTTCATCAATATCAATTCCAGCAATTGTGAGCCAAACAGTATCCCCTCCCATCAAATGTCGCCAGAGTAGATTACCGGAAGGATCAAGTTTGGTAATGCTTAGATAGTGTGTATGTAGCCCGTAATTGTAATCTAAGTTTCCCAGAACAACCACGCTGTTATCGGAGCAGACAAAGATGGATCTTGATGATATCAGGCAAGCTTCAAAATATTCAGAATAGACATATCCGCTTTGGGCAAATGCTATGCTGCTGATGGCTAGGATAAATATACTAAGTAACACTCGAAATGATGTGTTCATGATAAACTCCTTTTTTATATTGCCAAGTCGAAATCATAAAAATGTCGCTCATGGATAAGTCTCGTCCTACAAGACCGCTTGCAAGCTATACTTTCCTGAACAAAGCAAGAAAATGAACCATAAGAAAACAGGCTATATGTGATATTTGTAACACGTCATTCTTACCTCTTAATTTTCTTGATCATCACTCGCGTACATTTTCATGAATGCCCACTCATCGTCAAGAACTTATTCGTTTTTTTGTCGCATCCTTATGCATCCGTGTTTGTGTGAATACAGGGGACTACTTTCATTGCTCCGGATCGATGATCCAGTAAGTACAAGGAGCATAAATGGAAGCGAAACTGATGGATAGAATCAAAGAGCAGCTTGTCAGACATGAAGGTCTGAAGCTGAAGCCATATCGCTGCACGGCAGGCAAGCTTACAATCGGTATCGGTCGCAATCTCGTTCGTTCATAGCACGCAGATGACGCAGATGGACGGATTTACGCAGATTATGATCAATCTGGAATCAAGTCAGATATCAGTTTCGCTGAAAAATCTCCTCCCACTTGGTGAGTTCTATAACTTCAAGAGACTGCTTGAGTTGAAGAATACTCTGGCATTTATCGGTGCCGGAGACTGGGAACGAGCCGCTAATGGCATGTTGGCTTCCAAGTGGGTGAAGCAAGTGGGGATGAGAGCTATTGAGCTATCAGAGATAATGAGGAAGGGCCAGTGATTGTTATAATGCGCATTCCAGTTTTAGATGGTTAATGGTTATGGAAATCCAGTTCCTATGGCCAGTGCCTGGCGGTGGATCCGAGATATTTTTCTTGACACGAGATGGCGGCATTATATCTTGTCCCAAATACTAAAGTACGTCAGAGATGGCGGCTAAGTTCTTATGGTTCCCGCTTTTGCGGTGTTGATAGCTACTATGGTTAGCTATTTTTTTTGATGTGAAACAGGTGTGAAAGATGCGCTTGGTGGAGAACCGGATAGATAGTTATTTACGGAATCTAACAAATTTATGGCGGCTTGCCGCAAAGATAAGAGGATTAAGTGCAATATTTTCGAACTCAGATTGAAGACATAGCCAAGAAGATCTGCGCGGATATGCATCTCGCCTTGTACGACATCGATGAAAAGATGAGCGGCAAGGGGCGGATCGTGATAGTTTACCTCACCAAGATAGGTGGTGTGACTCTGGATGAGTGTGCCCGTTTTAGCAGGGCTCTGAGTGAGGAATTGGAGACTTTTGACCTGATTCCAGAGCGTTACTTTCTGGAAGTATCATCCCCAGGGCTAGAGCGTCCGCTCAAGCTAAAAAGCCATTGGGTGAGTGCCATCAACGAAAAAGTGGCAGTTCAATATAGCGAAGAAGAAAACAAGCGCTCCGTGATGGGGACATTGACGGAAGTGAATCAGGACACAGTGGTTCTGGACGACCGGGGAGAGATGATCGAGATTCCCCTCAAATCCATCTCCAGAGCCAAAACAGTATATTTGGGTATAGCCCGAGGAAATGAAGATGAACGCGAATATTCTTGAGGCAGTAATCAAGCTGGCGGCGATCAAACAACTGGATAGCGCATTAATCCAGCAGATCATCGTGGAATCCATTACCAATACACTTGCCAAGAAACTCGAGCCGGAGAACGATCTGGAAGTATATATCGACGATGTGGCTCGCGGAATCAAAGTGCGCTATAAATGCTTGGTGGTAGAGCTGGAAAGCTCTTTGGGCGAGATCTCGCTTAGCGATGCGCGCGCCAATTACGACTCCACCGCTCGCTTGGGAGATTATATCCAAAAAGAAATGGCGCTGCACGAGTTTGAACCAAAACTGGTCAAGACCGCCCAAAAGATTATCCAAGACCGCATCCGTAATTTGGAAGACGAAAAAATTCAAAGCGACTTTAATAAACAGAAACATACCATCGTATCCGGAAAGATCAAATCCATCGACGAAAACAACGGTGGATACAGGATTGACCTGAACTACACGGACGCGCTTTTGCCTCTGGACGAGCAGATAGAAAACGAGTTTTACCGCGTGGGCGACAATATTAAAGCCTATGTGACCAACATCCGCTCCGGAAACAAGGGCGTGACGGTCATCCTTTCCCGCACCAATCCTGAGTTTGTAAAAAAACTGTTTGAAGCAGAGATCCCTTCCATCTTCAATGGCAAAATGCGCATCCGCAAGATAGTGCGCGAGCCCGGCATCCGTACCAAGGTAGAGCTGGAAGCTCTAGACCCCGCCCTGGACCCCATCAACGAATGCATCGGACCCAAAGGCACCCGCATCGATAGCATCCGCAAAGAACTTCACGGGGAGCAGATCGACATCGTGGTGCATAGTGAAGATCTGGAGAAAATGGTGGAAAACGCCTTGGGCATCAGCAACGTGAAACGAGTGGTGATCGAGCGCAACCGTTCCGCCAGTGTTATCGTTGACGAAGCAGACAAGATCATCGCCATTGGCAAACAGGGGAAAAACGTGCGCCTTGCCGCCAAGCTGACGGGGCTAAAGATCGACATCTTCACTTCCGAAGAGTTCGAAGAAAAGATGTCCAAAGAACGCCGCACCGTAAGCCATGTAAACGAGCTGGACGGGGTAACGCCCAAGATTGCGGAAGTGCTACGTAATGCTGGCTATACCAGCGTTCAGGATATCTTCCAAGCCTCTGTTAGTGAGCTGGCTTCTCTGGAAGGTATGGGACAGAAGACGGCAGAAAAACTGAAGGAAGCAGCGAAGTATTTCTAATGCCAAATATGAATAGCCACGCCTGTCATGTTCCGATTCGCACCTGCGTAGCGTGCCGCAAGAAGAGCGCTCAAAAAGAGCTTCTGGCTTTTCTTCTGCTGCCGGCAGGAATTGTGTTCGACATAAATAGACGGCTTGCCACGCGCAAGTACTATGTATGCCGGGATGCCGAGTGTGTGCAAAATCTCGATAAATGGCGCAAGAAACGCGCAAAGGGGAGAAAAGCATGACAAACGAGCTGGATCCCCGTATATTGAATTTGATGCAATTTGCACGCAAAGCCGGGAAGCTGGTGGGTGGCGTGGAAGCCTGTATGAGAGGTATGCATCATAAACACATACATCTTATAGTAATAGCCGCCGATACATCAGAGCGGACATTGAACCGGGTGCGTTTTGAGATGCGTGAATGCGGCAGTAAAATGCCGTTGATCCAAGCCGGTTCTCAGGCGGAGATAAGTGCTGCCCTGGGGCTCCCCTTGACCGGAGTATTCGGCGTCAGCGACAAGAATTTTGCTGCCAAGATCACAGAATATTGGCAGGCGTGAGTGGAGGAACCTTGCAGATACGCGTACATGAATTAGCCAAGGAACTCAAGATCAGTACATTGGCTCTAAAAAAGCATCTTACAGATCTGGGTGTGATTACCAAAAGCCACATGAGCTTTATCGAAGAAGAAGTGGCGGACAAGATCCGTGAAAAGTATAATGAGCAAATCGATGCCGAAAAGAGAGCGGAGAAAGACCGCAAGAAGCTGATCGAACTGCGCCAGCAAGCGAAGAAAGGCGAGAGCAAGCCTGCTAAAGCTGAAGAGAAACCGGCTCCGACACCTGTGGAGAAACCGGAAGAAATCTTAGAAAAACCAGCGGAAAAGCCTGCCAAAAAGAGCAAATCTACGGAAAAGGCAGCCAAAGAGGAGCATCCTGAAGCACCCGCTTCCAAACCGGAAGCCGAAGACATACCCTTGGCTTCCGAACAAACTCCAGAAGGAGTAAAAGAACCGGCTAAGCTACCCTCCTTCTTTGAATTGCAAGAACAAAAAGCACGGGAAGAAGCTAAGAAACATCGTGAAACGCTGGACATCCGAGTGCCTTATAAACAAGCCACTCCTCCTCCCCGAGCTAAGGAAAATAAGTCTTCCAAACCTCAACACCAAGAGCGTCCCCGCACCAAACCCCAGAGCAGGACAAGCAGTGTGCAGGCTCCTCCTCCGCCTCCTGTGATCCCGATCCCGGAGAAAAAGGAGATAGACAAGAAATTTGGCAAAGCCAAACCGGTGCATGATGATCTGGGCGACAAGAGCAAACATAAAAAAGCCTTGATCTCTAGTACAAAGAAAGGCAAAACCAAGGCAATTGAGACCACCGAAGTGGACGAAGCAGCCATCTCCCGCAGTATCAAGAAAGTGATGCAAAAAACCACCAAGCGCAAGAAATATCACAGAGATGCGCAGGTGGTGGATGAGCGCGGCAGCGAGATCGTAATCCGCGAATTTACCTCAGTATCTGAGCTTGCCAAGATCATGAACGTATCTGCCAGTGAGATTATCTCCAAGTTCTTCATGATGGGGCAGTTGGTAACGATCAATCAACGCTTGGATCGCGATTCTCTGGAAATGATCTGCGATGAGTTCAAGGTGGAATTCCGCTTTGAAGATGAATACGGCGCTGAACTGATCGAACAAGTTTTAGATAAATATGCTGAAGTTCCGGAGATTCCCAGACCACCCGTGGTTACGATCATGGGGCACGTGGATCATGGTAAGACCTCGATTCTGGATTATATCCGCAACGAGAACATAGTTGCGGGAGAATCCGGCGGCATCACTCAGCACATCGGGGCGTATCAGATAGAAATAAACAAACATAAGATCACCTTCTTGGATACGCCGGGACATGAAGCCTTCACGGCAATGCGTGCCCGCGGAGCAAATGTAACCGATATCGCAGTGATCGTAGTAGCTGCCACCGAAGGTGTAAAACCCCAGACCCGCGAAGCGATTGACCATGCCCGCGCCGCCGGTGTTTCCCTGATCATCGCCATCAACAAAGTGGATTTGCCTGATGCCAATGTGGATAAAACCATTGCCGAACTGCTGGAACTGGGAGTGTATCTGGAACAATATGGCGGAGAAGTGCCCTGGTGCAGAACTTCAACCGTGACCGGAGAAGGCATCTTGAATTTGATCGAGCTGATTCTGCTAACTGCCGAAATGTTGGAACTAAAAGCCAAGTGCGATGTTCCTGCGGAAGCTATCGTAGTGGAATCCCAAAAAGACCCTCGTATGGGTTCGGTAGCCACGATATTGATGCAACAAGGCACCCTGAAGCGCGGAGACATCATCGTCTGTGGCGCGGTAAGCGGAAGAGTGCGCCGGATGGAAAATGAGCGCGGCTTGGAGATCAAAGAATTGGGCCCCAGCGACGTAGCTCGGATCTATGGACTTTCGGATACTCCCAAAGCTGGAGACGTGCTGAACCAAGTAGATAGCGAGAAAACCGCCCGCACTATCTCCACCGAACGCCAACAGATCCGCCTTGAACGCGAGAAATACCAAAACAAGAGTAGCTTGCAGAATATCTTTGCTCGCATCAAAGAAGATCAGATCAATACTCTCAACGTAATATTAAAGACCGATACCGACGGTTCCGCGGAAGCGATCGCCGATAGTTTGCAGAAGCTTGCCAACGAAGAGGTTTCGGTAAACATCATTCACAAGAGCGTGGGTGGCATCACCGAAACCGACGTTTCCTTGGCTTCGGCGTCTGATGCGATTATCATCGGATTCCACGTCCGCGCTACCCAACTCGCCCGCCGTCTTGCCGAAGACGAAGGAGTGGAGATCAAACTTTACCAAGTGATCTACGATGCCATCGACGACATCCGCGCTGCCTTGGAAGGAATGCTGAAGCCCACTATTGAAGAACAAAGCATCGGCTCTGCCACGGTTAAACAAGTGTTCAAGATCAAGAAGATCGGCACCATCGCCGGGTGCCAGGTGGATCGCGGTGTGATTCAGAGCAATTGCCTGATCCGTCTGTATCGCAACGATGTCCTGATCACAGAGGATAAACTCAGCTCGCTGAAACACTATAGCAACGATGTGAAAGAAGTCCGCGCGGGAACAGATTGCGGACTCTCTTTGGTGAACTTCACAGATATCAAAGAAGGCGACGTGATCGAAGCCTACATCGAACAAGAGGTAGCCAAGAAACTCTGATGAAAAACTATCGCATCCCCAGATTGCAGGAAGAGCTGAAGAAGATCTTCAATATCACAATCAGTCAGAAGCTGGGAGATCCGGCTCTGGCTTGGGTGACTATCACCGATGTGGTGCTTTCCAAAGATCTGCGCTATGCCAAGCTCTACTTTTCACATTACGCAAACCCTGCCTCACACGAGGAGATCAGGGAGCACTTGATCAAAACCAGCGGATTCTTTAAGAAACAAATTGCAGGAGCACATATTATGAGGACAATCCCAGAGTTATCATACCATTATGACGACACTGAAGACCGAGCGGAGAAGGTGGAAGCCCTTTTGGCACGTGTAAAGGACGAATATGACGATGACGATTATGATCCGGATATAGACATCGACGATTATCTGGATGATGATGAGTATTACGATTATGACGAAGACGATGAAGACGATTACGACGACTTTGATGACGACGACGATGAGGACGATTGAGCTGCAGCCGCAGTACTAATATGCACAAAGATATTACTCAAAAGCTCTTTGCCCTTGCCCAAGGGGCAAAGAGCATTGTTGTTACTACCCATATAAATTCGGACGGAGATGGCATGGTGGCATCCCTTGCTCTGCAAATGCTGCTGAAAATGAATGGTCTTGCGAGCACTTTGGTGACCGATGGCGAGGATATCTCCCGCTATGGCTTTCTGATGCGGGATCAAGTAGTAGAGCCATTTCACGACCAAATGCGTTGCGATCTGTGTATTGTTCTAGATTGCAATAGCTTCGATCGCATCGGAAACAGACGCCTCTTGGTAGATACTGCCATAAACGTTGTTGTATTGGATCATCACGTTGTGGAACATAACCCGATACCTGCAACTTTGAGCTTGATCGATCATGCTTATGGTTCTGTGGGAATCCTGCTCTGGCATTGTCTAAAATCCGCTATATCAAAGCTGGATGCTTCATCCCGAAAATACATTGCCGATTGCGTGTATGTGACCATCCTCAACGATAGTAATAACTTCAGTAACGCAAATACCAACCATGCCATGTTTGCAACGGCTGCCGAGCTTGCCCGCGAAGGCATTCTGCCCCACCTGCTACATATGGCATATTTGCAGAACCATAGTGCGAAAGAGATGCTCTATGTAGGGAAAAGCCTGGCAAACATCAGATTACTGGCAGATGATAGTTTCCTCTTCCTGCATTCGGATTATGCCCTTGCCCAGGAACTTGAGATCAATCCTTCGGACTATATGAGCGTTACCCGCTGGGTTCAGGGAGTTTCCGGCCTCAAAGCCATTGCGTATTTCCGGGAAGACCACCCCGGTGATTGGAAGATATCTCTGCGTTCGCTGGAGCTGAATGTACAAGAGATCGCAGCCAGATATGGTGGCGGCGGTCATCGCAAAGCCTCGGGTCTAAGCCTCAAGGGGAGCCTGCAGGAAGTACAACAGATTATTTTTAGCGCCCTTCAAACGGCACATCCTATCTCATGAACTCGTTCATTCCCATCGACAAAGAGGCAGGAATCTCTTCCTTCGGAGTAATATCCGCCCTACGCAAGATTCTAAAAATAAGAAAGATCGGCCATTGCGGAACATTGGATCCATTTGCCACCGGTCTGCTGATCTGCGCCACCGGGCAATATACACGCCTGCTGGGATATCTGGAACAATTGGACAAAACCTATGAGGCTGAGCTTCTATTAGGAAAGCAAAGCGCAACCGGGGATCCTGAGGGAGAGATCATCGCCGAGAAGTCTCCGGAAGTAGATTCAGCTTCTTGGGAAACACTCAGAGATAAAGTTCTGGCTCTCAGTATGTTGCCCATCCCCCAATACTCCGCGGTCAAAATCGAGGGTAAGCGCGCCTATCGCTATGCCCGGGAAGGACACATCCTGCAGATGCCCATGCGGGAAGTGAAGATCTTGGATTTTGAGCTATTAAGCATTACCGCGGATCACCGGGTCCGCTATCGTGCTACGGTTTCCAAGGGAACCTACATCCGGGCACTAAGCGAATACATCGCCGCGGAACTGGGCACGGTGGGGATGACCACGGCCCTGCGTAGAACCGCTATTTCCGGATTCGGCATCTCTCGCGCGGTTACTCTTAAGGCTCTGCAAACCGATCCGCATCAAGCGTCAATTATGCCTCGGGAGCTACTCTCACACCTACCTTCCATTACCATCTCCGATAACCAAGAACGCCTGTTTCTGAACGGAAACAGCAGCGAGACAGACCTGCCTGAGACCCCCACTATCGCCGTTTATATTGAAGATGATACATTATTAGGAATCGGTAAGGTGGATGCCGGCAAGCTACTCCCCACAGTCGTGATCTCTGGAGAGACACAATGAGCGTGCTGAGTATCGGCACCTTCGACGGCTTGCATCTGGGTCACCAGAAGCTATTAGCCAGAATGCGCGAAATAGCCAGGCTCGAAGAGTTGCAATCCATCGTCGTCACCTACAAGGATCATCCCGCGTTTGTACTAAGCCAGAAGGCTCTACCTAAGCTTTTGTGCCCTTGGGAGATCAAACAACAGGAACTAATGAAGCTTGGAATCGACCGGGTGGAAGTCCTGGAGTTTGATGCGGAACTGGCGGCGACTTCTGCAGAAGACTTCCTAGAGAAGATTCTCATCCCTCGCTGGCAACCAAAAGTAATCGTGGTGGGCTACGACAGCCACTTCGGTAAGAATCGGCGAGGCAACCGAAGCTTCTTGGAAGACCGCGCGGAGCAATTTGGCTATCGTGTGGAATATATTTCGCCCCAGCTCTATGGCGGAAACCCGGTAAGTAGCACCATTATCCGCGAACTGCTCTGCCAAGGGGATATTAAAACCGCAAACGACCTTTTGGGAAGATACTACCGCCTTTCCGGCAAGGTGGGAAAAGGCATCGCCAGAGGGCGCGAATTTGGCTTCCCCACCGCAAACCTGATTCTTAGCAACCCTCACCAGCTACTTCCCCGAGAAGGGATCTATCTTAGCAGAGCAATCTTGGGTGAAAGCAGATTTTTTGGCTTGACGAATATCGGGAAATCCCCCACGGTGAAACACACAGGCATCGTGGAGATAGAAACCTTTCTGATGGACTTTTCCGGGGATATCTATGGCGACAGCCTGCAAGTGGAACTAATCAGCTACCTTAGGGAGGAAAAAATGTTTGCGAATACAGACGCCCTCGTACAAGCCATGCGGATGGATCTGATCCATGCCCGCCGGTTGATCTCTGGAGGATTGTCTTGAAACGGCTGATCCTT
Source organism: Candidatus Cloacimonadota bacterium (assembly GCA_018433885.1). Lineage (GTDB taxonomy): Bacteria > Cloacimonadota > Cloacimonadia > Cloacimonadales > Cloacimonadaceae > UBA5456. Next base: position 46,275 of record JAHDQK010000004.1, read on the forward strand.
CTGTATCTGATGCTGTTCGCGTTACTCAATGCCATCGAGGTGATCGATGCCGATGGCAACCAGATTCCCCAAGATCGTCAATATCACTTTAATCATCACAATTCCACAAACGACTACAATATCTACGGTGCCAATAGATGGGCAGTGCGGTTCAACCTCCAATCCGCCTACCCGGGAGTAGCTCAAGTATCCTTCAACGTCCAGGGTGCGCGGCTGTGGTTCCCCTATCCTGGTGATAGTGCCACGGTAGAGCTCTATACAGATTTCTCCTCCCAACCGGGAACCCTGGTAAGCTCTAAAACAGTGAACATCGATGCCAACCAGATCGACATCCTCTTCGATGCAACCACAAACTTGAATAGCGCCTGGCTAGTGGTAAACTATACTACAAACATGAACAATAGATACGTTGCCGCCAGTGCCGGTGGCGGCTCCAACAGCTATTTCTTGAACCAAATCGGAGAAAACAGCTATCTATCTTCACTGGCGGCTGCAGGCTTCAATTGCGAGCTTCTGTTTGGGCTCTTGGGTGAGTTTGTGCTTACCGAGCCGGATCTTGAGCTGGTGGATTTCGATCTCTTGGGAGACGTCTCTCCCGGAGCCAGAGTATCTCCCACCTTTACTTTATATAACCACAGCGATATTCAGGTGAATAATGCGGAAGTCTCGCTGGTGCTGAATAAACCCGGCTTCCCTGCTTATGATGCCCTCAGCATTCCGATCCCGGAGAGTATTCCTCCCCGAACCCAGTGGGAATTCTCACCGATGGAGATTTTGTTCGAACTCCCGGAGGAAGCCACGCAGATCCGCCTGGAAGCCCATGTGCAAAGCGAATTTGCGGAAAATGACACGCTACTTATCAATAACTCCAAAGTGCGAACCATCAATCTTTTTACAGACCCCATGCCGGTCATGTTGGTCGAGAACTTCCTCCGCGAATCCGAGACGGCTCCGCTAGCTTCCCTGCAAGAACCTCTTCTTGCGGAAGGCATACACGTGTTGCAACACTACCCCGTGCTCACGGATCCTAATGCCAATCTCGCGGCGATCCGCCGTTTTAACTGGTATGGATTCAATTCCATTCCCCGCACTGTGGGCAATGGATATAGCCGGATCACCGGTCTCAACCAATCTTATGCTCAGAATTTTGAGTATCTGATCGATACCATTAGTACCGACCGAAGCTTCATTACAAACTCTAGCTGCAGATTGGATTCCATCCCGGATTCCGAGAACGTTAACCTTACGATTACCCTGGAAAACCAAAACACAGCCATGTACTCCGGTGTAAATCAAAGCTTGATGAGTGGCTCACGCTTCTTTGTAGGGCTCTATGCCCGGCCTACTTCTCAAGAAGCAGAAAACTTCACCCTCCTGCGCTGGATCGCCTTTGCCGATACGATCAACAACCCCATCGGGATCGGCTCCACTGTGGAAAAAAGCTATACTATCAGCTCCACTGGGCTCTTCGATGAAAGCCTGGACCTCTCCTATCGCATCTATTACTTCATCCAAGGTAACGACGGCGGAAGAATCCGCTTTGCAAATTATCAGAGCTTCAGTAGCTCTACCTATAGCAACAATCAGGAAGAACTGGCTCCCGTGGTGAGTTACAATATCCGTCCCAACCCAGCCCGCAGGGGAGACATCATCACGCTCAGCCTAGATAAACACAGCCCCACGCGGCTGAGCATCTACAATATCCGGGGGCAAATGATCTTTGAAAAGTATGAAACGTTCCAGAATATGGAGCTTGATCCGGGCTTATTCCCCAGCTCCGGAATCTATTTCTTCCGCGTCTCCCAAGACGGGAATAGCACCTTAACCAAAAAGATAAGTATCATCAAGTAAAGAGATTATGGAAGATCACATTTATGTAAGCGACATGCATCAGCATGAGAATAAAGAAGTAAGCGGATATTATCTGGCACAAGAAAAAGAACTGCGCGAAGGCAAAGGCGGCATCTATCTGCGCTTAAAGCTTCGCGATCGTAGCGGCGCTGCCACCGCAAACGTCTGGAAGGACGCCGCCAAGACCAGCGAATTGTTTGAAGCCGGAGACATCGTCCACATAAAAGCCCAGGTGGTGAACTTCAAGGGTCAGATCCAACTCACCGTCCAACAACTACGATACGCCGATAAAACGGAGTTTGACCTTGGGCACTTCGTGGCAAAAAGCCGCTTTGAACCAGAGTTTTTGGCAGAACGATTCTGGGAATTTGTGGATAAAGTGGAGAACGAACACCTCAACCGTCTGCTCCATGTAATCTTCGACGATAAAACATTCTTCTCCAAGTATCTGAATGCACCTGCCGCCAAAGGCTGGCATCATAACTATGTGCATGGGCTGATCGAACACTGTGTGGCTGTAGCCAGCCTCTGCGAGTTTGTAAGCACCCAATACCCCGTCTCGATGGATCTGCTCATCACCGGAGCTCTTCTGCATGATGTAGCCAAGACCCACGAATACTCAGGAAGCGCGGCATTTGAATTCACCGATATCGGGCGCTTGATCGGACATCTGAGTATGGGAGACCAAATGGTGGTGGAAGCTGCAGCGGCAATTCCCGGATTCCCCCCCGAGCTACTAATGAATCTGCGGCATCTGATCCTCTCGCATCACGGAGAATATGAAAAGGCATCCGTGCGCTTGCCTCAGACCCTGGAAGCCATCCTTTTGCACCATTGCGACAACCTCGATGCCCAAGCTGCCGGAGTGAACCAGTTGCTGGAATCCGCCGCTCCCGATGCCACATGGAGCGAGTACGACAAGCTGAACAACCGCTACTACCGGTTGGTGAAAATCTAATCCCCTACGATGTTTCAGACCAGCGTACTTGCCAGCGGTAGCAAAGGCAATTCCATCCTCATCCGTAGCCGGAATACAGGGATCATCCTTGATGCTGGCGTAAGCATGAAACGCATCTGGGAAGCTCTGGACGCCCTCAAGGTCCCGCGCACATTAATCAAGGCAGTGGTAGTTTCCCACGAACACTCCGATCATACCCGGAGCGCCGGAGCCCTCTGCCGAAGTTTGAAAATACCCCTGTACATCTCTCCGGATACCTATGCTTACAGCTCTCACAAGCTTGGCAGAGTGGATGAACTTCTTATATATTTTGATGCCGGGACGGACTTCTTGGTGGGAGATATCCTAGTGCAACCCTTCCGCTCTTCCCACGACGCCGTGGATAGCTGCAACTTCACTTTCGTGCATGATGGCCGGAAGCTGGGCGTAGCGATAGACTTGGGCTATTTCTCCAAACTAACTTTACTGAAGCTAAGTGAAGTGCATGCTTTGGTGCTGGAAAGCAACCATGATCTGCAGATGCTGATGGAAGGTCCCTACGACTGGAACCTGAAGATCAGGGTAAAGGGTGAACATGGACATCTCTCCAACGACCAGGCTGTAGGTCTTATCTCCCAAGTACTGCACCCGGGGCTGAAGAACCTGATCCTCGCCCACCTCTCAGAGACCAATAACCTGCCGGAGATCGCTTATAAGGTAATGAACGACTACCTCACCAGCATTCGCAGCGATATCAACCTGATGCTGGCGAATCAATACTGCCACACCCCTTTGGTGGATGTGTGAGATAGTCATCAGCTATTTGCACTGAACTTATCCCTTAATTACCAAACACCCCCCTTAACACCACCCCCCACAATTACCAATCCCCTTACCAATCCACCCAAGCTTATCGCGCCTCAAAACAAAACCCCGGCACCATCAGGCACCGGGGTTGGGAGTTCTATAACTGTTTTCTTATTTCATTAGTACGGCTTTCTTGCTGAAGCTCTCGGAGCCTGCTTGCATCCGGATGAAATACACGCCGGTGCTTACGCTTCTTCCGTAGTTATCGCAACCATCCCACACGAAACTGTGGTTCCCGGCTGCCTTGTTGCCAAGTTCCATGCTGCGAACCATCTGTCCACGGTTGTTGAAGATGTTGAAGTTCACATTCTGGCTGTTTGCCAAAGCATAGCTGATGGTGGTGCTGGGATTAAACGGATTCGGATACACATTCTTCAGTTCGGTGAACTTGGGAATCTCAGGAAGTTGTAAACCACCCTGCTCGTAGTTGAGGCTGATCGGACCGTGGAAGCCTTCGCTACCGTCCATATCCGCAACCATCAACCAATAGTAATAGGTGCCAGTCTGGTTTAGTTCCTTGTCTGTAAACTGATAAACTTGTTGGGTAGAAGTGTTTGTGGCAGGGATCAGGTTGCTTACCATGAGGGCGCTTTCCAGGTTGTTCTCCATGTTGCGATAGATGTAGAATCCGTTCACGTTGGTCTCGGTCTCGGTTACCCAAGTGAGCACAGCATTGTGGATTGAGCTGATGGTCGCGGTAAAGGTGGAAAGTTCCACGGGAAGGGTGGGGTTGCCACCGTTGCCGGATTTGAGCTCGATCACGGTGTTCTTGCTTTTAGCAAATTCCAGCCAAAAGTAAACATAGCCGGTACCATCCACTTCTTCAACGATCCAAGTGCCGTCGAACAGACATGCTACCCATTGATCCAGAGAAAATACGGTTACGATCCAGGGACCATCACCGGTAAGCTCTATTCTTTGTTCAAAGGTAGGGGTAAAACCGGGATTGGGAACAGGTGTCGGAGTACCAGAGACGATAATGCCATTACCACCTGTGATCTCAATCAGTACAACGACAGCGTCAATCTCTGTATCTTCGGGGTAATCGTATGTACTGGCTGCAGTAGTGGTAACTTCGATCTCGTTGGAGCTTGAGCTCGTCTGTGAGTATGCATCATAAGCACGAACTACATAGTAATATTCGGTCTCGGGATCAAGACCGGTAACTTCATAGCTGGTTACATTGCTGACGTCTCTGTTATCAAACCCGGTGACGTAGCTTGAGGAGCTGCCGCCTGCCATTGTGTGAGAACCGAGATAGGTCGTGGTATCCTTTGCATAGGAATCCCAGTCACTTGTCGAATATGTAGTCGTGGGAGAAGAAACTGAGGATTTCCTGACCAAGGTGACGTCTTTACCCCAATCAGCAACTTGATCCACTACTCCAACAACGTCAATCTGAACGTCATTCGTGCCGTCATTTTTATACAAAGCAACACAGTCATTACCATTGAAATCCATGGGAGAGCCGCCAAAGGTCTGATCAGCAAGAGCTAAAATTGTTGCATTCGCACTTGAATGTGCGACAACATAAACATCTCCATCAGTCAAGTTGCCGATCAGCGACAGTTTACCGCCAAATGATCCAGCTCCGTTTGTTTGCTTCAATAAAGAATAGTTAGACAAATCAACCGTAGTGCCAGTACCATTGTATATCTCAATAGCCTTGTTAATGCTGCTACCTTCAATATATTCAGAGATGAATAGATCAGTAGCGGCTGCTCCGATAGTCTTCGTATAAACATCCAGGTAATAACCTGTTGCTCCAGAAACAGAGCCCCAGTTTGCCGTAAAGCTGTCTGACCCAAGGACTGTGGCAGCGGTAGCAAGCGGAGCCGAAGGTGCCGCCGGAGTTGTTACTTCGCCGCTGCAATTAACTGTTTGGGATGTAGCATCGCCACCTGATACAGTAATAGTCTGGTTATTATACACGCCAATCGCCAGGCCGGCATTGAGTTTTACATATACGGTTGCAGATACTGAGCCACCGCTTTGAGTAAGAGTAAGGCTGCTTCCGTATGTGCCTCCTTCGGTAGCGGAAACTACATAGTCTGTCCCGGAGGATGAAACGCTGAGGTTTCCGGTTAAGCTAGAGCCGGTTACCGAAAATGAATTAGCTGTAGATGGACCGTTTGCATGACTATAGGTAAACCCTGAAAGTGTGCTGGGGTTTAAGGCGATCAATGGTGACCCGGCATCAGGAGTCCCCTGGAACAAGATGTCGTCAATCCGAACTCCTCTTCCTGTTGCGGCTGGACGAGTCCATTTCAGTTTAAACTGTGATGAACTGACAGTTCCTATGTTCCATGTTCCTGAGTTAATATAGGTTTTGGAACTGGGTGTTGCAGAGGTAAATACCGTTGCATTCCAAGTACTGCCATTATCTGTGGAATATTCTACTTGGGCAGGATTAGCTGTTCCTGATCCATAAGTGGCTACTTTAAAACTCAAAGTCAAATCAACATAGCCTGAGACATCGAAGGCTTCACTGATGATAGCATCACCACTGTTATCTACAAGCCAATATCCACCTTGTTGGATGGCTAACCCCCCCCCATTGGAAAAGGTCCATCCAGATGTGGCAGATGCACATGCATCACTATGGATTGTCGTCTGCCCCCACGCCATGCTGACCAGCAGCAGGCTGAGCATAAATAAGAAAATTAGTTTCTTCATAATTCCTCCCTGAATTATGTGTATTATCATATATATAAAACCATTATAAGTTTGGGGCGATGATCCTATGGAGCCGGATTCTGACAAGTTATATTTTTACTGATATCGATATTAGTCCCCCGGCTAGGCATCGGATGCGAGCGTAAAGCTATGTCTTGCAAGTAATACAATTTGTGGAAGAATATAAACATCAACCGATGTTTGATACACAAAACGCAAGAAAGCCCCCACTTTTCAGCAGGGGCATTTTATAGATATTCAGGATATTAGCCGTTGAGTTCCAGATCCAGGGTATTCAGGAAGATCTCAACGAGGATGCTTACGATCAGTTCAAAGAAGATCTGTTCGTTTGCTTCATTGATCAGGGGGATATCCACCAGGTCGTTGATACGGTCGGCGAGGGCGCGGACTAAAGCTTTGTTTTCCATTTTCTACTCCTTCATTTATTACATGCTGCTATCCAGAAGCTCGTAGCCACTCACTTTGGGCAGATAGCCGGCATCTACAGCCGAGGCGATTGTGGTGAGTTCTACGAACAAGCTCTGGATATCGTTTAGGGTGATACTGGTAAGATCCACTCCTCCGCCGTTGATATCGGAGAAATTGAACATCATTTTTACGAAGAGGCCATAAGAATTGGGGCTCAGGGAATTGCGGGGAGTCTCTTCTTTGCCGTAGATACTGGCGTAGGTACGCAGATCGGATTTGAACTCATCGCTACAGCCCCCATAGATTAGGCTGATGTTTTTTGCGATATCTCCCATCCGGCTGTTGTTTTCCGTGAGGGTAGGTTTCACATACTTCCGGGCGATGCATACCGCTCCGTTCTTGTAGCTGGCGAAGGTGATCTCGTCGATGGTTCCGCTGTAGGAAGCGATTCCGTATTTCAGTTTGGTTTTCATAATGTGTCTCCTGTTGTTTTTTTTAGGCTTTCCGGATTACCTATACTTACTTATGTGTGGACAGGTTGTGGACAGGCTGGAAATTTCTTGTTGAGAGCTGGAGATTTTCCATCAATTCTACGAACTATGCTGTTTGAAAATAAAAGACTTTACAAAAACGGCATCTGCAGAATCGTGGTATTCTCAAATGTCGTTAGGAGTTACATATGTCAGACAAGGTGCGTGAAACTAGCAGCAAAGCTGCTCTTAAGGAATTGAAAGAAGATTATCTTCGCATGCTCGAAGATTCCTTTCAAAACACAAATGAAATCAAGAAAGGCGATGTAGTCGAAGCCCCGATCGTCACAATTACGGATAATTTCCTGATCGTGAACTTGGGCGGCAAGTTCGACGCATATGCCGAGATCAGCGAATTTTCCGATGAAAAAGGCGTTCTCTCGCTTCAGGTGGGAGATATTCTCAAAGGTTACGTGGTGGATCAGAATGATCAAGGCTACGTAGTTGGCAAAAGCCTCACCAAACAGTATGTGGACAAACAATCCATCCGTGATGCCTTCGAGAAGAAGATTCCGGTTCAGGGCAAAGTCTATTCGGTTACCAAAGGTGGATTCAATGTGGATATCCTTGGTGCCCGCGCATTTTGTCCGGTATCGCAGATCTCCGGCAGACCGGTGGAAGACACAACCACATTCATCGGTCAAACACTGGACTTTATGGTGATTGAGTGCTCGGAAAACTGTCGCAGGATCGTGGTTTCCCACCGTCAACTGGCAGATCAGGTAGCAAACGAGAAGAAGGCGGAAGCCTTGGCGAAGATTTCCGAAGGCGAGATAGTCTCCGGCAAAGTAATGCGCATGACCAATTTTGGCGCGTTTGTAGATATCGGCGGCATCGAAGGTTTGATGCACGTTTCCGAGATTTCCTGGCAGCATGTGATCAAACCCCAGGACGTTCTGAAAGCCGGGCAGGAGATCGATGTAAAAATCCTTTCCATCAAAGGCGACAAGATTGCTCTTTCCCTGAAAGCCCTGCAAGAGAACCCCTTCACCCAAGCCCTTAGCGAGATCAAGGAAGGCGACGAAGTAAACTGCCGCATCCTGCGTCTGCACAACTTTGGTGCGTTTGCCGAACTCAAACCCGGTGTCGAAGGTCTTATCCCCGTTTCCGAGATGAGCCGCAACCGCAATATCGGGCACCCGCGTGAAGTCCTCAAGGAAGGGGATTACGTTCAGGTTCAGATCCTCCGGATCGATCCGGACACCCGCAAGATTTCCCTTTCACTGAAGGCTCTGCAACCGGATCCTTGGGAGCAGATCGAAGAAGTAATCGCCATCGAAAAACCTTTCTCCGGCGTGGTGGAAAGCTCCACCAATTTCGGTGTGTTTGTTACCATCAGCGATGGTATCACAGGCCTGCTTCCCCGCTCCAGAGTTCGCAAAACCGACAACTTCAAGAGTGGCGACGAGATCGAACTGATGGTAACCGCCATCGACCGGGATAACCATAGAATCACTTTGGATTATACCGACCGCACTCCGGAAGAAATTGCCGCAGCCAGCCGTCCCCGCAACGAAGACCGCGGTCACCGCGAACCCCGCGAATCCGGCGGATACCGTGGCGATCGTGATTTTGGTGGACGCCGCGATGGTGGCAAAGGCCGCAGAGACGACGAATGGCGCAAGTATGCCAATCAGAAAACTCCTGTGGTAGAAGACAATCCTTTTAAAGATTTATAGAGAATCATGGCAGAAAACCAGTTTACCAAGCTTCGCAAAGAGAAGCTGGCGAAGATACGTGCGATGGGGATCGACCCATATCCCGTGGAAAGCGCCCGCAGCCACAAGATTGGCGAAGTACTCTGCGATAAAGAATCCCGCGTAGCCGGGACAGAACGGGTTATCCTGGCGGGTCGCCTTGTGGCGATGCGCCGCCAGGGTAAGCTCGGATTTGGAAATCTTGAGGACGACAGCGGCAAGATCCAGCTCTATGTATCCCAAAACGAACTTGGCGAGGACAACTATAGCCTGTTCAAGCTTTGTGATGCCGGGGATTTTGTGCAAGCGGAAGGTAACCTCTTTTTTACCCAAGCCGGGGAATACTCCCTGAAATGCGAACGGATCACTTTACTGGGCAAAAACATCCGTCCTCTGCCCGCGGTGAAGGAAAAGATCGTGGATGGCAAAAGCATCCGCTACGATGAATTTGCCGATATCGAATTGCGCTATCGCAAACGCTATCTGGACCTACTGCTAAATCCAGAACATCGCAAGGTGTTTGAACTCCGCAGCCGGATCGTTTCCGCAGCCCGCCGTTACATGGACAGCCGAGGCTACATCGAAGTAGAAACTCCGATCCTCCAGCCGCTCTATGGCGGAGCCAATGCCCGTCCGTTTATCACCCATCACAATACTTTGGATACCTACCTTTATCTGCGCATCGCCGTGGAATTGTATCTCAAACGCCTGATTGTGGGCGGTTTCGAGCGGGTCTATGAGATCGGCAAAAACTTCCGCAACGAAGGCATGGATCGCACCCACAATCCGGAGTTTACCATGATGGAATCCTACGAGGCATATTCCGATTTGAACGGGATGATGGATCTCGTAGAGGGTCTCATCAAGCATCTGGCGCTGGATATAGTGGGCAAAGATACCTTTGTGTATCAGGGTCACACCGTGCATCTGGGCGGTTCTTGGCGTCGCGCATCGATGCCGGAACTGGTAAAAGATGCAACCGGACTGGATGTGCTAACCGAAAGCGAGGAAACACTGGTTGCTTTCTGCAACAAACACGAACTTGAGATCCCTCAGGGCAGTGCCAAAGGCAAACTGATCGCGCTGATCTATGAACACTTTGTGGAAGAAAAGCTGATCGAGCCTACCTTTGTGTGCGATTTCCCCAAAGAAATCTCGCCTCTGGCAAAAGCTAAACCCGGCAATCCGCTTCTGGCAGACCGCTTTGAACTTATCATCGCGGGTGGTGAATTTGCCAATGCCTTCAGCGAATTGAACGACCCCCTGGATCAACGCGAACGCTTGGAAGCCCAAGCCAAACTACGTGCGATGGGAGACGACGAAGCGAATGTGGTGGATGAAGACTTTCTGGAAGCCCTTGAATATGGGATGCCACCTATGGGTGGACAAGGCATCGGCATCGACCGTCTGGTGATGTTGCTTACGGAAAATGATTCGATCAAAGAAGTAATCCTGTTTCCCCAAATGAAACCGGATCACAATTGATAAAACCAAACTCCAGGATTACCGGGCTCTTTTAGAGTCCGGTTTTTTATTGATAACCAGGGTTTCGGGTTTTGTGTCGCCCATACGCAAAAACAGCACATTGATGAGTTATGAAAAAAACGCGGCAGGATGCCGCGTCCACACAAAAAAAGCCCCGCCAGGGATTTTTCTGGCAATGTATTGCATGAACCCCAAACACCTCTACCCCATTCTCCGATCGAATCGCAATGCCGTCTCCATGCAGTGCGGACTGCTACGACACCCGATGCCGATTCCTTTGCTGAATGGGGATGCTATGATTGGGTTACGGTGGATTGCTTAGGGTGTTAAATGGTTTCTTGCGAGGCAAGGCATCGGGGAGATGGTTCCAAATAAGGGATGAACTTAGAATGCACTAAATATGATGGTATGTGTTCAGCCTTGCCGGACAACCAGGTGAACTCTGTTGGATCTCGCCCAATCTTTCAACATCCGGAGATCCGGATTATCTTTAATGTCGATTTGAGGTAGATCGTGAGTTTTGAGGTCGTCCAAAGTGGTGGCATAGCGGCAGGGCTGGATATAGTAATTATCTCCTTCGTGCAACATGGAGCGGATATCGTAGAGATCGTCTCCAAAAAGGATATCGGGAGCTACGGTAGTGCGAAACTCATATTGAACGCCGCTAAGGCGGATCAGTTCCATGCTTCGCAGGATGTTTTGGGGAGCTACATCACTGCGGGTAAGTCTTTGGTAGAGTGGCAGCGGAGCCTTGATATCCATCGCAATATAATCCACAGCCTTGGCATAGATCACCTGTGCCAGGATTTCCGGCAAGGCGCCGTTGGTATCCAGTTTCACCTTGAAGCGCATGGCTTTGAGAATCTTGAGAAAGGGGATCAGATCCTCTTGCAGAGTGGGTTCGCCGCCGGTGACCACCACCGCGCTGAGGCGCTTTCTTCTTTTATATAGAAATTTCAGCACCTTCTCCGTGTTCAGCAGGGGGCAAAAGATCTGGGGCAACACCAGTTCCGGATTGTGGCAGTAGGGACAGCGGAAGTTACAGCCCTGGGTAAAGACCAACGCGCTAAGCTCGCCGGGGTAGTCTAAAAGGGAGAACTTCTGAAATCCACCGATTTTCATGCCAAGCGCGGATCCTGTTTGGGATTTGGGTGTTTCACGGTATCGAAGGTGGTACGCATTTTAAATTCCGCTTTTTTCCCCTCGTTCCATTGCGAAACGGGGCGAAGATAGCCAACGATGCGAGAAAACACTTCGCAAGTGTTTCCGCAGCGCGGGCACTTGGGGATCTCTCCATCCAGATACCCGTGTTCGGGGCAAATGCTGAAGGTGGGGGAAAAGGTAAAATAGGGCAGACGGTAGTTGCTGCAGATGCTTTTTACCAGATTCTTTACGCTGGCGGAGTGCTCCAGACGTTCACCGCCAAAGATGTGCAACACAGTTCCCCCAGTGTATTTGGTCTGCAATTCATCCTGTAGATCCAGCACTTCGAAGACATCATCGGAAAAATTCACCGGCAACTGCGTGCTGTTTGTATAAAATGGGGTATCTCCATCGGGATTCGCGCTGCGAATGCCCGGGAAGTTTTGTTTATCCAAGATCGCCAAGCGATAACTGGTACCTTCGGCAGGAGTGGCTTCCAGGTTGTAGTTATTCCCGGTAAGTTCCTGAAATTCAATCAGCCTTTCACGCAGATAGTCCATTACTTTTAAGGCAAAATCCTTGCCCTTGGTGCTGCCGATGCCTTCGCCCAGGAAGTTCAAGCAGGCTTCGTTCATACCGATCACCCCGATGGTGGAAAAGTGGTTTTTCCAATATTGTTGGAACCTTTCGCGGATGCTTTTAAGATAAAACGCGGTGTAGGGATATAGACCGCTATCGGTATATGTTTCCAGTACTTTGCGTTTGATTTCCAGGGACGACATCGCCAAGGCGAGGCTGCGTTGCAAGCGCGCCATGAAATCCTCTTCATTATCTGCCAAAAAGCCGATGCGCGGGAGGTTCAGGGTAACCACTCCGATGGATCCCGTGAGGGGATTTGCGCCAAACAAGCCTCCGCCACGAGCTTCCAGCTTGCGGGTATCCAGACGTAAGCGGCAGCACATGCTACGGGCGTCGTTCGGATCCATATCGCTATTTACAAAGTTCGAAAAATAGGGTATGCCATATTTGGCAGTGGCTTCCCAGAGGTATTCGATGGCGGGGTTATCCCAGCTGAAGTCCTTGGTGATATTATATGTAGGAATGGGAAAGGTGAAGACTCTGCCTTTGGCATCGCCTTGAATCATCACTTCCAAAAACGCCCGGTTCAACATGTCCATTTCCGCTTGAAAATCCGAATATGAGCGATCCTGGGGGATTCCCCCGATGATCACCGCTTGATTCTTGTAGCTATCCGGGGGGAAGAGATCCATGGTGATGTTTGTAAAAGGAGTCTGAAACCCCACTCGGGTGGGCACATTCAGGTTGAAGACAAATTCTTGCAGAGCTTGTTTGACTTCTGGGTAAGAAAGCTTGTCGTAATGAATAAAGGGTGCCAAAAGGGTGTCGAAACTACTAAAAGCTTGGGCTCCCGCCGCTTCTCCCTGAAGAGTGTAGAAGAAGTTCACGATCTGCCCCAGAGCACTACGGAAATGCTTTGCGGGAGAGCTTTCCACCTTGCCCACCGCGCCTTTGAAACCAGTAAGCAAAAGGTCCATCAGATCCCAACCCACGCAATATACCGAGAGCTGTCCCAAGTCGTGAATGTGCATATCGCCGCTCACATGCGCTTCCCGAATCTCCGGAGGGTATATCTTATTCAGCCAATAGGTTTTGCTTACTTCGCTGGCGATGTAGTTGTTCAAGCCCTGCAAGGAATATGCCATGTTTGAGTTCTCGCTTACCTGCCAATCCAGCTTTTCCAGATATTGGTCGATGAGCCGGACTCCCGCGGTGGAGACCATATCGCGGATGCGAGCGTGCTGATCCCGGTAAATGATGTAGGCTTTGGCGGTCTTCTTGTAGGGTGAGGCAAGTAGCACTTCTTCCACGATGTCTTGGATGCTTTCCACTTCCGGAAGGTCTTCACTGAGGCTTTGCTGAGCGAGGTTGAGAACTCTGAGGCAAAGTTTGTCTGCTATCACGGCGTCAAACTCGCCACTGGCTTCCCCGGCACGCATCAAAGCACGGGTAATCTTGGATTTATCAAAATCTACTATATGTCCATTCCGCTTGCGGATTTTTGAAAACATGGGGCGACTCCTTATGGCTAAATCGGTAAATATCTGTCTATAAAAGAATTACAAAGCTGAGAGCAAAACTGCGAAAACAGCAGCCACGCTTCGATATACACGAATATGGTCACTTATCAATCTGTCAATTTGATGTTTTTCCACCCGCGGGATTAAACAGGGCTAAGGATACTGTTGATAAGGTTTCCCGCTCTGATTTTTTTTTCGGGCAAGTTATAAGAGATGATCTACAGGAATTTATGGGGATTCGGTATAAAAATTGTATGTAGCATTATAAAAAAACTGGAGACCATGGTGACCTACAGATTACGATATATTATGCTCACGCTTTTACTATTGATGGCGGTAATAGCCGTTTATGCCAGGGCAATTGAAGATTTTACAATTACTTATGCTTGGGAACGCTTCACCCAGACAGACCCTCCCACCGCTCCGGTGCGCCCCATTGCGGAGTTTGAACCTGCCTCCCAGGTGCTGATACGCTATCCTCTGGGGATTCCGCTCTCGCTGGTAGCGCAACTTTCCAACACGGCAGATGTGCTATGCTTGGTTAGTAGTGGATCCCAGCAAAGCTCTGCGACAAATTCATTCAGCAATGCCGGAGTGAATATGGACCGGGTGAGCTTCATGATCGCCAGCACGGATTCCTATTGGACGCGGGACTATGGTCCGTGGTTTATCTACGATGGGAACGGTGACTATGGTGTGGTTGACTTTCAGTACAACCGCCCCCGTCCGGGCGATAATATGGTGCCCCAACTGTATGCAGATCAGTTTGATCTGCCATATTATGGGATGAACCTGAATCAGACCGGCGGGAACTATATGACGGATGGCATCAATACCGCCGCCCAGACTCAGATCGCCTATAGCGAAAACAATAATAATCAAACAAATGTAAACAACCTCATGCATCAGTATCTGGGCATTAGCAGCTATCATGTGTTGGAGGATCCCAACAATACCTACATCGATCACATCGATTGTTGGGGAAAGTTCCTGGCTCCGGACAAGGTGTTAATCCGCAGCGTCCCCAGCTCTCACCCGCAATATAGCGAGATCGAAGCCACCGCTCAGTACTTCGCCAATCTTACTTCTGCCTGGGGCTATCCCTACCGGGTTTATCGGGTGAATACCCCGCAAAATCAACCTTATACCAACTCCCTGATCTTGAATAAACGTGTGTTTGTGCCGATCATGAACAGCCCGCACGACGCCGCGGCTCTACAGGTATATGCCGAAGCGATGCCCGGTTATGAGATCATCGGAGTTATCGGAAGCAGCTACACCCCCTGGGAAAGCACAGACGCGCTTCATTGCCGCACCCACGAGATCCCGGATCCCGAGATGTTGCACATCGCTCACAACCCGATTTTTGGCGTGGTTGATTACGCAGAAAGCTATCCAATAGCTGCCACGATCATCCCCCATAGTGGAGAGGAACTTATTGATACTGAGACAAATGTGGTGTTTAAGATTAATAGCGGCGAGTGGCAGACAAGCCCGTTGATCCAGGATAATGCCTATACCTATCTTGCCAGTATTACAGGCTTTGCCGCCGGCGATACCATCCGCTACTATCTTGATGCCGAGGATTTGAGCGGTAGAGAACGCAGACATCCGGAATTTGCCGAACTGGACCCCCACTATTTTGTGATCTACGAAGATACTCAAGGTCCTGTGCTGGAACACTTTCCCGCTTGCAGTATCGGCGAGGTGGAGACCACTTTCATCCTCACCGCCAGTGATCCCTCCGGAATCAAAGACGCTTGGATTGAGTATAGCACCGATGCAGGAGAAGTGTTTTCAGCCAAAATGCAGGATGCTGGAAACGGGATCTACCTCTTTACCTTTTTGCCGGATTTTAACTCTCAGAACCAATACTTCATGTATCGCTTCGCAGCTATGGACACCCAAGAAAACGTATCCTGGCTACCCGGAGAAAACCAATGGTATAGCGTAGCTATCACCCATCTGAGTAATGAGGATCAAAACCAAGCCCCCGCGGTTGCGAGCTTGAATTTGTATCCCAATCCCATGAAACAGGGATCCCGAATCACCGCGAGTATCTCGGGTAAAAGAACGGGAAACTTGAAAGCTCAGATCTTCAACCTGAAGGGGCAATTGGTGCACGAACAGAATATCCCTGCCTCAGAAAACAACATGATCTGGGATGGACGCGACATAAATGGCAAATCCGCCAGCAGTGGAATCTATTTCCTGAAAATAAGCGGGACCTCTTTGGTGCTTAACCGCAAGTTTATCATAGTGAACTGAATCCATGTGGAAGGATATCTACAAGAAAAGCGAAAAAAATCCGCAAATTCTACTTGACAGAAAAACCGGCCTTCCACATATTGTAGCTAGCCTACAGACCCTACATAGAATGCCCTCCGAGCAGTGGGGATGCCGCCCGGCATTCCCCACTGTATTTTTTTATCCACATATTTATTGCTAAGGAGTTGATCCTATGAAGAAGAAACTCGCCATCTTTTTTGCCTTCCTTTGCCTCTGCCTACTCTTGAAGGGAGAAAGCCTTGTAATCCGCATCTCCGATCCCGGTGTAACTGAGTATCACGCGCTGCTAAGTAACGGTGTAGATATCGCGCTATATCATCCTGGAGCATTTCTGGATATCGTAATCTCATCTAAGGATTTAGCTGTTTATCAGGATAAATATCCGGAACTAAGGATCACGCAAACCGAGGCTGAGATGAAAGCCAATCTGAGCTCCGGAGACCGGGACATCCCCGGCTACCGCACTTACGATGAAGTGGTGCTGGAGCTTGCCCAGATGGCAGCCACCTATCCCTCGTTGATCAGCATGCATTCAATCGGTTCTGGTTGGGGCAAGATCTACGCAGATCAGGGTATCCCCGCCTATCAGGATTACGCGCATGAGATCTGGGCAATGAAGCTCTCGGATAATGTTCTGGAAGAGGAAGATGAAGCCCAATTTCTCTTCGTGGGTGCGCACCATGCCCGGGAACCGCTCTCGGTGGAAACCTGCATGGCGATCATGTATTATCTTTTGGAAAACTATGGCACAGATCCCAGAGTGACGGCGATTATGGACAGTTCCGAGATCTGGGTGGTACCCTTGCTAAACCCGGATGGACACAAGCTTGTGCTGGATCAAACTCAGATCATGTGGCGAAAAAACCTGAACGATAACAACGGCAACCAACAAATAGACTGGGGTTCAAACGGTAACGGAGCGGACGGTGCGGATATCAACCGCAATTACTCCTATATGTGGGGAAACATCAGCGCTACGGACAACCCCTACGATTCCGTCTATCACGGTGCCAGCCCCTTTTCGGAACCGGAATCCGCGGCGATCCGGGATCTGGTGATGGCAAAGCACTTTCTGGCAAGCAT
This sequence comes from Candidatus Cloacimonadota bacterium, assembly GCA_018433885.1. GTDB lineage: Bacteria > Cloacimonadota > Cloacimonadia > Cloacimonadales > Cloacimonadaceae > UBA5456. The sequence continues at coordinate 63,361 of JAHDQK010000004.1, forward strand.
CAGCTACCACACTTATGGCAAATATGTGCTCTATCCCTTTGGTTTTGCACATGATGTGAGTGGTCCGGACGTGGCGGAGCAACGCTTGTTGGCACAAGAGATGGCTCTTCTAACCGGATATACTGCCATGCCTTCCCACGATTTATACCCCGTGAGCGGGAGCTGCGAGGATTGGTTGTTGGGAGTAAGGGGGATGTTTTCCTACACTATCGAAATGGCAAATCAGTTCATTCCCCAAGGTGCTCAGGTACAACAGCTGGTGCAAGAACAAATCCCGGCGGCACTTGCGCTTCTGGAAAGGAAGGATTATAAGAGCTTGAAAGGGAATGTAACCGATGCCTCCACGGGTAACCCCATGGTCGCCCAGATCTATATCCCAGAGTTGGACAACCACGTTCCCCAGCGGGCTGCGGTGTATTCCAGACCGGATTTTGGATCCTATCATCGCTTTCTGCCAGAAGGAAACCACGAAGTAATAGTCCACGCTCCCGGCTATATCCCGCAAGCGGTGGATGTAACAATCTCTGTAGACGGCGTCACTGTGCAGGATTTCTCGTTGCAACCGGCTGAAGCTGTCTCCGCCAGCTTTTTGATCCGCAATCACCGGGGTCAACCACTTCCCGGTGCGCTTCTGGAGCTTGACGAGCTTCAGTTTGTAGCCGATTCTGGGGGGATGATATATCCCACCTCGCTTAATGAGGGTTTCTTCCAGGTAAGGGCAAGCCATCCCGGTTACTCCAGTTATGCCGCCAGAATGATCCTGATGCCGGGCATGAACGTGATCACACTCAGCTCTCATGCAGATGTCTATGATGGTTTTGAACAGGGTGCAGATGCTTGGCAGCTAACCGGTAGGTGGGGGATCGGTAGCGAGGATGCCGCCGCTGGGGATAATTGGCTGGGAGATAACCCTTTGAACCAGAGCTGGACACAACTTAGCTACGCCACGCATAACTCCATTTTTGATCTGGATGGCGCACAAAACGTGCGTGTGAGTTTCCAAGCCAAATGTGCGATGACTACGTATTCGGAGTACGCTGCTCTGCAATATCGAGACCTTGCATCTACGGACTGGCACACCCTCATGGTCTTCATGGGCGAGAGTCCCTGGCAAGCCTATGAGCTGGATTTATCGTTCTTGAGAGGGAAGCAAATCTCACTCAGGTTCATGAAGAATAACCAATATTCACAGTATGCCAACGGGTTCTATTTGGATGAGTTCTGCGTTTTCAGCTCTGGGGATTATTCAAGCGCAAACGAGCTGATCCTGAACCTGCCCCAGATATCCGCAACTCCAAACCCTTTTTCCACGGACATCATGCTCTTCATAGCCAATCTGCCCAAGGGTCCCGTTTCTGCCGATGTTTACAATATCCGGGGGCAGAAAGTGAAGAGTATGCAAACTAATCACTTGACGAATGACCCCTGTTCCTTTTCTTGGAATGGGCAGGATCACCTTGGCAGAGAACTGCCCGCAGGGATCTATTTTGTAAGGTTCTCCCGGAACCACAACACTCTGGTTACCAAGAAAATACTGAAACTATAAAGAGGAATAATTGGAAGACATCATACTGGAAAATCTGAGTAAGGATTTTGGCGGTTTTCGCGCTGTCGATAACGTAAACCTGACCATCAAGAGCGGGGAACTATTCAGTTTCCTGGGTCCCAGCGGTTGCGGAAAAACCACTCTTCTGAGAATGATCGCCGGGTTTGAACTACCCAGCTCGGGCGCAGTCCGCCTGGGAGATCAGGACATCTCGGATTTACCTCCGTACAAACGGGAAGTGAACACGATCTTCCAAAATTACTCGCTATTCCCCCACATGACCCTCTTCGATAACGTTGCCTTCGGTTTGCGCATCAAACGGCGTCCCAAAGGCGAAATCAAAGAACGCGTGCAAGAAATGCTGAACCTTGTAAAAATGGAGGATCAAGCAGCCAAATATCCAAACCAGATCTCCGGTGGACAAAAGCAACGCATCGCAATCGCCCGCGCGCTGATCAATAAACCCCATGTGCTGCTTCTGGATGAACCGCTGGCTGCCCTGGATCTCAAGCTGCGCCAGCATATGTTGATTGAGCTGATGAATATCCACGACGCCGTGGGCATCACCTTCATCTATGTAACCCACGATCAAAGCGAAGCCATGAGTATTTCAGACCGTCTGGCTGTGATGAATCGCGGCAAAATCGTACAGAGCGGTCCTCCGGACGACATTTATGAGCGTCCCGCCAGCATCTTCTCCGCCTATTTCATCGGCGAAACCAACCTTGTAAGCGGAACCGTTACAGCCGTTTATGAAGACTATGTAGAACTGGATTGCCCGGATGGCAGTGGCAAGAGCTTCCAGATCGACAGTAGTTTCCAGAAAACTCCCGAAGCCGGAAGCCGCATTACCCTGTCTCTGCGCCCGGAAAAGATCGCCATCGCCCGCAACAAACCCCGCCATCAGGATGATATCAATATGATCAAGGGGCAGATCGAGGATATCCTGTATCTGGGAACTCATACCCAATACATCGTGCGCGTTGGGCTCTTGAAATTCCGCGTCTTCTCTCAACACAAACGGGTTTATTTCGACGACAAAGCACTGGACTGGGAAGAGAATGTCTGGCTGTTTTGGCATGACACCGATACTTGGGTGGTGGAAACTCTGGAGGGTGAAGAAATGCCAGAAACAGAGCTGAACGAAGGTGGCAATCTGCAACGCTATGTGAAACGGGGAAAAAGCTGATGCAAAACAGCTTACAAACTAAACAGGAGCGCCGCAAGAATCTGAGCAGCTGGCTGTTATCCCTGCCCACCCTGATCTGGCTCTCGTGTTTTTTCCTGATCCCGTATCTGATTGTAACCATATACAGTTTTCTCAGCCCTGATATCTACGATGTAAAGTTCGAAGTATCGCTAGATGCCTACCGTCAGATCTTTAGCGGAGATTACCTGCGTCCCTTCATACTCTCTTTCAGGCTGGCGATATATACTACCCTGCTGTGCATTGTTCTGGGCTTCCCAGTGGCATACTTCATCGCGCGCGCCAAGGAGAAGACCAAGAACCTATTATTGATCTTCATTATCATCCCCTTCTGGACCAATCTGATCATCCGCATATTTTCGTGGCGTATCTTTCTTGCCTACAACGGGGTGATGAACGATACCCTGATGAACATGGGCTTGATCTCCCAACCTCTGGAGATTTTACGTACCGATCTCGCGGTGATCCTGGTAATGGTCTATGTATATCTGCCCTATATGATCCTACCGCTGTATAGCGTCTTGGAAAAGCTGGATTTCACTCTGCTGAATGCCGCCATGGATCTGGGCGCAAACGAGGTGAAAGCATTCTTCAGGATTACTCTGCCCTTGGCTGTGGAGGGGATCTTTGCCGGTACTCTTCTGGTCTTCATCCCTGCTTTAGGGGCGTATCTGATCCCCCAATTGGTGGGCAACCAGCAATCGCTATACATCGGGCAGGTAATTACGTACAAGATTAAGAATATCCCCCGCAACTGGCCGATGGCATCTGCTTTGTCGCTCACTTTGTTGCTCCTGGTGGCGTTTCTCCTGCTGGTAATGTATGGCTTGTACCGTCACCATCAGAAACGGAAGGTGTGGCAATGAACCTGAACAGCGCCAAATTATATAAGGGCTTGAACCTCACCGTTTTCAGCCTGGTGATGGTCTTCCTCTACATCCCAATTTTGATTCTGATCATTTTCAGTTTCAACGACTCCCGGATAATCACCGGCTGGCAAGGCTTTACCCTGAAGTATTATGTTCAGCTTTTCAATAACCCCACCATCGGGGAGGCTTTTCGCAATACCATGCTTATCGCCGGGCTTAGCACCTTGATCTCCACCACTCTGGGCATCCTTACCGCTCTGGGTCTTGAAAACAAGAACTTCAGCGGGCGTAAAGGGTTGATCGGGCTCATCTATATCCCGTTGATGATCCCGGATATCCTGATGGGTGTGTCGCTTGCCCTACTTTTCAATTTCACCCGCGTAAACACCGGGATGTTCACCGTGTTGATCGCCCACATTACCTTCTGTATATCCTACACGGTTATCGTAATCCAGAGCCGGCTGGAAGGCTTCGATTATTCTTTGGTGGAAGCCGCCCAGGATCTGGGTGCCAAACCCTCTTACATATTTTGGAAAATCAAGTTTCCCCTGATGATGCCGGGGATTATCGCCGCTGCCCTCTTGGCATTTACCCTCTCCATCGATGATTTCATCATCACGTTCTTTACTTCCGGACGCGGCTTCGATACCCTGCCGATATATGTGGAAGGCACCATCCGCCGGGGCACGATCACCACTATCAACTCGCTCTCCACCCTGATGATCGCTTTCACCCTCTTCCTGGTGATCGCCACCAAACGCATCCGCAAGATCATCATCTCCGCATTGTAAGGCAACCCACGTAATATTATTATGAAGAGAACGTTCCATCCTGCCCAGCTAAACCAAGCGATCATTAGCCCGAGGTAAGTCCTTCAAAGTGAAGCGAAACGGAGTTCTGAGCGCGAGAACTGGAAGCCCAGTCTGCCAGAGAATTCGATTGACACAATTTGCCCGGATAATAGACTGTCCGTATGATTAGTCAAATTATTGCCAAAGATAATGCCAATCAGTGGGATAGCCTGCCCAAAGGCTGGGTATTCTATGCCCTGAAATCCGCCGATGGATACCTCTTCATGGGGGTCAGTGCCCGGCTGGGAGCTCGCATGCATGCTTTTTGGGAAAAAGCCAAGGAAGACAAAGTCCTGAAGGAAATGCAAGATCAAGCCCAAGTGCTGGATTATCAACCAATGCCGGATTCCATGAGCGCGCTGATCATGCTGAAGACCATGCTGATGGAACATCATCCCGAATACCAACAACGCCTGCGCCTGTGGGAAGAATATGTCTATCTGGCTTTGGATAGCCATCGTTTCCCCTTTGTCGGCATCCAGGAACACAGTAACGACGATTGGCAATATCTGGGCCCCTTCCGCAGCCGTTTCTTTGTGGCTGATGTGATCGATACCCTTTCCCGCATCCTGAAGCTACCTGCCTGCGAAACAGCCAGTTATCCCTGCTCCAAGTTCGATTCCGGAATATGCCGGGGCTGGTGCCTTGCTTTGGCTCCTGCCGGAGAAACTCCCCTGGAGCATGATCTGGAAAAGCTGCACGACCTTCTGCAAGAAAGCTTTGTGCATCCCCAAAACGGGATCCTGGAAATGGTACAAAAGGAACGCGATCAATACTTCGATAATCTGGAGTTTGCCAAGGCGGATCTGTTGGACGATGAAATCAAGCTCCTTAAGGACTACCGCGATTGGCTGAACTTTCTATATGTAGCGAAAGACCTCAGTTTCGAGAGCCCGCAGATCACTATCGCGGGAGGGCAATTGACCCATGTCCGAATCGGGGGTAAAGAATACAGCTTTCCCACCGACAATCCTCAATATCGTGAAAACGAACGTCTCGCCCTGCCCCTGGCAGCTGTGGACGAAATGAAAATAATCTACGACTATATTAGGGAGCGAGCCTATGCATGACGAACTCGTCAAAATACCCTTGATCAAGAAATCAAGCCATGGTAAAGTACGCGATATCTACGATTTGGGAGATACCCTCCTGATCGTCACCAGCGACCGCATTTCCGCGTTCGATGTGGTGTTTCCAAACCTGATCCCGGATAAAGGGCGCATCCTGAACGGGATCTCCGCCCATTTCTTCCGCAAAACCGCCACCATGTTGCCCAACCACTTCATTACCGACAATGTGGATGACTACCCCGCGGAACTTCATCCCTTTGCGGATTATCTTGCCGGACGCTCAATGCTGGTGAAAAAGACCCGGGTGATTCCCTTTGAGTGCATCGTGCGCGGCTATATCAGCGGTTCTGCCTGGAGCGAATATAAGCGTACCTCAACCGTAGGTGGAATGATGATCGCCGAAGATATGAGGGAAAGCCAGAAATTTACCAAAGCACTCTTCACCCCCTCTACCAAAGCCAGCGAAGGTCACGATATCAATATCTCCTACCGCGAGATGCTGGCGCATATGGATGAGTGGATTGCTCGCTATCTGAAGGATAAATCTCTGGAACTCTATAATTATGCTCACGATCTTCTTAAAAAAGAAGGTATCCTTGTCGCTGATACTAAATTCGAGTTTGGCTCCATCGGAAACGAAATCATCCTGATCGATGAGTGCCTCACCCCGGATTCTTCACGCTTCTGGGATATCCAGAGCTATCAGATCGGCAGCAGCCCCAAAAGCTTCGACAAACAGTATATCCGCGATTACCTTATCGAAATCGGCTGGGATAAACAGACCGATCCCCCCCATTTGCCAGATGAAGTGGTCGCCAAAACCAGAGAGAAATATCTCAGCGTCTATAAAATAATTACAGGGAAAGACCTTACATGAATCGAGTGATTTGCATCGTCGACGACGAAGAAGAACTGGTAAAGAACCTAAAGATAGAAATCCAATCCCTGCGCCCGGAATGGGAGCTCCATACTTTCTCCGATGGCCTGAAAGCTCTGCAGATGATCATGAGCGGCAAGGTGGATCTTGTGCTTACTGATATCGCCATGCCGGATATGGACGGCTATGAACTCTTCTGGAGGGTGAAGGATTACGACGACAAAATCCCCGTGATCATGATGACCGGATTTGGCTACGATCCCAACCACGTACTCGTCCGCGCTAAAGTGGATGGACTCAAGGATGTGATCTTCAAGCCCTTCGATGTAGAGAAACTGGTCGCCTTGATCGACCGCAAAATGCAAGCGAAGTGAAGCGCGCAGATTTTGCCAAGAATCACCTCTTAAGACGTTCAGTATTAAGCTATCTGCTCTACCCGGCATCGCTCTGCTATGCCGGGTTGATGCTTTTAAGGCGCATACATCTCCGGGGCAAAGGCTACCGCGCCCCCTTTGTTACGATCAGTGTGGGCAACCTCACCAGCGGCGGCAGCGGCAAGAGCCCAATCGCCATCGCCATCTGCAAGAAACTACATGATATGGGCATCTCTTGCGCCTACGCCTCCCGCGGCTACAAAAGCAAACTGGAACATAGCGTTAGCATTGTCTCAGACGGCGCCACCATTTTCTACCCCGCCTCCGAAGCCGGAGACGAGGCCGTGATGGCAAGCGAAATGCTACCGGGGATTCCTGTTCTTTGTGGAAGAAAGCGAAACAAGATTATCCAGACCGCCGCCAATGAGTTTCCGAACCTGCAAGTTATGGTGCTGGACGATGCCTTTCAGCATTTGAAGGTTTTCCGGGATCTGGACATCGTGGTCTTTGATACCGATACCGCTCTGGGAAATGGCTTCGTGATCCCTGCTGGATACCTCCGGGAAAGCCTGTCTGCCATAGACGCCAGTTGTATCTGCCTGCTTCACAATAAACCCGGATCTCAGGATAACCCAAGCCTGGAGCGCACGCTGCGTCAGCGCGGTGCGCAAGTGTATCATGTTTATAGCCGCCCCAGCATTATCCGCCACTTGGGAAATCCCGTGGATAAACTCCATTTAGCTGATGATCCCTTCTCTCTGATCTCCGCAATTGCCCACCCCGCATCCTTTGAAAACAGCGTGCGGAAACTGGAGCTTAAGTTCGATAAACACTTGATCTTTCCTGACCATTATCCTTTTCAAGATGCCGAGATCAGAAACAAGCTGATGACAAACCCTGCCAAACGATTTCTTTGCACCGCAAAAGATGCGGGAAAACTCGCGGAAATCCTCGGAGACCGGCTCTATGTCTTGGAACTCGAGACGTCCCTACCTAATGAACTTATCAACAGAATTTCCAGCCTGATCCAATAGCGCATTACCCATCCTCCAAAACCCCCTATCCAACGCGGTTTCTCCGTACTTTCAAGGCATTATCCATGATTCCCCGGCTTTTTATAACCATCCCTAAGTTCCATTTGTTCAATTATCTAATCTTACTATCTATAATTATATGTTAATTAAGCTGATACGGCACTAGTCTCATGTTGTTGTCGTAAGATTATATTGCATTACAGAAATTTATCTTGACTCCGGAATGCGACGAGTTATCTTGTCCACCTTAGAGGTAAGAATCATGAAAAAGATAATGAATATACACACTTGGAATTTGAAGGCGATTCTCGCCTTGCTCCTGCTTACGCTACTTGTGGGGCTCCTCCCTGCCCAACAAGCTGGTGATTATCGCACCAAGTGGGCTTGGGGCACTTTCTCCGAC
>JAHDQK010000024.1 GCA_018433885.1 Candidatus Cloacimonadota bacterium
CCGCGGAATGAATGTTTGGCTCGGAACCGATACCGGTCTTACACCGGATCCGAGCGTTAGCTTAAATCCAAGATATTTTGGAAATGCACAACTTCGCGGATTGGACTATGGTGACTTTAATGGAGATGGCTTCAGTGACGTGATTGGAGCCACTTATCAGGGTCAGCGGTTTGCCGTCTGGTTGGGCTCAGAATATATGGATGGAATTGCAGACTGGCAGAAAGTCAATACATTCGAAAAATACGGCTATGATGTTGCAGTTGGTGATTTTAATGGTGATGGATGTGATGACATTGCTGTCTCTGCGCCGTTTGAGGAGGGTGCATGGCCATATCATGACTATAGAGGGTATGTATTTATCTATGGAGGAAATCCCGGAATGGTCGCCAATGATGATCCCATTGCGCCACAACTGATAAATCAATTGCATATGAGATTGAGTCCCAATCCCGTACGAACTAATGGAGAGATCACGATTTCGCTATCGGGATTGGAAAAAAATGGAAGAATGCCCATAACAATCGAAATCTTCAACATTAAAGGTCAAGTTATTCACCATACAGAAGTCAACAGCATATCGTCTAATGAATTGGTCAGATCAATCAATCTCTCCAACTATACATCAGGTTTGTATTTATGCAGAGCAAAGGCTGGCGATCATACTACTATTAAGAAATTTACTATCATAAATGAGGAGAAATTATAAAAACACATATTTGGCTACTCTCATTAATGAGTGTGCTGTTTATCCCGCTATTTGCCACGAACGATATGCAGATAATTGCGGAATTTCAGGGCGAACACCACTACTCCCTGTTTGGACATGCGATTGAAAGCTTGGATTTTAATCATGATGGATATAAGGATTTAGTTGTCTTTTCAGGATCATATGGTTATACAGTAGGCGTTGGCGGTTCCCGCGGGAAAGTGTATATCTATTATGGGGGACCATATTTCAATTCCGACACAAGTCCCTCGGTAACCCTCGAAGGCACGACCACACGAAGATTAGGTTATATTTTCAACGTAGGCGATATAAACGGCGACGGCTATGAAGATTTGTGTATCTATGATTACCCTTCTCTACCCAGTCATGAAGATAAAAGACTCAGATTCTACTTTGGAGGTAGTGACAGTCTGGATAATCCGGATCATGTGATCTCATTCTCGTACAATGATGTAGTGCAACGTGTCAGCAACATTGGAGATTTCGATGGGGATGGTTTCGGCGAAGTAGGCTTACATTATATTTATGCAATAGATCAAGCCCCTGATATTAAGAAGTTCACCATTATGTGGGGTGGTGAGCTAGTAGAGCAAGTTGTCCTTGAATATTCATACAATAATGCCATAAGCTCAATCTCCGGAATAGGCGATATTGATGGAGACGGTTACAGAGATTTTGCCTTGGGCTTTACCAATCCGGATCCCGAAACGGGTTATCACATGATTAGGATCTATCACGGGAACCCCGAGCGGGATCTTAGCGACCCCGATGTTTTGATTCAAACACAAGAACCCATTACCAAAGACAGCAGACCGATTGGAGATGTTAATGGGGATGGCTTTGACGATTTCATGGGTTATTACTCAAACGTGGGCACGCATGCCTGGCTGGGGGGCTAAGCATAGATTATTTAACCCCCAGTTTCAATTTTACTCCTGGTTGGACTGGGAACGAGGCCTCAAGTTGTCTCAAATATGGGGATCTGAATGGAGATGGTTTTGATGATGTAGTTGGCACAAATTATCATGAGAGAAAATTCTCCATCTGGATGGGGTCAGAGCAGATGAATGGTACTTCGGATTTGATTAAGGTTGGGTATTATGATAACTTCGGTTATGGCATTGCTACCGGCGATTTCAATGCCGATGGTTTTTGCGATGTTGCTATCGGGGCTCCACGTTCTGAACTGTATAACCCACCCAACTATCCAGGATACCTTTGGGTATATGGTGGGAATAGCCAGCTACAGGATACTACCGTTGCCAATGAAGATCCGGTACTGGTTCCGGAGCAAGCTGGTTTTGGAATGCGGTATTATCCCAATCCCCAAGCCGGAGACGGCAGTGGTATCTCATACGAAATAGAGGGGAAAATCCCGGACTTGACAACG
>JAHDQK010000003.1 GCA_018433885.1 Candidatus Cloacimonadota bacterium
AGGCGTAGTAGATATATCCCAGAACTAGCTGTGCGTTTATTCATGTCCGAGCCATCCCAGGTAAGCGAATGACTTCCGGCTGCAAGAGGTCCATTATGCAGAGTTTTCACCAATTGCCCCCGGACGTTATATACCTGAATATTGACCTTGGCGGCTTCATTGAGATTGAAGCTTACCCTGGTGGATGGATTGAAGGGGTTGGGATAATTCAAGATATCCGCAGCCACCACCATGTTTACGTTTTCCTCATTTGAGGAGGGATCCACCACCACCGTGTTTGAGGGTTCGGAAAATCCGGAATCGTATTCTGCCACGATATGATAGGAAGTGCTTACATCCAGATCCACCGGCTCTTGATAGTACTCCTCAAATTCAGTTAGGGCAGATACATATTCGCCATCTTTATAGACCTGATATCCGGTAAGCATGGGATACAATCCCCGTGTTTGAGGCACTACAATCTCGTTTTGCTGAAACTTGATTTTGAACTTCCAATTCTGTGAGATACCATGCTCCTCAAAGAGATCTGTATAAGTATCCCCTATCACGATCCCATTTGCGCCCGCCACCGGCTCTAAAGAGTTGTCCAACATCAATCCGGCGGAGGTTTCCAGCTCCACTCTATAGGAATTTTGGATCATTTCCACAAACAGTGCTCTACAATCCACATAGTTCCAGGTATTGGGCAGCGGGTTTTCCAGCAGGGTTTCAAAACACAGGAATTCAAACTCGGGATCATTAAGATTGAACACTCTGATGGACACAGGGGCTACGGTTTCCGGGATAAAAGCGATACCCACACTACTATGATGGATATAGCTCATCAATTCTCCCGGCGCGAAATGGACATAGGCTACCATATTTTCTCCGGCAAAAGGAGAGGGCGTTTCACCCGGTGAATCCTTGCCCAGGATGCGATAACCATCGTCCGGACGCACCCAGGTGAGTTCCACCATTTCATTTTCCACGCTTGCACTGAGGTTTGTAGCCGGGGCATACACCGGAGGACCCGCCACTACCTGAACGAATTCTGACTCCGCAAATCCATCCTGATACACGGCTCTTATTATATATTCATACACATCGCCAAACACGACATCCGTATCCGTGTAAGTGTTCTCCTGGATCAAGAAATCCATCTCGCTGTAATCTCCCCCAGCCATCTTTACAATGCGGTAACCTAGGAAATCACGATTGGGGAGTTGGGGAGGAATCCAGCTCAACTGTACCCCGCTTTCACAGCCGATAGCAGATACCTCCGAGGGAGGCATCAACCAGCGATATTCATATATCTGGCTCTGTAACACACTGCCGTCGAGATACATGGCTTCCAATTGATACTGAACGACAGTATCGTTTTCCAAAACGTAATCCGGACACATGATCTGGATCAGGTTTTGCTGAGGATCAAAAGCGGTCTCACTAAAGATTGTCACACCGTTTCGCAACAAGGATAGTGAGTTCAATCCGCCGCGCACCTGATACGCCTTGATGTCGATGTTGGCATAAGGCGCACCCTCCAGAGGTGTAGTGGATATTACTTGATTGATGGCAAGCTCTGATGCATGAATCAATAAACTGTTTGAGATATTGCTTTCTACATTTCCGTATTGAGCCGTCACATAAAAGATATTATCTCCCCAAGGCAGGGATTCCTGGTAGTAGAAAGGATCCTCAAGCGGGCTGGGGTTTTGGCGAACATGGTTTCGATATACATTGTAACCCAAGAAGTTCCGCTGTTCCCATGGTTCATATTCGGTAGCCATTAGACGGATCATTGCCGCATCACCCTCACAAACCTCCCAAGCATTCTCGCTATCGTAACTGAAGTATGTGCGGCTATCGTCCGTAGGTGAAATTCCTAGGCTATACAAAGAGCCGTTTTGGAATTTTACTCCCAAATAGATGGGAGTCTGAGGAGGCACATCCATCAATAGCGGAAACTGCTGCCACTGAGGATATCCCGGAACGCGCGGCACAAACTCGAAAACTTGAGGGTTATCGAAAACCGGGTTATTCAGATCTGGCATCCCATCAGACTCGTAAAACGCTACAATTTCTACATTTGTTGGCATCATACTTTGTAACGCCAACTTGATGGCTCGGACATTCAACATCCACTCCCGCTCAAACTTTACGACCATGTATTCGCATTCATTGATCATAAATGGCTGATAGAAGTATGAGGCGGGAGGGGTATCGTAAGCAAGCTCCAATATCCCATCATCGGGATACAGATGCACGCCTTGCCAGTTTAGGTGCACATTAACTCCGTTTTCACCGTGGTACACCGAACCCAGCAGAGAGTAAGGATCCATGATGGCAGGATCCTCTGGCTGCAAGATGAAATTGTGATTGGTGGAGGCATCCGACTCAAGCCCGGTGAGCTCCGCAATAGCATCGGCGTAGCCAAATGCATTTGTAGTAACAGTTAAACTGGTAGCTGGTTGCACCTGGATATTGTAGGCTCCCAAGTAGTCTGAACGAGCATAATTGAACCCATCTGAGATCAAGGCATCTGCCACTGGCTCGGATGCAGAGTTCGTGATCGTTCCGGAGATAGTAGCAGGAGCCTGATAATCTTGATCAGTAAGCAGAATATCGTCTATCCGCCAAAAAAGCAGAGCAGCGCTATCGGCACCAAAGGCACGAAAGCGCAATTGCAGACAATCACCCGCTATGGGAGTGGGGAAATCGTAGTCATATAGCTGAAGAGGGTCCATAACCTCCCCTGGGTAGGCAACTACAGAGAAGATATTGATCCATTCGGATCCATCGATGCAATACTCCACTGCCATAGAATCTGCAGATTCAGGCTCCAGCGCGATACCCAGCATGGCAAACTTCAGGTTGAGGTTGGTCACGCCGCTGATATCAAACTCTTTTGAGAGTAGAAATTGTTGATAGTCTTGGATAAAGGGATATCCCGCAAAGCGCAGATGGTAGCCGTTGGCATTAGTTATCTGCCAGTTTCCCTGGCGAGGATTGACCTCCCAGCTATTGGCGGAAAAGCATCCCGCATCCCAACCCTCATGCAGATAAACTGCATGAAGGAAGGAAAGGGCGGAAAGCATTATGATAAAGATGAATTTTTTCATATTTTCACCTATTTCATCAAGGTCATTTTGTGAATTAGCTGATTATCGCGGGTTTTTACCCGTACCAAATAGACGCCGCTGGAACAAGGATATCCGGAATCTGTAACTCCATTCCAGCCGAGCTGAGTTCTACCCTTGTTTTCCATGAATGCAGGATAGGACTTCACCAATTGCCCTTTCAGGTTATAGATGCCCACTTCCACTTTGCCGGATTCCGGAACTTCAAAACTGATAACAGTATCAGGATTGAAGGGATTGGGGAAGTTTTGCACCTGCAACTCAGGGGTGGGTGATTGAGCGTCTTCTTGCGAAGAATAGCTGTAAGACATTGCATACAAACCACCATTATGAGGGTTGATCCACAAGGTACCTCGATAGTCCGCACAAACCTGGTTGATCATGTTTGTGGGCAAGGGACTGTTTTCCCTGGTGTATGCGCTTACAACTCCTTCCCGGTAATGAAGAAGACCATTGCCGATGCTGGATATCCAGAGCCCTCCGTGTTCGTCTATGCAGAGATCAGTCACGCTTACGTTACTGAACTCTGCGATGTTCCGCAAACCATCGGCAGTAAACTGAGCCAATCCATCATCGGTACCGATCCACAAGGAACCGTCTTCAGCAAAAGCCAGACTCGTTACCAGCCAGGTTGGAAGGTTGGAGTTCTGCGGATGGAAGTGTTCCCAGACAAAATTGGCAGGATCGCTGATATCCACCCTGAACAAGCCGGATGTGCAAGCCACCCAAACAACCGGTTCGGTGTGGCTTGCCAGGATATCTTGGATGCTATCTGAGAAATTGGGAACATTAGTATTATCATAAACAGTCCAATCCACCATATCATATACCGCCAAGCCCATGTTGTTTGTACCTGCCCAAATATAGCCATTGTAGTCTTCCTGGGCAAGTTTGGCGTAGATAAAGGGATATCCCGTATTGGAGGTATCGTAGTGGATCCAGCCAGAATCTGTTCTTCTGCACACCGAACCATACATATCGAAGAGAAGCGCTGCGCTGTCGTTGGAATCTCCCGTAGCGATAAGGAGGCTTCCATCCAAAGCCCAAGCGACGTCGTTTACCACATAGTTTTGGTAATCATCATAATTGAAATTGTACCATTGAGATTCGTCGTAATGTAATAGCGAAGACCGGGTGGGAAGATCTCCCCATACATACCATCCGGTACCGAAGTAAGTATTGCCATTGGCATCGGAATCCATACACCAGAAGTTGTTGATTCCCTTCACCGGAATGCCGGGATCCGTGTTTGGCATGGTGAATTCTCCGTTTTCGAAAGTAACCAGAGAGTCGTCGTATTTCGCTACCCAGATCCGATCCTGAGAATCCACCCAGATGTTCTGGATATAATAGCCCTCTACTACAGAATTCGGATCCGGTAAGGTTTCCCAATTGGTCTGATCAAACCGGTTCACGACTGACGAGAGTCCATTTACATAGATGTTGTCGGCAGAATCTATCGCCACATCCCAGTAAGAGGTCTCATAAGGCGCCGCATAGCGGGTGAATTGGTAACCATCATATTTGAAGAGCGCTGTATCCACAGAACCAGTAAGCGCGAACCAGAGATTTCCTGCGCTATCTTCCGCGATATTTTTGATTTCCCAATATTTGAGCTCTTCTTCGGGGTCGTCCACGATCTCGTCGTCGAAGGCTTGCCAATCGTCTCCTACTATTCTCAACAGGCCTCCACCTTCATAGGGATCCGGATCTACGTCTCCCGTGAAGGTTGCCCAAAGTGCACCATCGGAGGCTAGATGGAACGATAACACTGTGTTGGCAGGCATCGCGGAGTTGTGTTTGGTATAATAAGTCCAAGTTCCGCTCTGAGGATCATAACAGGACATCCCGCCCTGATGATATCCGTTCATGGAGTAGCCGACCCATACCCTGCCCTGGATATCTTCGCCCAAACAGTTTATGATGTTGGAACTAAACGGCGCATTCTCGTAATTCAGAACCGTCCACGTGCCATCAGTACGAAGAATACTGATCCCCCCACAAACGTCATCGTCGGTTACCATCGCCACGTGTGCGAACCAGATATCGCCAGATGAATGAATCATCATATCCGAGATATAGTTTGAGTTCAAACCACTGTTTGCCGTGGTAACCAAACTCGCGCTATTGGCAATGCGATTGTACTTCAACAATCCCATTGGGCTGGCAAACCAGATGGTATTCCCATCCTCCAGCATAGCGGAGAAATTGTAGGGATTCAGATATGCCCGCCAGTCTGTAGGTTCGGCGATAGCAGGATCAAACCGGGGTCTATCTATAGGGGTGTCCATCGGGAATCGGGAGAGATCCCTGGGTAGGATTTCGTAAGATGCAAACAAGCTCCAAACGAAGCCGAGTAACATAAGGATCATGATGATGATCCGAGCACGAATGAAGTGATAGTTAAAGCGAGACATTTTTCCTCCTTGAATCGCTAGCTATGAGATCCAGAATATCCCGTAGGATAAACGGTTTTTCTTTGATGATGAGCTTGGAATTTGTAAAGCGTTCCCCGGGAAGCGAGATGGGGAAATCCGAATACACCAGGATCTTCGCCTGGCAGGCAATTCTGGATACTCCGCACAGCAACCAATGGCAGAGTTCCGGATTGATATCGTAATCCACTATCAATGCCTCCAGAATGTCCGGTTCTTCCATGATAACGGCGCAAGAATCGCTATACTTGCAAAAGAACCTGGCATCGACTCCTGCTCGTGAAAGCAGTCCTTTCAAGCTTTTACTGATGAGATCATCCTTTACTATGACGGCAACCATAAATTCTCCTTTGCAATTGTTAAACTCAACAATCGAGCCAATCATGGGGACGGGGGGCATGAGCAACATAAGACATTGCGTTTCATGCAATTGCATTCGGCAAGGATCACTGTGCTGCATGTTCATAACAGATAAACGATCATTTATAGATAGTCCAAAACGGATAAATAATGATTCCGCGTGCTTGGCTTGCATTTTTCTCTGGACAAAATCTGCACTTGACACAATTATCCCAAACATGGATACGAAACGCTTGGACGAGATCAAAGAGAAACTGAAGGAGAGCTTGGAGCCGCAGTTGAGGGCTTCGCTTCTTTTGGAAATTGCGGCAGAAGCATGGAAAACAAGCTCTTACACCGAGGGCAAGACCTTTGCCGAGGCTGCTCTGGAATTGGGTGTGAATCTTGCCGATGAGAGCATTCAAGCCCGGGCGAGCCATCTCATCGGGACTTTCTATGCCTATCTGGATGATTACGACGCTGCCTTGGACTACTATCTCAGAGCCCAGGTTCTGAACCACAGAATAGCCAATGCCATCTGGGAAGCAGAGTGTTTTAACAGCATGGGCGATATTTTTATCCGCTTGGGAAATCTCCCTAAAGCCAAAGATTGCTTTGAGGAGGCATATCGGCTACATCCGGATTATGAGCGGTCTATCAATAATCTTGGATACTTACGCATGATGGAGGGCAAGCTGGATGAGGCGATCGGTTTTTACCGAAAAGCAATCGAGGTGGCAAAGACAAATAAGCACACTCGTAGCATCATCATCAGTCATATCAATATCAGCGACGTATTCTGCAAAAAAGGCAAGCCCAACGAAGCGCGCCTGGAACTTCAGGAGGCAGAAAAGCTCTTACAGGAACCAAACATCGAGACCCCCATGGAGCTAAACTGTGCCATGAAGCAAAACCTGGCTATGGTGCATGATCTTCAGAACGATACCCAAGGTGCTCTTGCCATTTTACACGAAGCTCGGGAAATGGCAGAGCAAGCGAATCTGCAGGATTATCTTCTTAAAACCGAGGCTTTGCTGGCAGAGCTGAACGCCAAAGTGCAAAATTGGGAAGCCGCGTATCGGGCACAATTGGCGCACAGCAAGCTGTATCGCCAGATCGTAAGCACCCGGGTAGTGCAAAAAGCAAACAGTATCCAGAGCTTTTATGCGCGTGAAAACCGGTTTCTGATCTCCATGAACCTTACAGAGCGGTCTTCCCGCTTGGCTACATTGGGGATATTATCCTCCGGGATTACTCACGAACTGAATCAACCCCTTTCTGCCATCAGAATATCCGCGGAAAGCATCCTGTATTGGTTGAAACGGGAGGAAGTTACTCTGCCCATGAATTTTAACCAGGAACTCTCCCACATCATGCAGGGGGTGGGTAGGATAGAATCTTTCCTGCGTCAGATTCGGCAATTTTGGAATTCTGGGAAGGCGGCTGAAACAGAAGCGTGTGATTTGAAAGACATCATCGAACAATCTCTTGGCATGTTGAGCCGCAGAGTCTTCGCTGCGGGAGTGGCGCTGGACTTTGAACCGGGAGAGGATGAACTTCCAGCTTTGATACTGGCACCGGTGCATCTGCAACAGATCATCATCAATCTGCTGGCTTTTTGCCTGGGAGTTCTGGAGGAAAGCATGCAGAAGAAGAAAATCCTGCGCCTGAACTATCACCATACCGAAGGTAGTATCTGCCTTGTGGTAGAGCAAAACGGCGCCAAGATTACCAAAGACATGATGAATCAATTATACAACCCCCTTTCTCCAGACACCCTCAATGCGGCATCCGAAATGGGCATGGCGATAGTGAAATATCTCTGTGATCATTACGGCATTCGCATCGGAACGCATAACGCAGGCGAATTTTGGGGATTCCGTTTGCATCTGAGGACACAATCATGAATGTGTTGTTAATCGATAGTGACCCCCTCTTTGTGGAGGGAGTGCGAAACTTCCTAAGCTCTCAGCTGGGGCACACTTGCAGGTTTTGCAATGATATCGGGGCTGCTATGCTAAGCCTAAAGGAGCATGTTCCGGATGTAATCATCAGCGAAATGATGATGCCGGGGCTGGATAGCTTTGATCTGATAGATTTCTTGAAAGAGCAAAACTACGATGGCAGGATAATAATCCTCTCTGTGGAGGAAGATACCGAAGCGCGAATCAAAGCATTGGAATACGGTGCCGACGAGGTCCTTGCAAAACCGCTGGCTTTGGAACTCCTGGCGATAATCCTCCACAAAATGTCCGTGTCCTTGCAGGCATCCCGCGAACTGGAGATTCTGCGCAAAGATTTTGAGGGCAGCCTGGAACGCCGCTTGGTGAGTATCAAGAAAGAACTGGCGGAGTTGCAGCAGGAATATCGGGAAGAGCTGGGAATCAGCGGAATGGGCGTCTATAGCGAATCCATGCGGCAGATCACGCGGCTGTGTCTTCGCCTTCATCAGGATAGAGACCTTCCAGTATTGATCAGCGGCGAAACTGGCACAGGAAAAGAACTGATCGCCAGATTAATACATTTTGGAGAAGATAACATCAAGCTGCCCTTCATCTCGCTGAATTGCTCTGCGATCCCTGCTACATTATTTGAAAGCGAACTGTTTGGCTATGAACGCGGAGCCTTCACCGGGAGTAACCGCGAGGGTAAGATCGGTAAGCTGGAAATGGCAAACGGGGGAACTTTGTTGCTGGATGAAATTGGCGATCTACCTCTGGACATGCAACCCAAGCTTCTGCGGGTGATTCAGGAAAGGGAAATGTATCGAGTGGGAGGAACCAAGCGCATTCCGCTGGATATCCGTTTTCTATTTGCAACTCATCACGATCTGCATCGAAGCGTACGAGAAAACAGATTTCGCAGCGATCTCTTTTACCGGATATCCACAGTGTATATAAAGATTCCGGCTCTTAGAGAACGAAAAGAAGAGATCATTCCTTTGGCTCAACTCTTCCTGAAACAGATCTCCGCGAAAAAGCATCAGGCTTTGAAGTTTCTTACCAATGAGACCTCTAGGCTGCTGCGGGAGTACTCTTGGCCAGGGAACATCCGCGAATTACAGGGAGCTATGGAACGCGCATATCTGATCTCCGATGATACCGAGATTAGCCCGGAGTACTTTAGCTTCCTATTACCCAACAGCCCACTCAACTACGATTCTCTGGTGAAGCGTCAGCTTTTTTTGGAATTTCCCGTTCAGGAGTTTGACCTCAGATCTGCAACAGCCAGCATTATTCGCAAAGCGTTGTCCCTACACAATAACAATAAAAGTAAAACCGCACGGTATCTGGGAATTTCGCTGAACAGGCTCAAGCGGTATCTTCAGAGCTGAGCGGAGAGGGCTTCCTTCTATATGGCGGATTTGCTTGTGTGGAGGCTTAGATTCGGATGCGGGAGAGATTATTCTCCAGGGTCTTTGTGCCGATGCCTTTTACCTTTGTAAGGTCTTCAGGTGTGGAGAATGGTCCATGTTCTTCCCGATACCGGATGATGGCTTCGGCTTTGGCGGGACCGATTCCCTTCAGGGTGCATAGTTCTTCAAGCCCTGCCGTGTTGATGTTTACAATCCCAAGATCTTGGTTTAAGGTAGCACTTGCGGAATTTGTAGGGGCAATGAGCTCGGTTGCCAAACTATCGCCAAACACCGTCAGATATGGCAGGATGCGCTGATATGTCTTTAGTCCGATTCCTTTTACCAACATGATCTGATCCACAGATGTGAAGGGATTTGCTTCCCGATACTGCAGGATATCTTCCGCCCGTTTGGGTCCGATACCGGGCAAGCACATCAGTTCTTCAGCATTTGCCAAACGAATATCGATCACCAAAGCTTCATCTTCTTCCAGAGTTGCAGCTAAGCTATCCGCGGCAGCCGCCTTGAATTCTGCGCCTCGAAAAGCCAATAGATCCAAAGTATAGCCAAAAAGCGCAATGATCCCCACGAACAGGATCAGTCTTTGTTCGCTGGAAGAAAGGAGGTTGTGGATCCTGTTGTTCATGATTTTGGCACGATAAACACCGCTTCCGCCTCGGCATAGACATGGTCGGCGTCGTAGATGCGTGCTTTGGTATTGATGGTTCTAGATCTCACAGAAACGATCTGTCCCTCCAGTTGAATCACGCCCTGCGGAGGTAGGGGTGTACGAAAGATCACATTGAGCCGGGCAGTAAAAGCGATTTTACCGGAGTGGATCACAGCTTTTGCCATTACTTCATCCAAGAGGGTGGAGAGTATTCCACCGTGGATTAGTCCCGGATAGCCTTCGAAGTGTTTATCAAGCTGCAGATGTGCGCGGGCAAAGCCATCCTCGTCGTAGCAGAAATCCACTTTCAGTCCGATGGGGTTAGCTTTGCCACACACAAAGCAATTTTGATACTCTTCCCTGATTATGGGTCCTGCCATATTATCGGCTGAGGTGCTCCACCCAAATACTAATTTTTTCTTCCAGATCGTAGGAGAAACCCACTTGCTCCCAAGCGATGTTTCCTTGGCGGTCGATAATCAGGATATGAGGGATACCACGAACGCCATAAGCGTTTGCCACGTCCTGATTTCCTTCCAGATACGTCATGGCGAATTTCTGATCTCGAAAATAGGCTTTAGCCTTATCGTAATCGTTTTCCATTACATTCACGGAGAATACTTTTACACCGCGGGGCATGTCGTTCACCACCCAATCACTCAAGTTTGGCATCACCATCTTGCAGGGACTGCACCACTGTGCCCAGAAATCCAGTATAACCACGTAATCTCGCATATCTGACAGTTTATGGAGGTTCCCATTAATATCCTTTAGTTCCCAATCCGAGGCAGGCTTAGCCGTTTGAGTAGCCAGTAGTTTTTCGGCTCTGGACTTGGCATCAGCATCCCAAATCGCTTTGGCTCTTGCCAATAGCTCTTTCCATTGGGGATTATCTGAGAGCTTCTGGTAAGTTTGCGAGTTATTCAGTTCCGGATAGTTCACTTCACCCATGTCTATCGCTTGTTCAATATACACCATAGCTTGTTTGGAATCATCGTATTCCAGAAACTTATCTGCCAGATAGGTGAGAGATTCGCCGTTAGCGGTCAATTGAGGGTTTTCGCTGATATACTTCCTGAGTCCGGCAATCCCTTCCAGTTCCGCGATCAAATCCAACGTGGTGACCGTCAGATAGTAATCGGCTTCCTCTTTGGTAAGTTCACCCGCTACTACGTTGGAATCGATGAGTTGCTTAGTCATGTTCAGGAACGCCTCGGTTCTCTTGGCTTGCACGGCGACATCCCGGAAGAATTGGTAATGTGTCTGAATAATTCCAGTATCCTTGATTTGAGCCAGATAGCCATGAGCTCGCTCAGGATCGGATATCGCGTGGAAGCGATAGGCTTGAGCCAGCCGCATATAGTCGTCCTCGGGGAATTCTTTGTATCCAGTGTCAACCAGAGTGGAGTATTGAGTAAAAGCCTCAGAACCGACGAATTCTTCATCTGTAACTTTCTGGATAAAACCTAGGGCGAGGATGCGATAGCCCCAGTAGAACCGGGGATATTTGGCAATCAATTGCATGGCTTCATCCTCGTTATTCGGAACAAGCCGGATGGCGAGATAGGCGTATTCGGGGTCGTTGGGATATTCCCGCGCCAGCCTTTGATAGTGAGCCATACAAGCCGTGCTGTCCGCATAGTGCCAATAGTTTTGTAATGTGCGGTGATCTTCAAGATTTTGAGCCCGGTAAAGGTATTCTTGGATCAGGCTTTTCAACGCATCCGGGTCGTCCTGAACCGCAGTAGCTTTTGCTTGGAAATCGCTGAATTGAGTCGCCATCAGACTCATGCAGGTAATGCAGATCACAATGATGATACCTAGTGTTCTAAGCATCTGTTCCTCCTTTTGTATCCCGTTTTCGGGGTTCTATTGTTTGTTAAAGCGGGAAATTTCTTCACGCTCCTTGTCGTAGCCCTTTTTACCCATCAGGGCAAAGGTGGCGATCTTACCGGTCTCTACTCCCGGTTGATCCAGAGGGTTGATATTAAGCAATTTGCCAGTAAAAACGGTTTGGATCTCATACATCATAATGGCAGCACCCAGGTTGTAGGCGTTAAGTTCGGGGAAGATCAGGTTGCAATTTGGCCGCTCGGCTTTGCAGAGGGCGATCTCGGTGCCCAGGCGTTCTGCATTTAGCAGTTCCGAGAGCTTTTTGCCGGCAAGATAACTGATATCTTCCAGTTCGGGATGCAGATCCGGGATAATGTAATCGTGATGGAATCTTTCCACCGTCAAGAAGGTGAGCACTTTATCGTTTGGCCCCTCGGTGTAGAGCTGAATCTGAGAGTGTTGATCGGTGGTTCCCAGAGCTTTCACCGGGGTCTGCCCCACGAATATCTCCCGTCCCTTAAGATCAAAACGCTTGCCGAGGCTTTCTGCCCATAGCTGCCGATACCAATCCGCAAAATCGTATAGTGAGTTACTATAAGGCATCATCACGCTTATGTTTTTACCTTCCCGCATATACAGGAAGTGGAGTATTCCATTAAGATAAGCGGGATTGCGCAATACATCCTTGTTGTTACATAGCTCGCGCATATCCGCCGCACCTTTCAGCATGGCGGCGATATCTACACCCGCAAAAGCGGAAGAGAGCAACCCGACATCCGAAAGCACGGAAAACCTGCCTCCCACATTGCCCGGCACGGTAAAGGAAGCGTAACCGCCGGTATCCGCAATCTTGCGCAGGAAGCCTTTTTCTTTATCCGTAGTGATGATCATCCGTTTATTATAGTCTTGCGGGAACTTCCGCATAAGAAGATCCAACAGGATCATATAGGCACTCATGGTTTCGGCGGTGCCACCACTTTTGGTGATCACATTGAACAGAGTGGTTTCCAGATTGATCTCTGCCAATATCTCGTGGAGGAAGACGGGATCTACGTTGTCATATACCAAAACCTTGCGCTTGAGTTCTGCTTCCGTCTTGAGAGCGTTATAGATGGCTTTATTCCCCAGCGCGCTGCCTCCGATCCCCAAAACCACCATGGTTTGGAACTGCGGATCTATCTTTTGAACAAACTCGGTGATGTGGCTGATATCCTGTTCCGGGAGATCATAGAAGCCAAGAGTGCCACTATGGCGATCTTTTGCCAGTTCTTCACGGGCACTATATACTTTATCGGCATAATCCAGCACCCGGGAGGGACGGATGGCAGTTTTAAGATAGGGATTTGAAAGTAGATTGCGATGGTCAAAGCGAATCATAACGGACTCCTCTTAACGGTATAATATGGTTTCAAGCTACGATACACAAGATCGTCCACCTGGGGTAATGAGGTGGAAAAATCAAAGTTACGGATGATGCGTTCCAATTTGTCGTCACAGTTCCGGATGATCCTTTTTACTTCGTAGAAGGCAGAAGGATTCACGCTTAGTTCGTTGATTCCCATACCAATCAGAAGCGGAACATACTCCGGGATGGAAGCCATTTCTCCGCAGATAGATACACTGCGCCCGTGCTTGGAGGCATTATTGATCGTGGCGCGGATCAATTTGAGCACAGCGGGATGATGTTGGATGAAATACCGGTTTACCATGTCGTTATTACGATCCACCGCGAGGGTATATTGCACCAAGTCGTTGGTTCCGATGGAGAGGAAATCGCACTCCCGCGCCAAAGCGTCGGAGCTAAGAGCGGCAGAGGGGATCTCGACCATCGTGCCCACGGGGATTTCGTAATCGAACTCTTTACCTTCGTTGTATAGTTCGTCCGAGCAAGTCTTTATGATGCGTTTTGCCTCCAGAAAGTCGTCCACATCGATGATCATGGGAAACATGATGCGGATCTTTCCAAAAACGGAAGCGCGCAGGATTGCCCTCAGCTGAATTCTCAGCACTTCGGGATGCGCAAGTGAGAAGCGGATACCCCGATTGCCGAGGTAGGGATTATCCTCTTTGGGAGAAGGGATGAGGTGAGACAGCTTATCTCCTCCGAGGTCAAAGGTCCTGATAGTAAGCGCACTTGGCGCTACTTTCTGGGCGAGATCCCGGTAAATCTCAAACTGCTCCTCCTCGCTGGGTAATTCATTACGGGAAAGGAAGATAAACTCTGTGCGGAAGAGCCCTACACCCTCGCTGCCGAGTTCCGCCACTTTATCCACTTCTTCGGGTAAGCCGATGTTAAGAGAAAGCGTGATGTCTCTACCGTTCATGGTAGTAGCTTTGGCAGTTTTCAGGCTCTGTTGTTTCTGGTGGATAAGCTCGGAGATCTGAAGCTTTTGCGCATAATACTCCAGGGCCTCAACGTCTGGATCCTTAACCACCATACCCATTTCGCCATCCATGATCAATTGATCACCTTCGGCGATATATTCGGCGATACCCGGGATGTTTGCCACACAGGCAAGGTTGAGAGCCCGGCTGAGGATTGCGGCATGGGAAGTATAGCTGCCAAGTTCGCAGATATATGCGGTTACTCCCGCTTTATTGATGAGCGATACTTCGCTAGGTTGAATCTCGTGAAAAATTGGAATAGTATCTGCACCTAAACCGGAAAATGGGTTATCGTTATCCTTTAGAACCCTGCGTAACAGCTGGTTGCGTACGTCCTCAAAATCTGCTGCCCGCTGGGCGAACATCTCGTTTTCCATGCTTTTGAAAAAGAGAATGGTCTGTTCGTAGGCAACGCTGATCGCTTTGGCTGCGTTATGGAGCTCTTCCCTGATCAGCTTTTGGATGATATCCTTCAGTTCAGGATCCCGGATGATCTCCAGATGGGCGTTGATGATATCCTCTTCGCTGGTATTCAGGTTGTGTTTTCCCAGATATTCGAGCACTTCCTTTTCGGTATCATGAATCGCGGAAAGATATGCTTCCAGCTCGGCGTTCACCAATTCGGGAGGTATCCGGTGTTCGGGAATAGTCAAGCCCTTGCGGGTGATATAGACAGCTCTTCCGGCAGCGAGTCCCGCCGCGATGCTGCTGCCTTTAAGTTCTTTCATAGCTATTCTCCAAATCCCCCGGATATCATTTCAGAGATTTCAGCGATCAGATATTCCTCGTCCACACCATCGGCGATCAAATCCAGAGAGCTGCCACACTCTGCCGCCAGCATCATCACGCCCATGATGCTTTTGCCATTTACCGTTGTGCCATCTTTCTCGATATGAAAATCCGAGCGATACTTGGTGGCGGCTCTTACCAAAAGCGCGGAGGGGCGTGCGTGAAGCCCAAGTTTATTAGTTACGGTTACCGTTTTGCGCATCATCATCCATCTTCTTTTGCATGGTTTTCTTGCGTATTTCTTCGTGAACCTTGCGGTTAAAATCTTCCGCGGCATCGTAACCGACCCCTTTCAGGATCATGTTCATGGCAGCTACTTCGACAATTACCGAAACGTTTTTACCGGGTGAGACCGGCAAGTAGATGATCGGGATTTTTACGCCCAGGTGCTCGGCATAGCTATTGGAAAGCCCGATTCTTTCATAATCCATATTCTCTTGCCAGGGCATCAGCTCGATCTGCAGATCGATGGTCTTTTGCCGCCGGGTGCGTTCGATGCCAAACATCCGCTCCACGTTTACGAAGCCAACTCCGCGTATCTCCATGAAATGCCCGAATTCTCTGCCGGGACGTCCGAAGAGCTGATCGTCCAGATATCTCAGCGTGATCAGATCATCGCCTACCAAGCTGTGTCCCCGATGCACCAGATCCAAGGCGCATTCGCTTTTCCCGATCCCGCTCTTTCCGGTCAGCAGAATTCCCAAGCCAAAAACATCCACCAGCGTTGCATGAATGGTCTTTTCCAAGGCAAAGATATCCTGCAAATAGCGGGAGAGATGCTGGATCAGATTGATGGTGGATAAGCGGCTGGAGAGTAGCGCGATATTAAGATCGTTTGCCAAATATTCCACCACCGGCGGCATGGTAAGCCCCTTGGTGATGATGATGCAGGGGATGTCCGTCTTGAACATATCCCGGATCCGCACCACCAGATCTTCTTCTTTCAGGGATTGCAGGAAGCGAACTTCCGTCTCTCCAAAAACCTGAATGCGTTCGGCGGCAAATACTTCCAGATAACCCGCCAAAGCCAGACCGGGTCTGTTTACATGGGGCGAATTGATCTTTTTGGAGAGGGTTTCCGGTTCTGTGACCAGCGAGAGGGCAAGGTCCTTCTTTTTGGCGTCGAAAAACTCACGGACGGTAATTTCTTTCATAATTTCCTTTCTTCCCGATGCCCCCTCCGGGTGCGAAGGGGGCACAAGGAAACTATCGTTGCGGCGTTTCCGGCAAGGGAAGCCGCAAGGGGTTAGGGTTCAAACAGTTTGAAGTTTTCGTTATCCTTTTTTACCAAGACGTTGATGCGATCTGTTTCGATGTTTCTGAAGATCAGAAAGTCTTCTTTGTTCGCCTCCATCTTTTCTATGGCTTCGTGGATTTCCAAGGCTTCGGTTACCACGCGCTTGGTTTTGATGGTTCTGCGCACACGATCGGTATTGGTTATCTGAATATCCGAGGCACGGGAGAAATCGTCAAACTGCTCTTTAAGAGCGCGTTTTTGGTGATCTGTAACGCGATCTTTGAGCTTTTTGATCTGAGCTTCCATCTTATTCAGGGCGTTGTCTATCGATAGATACATATCCATCTCTTCCGCCTCGGATTGCAAGCCAAACTTGCCAGCGTGGAGGGATAGTTCACAGATGTTACGGCTGTTTTCCAACGCTAGAGTAACGTGGATTGTGATGATCTGATCGAAGTATTTCTTCAGTTTCAGACACGAGCTTTCCACGTAGTCCCGGATTGACTTTGTCAGCTCAAAATGGCGTGCTGTAATCGTGATTTGCATGGTTTCCTCCTGTTTATATTTTGTGAATGGAGAGTTCGCGCAGATCCTCTACGGATTCCATTATCGCTTCCGAAAGAGTGGGATGCGCAAATACGATATCCTCGATGGATTCTGCCGTCATATTACTTGAGATCATGATCGCTCCCTGAGCTATCAGCTCTGCCGCTTGGGGACCCATGATGTGCATACCCACGATCGCGCCGGTATCTTTGCGGGCGATGGTCTTTACAAAGCCTTGGGTAGCGGACATCGCCATGGCCTTACCGCTGGCGGAGAAGGGGAACTTACCGATCTTGATCTCGGTGAATTTCTCTTTTGCTTCGGCTTCCGTATAGCCTACGGAACCGATTTCCGGATAGGTAAAGGTGCAGCGCGGGATATTGATGTATTCCAGCCGGTGCCGGGGAGCCGGGCTACCGTTTTCCAGATGCGCGATGTGCTCTACTACAAGCAAGCCCTGTTTACTGGCAGTATGCGCCAGCTGAAGTTTGGCGGTTACGTCTCCGATGGCATAGATGCCTTCTTGGGAGCTTCGCATCAGGTCGTCGATCACTATCGCTCCGCGCTCTGTAGATATCTCAAACCCTGTAGTGCGAATGCTGAAGGCGGGGGTTCTCCCCACCGAGAGCAGCACTTTTTCCGCGCGCAATTCATTGCCGTTGTTTAGCTTAAGAACAAGCTCGGAATCCTGTTTCTCGATGCTTTCCACCCCGGTATTGACCAACACTTTGATCCCTTCTTTCTTAAGAGCCAGAGCGAGCCGCTTCGAGATCTCCTCATCCTCCAGCGCAACCAGGCGCGGAAGAAATTCCACGATACTCACCTGTACTCCGAACGTGGCAAAGATGGAGGCAAACTCACAACCGATTACTCCCCCGCCTACAACCGCGAGGCTGTGCGGCAGTTTATCCAGCTTCAGGATCCCGGTGGAAGATAGGATGTCCTGTTCGTCGATCGCGATTCCGGGCAAGCTCTTGGCACTGCTTCCAGTGGCAATGATTATATACTTCGCTCCGTAAGATGCGCCGTCGGAGGTCTTTACCTCATAACTTCCCATGGTGCCGGAGATCTCGGTCACGGTGGCTTGCACCACCGGAATCTTGCGCTTGCGATACAAGAACTCGATGCCGCCCACAAGTTGCTCCACGATCTTGTTCTTGCGTTCAAAGATCTTGCCGTAATCTATCTGTAGCGGGGTTTCCGGCAATCCGAAAAGTTCGGCTTCCTTGATCTCGCGCACCAGTTCAGCGCTTTTCACCAAGGTCTTGGTGGGGATGCATCCCCAATTCAGGCATACTCCGCCCAGACGTTCTTTCTCGATGAGAAGGCAATTGATGTTGTATTGCGAGAGGCGGATCGCTGCCTCATAACCACCGGGGCCGCCGCCGATTACTATCACTTGATATTGTTCCAAAGCTACCTCTATTTTCTTCTTAATCTGCTGTTCAGGATGCCCAGTTCGTCCCGGTATTTAGCTATAATGCGGCGCGAGATATTCATCCCCTCCGCTTTGAGCAGCTCTACCAAAGCCTGGTCCGATAGCGGTTTACGCTTGTTTTCGGTTTCCAGCAAGCGAATAATGCAGCCCTTTACCTGCTGACGCGAGATGCTTTCATAGTTGTCGTCACGCCCGGCAGTGGAGGTGAAGAAATCCTTGAAAGCGTAGATCCCATATGGTGTCTCCGCATATTTATGCTTCACCACTCGGCTTATCGTGGATTCGCTCTTCCCGATATCCTGGGCAATCACGCTGTAGGTAAGGGGTTGCATCACCCCGCTCCCGTTGTAAAAGAAATCCTTCTGATGCTTGATAATGGACCGGGATACCTGTTCCAGAGTCCGCATCCGCATATAGATGGATTTTATCAGAAATTTCGCGCTGTTGATGCGCTCTCTCACATAGGATGTGGTTTCTTTGTCGAAATATCCCCGATTGATCATCTTGCGGTATCTGGGGCTGATGATGATATTCGGGGAAATGTGATCGTTGATGATCACCACATATTCGCCATCGATCATCTTCAACGTTACATCCGGATACACATAAGCCGCGCTACTGCTCAGGATTCTTAAGCCCGGTTTGGGATCCAGCTTGGCGATTTGATCCCGGTAAAGAAGTATGGTATCTTCGGAAACGTTGTAATGGGAAGCTATCTTCTGGAATCGACGATGGATCAGGTTTTCAAAGTGTTCCGTTACCAAACCGTAGAGGATCGGGTTTTCTTTCTGATCTTCCGATAGCTGCGCCAGCAGGCATTCCGAGATATCGCGGGAGCTAATTCCTTTGGGCTGAAGATGCAAAACGATCTGGTGTAACTCCTCGGCGCGGCGGTTAGGGATCCGGTAGCGAGCGGCAGACTGGGCGATGGAAAAGCCTTTGGGCAAAAAACCATAGACATCGCAGCTATCCACCAGATCGGTGATAAATTCGATCTCGTTTTCTGCTAAATCCAGCGGATAGAGCTGTTCCAGATAGGATTCCTTGGCGTCGCCCTCATAGCGGATCATGGCATCGCTGTTTTGGTCCACCTCGCCATCCCCGCGATACCCATCATTGGAGCTATGATATTCGTTCCACTGATCCAGGATATCGGTGAGTTGCCGCGCTTCTGCCACTGTCTCGGAGACCTCATCCGGGCTATCCACATCCTCGATTGGCGTGTTGCTTTCCGGGGGAGCCTGTTCATACTGGCTATCCACCAGGTCTTCTTCGTCTTTTTCGTCCCGAAGCTCAAGCAGGGGATTGCTCTCCAGCTCTTGTTTGATGTAGCTCTCCAATTCCAATATCGGCAATGCCAGCATTTTTAGGGATTGCAACATCTTGGGCTTGAGGGCAAGCTCCTGTTTTTGCTTCAGAGATATATTTTGATTCATTGCGCTCATAGTTGATCTTCAAACGGACTCATCGTGAACCGTTCTCCAAGATACACTCTTTTGGCGTTCTCATCGTTGATCAGCTCCCTGGAGGAGCCGGATACGATGATTTTGCCTTCGTAGATAATATATGCGCGATTCACTATTTTCAAAGTCTCAATTACATTGTGATCCGTGATCATCACACCGATGTTCTTTTCCCGCAGCTTGCCGATGATATCCTGGATATCCGAGACGGCAATGGGATCCACTCCCGCAAAGGGTTCGTCCATAAAGATGAAGGTGGGGTTCGTTACCAGCGCGCGGGTGATCTCCAATTTACGGCGTTCACCTCCGGATAGAGTGTAAGCCTTTTGTTTGGCGAGTTTTGCCAGGTTCAGTTCTTCCAGAGCTTCATCCAGCCTCTTTTTGCGCTCTTTGCGTGGAATTTTTAGCGTTTCCAGAATCGCCATCACGTTGTCTTCCACACTTAGCTTGGCAAAGATGGAGGGCGCTTGAGCCAGATAACCCATTCCCATCCGGGCGCGCTTGAACATCGCTTTATGCGTGATATCGTGGTCGTTCAACAGCACTTTGCCTTTGTTTGGCTTCGCCAACCCTATAATCATATAAAAAGTTGTGGTTTTCCCGGCGCCGTTTGGCCCCAGGATGCCGACCACCTCACCCTGCTTGATTTCCAGACTGAGATCATTAACCACGGTTCGCTTGCCGTATATTTTCACGAGATTTTGCGCAGTGATCTTATTCAGTTCCATAGGTGATAATCTACTTTATCCCAGACTTTGTGTCAAGAATCATTCTTGAATTTATAGCTGCCTTTGATCTTGCCTCCCATATCCATCAGCTTTAGCTTGTTGTCTGCGTCAAACTTAGCTTTTAGACGATCCCCCGTGGCGGAGTTGATAAAAAAATCCTGCCGTTCTCCTTCTTCTTGCAGAAAGTAATAAGATACTTCGGATTCCGCACTGAAATCCGTGATCTTGCCCTCGCTGAAGTTTAGCTGAATATCCCTGGCGCGAACCCAATTTGTGCGCTCCAAGCCTTCTTCCCGGGCGAAGTTTACCAAACAAGAATCCACCAACACCACGCGCTCTAGCTCGCGCTCTGTAAAAAGTAGCTGAAATTCCCGCGCTTGGGCTGTGGCAAACTCGTTCTCAAATCTTGGCTCTCCCAGAAACACAGCCTTCTCTTCTTCAGCGAAGTAGATCAAAAAATCGCTGGTAGCGTGGTAATCCTGGCTGTTGGTGCGTACATTGAAGGTGGCTATCAGCTTGCGTTCATCCTGAAAAAACTCCATTTTATCCGCTTTCACAAATAGCGTGTCTGCCGTTCCTGCCTGCACTTCCGGCTCTTCTATCAGATACGCGTACTCGCGTGCCCGATCCCAAAAACCATAGCCACAGCGGGCATGAGCGTTCTCCTGTTGATCGTAGGCGCGCACCCTGCTCCAGGCGGTAAAGGTGTCCTTAGCTTGGTCATAAATAGCGTGATCCCCTTCCATCCAGCGCACAAACCCGCTTTGAGTACGCTGTGTAAGGCGCACCTTGCCCCCCAGGTTCAACACCTGTGGAATCCGGTAATATGCCAAAGAATCCGCCACCAAATGCAGCGAGTCGTTTTGCACCACCACGTTGCCACTAAGCCGGGCGATCTTTTGCGCATCCAGGATCAAAGCGCGATGGCTCTTGAACTCCGTGTCGCCATAGAAGAAATGCACATTCCCGGTAAGATCCAAGATCTGTCCCGTGGGCTGATTGCTCATAAACAGACGGTCGGCATGAATCAAGCGGAATTTCTGCGGATCCTGCTGAGCAGATAGCAGGCACCAAAGTAAGATCAGGCTACCAACTACCAAACTCTTCTTCATCGAAGTAGCCCTCCGCCGCCACGGCGTCCATCTCCACAAAGCTGAGCGTGGTATTGGTTCGCATGTTGTTTCCCCGCAGGATGTCCCCGCCTCGGGTCAGGGTTAGCGGAACAGGAACGGTGATCTCGTCCACTCCGCGTTCCCAGAACATCTTTTGAGTCCGGATCTCTCCTTCCTGGGTCTTAAAACTCACATTTCCCTCGGCAAAGATCACGTTGCGAGCATCGTCCACGATCGTGGTATCAGCTTTGATCACACTGCTTACCACGCCGTTTTTGTCATAAGATGTAAGCGTAACTTTATAGCCATAAAGCATCCGGCGATCGGTGAATCGCTCCATCCTTTCTGCCTGGATCACATAGCTGAGGCGATCATTGTCGTATTCGGCAAGGCTCACTTGGGTGGAAGTTTCGTCTGGCAAGCCCTGTTCCAAGACTCCGGTTTCAGAATCCAGACTTGCTTGGTTGCAGGCGAAAAGCCCCAGCAGACACAGTAATGCCACAAGAGGCATGGTTTTAGCAACCAATGCTTTCCAGATATCCATTGATAGCACGCTCGTAGAGCCCTTTTTTCTGCAGGATAAAATTCACCAGTTCGCGCACCGCACCTTCTCCCCCGGGGTGTTCGGTAACCATATCTGCCACTTTCTTGATCTCTGCCAGTGCGCTGGAAGGGCACACGGAAAGCGCCGCCCTGCGCATTGGAGGGATGTCGTTCCAATCGTCTCCCATATACACAACATTATCAAAATCCAGCCCTTTTTCTTCCAATATCTCGCTCAGCACAGGCAGTTTTTTGGCTACGCCTTGTCTTAAAATCTTGATCTGCAGATCTTCACAGCGTTTACTAAGAGCCTGGGAGGATCTCCCGCTTATCACTGCCACTTCGATCGGAGTTTCGCGCAATAGCATCAGCCCCATGCCGTCTGCGGCGTGGAATTGCTTGATATCCTGTTCATTATTGCCATAGATTATCTTGCCATTGGTTAACACTCCGTCGCAATCCAGCACCAAGAGGCGAATCTCGTTCCACGCAACCGGGCGTTTGCTGGGCCTTATTAGGCAGTTTATCATGCTCTTACGCCTTGAGAAATTCTTATACATTCCCGCAAAATTGGCTCCATATCAGTTAGAGGCAACATCGTGGCAGCGTCGCTTAGTGCTTTTTGGGGTTCGGGATGACATTCTATAAAAAGTCCGGAAATCATCGCAGTGGCTATCGCCGCGCGTGCCATCATCGGGGCAAATTCCGGGTTGCCCCCGGTGGATACTCCGCTGGAAGGGCGCTGAAGAGAGTGGGTGAGGTCGTATATCACAGGATACCCGATCTTGCTCATCGTGGCAAAACCCCGGAAATCCACCACCAGATTATGATACCCAAAGCTTGTGCCCCGCTCGGTGATCAGGATCTGTTCGTTCCCTGTTTCAGCGGCTTTGGCAGCAGCGGGAGCCATATCTTCCGGAGCCATGAACTGCCCCTTTTTGATGTTCACTATCTTCCCCGAAGCGGCTGCAGCGCGGATCAAATCCGTTTGCCGGCTCAAAAACGCCGGAATCTGCAGGATGTCGCATACCTCCCCCACGGCGGCTACTTCGCACACCTCGTGCACGTCTGTCAATACCGGAACCTCAAAATCCCGGGAGATCTTCTGTAAAATCGCCAAACCTTCATCCAAGCCGGGACCGCTATAGCTGCTTCCGCTACTACGGTTTGCCTTTTTAAATGAAGCTTTGAACACATACGGCAGATCCAGCCGGGCACACAGCCTGCTGAGATGCTCCGCACATTTCTGCATCACACTCTCGTTTTCGATCACACATGGTCCGGCGATCAGAAAGAAGGGATTTGCGTGTTTCAGATGGTTGTAAAGCTGCATGAACCTTCCTAAACCAGTTTCTTGATCTTCTCCCAACTGAAGCCATGGGTGTTCAAACCAAAATGGCCGTAACTCGCTGTGGGCAGATAGATCGGTGTACGCAGATCAAGGTAATCGATGATTCCCTTTACTGTCAAGTCAAATTCCCGGGTAATGATCCGCTCGATCTCATGATCCGGCATTTTCCCGCTGCCAAAGGTTTCCACCATTACGCTTACCGGAGCTTTATCGCCAATCACAAAACTGAACTGGATCAGGCATTCATCCGCCAGATGGCTGCCCACGATGCTTTTGGCTACGTGGCGTGCCATATATGCTGCGCTGCGATCCACTTTGGTGGGGTCCTTTCCACTGAAAGCTCCACCGCCATGTTGCGCCCAACCGCCATAGGTATCCACGATTATCTTGCGCCCCGTAAGCCCGGTATCCGCCGCGGGACCTCCATCGTGCCAGCGTCCCAAGGGATTGATCAGCACCTTCAGCTTGGCTGCGTCAAAGCGGACCTCGTTCTCCATCTCATTGATGGTGGGATACACGATTTTGTTGATTATCGCTTGTTTGAGATCCTCAAACCCCATCTCACAGATCGATTGATGATGGGTGGAGATCACCAAGGTTTCCAGCTCCTTGGGCTTCCTGCCCTCAAAGCGGAAACTTACCTGGCTCTTGGCATCTGGCAAAAGACACTCAATCTCGTTCATCTTGCGGGCTTGGGCAAGGTTATATAGTAGCTGGTGCGCCACCTCGATGGGGATCGGCATCAGCGATTTTGTCTGGTTGCAGGCGTATCCGAACATCAAGCCTTGATCCCCGGCTCCCTCGTTTCGCGCAAGATCTCCCTCCTGCTCGTGCAAAAGATTGATGATGCGGCAGTTATGATCAAACCCCTTGTCAGGATGCGTGTAGCCGATCTTACGGATCACATCCCTTACGATTGGCTCTACATCGATGGTTTTCTGCGAGGTAATCTCTCCGGAGAGGATCACTGTGTCTTTGGTGGTAAGAGTTTCACAAGCCACCCTGTTCAGAGGATGCTGACCCAGATACGCATCCAATATGGCATCCGAAATCTGGTCACACACTTTATCCGGATGACCTTCGGATACGGATTCCGAAGTGAAGATATAGCCATTTCCGGGTCCCGCTGTCTTTGCGTGTAATGCAGTCATGTATATTCTCCTAATTTTTTATATCCATTTTCCGCCCATTCTGCCGGATACAAAAATACCGGCAGCTAAAGCCGGTCACAAAGGAGCCGCACTTTAGCACATTTCTATAGCGGAGCAAAGGGCAAATTACCGCTATCTGGCTTTAGCGAAGCTCTTGGGCTTCACATCCTGTATCTTAAGTGTATTCCCACTCAAGAAGTGTATATTGGCGCTATCTTTATTACCCCCTCAAAATCGGTCAAGGGAAAAATCAGCCCTTGGGGACGAAACCGTTCATAGCGAAGCCCCTCGTTAGGATGCCACACGACCCCAAAAGCCCCTCGCGGGGGACACAAAACAATGGGGCGGAATGTAGCTCAATAATGACATCCGGCGAATACATGATATCCAGATAAGCTGTTTACAAGATCAAATATGAAACTGGAAAATGGCTCTTAGAACTCCATGCTCTTACTTGCAAAACTTTAGCAAAACCCCTCGCGATAGACACTACTTTCCTCTGCATATAAAAAAAGCGGTTTGTCCGAAAATCCCACAGGGGAAAGGCAAACCGCACAAAGTGTGGTACATCTTCGGGGACTCGAACCCCGGACCCACTGATTAAGAGTCAGTTGCTCTACCAGCTGAGCTAAAGATGCACACAATAAGGGTCAGGAAATTCTCCTTGCGCTTTGTGTCAAGAACTTTCGTCCTTGTGCTTTTGCCAGAACTATCTATCCCGCTAGGCTCTCTCCCATTATCCAAAGTAATCGCCAAGAAGTGTTTAAGCAGGTTTGATGCAGTATCCACTGCTTGAGCGCGGCTTGGCGACCGCTTCGCTGAATGGGGATGAACCTGCCGCTGTTCAATTCACCATTTTCCCTGCTGATAATGTGGGCACATGGAAGCAATTGGCAGAGTGGTGGAGCGTAGTTGCCCCGGAAGCATAATTCCCCAATTAACTTATTATAACAGATACAGATAGCATTGGTGGTTTGAACTCCAGAGCATTATGAGCTGGCAGAATTGCATCTTCCCAAATCTGCCATTTACTTCAAGATCACCAGCTTTCGCGCTTTACCCGGGGTTCCTTTCAGCTTCATGAAATAGATGCCGCTGGGATGGTTTAGCTGAAGCGGCAGAAGATTTGCGCCTGCCTTCAGATTGGTATAAGGGATTTCATCGAGTTTTTGCCCGCGAATATTGAAGATCTCCAACACAATGGCATTCAGAGCTTTATCGCTCTCCAGTTCCAGCTCGCCGATCCCCCGGAACGGATTGGGATGGCTGCCCATTATTCTTAAGGGAAGGGGGGTCAAAGGAGCTTCCGGATTGGAAACGGTTTCGGCTTTCACGCTCACCCGCCGCTCCGAACTTGGCAGAAGATTCACCCGCACATAGCACACCGCGTGATCATCCAATACATCCACTTGTTCCAGGATTCCGCCGCTTACATCGTATCCTGCTTCCGATAACGGCATTCTGAATTTCACCAAAGAGTTTTCGAAGCCAACTGACTGGTTGTTTGTGACGATCGCCATCACGCTATCCGCAGTGGCATTATTGGCAGGCAGATAGCTGATGTGGATGTTGGAGCCGTTGGATCCGGCATAGATCGAATTCAAGGGAGAAAACCCGGCATTGGATACTCTTACAACGCGGTAAGCGCGGTTGCCATCACACACGCTGCGGGTGGCAAGGCTATAGGGATACGAGCCGATGGATCCGCTATTGGAGTGAATATGCCCATATAGGGACACGTCCAGCCCCAAGTTTACAATATCCAATTGATCCTGAAAATCGAAATGATGAAACAGCACTTTGCGATGTTCGGGATGTGCGTCGAGGGTGCTGTTCAGCCACATCAACTGATTGTAGGTATAGCTATCCGAACCATAGATGGCGGGGCGGAAATTGTCGTAATTGTTATATGCTTCCAGCCCGATATAGAGCGTGTTGCCATAGGTGAAATAATAGTCCTGCGTGTGGTACTGCCAGTTAAAATCCGGATTATCCAGCCAAGACCATCCGAAATATCGCCACCAATTCTTCCGGGAAGAACCGGAAGGTGGCGGAGTGGAGTTCCAGCCGCCGATATCGTGGTTTCCGGAGGTGATATAGACCGGTACTTCCAGCTCGGAAAGCACCTTTTGGGTCCAGCCATACCAATATTGATTACTGAAGTTTTCCAGCTCGCCCTCGTTGATCAAATCTCCGGTGATCAGTACAAATTCTGGGCGGATGAGGTTGATATCGTCCATCACAGCCCGAAAATCCACCACCGAAGTGGAATCCGTGTCGTAGCCGGGATTGGGGTAGTAAAGCCGGTTGGGCAGATGCAGATCCGTCACATGTACAAAATAGTAGTTATCCTTGCGGGAAGGCAATACCTGCACGGCGTTGCGGGTGATGTCGTGAATCCCGCCGCTAGCGTTTACTTCCAGATCGTAGAGTTCAAAGACAGCCACTTGGGGGATCGTAACCTGCAGTTCCCAGCGAGCTGGGCTATTCTGCCAAGTTGATGAGATCATCGGCAGATTCACCCGCTTCTGTTTGTGTCTTAACCAAGCTTCAAAGCCGGTGGTGTTCTGCGGAGCAAGGCAGGTGATCGTCATGGTTTCCCCGGGGATGTGGATGGCGGGGATGTTCAAAATCGGGCGTTGAATCACCGTAAGAGTATCACCCGGAGAGTTATAGTTTCCGTTCACGGTTACGGATCCGTTCACGATTTGGGAGACTGGGTCTTCCCCAAAAAAGGCGTTCATCAGGTTCAGTTCGGATTGTCCCGTGCTTAGGGTAAGGAAATCCAGATCCAACAGCCTGCCCGTGCCATGCAGCGGATACACGCTCTGGTAGCTGATATCCAGATGCCCGGGCAG
This sequence comes from Candidatus Cloacimonadota bacterium, assembly GCA_018433885.1. Taxonomy (GTDB): domain Bacteria; phylum Cloacimonadota; class Cloacimonadia; order Cloacimonadales; family Cloacimonadaceae; genus UBA5456. The sequence continues at coordinate 27,350 of JAHDQK010000003.1, forward strand.
ATTGTTTACGCTGATCTCTCCCGTCACCGAAAGGGTTCCCGCTTGGTTCACGCTCTGATATTGCAAAATTGCGGGGTCGTAATATAGATCGAAGGAATAGCTTTGATAGCCTTGGCTGCCCAGCAGATTGTGAGCTTCCAGCGCTACATTTACCTCCGTATCTACCCCGGCGGTGATCTGGGGCAAATGAAGCGAAACCGCCGCGCCATCCTGTACCAAATCTCCCCCTGAACGGGGATTTATGGCGTAGATGGAAAAGGCATAATCTACGATTCCGGTGATGGAGGCAAAGACCATCCCGCTGCTAATGCCTTCCCAGACATGGCTACCGGCAAAGAAGCCGTTATCGATCTGGCACTCGCCGCTACCGTCGTTCACATAGAATTCCTGATACAAATTGGGCAATTGGGTCACGCTGGCGTTTTGGATCTGCACCAGGACGCTTTCCCAAGCTTCCGCGGCTCCCGCAAGAGTGGCGGTGGAGACCACGGAAGGCTCTGGCAAGGGGTTGTTTTGGCTGATCACCTGAAACGAAGTTACGTCTACCAGCTCGGTTAAGCCATAATATTCATCCACGGTTCCGGTAATGCGCACAAGATCGCCCAAGGCAGGCAGGTTGCTGTTGTTGTAGATAAACAGCCCGCTCCAGGGGCCACCGGTCTCGTCCGTTATATAATATCGGTTTCCGTTGAATCCTGTTCCACTCACGATGCCCTGCACCGTCACTTCCTGATCCAGATATGGCGAGATGCCATCCGGCTCCATGGTGTATTGGATGTCGTAACAGCTCAGCACGGTTTGGGCAGAAAGTCCCCCCATCAGCAAGCTGAGTAAGATTATCATGATATATCTGGACATATCGTCTCCTAAACTCTATCCTTGGTGTTTGGCATAGTTTACACTATTCACCAGATTGCTATCTGAAAGAACCTGCCGCATCTGTCAAATTCTTTCTTGCGAATCTTGACCCTTGCCCGGGAATTGTGGGATCGCTTCCAGTTTTTGGTTGACAGATTCCGCCAATTGTGTATAGTCGCATAAAAAGTATCAGGGAGAAACTGATGGAATCGAACAACCCTGCTCAGCTCAGTTTTGAACAGGCTCTCAAGGCATTGGAAGAGATTGTGGACAAGCTCGGGGGAAGTGCCAACAATCTGGATGATATGCTTGCGCTCTATGCGAAAGGGGTGGAATACCTCAAACAGTGTCAAGCCAAGCTGGGCGAAGCCGAAGCCAAAATCCGGATCCTCAGCGAAGAACTCCCGGGCAAGATGCAGGAGATGAACAATGGATCCTAATGTACTCTTAAAGAAGGACATGAAGGAAAAGCAGGAGCTGGTGAATATCATCCTGGACCGCTATCTGCCGCGCAAGGACGAATATCCCAAAGAAATCCATAAAGCACTTAGATACAGCATATTTGCTGGGGGAAAGCGCTTGCGCCCCTATCTCACTTTGGCTACGTATCAGATGTATAAAGAAGATCTTGAGCCCATCACCCCCGTGGCGGCGGCAATCGAGATGTTGCACACCTATACCCTGATCCACGATGATCTGCCGGATATTGACGACGACGATTTCCGCCGGGGCAAGAAATCCTGCCATATCATGTTTGGCGATGGAGTAGCCCTCTTGGCAGGGGATTCCCTTCTGGTAAACGCATTTGAACTGATCACCTATGCCGGGATCGACGACGCCCTAAAGGTGCAGTTTGTACGCGAACTCGCCACAGACGGCGGAATCAAAGGCTTGATCGCCGGTCAAATGGTGGATATCGAGAGCGAAGGGAAGAAGATCGATAAGAAGACCCTTAACTTCATTCACGAAAATAAAACCGCCAAGCTGATCAATATCTGCCTGCGCTTCGGCGCTCTGGCAGGCAAGGCTCCCGCCAAGGAACTGGCGATCATCGAAGACTATGGCAATAAAATCGGCATGGTGTTTCAGATCGTGGACGATCTTCTGGATATCGAAGGAAGCGCCAGCAAATTGGGAAAGAGCATCGGTAAAGACGCAGCAGTGGGCAAAGCCACCTTCCCCGCTATCTATGGCGTGGAAGAAAGCCGCCAAATGGCAAGGGATCTTACGGAAAAAGCCATCACAGGAATATCCCAGCTGGGCGATAAAAGCCTGCGCTTCCGGATTCTGGCGGAATACCTCTTGAACCGAAAGTCATGAAGATCCGCTACCAAAAGCTGCACCCGGCGGCGATGGAACCTCTGCGCATGAGTCCGGACGCCGCGGGCTATGACCTTTTCGCCTGCCTGGAAGAGCCCCTTGGGCTTAAGCCCGGCAAACGCATTGCCGTTCCCACTGGGATCGCCACCGCCATTCCCTCCGGCTATGAAGCTCAGATCCGGCCCCGTAGCGGTATCGCCTTGAAACTTGGGCTGGGTGTTCTGAATAGCCCCGGCACCATCGATGCGGATTATCGCGGAGAAATCAAGGTGATCCTGATCAATCTGGGCGAGGAAGAGATCATCATCCAGCCCCGGATGCGCATCGCTCAGATGATCATCACCCAAGTGCAAAGCCCCCAGTTTGAGCTCTGCGAATCCCTAGATTCCACCCTGAGAGCCGATGGGGGATTTGGCAGTAGCGGACACTAAGGAGACACCATGCAAGAGATTATCAAACAGATAAAAGAACTGAAAGAAAAGAAGAACGCGCTGATCCTGGCGCATAACTATCAAGCGATCGAGATTCAGGAAGTGGCGGATTATCGCGGAGACTCCCTGCAACTGGCGATGCTCTCCCGCGATCTGAAAAGCCCCATGATCGCCTTCTGCGGAGTGAAATTCATGGCAGAAACTGCCGCCATCCTGAACCCCAAATCCCGGGTGCTACTACCGGTCTTGGACGCTGGTTGCCCCATGGCGGATATGATTTCTGCCGAGCAACTGCGTGAGTTCAAAGCCCAATATCCCGGCAGCCCGGTGGTTTGCTATGTGAACAGCACCGTGGAAGTAAAAGCGGAAAGCGATATCTGTTGCACTTCATCCAACGCCGTGAAAGTGTTGCAATCCCTGCCCGCGGATAAAGAGATCCTTTTTGTGCCGGATCGTAACTTGGGCTCCTGGGCAGCTGCGCAAAGCGGACGCAAGGTGATTCCCTGGAACGGCTACTGTCCCACCCACCAATGGGGTTTTGGAGTGCAGGATATCACTAATATGCGGACGAAATATCCGGAATACACGCTTTTGGCGCATCCGGAGTGTGATCCCGCCATCGTGAGCCTGGCAGACGAAGTAATGTCCACCGGCGGCATGATGAAATATGTGGCGGAGCACGACCGGGTGATCATCGCCACCGAAAACGGCATGACCGACTATCTGAAACACATCTATCCCCACAAGAAGATCCTCAGCCTTTCCCCCAAGGCAGTGTGCCAGAACATGAAAAAGACGGGGATCCGGGACCTGTTGCGGGCTCTTCAAGAAGAGACCCATCACATTGTGGTGGAAGAAGATATCGCCGCCAAAGCCCGCCTTAGCATCGATCGCATGCTTGCCCTATCCTGATTTGCCATACCCGGAAGTACTTTTACCCTCCGGCCACCGGATCCTTCAAGATGGCTCTTCCCAGGGGATTTCTCTGGCGTCTGAACTCCTGTATCAAGAAACCCTTGCGGCAAAAGAGGATGCCCCGATCAAGGCCCTGGAACTGGGCAGCGGATGCGGAATAGTAAGCATCATGTGCGCTTTCGCGCGGCCCATGTGGGAGATTACCGGGCTGGAGTTGCAACCGGAGCTTGCTTCACTTGCCCGACACAATGCAAAGATATGCCATCTGGGAATCGACTTCCGGGAGGCAGACCTGTGCCAAGCGGAAGGTAGCTACCACCTGATCTATGCCAATCCTCCCTGGCGCAAGCTGAAATCCGGCCGCTTGAGCCCAATACCCGCGCGCAATATCAGCCGCTTTGAGATCACCTGTACCATGAAGGACGTCCTGGATGCCATCGCAAGGCTCCTGCTTCCGGATGGCAAGGCAATCCTGATCTATCCGGAAGAGCGTCTGGAAGAATTGATCCAAGAGGCTACCAATACTTTGCTTGACACAAAGAAGCACCGTAAGCATGGTGGTAACAAGGCCTACGTTTCGGCCATCATTACTCACAGGGATATGAAATGAATGCACGATTTTACCTGATCCTCCTGTTGCTAAGCTTATTGTTTGGCACCTGGACTTATCTTGCCCACAATCACGGAAAGAGTGTCCAAGCTTGCTACGACGAGCTGGCTCTCTTGCCCGTGTATGCCTATGTGGCAGATACCACCGCCGTCGGTCCCATCATGGATGGTTTACGCCGCATGACCGATCTGGCAGGTTTCGAGCACGAAACCGGATTTCAAGCAGCCCTGGAACTTATCGAAGCCTATGGCTTGCCTCTCACTGATGCCACGATCGCCAGCTACGAGTTCCCTGATCTGATAACAGTGAAGTTCCCCGCAGATCCCAAAGGCATTCTCGCGAAAGAACAAGTGATGGATCTTCTGCGCACCATGATCCCAGAAAACGATCTGGATAGCCAAAGCGGAGCCTATAGCAAGATAATCCTGGAGCTGGAACGCCTCAGCCATCGCAACCTGGTCTTCAATATCTTTGCCGGCATCCTGATGTTCCTGATCTTCATCTTCAGCCGCCTGAGCTACGAAATGCACATCTACCTAAGGCAAAAACGGCGCTTGATCAGCGTGGTGGATGTAATGCGCCACAACAAGCTGAATGCCGCCCATAGTTGGACAATGCTCCTCGTTCCCGCGGGTCTTGCATCGGGAATCTACTATCTTGGGGCATATCTGGGAAGATGGGCGAACCTCGCTTCCTGGTGGAGCTTTGCCTCCATGGGTGCTCTAAGTCTGCTTGCCACCCTGGTGGTCTATTTCAACCTGAGAATTTATGAGCATGATCTGGTAGCCAAGGAAGCCGAACCGATTGTGGTTACTCCCGCCGAACATCTCAGCCAAACGGAAGGAGAGCCAGATGCGTAAATACATCCCCAATGCCCTTACCATGCTACGTTTTCTCTTGGTGCCGGTGTTTATCTATCTGATCTTCGTATCCCGGTTGGAGAAATCCACTCTATACGCGCTGATTGTCTTCGTGTTGGCATCTTTAACAGACTATGTGGATGGCTTTCTGGCGCGCAAATGGCAGGTGATCTCGGATTTTGGCAAGATCATGGACCCCATGGCGGATAAGCTTTTGGTGCTAAGCGCGCTACTGGCTTTGTGCCTCTTGCCCCCCTTTCATTTTAGCATCCTGATCTTTATCGTGATCCTGATCCGTGAAGCAGGCATTACCCTACTTAGGGATGTCTATCAGAAACGTGGCATCGTAGTACCTGCGGATAAACTCGGCAAGTTGAAGACGGTAATGCAGATGGTTGGGATAATCTTCGCCTTGGGCGCATGGACTTTTTTGCCTGAGATCAGCGAAGGTTTTAGTTTTGGGGTGGAGATCTGGTTCTGGCTGGTGGTTGGCATCACTCTGCTTAGCGGATTCAACTATCTGAAACTGCTCTTTACAAAGGAGGCATAATGCGTTACACTATCCTGATCATCATCCTCTTGATGTTGTTGGGATGCCAAAGCGGGAACAAGGAAAGTGCCCGATACGAAGCATTTGATAAAATAATAGACAACGCCAAACCCCTTGCCATGGGCGATGAAAGAGACATCTATGTGTTTTGTGACAACGACAACTGGAGGATATTGCAGCCCTTTATTCAAAGTAGCCTCGAGCGTGAATTGATCGTCGTCTATCCCGAAACATACTTTCGCCTCAATCTCCTCAACATCTCCGAAGTGGATAACTACCGCCAGCACCGGAATCTCCTTTTCATCGGCGATCTGGAATCCAACGGAAGAGTCTCGCAATACATGCGCCAAAGCCTTGCCCAGGATTTTATCTCTCGCGTAAACTCCAGCGGAGGAGATCTCTTTATCGCCCGAAACCACTTCAGCCGAGATCAATTGATCATGTATCTGATGGGTTCAAACAAACTGAACTTGGAGCGCATCGGCGCGATTCAGAGCGACAAGATCTTCGAACTCCTTGTGCGACGCTATGCCGAGCGGCAAGGGTATCAGACCTATCAACAGAAGATCATCCCCGCTGCCTTTTGGAAAGACTATCCCTTCAGCCTGAAGATCCCGGACAACTATACCCTGTTTTCGAACGACAAAACCGGACGCTTCCTTTCTTTCCTCTACCGCGCCAGAATGGCAGAGCGCGAGATTCCGGATAAATACATCAACGTCTATTATGAAGATATGCCCGAAAACAAGGTGGATCACGATTGGTTGATCAAGAAACGCCAGGAATTGGGCGAGAAATATTTCGAGGGCGATGTCTTCGATGAAGAAATCATCCGCAAAGAACGCACCCAATTGGCTGGTTACGACGCCTATCGCATCGTGGGCGGCTGGAAGAACATGAAACACCTGATCGGTGGCGGATTCCAAAGCTATGCCTTCTGGCATGATGGTAAAGCCTATATTGTGGACAACATTGTTTACTTCCCCGCGGGCGACAAACTGCCCATTTTGGTGGAGCTGTATGTAATCTCCTCTACTTTGGAACTGAAATGATCCGCTCTCTTCGGAACCTGTTACCGCTTCTTCTGCTCAGCTTGATCTGGGGATGCGCAAGCCTCCCGGAAAGCTCTGTAAACAAACCCGCGCACACCCCACTTCGCTTTATCGACCATTCGCAGCCAACCATGGCATCCATGTATTATTTTGCCTGTGGAAGCTACCTCAGCGCTTTAAACGAGCACGGAGTGGCGGGGCAAGTATATGCCATGGCGCTGGATAGCGACCCCCAAAGCCCGTATATCCGCAAAGCTTATTTCATCAGCTCCGCCAAATTCTACCGCGCCAACAACGCTCCGGAATCCCGCCTGCTCCTGCAAGACCTGCTGAGGCAAGCTCGCAAGGATTACCAGTTTGACAAAGAGATGTTGCAGGATGCCTTCAACAGCTATTATTACCTCGAGGATACTGAAGGCATGAAGTGGGCAAATGATCAGCTTCTGATTCATGCTCCGGATGCCAGAGCATATTACAACCAATTTCTTATGGAAGAGAAGACCTCCGGCAAGCCAAACCTGAAACATCTACAAACTGCGGAAAGCCTGATGGACGGTGATGAAGAGCTTGCTCGCCTGATCGCTCTGGCATGGTTTGGCAGAGACGATGCCCGGGCGGCAAGCATCCTGAAAAGCTTGACTCCCGGTTTACTTAACGAAAGCCTTCTGCAATCCCTGTATCTGAACGGAAACAATGCCGCCAACGCCACTGCCCGCTATGCCAAATTGCGTTATCCGGAAGATAAAGACGCGATGGCAGGATATCTATATTTCTACTACGATAATCGCCGTTACGAGAGAATCTTGGAGCAGACCGAGAGCATCCTGGCTACCCGCGATTCCGGATTACTCTATCTCAATGCCTCCGCAGCGTTTAAAACCTTGGATCAGAATGCCTTTAACAAGCTTCTAAACTACCTGAACAGCCCTCCAGAAGATAGCGCAGGCGACAGCAGGCTTGCCGCCCTGATGATGATGCAAGCCATAAAACAAGGAAACACCGCCGCCATTAACAAACTTTCCGGATACATCCGTGAATCCGGAGACTTGAATCTCGCTCTGTTCAGCGTTGTACTGGATTCCTCCATGCCCGATACCGAAGTAGAAAACATCAAGACAGAGCTGGCGCGAGATATCTCCCAATATGTCCCCACCGGTCTTCTTAAAGACTATCTTTTGCTGATAACCGAAGCTAACCCCGCCGATAGAGCCCACCCGGCTTTCGTGGCATACTCCAAGGAACTGTGGGATAACGGTTTGGGCGGAGAACTCGACCTCGGAGTGTTGCTCAATCACTACACCCAGACGGGGGATGGTAAAAGCCAGATCAAGTATCTCAGGATGGCGGTTTCCCGCTGGCCGGAAAACCCACAATGGCAGAACAACCTAGGATATCTCCTGCTTTCCGATTCCGCCAATTGGGACGAAGCGGAAGCTCTGATCAGTGCGGCTCTGAAGCTGGAGCCGGAATCCCTCCATTTTCAGGATTCCATGGCATGGCTACACTATCTGAGAGGGGATTACGATCTCGCCGCTAAATACCTTCCTGCTTTGGAAGGATCTCCCGAAGAATCTTCCGAACTGCTTTACCACATCGGGATGATCCACTTGAAACTGAAGAATATTACCAAAGCCGAAGACTTTCTGACCCGCGCCCTAAAGGCAGCAAATCCCGAAGATTACGCCGATCTCGCCCGCAAACAGCTGGAACTAATTAACAAGGAACCCTGAGATTTGATTCTGGCGGAACGGCTTACTTGCGGATACCAGGACAAGATCATCCTGAAGGACGTATCCATCTCGCTTGCCCAAGGTTCATTCACAACGCTGTTGGGGCCAAACGGCGCCGGAAAATCCACCCTGCTCTACGCGTTGATGGGCTTTCTGAAACTCAAGAGCGGCAGAATAGCGATCCAAAACCGGGAACTCGACCAGATTACCCGCGCGGAACTGGCAAAAATGGTCGCCTACATCCCCCAAGAGCTTCACAGCGAATTTGAATACAGCGTCCAAGATACCGTTTTGATGGGACGCTTCCCCTTCATGGGCTTGTTACAAAAGTATGAGGACACAGACCTCCTGCTGGTGCGTGAGACCCTGGAAAGGCTGGCGCTATTCCCCTTGCGGGATAGATTTCTGCATCAACTCAGCGGGGGTGAAAAACAGCGCGTGTTCATCGCCCGCGCCTTGGTTCAGGAGACTCCGTTTATTCTTCTGGACGAAAGCCTCTCCCAATTAGACATCAACTACCAGCTCGATACCATGCGTCTGCTTAGGAAGATTTGCACCGATCAAAACAAAGGCATACTCCTCATCAGCCACAATCTGAACCTCTCGGCGAACTTTTCTGATATCATGATCTTTATGAAGGACGGCAGCATTCTCGCCCAAGGAAAGCCACATGAACTGATGCGGGAAGATATCCTTTACCAGCTCTTCGGTGTTCCGCTTCAGACTTCTTTGAACCCACTTTCCAACACCAACAACATCGTCTATCCAGGCTAAGGATTACTCCGTGAAATATGCGCTGATCTTCACCCTTTTTGCGATCCTCCTGCTGGCGCTGTTCACTTGTCCCGAAAAAAGCGTGATCGCCACAGACCACTATCGCGTAGTAAGAATCGTAGATGGCGATACCTTCATCGCAAACATCGACGGCAAGGACGTCCGTATCCGCCTGATCGGGGTGGATACCCCAGAATCCGTGCATCCCAACAAAGAAGTGGAACACTTTGGCATCGAAGCCAGCGACTTCCTGAAGAAACTCCTGAAGGACGAACGGGTGTTCTTCAAATATGATCAAAACAACTCTGCCACAAACCACAAAGACCGCTACGAAAGAATGCTCGCCTATGTGTATCGGGGCAGCGATTCGTTGTTTGTGAATGCCGAAATCCTGAAACAAGGCTACGGTCACGCCTACACCAGCTATCCCTTCACGTTTCTGGAGGATTTTCTGAAACTCGAACGCGATGCCAGAAACCAAAAACGGGGACTCTGGGCGGATGCAGAAACGCCGGTTACCACAGATCAACAGCACCTTGTGTGGTTTAATCCGGGAAACAAAAAGTACCATCGGGAAGGCTGCAGATATCTGAAGGATCACGCCCTTTCAATGCCCATAGATGAAGCACTGCAAAAGGGATTTGACGCTTGTAAAGTATGTAAACCCTAAAGCATAGAGATGGCAAAATGGCATTCAGCCAAAACATGAAGCTCAAAAAAAGCCCCGCCAGGGGCGACACTACCCTTAGCGAGGGTGCGTAGCGTAGCTCTTCGTAATGCGGTTTATCACGACCAAGAGCCCCCTGTGGGCGACACAAGGCATTGCGATTACTCATGATAATATGATCTAGCCTACAATGCTCTCGAACCCGCACACACCATTCCTACACCCCCATTCATCAAGGCAATCGGCAGGCTGTGTTGTTGCAATCCACACTGCATCAAACCGGCTTGGGCACGGCTTGGCGATGTGTGAAGGCAAAGAGAAAGAAGGGTGGGCGATGCGGAGGGGTTTTCTCCAAAGTATGAATATTGATTTATAACTTCATCTTAGGGCTATAGACTGCCAGAACCTCGCCTGCAGCTAAGGCTATCTCTATGCAATCGTTTACAAACACGTTGCTGATGCCCCGGCTTTGATGCTGATGGATCACAAGCCTATCCAAAGGATATTCCAGCCCCATCGAGCGCAGGAAGCGTGCTTCCCGGCTATAAGAAATCAGAGAGATGAGATCTCCCTTGTTTCCTTTCAGAGTGGTGTCTTCCCGAATGAAGAATATTCTCTGGCGTTCTGTCTCTATAGTAATATCCACCCCTTTGCGGTGAAGCTCCAGCAAGTTCTGGATGATCGCCAGGCTGTGATCCACTCTACCCTGCATGTCGTTGCAGATAACGATATTCTGATAGCATCCGCTATCCAGGCACCACTTAAGCGCCAGTTCCGTATCTGTTTCGTTCTTTTGGGGTTGATGGCGAATAATTTGGATATCTGGATACTTCTTCAGAAGGTCATGATCTAGGGAATCAAAATCTCCGATCAGCACTTTAGGAATTAGGCTGTTCTCCGCCGCCACCGCGAGTCCACCATCGACGGCGATGATATCTCCCTGAATATTCTGGTATCCGGAAAGAATCCGAGTTGGTGCGTGGGTTGTGATCAGCCAGGCGCTGCGGTCAACGGAAGGCATAGCGGTCTATGCGGTTCAGGTAGCGGGCAGGGTTCATCTTCGCTCCCCGAAAGCTTACTTCGTAATGCAGATGGGGTCCCGTGGAAAATCCGCTGTTGCCCATCATGGCGATGATTTGCCCTTTGGATACGGTTTCGCCCTCTTTAACCCTGCTGTTGTAGAGATGAGCATACATGGTGCGATATCCGTTGCCATGATCCACAATCACACGCTTGCCGTAGCCATTGTCAAAATCCACGCTCTGCACGATACCCGCGGCGGTTGCGTAGATTGGGGTGCCAATCTCGTTTGCGATGTCGATCCCGTAGTGAAACTCCAGGTTGTTGGTGATGGGATGGATGCGAGTTCCCCAGATATCCGAGATCCTACCGAAGGTGGGATATATCGAGGGGATATTGCCGATAGTTTCCTGCAAGACGTCGTCCACGGCAAGGTCACCGGAATGCGTGGGGCTGATCATCCTCAGGATGTTCACCAGATTCCCCTCCAATGTTTCCATCTCGTGACGGAGTTTGGGATCCTGGGAGTGCGCTATATGGGAAGTAGCCCCTCCCCGGAAAAGGCTGCTGTTTCGTTTGGGATCATGCTTGATGCCCAAAGAATCCAGCTTGGCATAGATGGAATCAACAGTAGAGCTATATAGCTGAATTTTGGCTTTCAGAAGTGCGTTTTCCTGCTCCAGGAGGGCGATTCTTTGGCTTTCTGAGCGGGACATCAGCAAGGTGCCAACGCCCAGGGAAAGCAACATCAACAGTAGGATGATCCCCAGTTTCAGATATTTGGATCCTACCGGAGGGCGCAATTCGCCCCATGCTTCCTGGTTCAAGCGTTCTATCTTCTGTTCAGTCGTATCTTGTTTATCTATCATATAGCTACAGATACGGTGCAATTTCCATGCCATGAATTACGCAAATATAGGACCATGATCGATACCCCGATGATCCACAGTAGGATGCCCAAATCCCAAAACCCGAAGCGGTGGCGATATAAGCTGCTGGGGCGTCCGGAACTGCGGAAACCTCTAAGTTCCAGCGCAATTGCCTGGCGTCCGCTCTGTCCGATGATGTCTGCAATGGCAGATAGCGCGAGGATGCGATATAGCCTGATCTTCTCTTTTAGAGGGAGCTTGCGGATGGATATCCCGCGGTCTCTCAATTCTTGCATCTGGTCCTTGAATCTGGCGCTGAAAGCCGGGATCAGATGCGCCATATAGGAAACCATGAAGCTGATCTCCTCCGGCAGACGGATCGCCGCAAATGCGCTGCGATAGCTGCTAAAATCCAGCATGCTCAAGCTGATCGCACACATATAGACGATGATGATCCTCAGGCTGAGAAATGCGCTGCTTTCCAGGGCTTCCCGGTAGATGGATATTGCGCCCAGATTAAGTGCCACTCCGCCGCCCCGGCGAAATATCAACTGGATCAGGATCAGCGAAAAGATCAGCCAATATAGGCGTTCCAGCTTTGCCAGCTTGGCTTTTGCGGCGTTGAAGCCTTGGCGAAAATCCACCAGCCATGCCAGTAGCATGATGATCACCAGAATCCGGGGGTTGTCGATCGCGATTGCCAGACTGCTGTAAAAGATACAGAGGAGGAAATACGACAAAGGGTGTAACAGCCTATTTACCAAAGCTTCCCTTCCTCGAGGCGGACAACCGTCCTGGGTGCCGCTTGGGTCTGAAAATGGCTCACAATCAGATATCCCTCCCGCTGGCTCAACTCCCGCTCCAATAGCTCTGCCCGGTGGGCGTCCAGAGCGGCAAAAGGTTCATCCAGAACAGGATAGCAATCCGGAAGGGAAAGCATGACACTATTCAGATAGGCTTGCAGGGTGCCTTTGGAAAGCTCTTGGGTTTGCATCGTCCAGGTCTGGGGGGCAAAACCTTGCATCAGAGGATGGTTGAGCACCTTTTCAGGGTTCAAACCCGCCATCTGCCAGATGCTCAAATCCTGTTCCAGATTTACGCCCAAGATCCTTACTGCGGCATCCTGAGGCAGGTAAAACAAGGGTTTGGGGCTGCGTTTGATCTCTCCGCCAAGTGGGGATAACTTGGCGCAGAGGAGCTTCAACAAAGTGCTCTTCCCACAGCCGTTATCTCCCATAAGCAGGATGCCTCCTGCTTCAGGGAAACGGTAAGAAAGATGCTCAAAAAGCAGATCCCGATTGGGGTAGGCAAACTTCAAATCCAGAATCTCAAACACGATGTTTGTCCAAAGCGATGGTGGTGTCTGCCACCGAGATCAGCCGCGGATTGTGGCTGGCGATAATGATCCCTCTGCCATCCTCGCGTAGTTCATTCAGCCAATCACACAAGAGGTCCAAAGCTTTGCCGGATAGCCCAGTTTCGGGTTCGTCCAGCATCAGGATCGGGGTTTCCATGCATTCACAAATGGCAAAAAGCAGTTTGCGCTGTTCTCCGCCGCTTAGCTTTCGCGGAGATGCCTGCAAGAGGGATTCCAGCCCAAACCGGGCGGCAGCGCGCTCCACTCTGAGACGTATCTCCGAAGAGGCTAAGCCCATGTTTTCCAGGGCAAAAGCAAGTTCCAGCTCCACTGTGGGCATCAGCAATTGATCCCCAGCATTCGCCAGGATTACGCTGATATGGCGATACACTTCACACAGAGGGATTTCCTCCAGGCTGATCCCGTTCAGAGTGACGCGCCCCTCCAGAGTGGCGGTGATGCTTTTGGGGATGATCCCGCACAGACAGTTTATCAGGCTGCTCTTGCCACAAGAATTACCTCCGGTGATCGCCAAGAGTTCTCCTGCCCGGAGCTCGAAGCTGAGGCCTTCAAACAGCTTGTGTGGCGCATCCGGATATAAAAGCCCCACGCTTGAGGCTGTCAGTTTAGGGTTGGATGCTAAAATATCCGGTTCCGTCAAAAACCATTGGCTCCGCCAGCGCATCCCCGAGGATCATGTCCTCCTCTGCGCCGTCTGTATAATGTAAACGCACCGTGCTTTCCGGGGTGATCTGCCAATTAAGGGTTTTTGCCAAATGGATCAGGGCGGAAGGAGAGTTTGGGCTGATGATCGCAAGCTGATCCACCTGCAGATATACCACGTCCTTCATCCACATCCCGCCGGGAATCTGTGGGCTTTTCAGGTTCATCTTGCCGTTGGGATCCCGCTCAAAAACCGCACCCCCCAATTGGGAGGGATAGCTGAGGTTCTGGATCAAACCGTCTGAACTGTAAAGCACCACATCCTTTACCTGCGCGTCGCTGAGTTCTCCTACAAAATCATCCAGCGGATAGCCCTCGATTTTCTTGAAGGGCTTGGGATCCTTTACCAGTTCACGGTCTATGAAGAACTTGTTCCAGTTAAGGAAGCGCACGGGCATCGGAATCTGCTTCGCGTTATCCAAGGTAACCCGTACCACATCTCGCACCCAGTGCATGCTTCTCAGGTGGGGAAAGATGATCCGGAGCTGTTCTTTGGGGAATATCTTGCCCTCGCCACTATAGGCGAGATAGCAGGTAAGGGTGTCCCACTCCGCGCGGTTGAAGTTCACTTCATAGCGGTCTCCGGATTTGAAGGATATCCTGGCAAAATCGCCCAGTTTCTGTTCTTTCAGCCAGCGGTCGAAACGAATGCCCTTCCAGGTATTTGTAACGATCTCTTTATCCACTTCCTTGGTCGTCTCAAAGTCCTCGCCCTGGAGCCTGAAAAAATGTTCGTAGGGGTATTCGTGGATCTCACCTTTGGCGTCCACGATCAACAGCGCCATCAGGGGGCTCAGACTACAAAGCAGCAACAATATTACGATATGTTTGCTCATATTATCCTCATTTCTTTGATGCTTCTATAAATTCCATAACTCAAAAAACCGCCTACCACGCCGGATGCTATCGCCATCCCCGCCACTGCCATGATGATCAGAGGGGGGTGGTTGAACATCACAATTACGGAAATCAATGCTCCGGCAGCATTACTAAGCGCGCAGATGGATATCTGAGAGAGCAGATGCGCCCGCTTTCTGTATGATAAATATACCAGATCCGCGATGATCCCGGGGATGGAATACGATACCAGCGAGAGTGCGCCCTGATTTCCGGAAATGCCGAATATCAACACACCAATCGCTTGTAAAATGCCAAACACTATTCCCGTATTGGGTTTGTTCACGATCACCACCGCCAACACCAGCCACATCATATAGAATCCGCCGGCAAATGATCCGCCGGGTATGCCCATGGGACGCGAAAGTATCTTGAAAAAGGGACCCACCAGGGGCTTGATCGCTATTCCCACCGCCGCCAATGCTGCGATCAGGATCAAGTCTTTTACGCTAAATGTCTTGAGCATATCAGGTTAGCCTCAGTGATTCGCCTGTCTCCAGATTCATCAGAATCATACCTATCCCGGCTTCCTGAAACAGCCGCGTCGCCAGTTCATCCGGATAAGCGTTTGCTACAAAAACCTGTTTGATCTCTGCGTTGATAATCAAGCGGGCGCAGATGCTGCAAGGCTGATGGGTACAATATAACACCGCGCCGCGTGTGCTGCTGCCGTTGATCGCCGCCTGGATAATCGCGTTTTGCTCCGCGTGAACCCCGCGGCATAGCTCGTGCTTCTCCCCGGATGGAACATTCTGTTGCTCTCGCAGGCACCCGGTTTCAGCGCAATGCGGGCTGTTCTTGGGGCTGCCATTATAACCGGTGGAGATCAATTGGTTGTCTCGCACCAAAGCGGCACCCACCGCCCGCCGCAGACACGTGCTACGGCTGGACGCTAAAAATGCCATCTTCATGAAGTATTCCTGCCACGAGGGACGTGATTCCATATTTTATCCAGCTTTTCTTATGTTTTGCCCACAAAGCCTCTTGACAGGAATCCTGTCAAGCATGAAGTGGATGGACGCTTTTCAAAGAGGCTACAAAAGGATTCTGTAAACGATGCATAATGAAATCCGGATAACCGGCTCAAAATCGATTCTACAGCGGATGATGGCGCTTGCCGCCCACTCCCGATGTGGCATCAAGCTTTTAAACTACAACCCCTGCGCGGATGTTCTGGAGATGGAACATGCGCTCTTGACATTCGGCTTCCATATTCTGCGGGATGCCGATTCTGCCAGCTTCCAGTTCGATCTTGAGCTACATCGCAAGAGCAATCATGATTATCGTTTCACAGCCTCCGCCACTGCCTTTAGGCTCTGGCTCTCGGTATTGGCAAACCAGCCTGAGTTACACTCACGGATAGTGCTGTCCAGCACTCTTCTACACCGTGGTTACAAGCCTCTGGAAGTGGCTCTTACCGGGATGGGGGCGTCGATCACGCAAATGGATGCTACTTTGGAGATCATCGGTAGCCACCTGGCGGGGGGAGCGGGTGTGCTTTGCGGTAACTTCAGTAGCCAGTTTCATAGCTCGCTGATCCTTGCCGCTCCCTTCATGCAAACGCCGCTCAGGCTACAAATCAATCCGGATCAGGTATCCAAACCGTATATCGACCTTAGCTTGAACCTGATCAGTATGTTTGGCGCGTCCATTCAGCAAGTGCAAGATGGGATTTGCATCTCTTGCACAAACTGGGATCTGCCTGAAGAGTTCTGGGTAGATGCAGATATTTCCACCGCGGCATTTTATGCGGTCAAGGGAGCGCTTTGCCCCGGAGGAATCCGCCTGAAACTAAAACTAAACCCCTCCTTGCCCCAGGCAGACGCGATTGTCTTCGACCACCTTGCCCAGATGGGCGCCAGAGTAGCTTGGGATGGCGATATCTGCACTGTTTTGCCGGGCAGCTTGCATGGGGCGGATATCTGCCTGAAGGATGCTCCAGACCTGATGCCGGTGCTTAGCATCCTGGCGCTTTTCTGTGAAGGACGCACCCAGCTTGGCGGTATCGGCAGGCTTATCCACAAGGAAAGCGACCGTGTGGCAGGCATCTGCTGGGCTTTTGATCTACTTGGCGTAACATATCGTAGGGATGCGGATTCCCTTACCATCCATCCCCTTGACCCCGATAATGTAGCGCCGGTGGTGCTGGACACTCAGCAAGATCACCGTCTGGTAATGGCGTTCAGTCTGCTCAAATGCCGCTTTCCGCAGATCTCACTCAGCGAGACCGCGTCTATCGCCAAATCCTTACCCTTTAGTTCGTTCCACCCAGTTCTTGCCGCACCTGGCGAATGATCGCGTCCAGGAACATATCCCCTGTCTCATCCACATTAAAAGGCTCGAATCCCAGATACTTATCCCATTGGCTGAGGATGTAGTCGTGGCTCACCACCCGGTACACTTTGTCCGGAACAAGCTCTTTGCCTTGAATCCGAAACGCCCCTGAAGCCTCGTTTAGCCAGGATTCTTCGCTGAGGCTCATGATGTCGTAGGGTCGTGTTTCCAGGATTTCCCGATTCTTTGCCTGGGCAGCAAGGATGTCCCTTCCATAGCAGCTGAACATCACCACGCTGTTGCCAAAGGGTATGTATTCATGAAGATCGCGCAGGGTAACCTGCCCCGCTGGCAGATGTTTGCGCAATCCTCCATTATTGATCATTGCCAGATCCGCCTCCGGATATTGTTCGCGGATTGCCTTCGCCACCCAGAACGAGCCGGGGGTCACGCTGAACTTATCCACTTCAAAGGCAAAGGGCAAGGTTCCCACCACTTCACTAAGTTGCATCTGCAGCTCTCCGATGCTTTCATCCATGAACTTCGCCAGTTTACTGCGAAAGCCCATCGGAGGCTGAGTAAGTGGAATCAGTTTGCTGGAAAAGGAACTGATCCGATCCCGCCGGACTTTTAGATCCGCCAAGCCCAATAGCTGCAGATGGCTTCCTGCGGAGAGGATGTAGATACCATTCACTCGTCGTGCTTCGTGGGTCGCGATATGCGAGTGACCGCCTATAATTATATCCACTCTATCGTCCAATTGTGTAGCGAGCAGGCTATCTGCTTCCCAACCATTGTGGCTGAGGATCACCACCAGGTCGCTTGCTTTATCCACTTCGTCCAGAACCATGCCGATCGCTTCCAGATAGGGCAAGATTCTCAGGTTTCTTACGTTTTCTGCCTTGACCCGTTCTGGAAGGCTCTCGATGGTGAGGCCGATAACTCCCACTTTAAGTTTTCCTTTGGGGAAGATCGCATACTTGGCATCGCCGAAGCTGGTGCCGTCCTGGTTCAAGATGTTTGCGCTCAGAAACGGAAAGGCAGAGCGCTCCACCAAAGCCCGTGCGTGTTCTTCGGAGACGTCGAATTCATGATTGCCAAAGGTTGCCGCATCCAGATCCAGATCTTCGAAGACCTTCAAGACTGCCCCGCCTTGCAGCCCTTCCCATTTCATGCTGGAAAAGATCGATCCTGTTTGCATATCTCCCGCATCCAGCCACATATGTGCGTCCACTTCGTTTCTTGATTCCTGAAGGTGGTATTCCAGCGCTTGATATCCGCCAAGGCGGTTGCGGGCGGGTTCGTAGGCGGCATGGCTGTCGTTGGTGTGCATGATTCTCAGGTTTTGTGCGCATGCGCTTAGGATAAGCAATCCGATTACCGGGATTATGAGTTTTATTTTCAAGATAAGTTCCTCTCTTTCAGTTCTTTGGCTATGCGCAAAAGATCCTCGGGAGTATCGATGCCGATCCCCTGATAATCGCTGTGTACCATACGGATGGGTATGCCATATTCCAGAGCGCGCAGTTGTTCCAGCTTCTCGATTCCTTCCAATTTACCCACCGGCAGGCTCACAAAGCTCATCAACGCTTCATAGCGAAAGCCATAGACCCCGATGTGCCGTTTATACTTGTAGCCCGGAACGCCATCCCGGTTATAGGGTATCGGACTGCGCGAGAAATACAAGGCGTTCCCGCGGGAATCCACCACCACTTTCACCATATTGGGGTTCGAGACTTCCTCGGGATCCGTGAAATCCGTCATCAGGCTTGCCATCAGGACGTCGTTATCCGAGAACGCATCCAAAAGCGCAGCCAGCGCTGAGGTCGAGATCAGCGGTTCATCGCCTTGAACATTCAGGATCACGCTGCCTGGCTCCAGAAATTCCGCCACCGCCGCCACCCGGTCGGTCCCGCTGGGCAGGTCGCTATCTGTAAGCATCACGATGGCTCCAAAGTTTTGTGCCGCGGCAGAAATCTTGAGATCGTCCGTCGCGATGAATATCTCGTCGAAGAGTTTGGATTTGCTCACACGTTCCCAAACGTGCTGGATAATCGGCTTTCCAGCCAACATTGCCAGAGGTTTTCCGGGAAAGCGGGTAGAGGCATAGCGGGCAGGGATCACGGCATAGCTGTTCATCTCTCATCTCCCCGGCAGAGGCTTCAGGATATTGGTTCCTCCGCCTGTTTGTTGTGCTTTTTCAACCAGATCAACAGAGCTGATGTATCGGTGTAATTCACACCCGGGATGCGCATTGCCTGCGCGATATTCTGTGGCCGGATCCGCGCCAGCTTTTCCCGCGCTTCCCAAGCCAGACTCTTTATCTCATAATAATCGATATTTGCCGGAATGCGATACTCTTCTGCCCTCTGATGGCGTTCCAGCTCTTCGTGCATCCGGTTCAGATATCCGGAATACTTTATTTCCAGCTCCACTTTCGTCCTGATCTCCGGCGTAAAATCCTCCCGGATCTCATAGCCAAAATTCTGCAGATCAAGAATCCCCAGTTCCGGCCGTTTCAATAGTAGTGCCAGCTTGGTAGGTTCTTTGAGATCGGGGTGCATCTTGCTATTTGTGTTGCGCAGAACATCCATCTCCCGCTCTTTGATCCTCAGCATTTGTTGAAAGAGTTGCCATCTTTCGTCTGAAACCAAACCGAGTTGATAGCCCAGTGGCATCAGCCGCTCATCCGCGTTATCCTGACGCAAGAGCAAGCGATATTCCGCCCTGGAGGTGAACATCCGATATGGCTCATTGGTACCGCAGCTCACCAGGTCGTCGATCAAGACCCCGATGTATGCCTCGCTGCGGGACAGCACTACGGGATCCTTGTTTTCCAACGCAAGAGTAGCGTTGATCCCCGCCATCAGACCCTGCGCCGCGGCTTCCTCGTAACCGCTGGTACCATTGATCTGCCCTGCCAGATACAATCCTTTCAGCTTCTTACACTCCAGCCATGGGTATATCTCGGAGGGATCCACATAGTCATATTCGATAGCATAGGCATAGCGCATGATCCGGGCTTGTTCCAAGCCGGGAATGCTGCGGATGATCTCTTCCTGAACGTTGGTTGGCAGGCTGGTGGAGATCCCGTTCACATAGCCTTCGGTTGTGTTTAACCCTTCCGGTTCGATGAAGACGTGGTGGCTTTCCCGCTGGGGAAACTTCACGATTTTATCCTCGATCGAAGGGCAATAGCGGGGACCAATGCCCTGGATGATCCCACCATACAGAGCAGATTCGTGGATGTTTTCCTGGATGATCCGATGCGTTTGGGCGGTGGTGCGAGTTAGGTAGCAATTCACTTTGTTGTGCAACTTGATATTCCGGAAGTAGGAAAATCCACTGGGATCGATGTCGCCGGGCTGAGCTTCCAACTGGCTGTAATCCAGGCTGTTCAGATCCACTCTTGGCGGTGTGCCCGTCTTGAATCTCAATACTTTAAGCCCATATTCGGCAAGATTTTGCGATAGTTCGTCCGAGGACGGCTCACCACTGCGCCCGCCTTTGTAGCTCCGTTTCCCGATGTGGATGCGTCCTGCCAGAAAGGTGCCGCTGGCGATGATAATCTTCGGCGCATAATAGTGGTGTCCGATCTCACTGATACAACCCTTGAGTTCCCCGTTTTCCACGATCAATTGGGCAATATTGGCTTCCAATAGATGCAGATTGGCTGTGTTTTCCACCACCTCCCGCATCAACCTGGTATATTCATGTTTATCGTTTTGTGCCCGTGGAGCCCAAACTGCCGGACCTTTACTGCGATTCAACATCCGGAAATGGATTCCGGTGAGATCCGCCACCCGCGCCATTTCACCGCCCAGTGCGTCAACTTCTCTGGCGAGGTGCCCCTTGGCGGGTCCCCCAATGGAGGGGTTGCAACTCATTCTGCCGATGGCTTCCAGTTTGATCGTGAAAAGAACCGTCTTAGCCCCACGTCTGGCGGCGGCAAGAGCGGCTTCGATCCCGGCATGACCGGCACCGATTACGATGACATCGTATCTATCGTGCATATTATGATATTACAATCTACTCTGCAGAAAGTCCGTAAGTTGAGACATCCCCGTGTTTTTCAAGGAAGATACCGCAAACAGCGGTTCGTCTCTCAAACCCAAGCCTTTGGCAAGCTCCGCCAACACCTTTTTGCGTTTGGTGATCGGGATTTTATCCGCTTTAGTCGCCACCACGCAATGATCCACATTCCGGATCCTCAGCATCTCCAGCATCTGGATATCCTTCTTGTCTGCGGGGTGCCGGATATCCACCAGCACAAAGATGCTGCGCAATTGCTCGCGGTTTTCAAAATACTTGCTTACCATCCGGCGCCACTTTTCCTGCTCTTTCATACTCACTTCCGCAAAGCCATAACCGGGCAAGTCTGTGAGTTGCAAGAACCCGGCTTCCTCGCTATCGTCTATCTTGTAGCGGGTAAGGAAGAAGTTCAAGAGCCGGGTTTTCCCGGGGGTGCCGGAGGTTTTTGCCAGGCCGTGGTGACTGGTAAGGAGGTTTATCAAAGAGGATTTCCCCACATTACTTCTGCCTGCGAAGGCAAATTCCGGATAGGCTGAAGCGGGATAATCCGCAGGCTCCACCGCGCTTTTTACATAGTAAGAATCTACTATTCTAAGCATTGCTGTAGATCACGCTACTGCGTTCGGATTCATTGATTTCCACTTCCCGGATTCTGGCGGGATATGGCTTCAGCCCTTTCGCCACTTCTTCGTAGATCATTTTTGCCAAGTTCTCGGAGGTGGGGTTTTTGCCTTCCAATTGAGGCAGATCGTTCAGGTATTCGTGGTCAAATCCATCCAAAACTTCTTTCAGGATGCCCTTGATGATACCGTAATCCAACGCCATTCCGATCTCATCCAGCTTTTCACACTCGATACCCACCCGCACTTTCCAATTGTGCCCATGCAAATTCGAGCACGCACCCTGGTAACCGCACAAGCGATGCGCGGCAGAAAAGGTGTCTGTAACATTTAACAAATACATTGTAAACTCCTAAAAATACTTCTTGCGTATAAAGATGAACACCAACGCTACCGAGAGTATCAGCGAAAGCCCCATCACGATCATGAAGGCATAGGGATTATCCTGCAAAGGCAGGTGCACGTTCATGCCATAGATGCTGGCGATCAGGGTCGGCAAAGCCAGGATGATGGTCACCGAGGTGAGAAACTTCATCACCACGTTCAGGTTGTTTGAGATCACCGAGGCAAAGGCATCCATCATCCCGCTCAGGATGCTGCTATGGATGTTTGCCATCTCGATGGCCTGCTTGTTTTCGATGATCACGTCCTCGATCTGATCTTCCGCGTCCGGATCCTCTTGTAGCCAGCGAGAGCGTTGCATCCGCTCCAGGATGATCTCGTTGCTCTTCAAAGAGGTATTGAAAAACACCAATGATTTTTCCATTTTGAGCAGGCGGATCAGTTCCTTGTTGCGCATGGATTGGTGCAGCTCGTTCTCGATATTGTTTGTGCGGCGGTTGATCTCTTTCAGGAACTTCAGAAAGTAGGTCGCGGTGCGCAGGTTGATCGCCAGGATAAAGCTCTGCTGGGTGATCCTGAATGGACGATGGGTGCCATCCAGATATTGCGTGAGAATCTCGTTTTCGTAGAAACTCACCGTGATCACCTTGTCGTCCACCACGATGATCCCCAAAGGCGCTGTGGAAAAGCTTACGCTGGCGGAGCGGTGACGGTAGTAGAGCGGAACCCGCAAAATGATCAGCAATGCTCCTTCGTCGTACTCCATCCGCGAATTCTCGTCCGCGTCCTGAAGATCCGTGATAAAATCTTCCGGGAGGTCGTATTTGGCGAGGATCATGTTCACTTCGTCCGGATCAGGACTTTCCAGATGTATCCAAAAAGAATCATCCTGATTGAGCGCAGGAACCAAGCGTTGATCAGCCACTTTGTAATATAGGATCATCCTCACCTCCCTATCTTAATCTTTGGTGCCAGTTTCTGAAAGGTATGTCAATTTGGCAAGACATTTTGTTCTCGTATCTTGTCTGGCGCTGCTTCCTCATTACCCAAAGCGGAATATCAGCAGTATCCAAGCTACTCCGATGCAGTGCAGACTCCTGGAAGCTGGCTTGGATAACACTCCGCGACTTCCGCGAGCATTGGGCAAGCATATGGCATGAAGCTATCCAATAACCAATGAACCACCCTGAGTAAAGCTTGGGAAAACCGCGAAGATCCAGATTGCCGGGCAAAAGGAAAATGCCGGACGAATCCGGCATCACGTTCTTTTACTAATATAACTTATGTAGTTCAGGGGAAGTTGATCTGGATGTTCTTCACTTCCGGATACTTTTCCAGATGCTCGTGAATCTCTTCCACCACGTTTTCGCGCCATGTGTCAAAGCTCATGATATTGAGGTCTATCAACACTTCACCATCGCTAAAGCCCACATATTTCACCATCTTGAGGCTAACGATATCCTCGCCTACCTGCGGATAAATGATCTTCTTGAGCTCGTCGAGAATGGTATCTTTGCTGAAGTTTGGCACTTCCTTGAGACCATTAGCGATCTCATAGTTCGAGATGGCAGTTTGCAGGGTATCCGCCGCCAGCACCGAACAGTGAACCTTCACGGGGGGAAGGCCGTCCAAAGCCTCCATCGCGTCACGCCATGTGATCTTCTTGGCGTCTTCCAGGCTCTTGCCCTTGGCGAGATCTGTGATAATCGAAGCGGTGGCGATGTTTGAAGCGCATCCATAAGAGAGGAAACTGATGTCTTCGATGGTCATATCATCTTTGTTTACCTTCAGATACACGGTAACCTGATCCCCGCAGGAAGGGCTGCCCTCGGTGGCGGAGGCATCGGGATTTTCCATCTTTCCCACGTTGTGGGGATGCATGAAGTGATCCAGAACTTTCTGTGAGTATTGCATTTATATCTCCTGTTTTTTCAAAGCGTTGTAAAGCGGGCTGCGGCTGCGAAGTTCTTCCGTGATTTCGGCAAGTTTGTCGATGGTGAAATCCAGATCTTCCTTCGTGGTATAGCGGGAAAGGGTGAATTTCATGGAGCCGTGGGATTGCACATGGTTTTTGCCGATCGCCATCAGAACGTAATTTGCCTTCAGCCCTTGAGAAGCGCAGGCGGATCCGGTGGCTACGGTGATGCCGTGCATATCCAGCATCATGGTGATGGCTTCACCTTCGATGTAATCTATCGAGATATTCACGTTGTGCGGTGCTCTGCTCAATCCGGGAGCGCCATTGAGCGCGATGTATGGTATGCGCTTTTTTAAGCCTTCCAGAAGATAATCCGAAAGCTCGCGGAGATGGCGGATGCTTGCATCCAGATCTGCAAAAACAAGTTCAACCGCCTTGGCAAAGCCCGCGATCAAGGCTATGGAAAGCCCACCGGTCTGAAGACCGTCCACCCGCTTCACTCCGTGGATAAACTGCCCCAGCTTGGTGCCCTTGCGCACATACAGCGCGCCGATCCCCTGGGGACCGTGGATCTTGTGAGCGGACACACTCATGGTGTCGATCCCAAAATCGTTTACATTCAGCGGCATCTTGCCATAAGCCTGCCCGGCATCGACATGGAAGAAAATCTTGTTGGCTGCGCTTTTTAGGATTTCGTGGATTTCTTTCAACGGCTGAATGGTGCCCACCACATGGTTCACAGCGGTGGTCATAAACAGCACCGTATCCGGACGGATTTCGGCTTTTAGCTTATTTAGGTCGATCCGCGCTTCCTTATCGGCACCGAGGTAGCTTACTTCAAAGCCCTGCTTTTCCAGCCAGGCGGCATTGGTAAGCAGATCGGGGTAATCCACCACACTCACGATCACATGGCCGCGCTTCAGGCTGGCTGCCAAACCCTTGATGGCGATGTTGTTTGCCAAGGTGCCACCAGAGGTGAAATGGATTTCTTCTGGCATTGCTCCCATGCTTGCCGCAATCACAGAGGAAAACGCTGCCAGAGAGTCGTTTGCGCTCTCTCCCGTGCTTACGAAGCTACCGGGATACCAGAACTTTTCAGAGAAATAAGGAATCATGGCTTCCAGAGCCTCTGGCGCCAGCTTGCTGCTCACACAGTTATCCAAATATATGTTGCCGGGTTTCATTTATCTTTCCTTTCCCAGAAATCCAGGATGTCCCGCAGGTTGTATCCCCTGAAAATCTCTTGTAATCTATTATCCAGTTCGCTGAAAAATGGCGAAAGAGGACAGTCCTCTCCCAAGCAGTGCCTGCCGGAATCCACTAAACATCCAGCTACAAAGCTGTTGTCTTCAACCGCCTCCAGGATATCCGCAAAACTGATCTCCTCCGGCTTTTTGGAGAGCTCGTATCCGCCCAAACTACCCGGGCTGCTGGTTACCATCCCGGCACCCTTCAGTAAAGCCAATAGATGCTCGATGTATTTTTTGGGCAAACTCTGGGCTTCGCAGATCTTCTGTGCGGAAATGCGGCCATTCTTATGGATCTCGATCAGAGCCCGCAAGGCATATTCCGTCTTGGTGTTAACCGCCATTTTATTCTCCTTGTTCGCAGTTTTAAGTTTCTATACCTTAATACATACTAATTATCTATGTAATATTGTCAAGCAGTTTTGGCTTTCGCTCTTGACATAATCTTCCCCCTCGGGCAACATGACGCACAGAAAAAAATGCGCCCAAGGGAGAGAATATGATAACAGTCTATATTAATGGCAAAGCTACACAGGTGCTGAAAAACACCAAGGTTTTGCATGCCTGCACCAAAGCAGGATATCCGGTTCCCCATCTTTGTTACCACGAAGATCTGCCCGCATTTGGCAATTGTGGTGTGTGTATGGTGGAAATTAATGGACGCGTGGTGCGCGCCTGTTCCACCCCCTGCGAAGACGGTATGCAGATCAAAACCACCGGCAAAAAGCTCCTGGATTTGCGTCGGGAAGCGATGGAAATCATCCTTTCGAACCATCCCAACAATTGCCCGGAATGCATCAAGAACGGACGCTGTGAATTGCAGGCTCTTTCACAAGAACTTGCCATCCGCCATATGCACCTGAAGAAAGTGAAAAGAAAGTATAAGGGACGCGACGAATCCTCCCCCTCCATCACTCTGGACCCTTCATATTGTATTCAATGCGGACGCTGCACCTATGTCTGCAACGAAATTCAAGATGTGCACGCTCTGGAAAACAGCGAACGCGGATTTGAGACCTACGTAGGCCCCACCTTTGATCGCGAGCTGGAGACCAGCGAATGCGTGAAATGCGGTCAATGCAGCGCGCATTGCCCCGTGGCGGCGATCTATGAATGCGATGATAGCGACGCCCTGTGGAAGGCTTTGGACGATCCCGAGATGGTGCTGGTGGCTCAGGAAGCACCGGCGGTTCGCGTGGCTCTGGGCGAAGAATTCGGGCTCAAACCCGGAACCAACGTGAAAGGCAAGATGTACACCGCGCTACGTGAGCTGGGCTTTAAGTATGTGTTTGATACAAACTTCGGGGCGGATCTAACGATCATGGAAGAAGCCAGCGAATTTGTGCATCTCTTCAAGGAACATCCGGAAAAATTCCCCCTGATCACCACCTGTTGCCCCTCTTGGGTAGATTATCTGGAGAAGTTCCATAGCGACCTGATCCCCCAATTCTCTTCTTCCAAAAGCCCACACCAAATGGTGGGCACCATGGTCAAAACATATTGGGCGGAAAAGATGGGGATCGATCCCAACAAGATCTTCCTGGTATCCGTAATGCCCTGTACCGCGAAGAAATATGAGATCGAGCGTATGGAGGATATGTATGCCTCCGGTCATAAAGACGTGGATATCACCATTACCACTCGCGAACTTGCCCGCATGCTGAAAACCCGGGGCATTGATCTGGCGAAGCTGGACGATGGTGTCGCCGATAACCCCTTGGGTGAATATAGCGGCGCTGGCACCATCTTCGGCGCTACCGGCGGTGTAATGGAAGCAGCTCTTAGAACCGCCTACTTCCTGGCGACAGGCAGCGAATTGCCGGATCCCAAGATCGACTTCGTGCGCGGCGCAAAAGGCATCAAGAAAGGAAAGATCGAGCTTCTGGGCAAAGAAATCCGCATCGGAGTAGCCTCCGGCTTGGGTAATGTGTCCAAGCTAATGGACGAAATCCGCGCTGCTAAAGTGGCAGGCGAAGAACCTCCCTATCACTTCGTGGAAGTAATGGCTTGCACCGGGGGATGCGTGGGCGGCGGTGGTCAACCCTATCGTAGCACAAACCGGGTTCGCCTTGCTCGCGCCAAGGGTCTCTACAAAGAGGACGACCATGCTGAGCGCAGAGAATCCCACAATAACCAAAGCATCCAAAATCTCTATAAAGAGTATCTGGGCGCACCAAACAGCGAGAAAGCCAAAAAGCTTCTGCATACCAGCTATCTCGCCAGGCCGATGAAAATTAGTAAATAGGATGAAAAAGCCGGATAAGAGCCTCATCTATCCTCTCTTCATACCAATGCAGGGTTGCCCCGGAAGCTGCGTCTATTGCGATCAACGCAAAATCAGCGGCTCCCGGGAATTCGACCTTGCCCAGGCAGAGCGGGAAGCAGAGGTTTTTGTCCGGCGAAATGTTTCCCGCCCAAAGGAAATCGCCTTCTATGGCGGAACCTTCACCGCCCTTCCCCGGATTGTGCAAGCGAAGTATCTATCTGCCATCAAAGCCCTGCTGGAGCCCAAGGACAGCATCCGCATAAGCACTCACCCCGCCTATATCGACATGGATACGCTGGACTTTCTGAAAGAAAATAGGGTGAATACCATAGAGCTTGGGATCCAGGATTTTGACGACAACGTGTTGGCTAAGAGCGGGAGAGGATATGATGGCAAAACCGCTATCCATGCCGCCCGGATGGTGCAAAACGCCCGGTTTATCCTGGGCATCCAGCTTATGCCCGGCTTGCCTGGCAGCACTGAGCACACCCGGTTATCCAACCTGGAGCAGATCAACCTATTAGCGCCAGATCTCCTGCGTTTGTATCCCACCATCGTGATCCAAGGAACCCGCCTCGCCACCATGTTTGCGGAAGGCGAATACCAAGCCCTCAGTCTGAGAGACGCGATAAACATCTGTGCAGATTATCACGAACCCTGCTCCCAGAGAGGCATTCGGATCATCAAACAGGGCATTCCCTCGAACCTCTCCCCCCAGGATATCATTGCCGGGCCTTGGCACCCCGCTTTTGGTGAATTGGTAAAGCAGGAGCTGCTCCGGCGCAGATTACTGGCAGAACCCCACCTCGCGGACAACCTGGACAAGGCTGAACTCAACTTGCTCAAAGCTCATGGAGGCGCTGTTTTTCCATGAAGCGGATTGATTCTTGCTATGTTTTATAAAAATTCGTGCAACCTAACGCGGCTGCAAAAGGACTACCGATGAAAGCTTTACTCTTATGTTGGATTAGCATCTTGCTTTTATTTGGCGCCTGTGAGATTCAAAAGCCATCCCTGCCCGTGTGGGACATCGATCTGGCAATCCCATTGGTAAATGACAGCTATTATATCTCGGAACTTGTAGATAGCGTGAACATCGTAATCGGAGACGACGATCTCCTGTTCCTTACCGGAACCGGCGACGTGGATACCCCGGAGATCGGCGAGGTGGAGTTCAACCCCGCCATCGATGAAAGTGACATACCCCTGCCTTCCGGAATTAATCAAAGCTTTGAGCTGCCTTTTTTAGACAGCCAGAATAATGCCCAGCTTTTCTACGGACTGGTAGATACCGGAAGCCTAAGTTACTGTCTGAACAACATCCTGCCCGAAACCCAGGAGATCACTATCAGCATCGCTGATATCACCGATAATCAGGGACAACCCCTAACTCTTAACTATAACGGGGTTGATGGATGGCAGACGATCAACCTTGCGGGATACCACTTTGGTGAACAGAACAGCACGACGCAGCTGAGTGCTCTGGAGGTTAGTTTCCACGCCACATCCACCCTGCCGAATGGCTCGATTTTGGGCACCTTAGATGTCCGCATGAACGAAGCCATGAGCTTCTCGTTGTTTCAGGGCGAACTCAACCATATGCAGCTTGGCATCAATAGTTCATCCGCCAGCATCGATATCGACTACCCCAATGGCATCGATGAGGCGATTACCCTGCACGACGCCCGTTTGCAGATAGACGTAATCAACCATATGGGCTTCACCAGCGAGTTCAGCGGCTTCTTTGAAGCCCGGCGCGGCACAGAGGTAAGACGCATCCCAATAGTTGATGAAGACGGCAACAACTATGTAATAGCCCAATCCCAGAACGGCAACCCTGGTTTCAGCACCCTGATCTTCGATAACAACATCAGCACTCTGATGCAGATCATGCCGGAGCACATCGAGATCGTGGACGCTGCCTTTACCATCAATACCGAATCCGGATATGGCACCTTGCACAAGAGCGACCGCATCTACATGCACTACACAGTGGATGCTCCTTTCCGGTTCTGGCTCCACGATCACACCGTGAGCGTAGAGGAAGCGGTAAAGATCAACATCAGCGAGGATAATCGGGAATACATCTCAGACAACATGCTGGAAGCCGGATTGGAACTGGAAGTGATGAACAAGATTCCCCTCGGAGGCTGGGTAAGGGGATACTTCGGTATCAGCCCGAATATCGACCCTGCCGATACCACCACTTATAGTTTTAGAAAAGAACTACAGCTGCATTCCTCCCAAGTGAGCGACACCTGGCAAACCCTGCCACCGCTTACTCTTACGAGAAGTGATTTGGATCTCTTCACAAACCCCGAGATATATCTGAAATGGGAGTTTAGCTTCGAGGAATCCCAATCCTTGGTGGAAATCACCGCCACCAGCGCAGATTTCATCGCCATCCGCAGCATGCTGAAAGGCAAGTTGAGAATTGATCAATAGGGGAACAAAGATGAAAAAGACATTGATTTGCACTCTGCTTTTGGTATTTGCGCTCAGCCTTACAGCCATCTCCACCGCCAAATCGCTCTTCTTTGCTGATAGTTATATGTTGCGGGCATTCGGGGTGGAAGCGAACTATTGGAACCCTGCCAGACTCACCGAGCACCACCACATCGACCTCTGGCTCCCGGTAGCAAACTCAGGCATCCAGATCAACAACAACGCCCTGGATCTGGATACCTATAACTTTTTTGTGACCCAGGACACGCTTTCCACAGAAGGCAAAGAACGCATCTTGAGAAATATGGACGGCAAGCTCAGCGCGGAAGCCAGCGCCAATATCAGTGTGTTTGGCATCACCATGGGCAATACCGCCCTATCCGGAGCCACCCACGTGCAGGGCAAGGGTCAGATCTCAGAAAAGCTGATCCGGCTTGCTTTTTATGGAAACACCGAAGATGAATATCATTTTACAAAAGCGAACAGCAACGCCTCGGTGATCTCCTATGTGGATTTGACCTACGGCGCAGGCGGATTCAAGATCCCCTTCATCCCGGAAAACTACCCTCAGATCGTAACCGGCTTATCCGCCAGCCTTTTGGCAGGAATCAAAAATCTGGAGACCAAGGAAGTAGACCTACGCTTCAGCTCCACCGTGGAAAGCGGAGCGAACCTGGATTCCGAAGTGCTGATCAGATCAGGAATCGGCGGCGTAGGTTACAAAGCCATGCTCGGCATGTATAGCGAGATCACCCCCTGGCTGGAAGCAGGCATCACGCTGGACAACCTCTTTGGCGCGATCAACTGGAACATCGCCAACGAAATCACTCGCTACACTGCCACTGCCGATAGCATTTACATCACCGACATCGAGGACGACCTCTTTGAAAGCTCGGACACTACCGAAAACGCGGATCCATATTCTACAAAACTGGGCACCGAGCTGCGCCTTGCCGCGATGTACAAACACCCGATTGTAACTGTATCTGCAGACTGGGTACAAGGCTTCTCGGAAACCACCGTCAGTAGCAAAGTGGGCAGGCTTTCTCTGGGCGCAGGGTTCTTGCCTTTGCCCTTCCTTCCCCTCTCTTTGGGGATATCTCTGCCAAATAGCAGCCACCCCGTGAAGGTTTCATACGGAATCGGCGTCAAAAGCCTGGGCAACGAGTTCAGCATCGCCGTGCAGAGCTTCGATAGTTTGATCCCTGGTTACAAATCCAAGGGAATAGCCTTAGCGATAGCTACCCGCGTCTGGTTCTGATGCCATTTGTTTTTTCCGCGATCTTCGCGCTTTTGATCTCTGCGCTTTTGTACCACAAAAGCCAGCCCACGCAGAGCCGGGGACGGTTGACACTTCTGTTCCTGCTTAGGAGCTTCACCCTGTTTATCCTGCTGGTGATCCTGCTCAGCCCGGTCTTGCATTTTGTGCAGAACAAGAAGATCGTGCCCAAGGTACTGATCCTCTCAGACAACAGCCTCTCGATGGATCTGGATAGTGCCCGAGGCACCAAGAGCAAGCTGATGGCGGATGCCAAAGCCACAATCGTAAACAAATACCGCGATGCCGGATACGGGATAATGGATTACCCGTTTGCAGACGGCTTAAAGGGAGAAAAAACCAACAGCCTGCTTTCCAAAGCTCTGGCTGAAATCGGCGAAACCGAGGATCTCACCCAAATCCAGGCAATCGTGCTTGCCTCGGACGGCTGGTTAAGGGACGACAACTTTGGTCTGGTCTCTCGCCTGGGTATCCCGCTTTACGCCTTGGCGGATACCTCTCAATACAGCGCGGGTGATCTGGCAGTATTGGACATAGTTGCAAACCGCTACGCATACCGCAACGAAAGCACCGCCATCCGCGCCAAAATCCTGGCAACAGACTACAGCGGTCCCGCCGCAATTGATCTGTATTTGGGGCAAAACCGCATCGGAACCAAGAACCTGAACCTGAGCGCCGGAGTGGAGCAAATCGCAGAATTCAGCTACCGCTTTCCCCAAACCGGTTTTTATAACTTCCGGGTGGAAGCGCGACCCCTGGAGCGTGAACAACGCTTGGGCAACAACAGCGTCCCCGGTGCCATAGAAGTTCTTGCAGAAAAAGAACTTATCGCCGTGTTTAGCGACACTCCCGGTTGGGACAACAAGTTCATCCTGGACGCCATCGCCACCAACCCCCGCTGGGAAAGCGTATCCTACCTCCTGCGAGGCGGTGTAGCCTACAAAGGTGAGGTACAAGCCACCCTTCCGGATAGCGAACTGCCCTCTGTGATCGTGATCATCAACAACGGCAAGTTGAGCCTGGATGCCAAAGCCCGCAGCTACATCGAAACCCGCCTGAAAAACGGCGCCGGATTGCTGTATCAAGGGCTTCCCTTGCCGGAACTGGCAGACTTCCTGCCGCTCTTGCGCTCAAACATCACCAGCCCCTACCAAGGCTTTGTAGAGCTGAACCCCACAGGAAACTCCTATCCCATGCTGGCTCCGCTCAGCCGGGAAGCCGGCAAGCTGCCCCCCTTGGATTACTTTTATCTCAGCCCCGCCCCAGGCAGCGAAATCCTTGGTGTGATGAACAATCCCCAACGCTCCCCCGCGCTGGCGATACGTGCTCAGGGCAGATCCCGCAGCGTTTCATTCAGCTTCCTGAACCTATGGCGCTGGCAACTGCAGAGCGTGGACGCCGGATATCAAAGAATGACGGTGAACATCCTCACTTGGCTTAGTAACAAAGCATTGGGTGGCTACAGCGCGATCTACAAAAGCAGCTATCTGGGTGGCGAGAATGTACTGATCCGCCTCCGCGCAGAAGACGACATCCGTAGCCATGCCCTGGATAAAAACCCCCAGATCAGCATCTTCGATAGTGCCGGAAAACTATTGATGCAGGATTTTATGACTCGAAATCAAGATGAATACCGCTTCGAAACAGAACTTGATGAAGCCGGAAACTACAGCTTTGAAATCCGTGAACCGGATAGCAACAAAAGCAGCAAAGGTAGTTTTGCCATTGCGGATATGAACGTGGAACAGCGAGATTTTGATTTTAACCTGCCGCTATTGGGCTATCTGGCATCCGAAACAGGCGGCAGAATAATCCCGCTGGACAGTGTGGCTGGGCATCAGGCATTGCCCCCGGAGATCCGCACCGAAATCCTGAAACGGGAGTTTAACCTCTATCGTAAGTGGTACATCCCCGCCCTATTTATCCTCAGCTTCTGCCTGGAGCTATACTTCCGGCGCAGATGGGGACTTCTCTAAAAATTAATAGCAAGGAGCATAGAAAATGCCGTTCTTTTTAGTAATCATCGCAGCCTTGGTCGTGGCAGCCATCCTGATCTGGATGAAAGAATCCAAGACCCCATATGCCCTTTTGGGAGTAGCCTTCATCGTGGGAATCACCATCTTCAGCGTGTTTTTCTGGCAAAGCAGAAAAGCTGAAACCAGCCTGCGAGTAGTGGGATATTCCAGCAAGATTTTCGAAAGCGACCTCGTGAAATGGAACGTATCGTTGCAAAAAAGCGTGGGCGAAAACGAACTCAGCAGCGGATATAAAACGATGAATGCAGACGTGAAGGCGTTTCGGGATTACCTTGTGAGCCAAGGCTTTAAGGAAGACGATATTAGCGTGCAACCCGTCACCAGCTTCCCCCGCTACGACAATTATGGCAACATGAGCGGATACAATCTGAGCCAGGAAATCTTCCTGCTTTCCGAAAACCTGGATAAAGTTCAAGAACTCTCCTTGAACCCGGATTTTATCGCTGATCGCGGGATGGTGCTGCAAAACAGCCGCCTGGAATATCTCTATACCAAATTGCCGGATTTGAAGAAAGAACTGCTCGCCGCCGCCACCGAAGACGCCCTTGCGCGTGCCAAAGAGATCTCGGGATCCGCAAATTCCAAGCTGGGTAAAATGCGTGAAGCCCGCGCCGGAGTGTTCCAGATCACCGAACCATTCTCCACAGAAGTATCGGATTATGGTATATACAACACCGGAACCCGGAAAAAAAGCATCAGCGTAACCCTTACAGCCTATTTTTATCTGCGGTAGAAGCCTGAACACCCACCCTCTTTGCCCCAAGTAATCGCGGGGGAGCGTCCCAGCTACTTCGAAGCAGTTCCCGCTGCATCGACACGGTGGCGCGATTGCTTCGCTGAAAGGGGATGAAAAGGCTAAAGGGCGAGCTACTTAAGCCATCCCAATGTCCAACCAGGAATTGTAGGGTCACTGGGGGCTTTCATCGAGGGGTTTAATCAATCGGTGACCATCAAAGCTCGTGAAGCATGGTTTCAAGGCATCTTCTGGCAAAAACGCTACTATAACTACATAGTACGCAATGAAAAAGATTTGGGAAGAATTCGTGAATACATTCTCACGAATCCAAAACGTTGGGGTTTGGGAACAAAATCCACTTAAAGCGCCTAAAGGTGCACAACCCATCCCAATGTCCAACCAGGAACTGAAAAAAAGGCTGCCCCGCAAAGGGCAGCCGCCTATGTAACACACAGACTGTGTTTAGAATTTGTAGGTAAGACCGATGTTTCCGGAGATGGAGTTGGAATTGAATTTTCCGGGCATATTATTGCCAGAATATTCAGCATCCAAAATCTCACGTTCGCTGAACATCACCCATTGGGCATTGAGATCCAGCACCAATCTGCCAAACTCTCTGCCCCAACCGAGGTTGCTGCTGAATTTATCGCTTACATCGGAGAGGGTGGGAAGCTGAGTGGCTTCCGGGATCGGGGTCTGATCGTAGAAAAACCCCATGCGATATTTGCTTGCACCCAGAGCATACTCTGCACCAAGCCCTATCCGGTGGGTATTTTCCCAATCGAACACGATCACGCTTTCTGTAGTTCCCAACACATTGGCAGGCTCCTTCATGGTTACTACTACTTCATCCAGACGATCCCACATGGTATAGGCATAGTCCAAAGTAAGGGTCAGGTTGGGGATTCTGGTAGAGGCAAAACCGATGCCGAATTCTGCCGGAAGCTTCAAAGTGGCGTCGATATCAGATTTTCCACCCAACACATCCGGAGCTACCGGGTTTCCCAAAGAATCTACTGACGCTGGTTTCCAGAGTCTTACGGTAGCGTCGCCTTCCATATCTATGGAAGAAGGCAGCTTGCCGGAGAGCCCGATGGACATACACCAGGTGGGTTTGAACATAATGCCCATATTGGCGCCAAAACCCATTCCGCTGCCGGAAAGTTCAGAGCTGATAGGCAGATACATATAGCTTGCACCCAAAGCCGGATTGTACTTCAGTTGTCCGAGTTCCATCGTTCCATACATCGCGCTCAAACCTGCTCCCACCGAGAGATTCGGTAAAAGCTGATAGGCAACTGTGGGGTGGACATCAACCACGGCAATGCTACTCAGCATCTCTTCTTCAGGGAAGCCTGCGGCATACACAAACGGAGTTCCGGGAAGTTCATAGGCATCCCAGGTGGTGCCCAAACCATAAGGCACATAAACGCCCAAACCGTATTTCAGGCGGGAGTTTTTGGTCATGGTGAGAAAGGCATTGGGGAACATACGCAGGCTTTTTTCGGCCTCATATTCCTTGGCGCTGTATCCGGGATTTGTGGTAACGGCAGTGCCGGAAGGATCCCATTTGGCAGACGGCATAATGAAAGTACCACCCAAAGAGACGGAATTTTCATTCATAAAGCCCAAGCCGGCAGGGTTCCAATACATGGCACTGGCGTCGTCGCTCAAACCACGGAAAGCACCGCCCATGGAGGTGGCACGGGAGCCCACTCCGGTGAGGGCAAAACCACCGGCAAAAAGTTGCCCGGCGATAAGCGCCATACACATCAGAATCGTGATGTTGCGAATTTGCTTCATAGCTATTCTCCTTATAATTGCCGATATCCTCGGCAGTTCGAACTATGTAGTTGAACGATATTCAAAGCGCCCAATCCCGTCAAGATAAATCTTCGGAAATTTATCAACAAGCCCCAGATCAACGCGGGATATTCCGCAAATAATACCTTGACGCGTACGCAAATTCCAGATTCGCTATCCCCAACGAAGAATCATTATCCACAATGGGAGGATAAATCTGATGAACGACCTTCAATACCGTCTAATTAAATTCTTTGGTTCGATTTTGATCGGCTTGGAATCTTCAACTTGATCCTGAAATTTATCGAAACCGACGCAGCCATCGTCAACGGCTTCAAGATTGCCGGGGTGGTGGGGATAGCGCTTGCGCTGTGCTTTTTTGTATATCTTGCCGTGTTGTGGTTTAAAGCCAAGAAATAGCCGGAGGTAGATGGCACGCCGCAATCTTTGCCTGCTTCCGAAACGGTTCTGTGGCGCGAAATCCGCTTGAATTGGGGCATATAATCAAAAAAGAAATTGACAAAATAAAAGTGCTTGCAATCAATGGCGATATATGGAATTTATTATCCTATATGAACTTATCCCCCCAAATACGACATGGAGGTATATATGCCGCAGCTGCCGCCAATATGGTATTTAGCGCCTTTAGGAGCTATTTCTGCGCTTTGCTTTGCCTATTTCTTTTACCGTAAAGTCCGGGCGCAAAACCCCGGAAACGATCGCATGCAGGAGATTGCAGGCCATGTGCGCGAGGGCGCATACGCCTATTTGCTCCAACAATACAAAGGTGTGGGCATCTTTTTTGCCGTCGCCCTGGCGATCTTCCTCTTTTTGGCATACGGATTGAGGGTTCTGGACCCCATGATCCCCTGGGGCTTCCTCAGCGGTGGATTGATGAGCGGTCTGGCTGGCTTTATCGGCATGAATACCGCCACCATGGCTTCCAGCCGGACGGCGCAGGCGTGTTCCGAGAGCTTGAATAAAGGGCTAAAGGTGGCGTATCGCGCTGGCGGTGTGATGGGATTAACCGTGGTGGGGCTGGCTTTGCTCGATATGTCCGCCTGGTTCTTCATTTTGAATCTTATGGATTATCCGCTGGAAAAGATCGCGGTGGTGATGCTCTCCTTCGGGATGGGCGCCAGTTCACAGGCATTGTTTGCGCGGCTGGGCGGAGGTATATATACCAAAGCGGCGGATGTAGGCGCAGACCTGGTGGGCAAAGTGGAAGCCGATATTCCGGAAGACGACCCCCGCAACCCTGCCACTATCGCCGACAACGTGGGCGACAACGTTGGTGATGTAGCCGGAATGGGTGCAGATCTCTATGAATCCTATGCCGGGAGCATCCTGGCGACAGGCGCGTTGGGGATGAGCGCGGTGCTTCAGCTATCTGCCACAAACCCCGCAATGAACAGTTTTATGCTCAGTTTTATCGCCGCTCCGCTGGTTTTGGCGGGGCTGGGGGCACTGCTCTCCATCTTTGGCATCTTCATCGTTTCTACTAAAGAGGACGCTGGCATGAAGGAACTGATGGCGGCTTTGAACAAAAGTGTGTATCTCAGCTCGATTCTGATCGCAATTGCCTCCTTCTTTGTATGTAAAGCGCTTCTCCCGGGGGAATACTATCTGGGAATCTTTCTCTCCTCAGTGGTGGGTTTGCTGGCTGGGATCCTGATCGGTCACACCACCGAGCTGTGGACCTCACATTCATATAAAGCCACCCGCAACATCGTGAAACAGGGCGAATATGGCTCTGCGACCGTGATTCTGGAAGGATTCAGCGTGGGCATGCTCTCTACGGCGATGCCAGTGATCATCATCGCCGCTGGAATCATGATCTCGTTTTTGCTTTCCGGAGGATTTGAGCACGTGGAGCTGGGTCTATATGGAATCGGTTTTGGGGCTGTGGGCATGCTCGCCACCTTGGGTGTAACCCTGGCGATGGATGCTTTTGGTCCGATCGCGGATAACGCGGGCGGCAATGCGCAGATGTCCTATCTACCCAAAGAAGTTCGCGAACGCACAGACAGCCTGGATTCTGTGGGAAACACCACTGCCGCCATCGGCAAGGGTTTCGCCATCGGTAGCGCGGCTTTGACGGCAATGGCGCTCTTGGCAGCGTATCTGGAAAAAGTGCGCGATGCCTATGCCATGATGGGCAAGAGACTTGGCGAAGTGCAGCAATTGACCATCAATTACGGAAGTGTGAGCGAGACCGTGGATGCGTCCATTGCCAGCCTCACCCAGTTTATCAGCTACTACCAGATCAATCCGCTCAACCCCAAGTTTCTGGTGGGGATATTCATTGGTGCGATGGTAGTATATGTGTTTTCCGCCCTCACCATCAAAGCGGTGGGCAAGGCTGCCGGCCTCATGGTAAAAGAAGTCCGGCGCCAGTTTACCACCATCCCCGGCATCCTGCAAGGTAAGACCAAGCCGGATTACGCTCAATGCGTGAGGATCTCCACGATCGGAGCCCAACAGCAGATGGTGCTGCCGGCGATTATCGGCATCGCCACCCCGGTGGTGGTTGGCATTATCCTTGGTGTGTCCGGCGTTTTGGGGCTGTTGATCGGTGGGCTAACCACCGGATTTGTAACCGCTGTGATGATGAACAACGCCGGTGGTGCTTGGGACAACGCCAAGAAATATGTGGAGACCGGACAAGGCGGCGGCAGCGGTTCCGCGGTTCACAAAGCCACGATCGTGGGCGACACGGTTGGCGATCCCTTCAAAGACACAGCCGGACCCTGCATCAATATCCTGATCAAGCTGATGAGCATGGTTTCCATAGTGTTTGGCGGATTTGTAGTTACCTATTCCCCGAAAATCGAGGCTCTATATACCCCGAAGCCCAAAAGTATCGAAGTGCCTCAGCCTGTTCCCGCCGATACCACTGAGACTTTCGTTACACCGGATTCCACGATCATAGTGTACTAAACCATGCTAAACCCCCGCAAACCAACCCGTAGCCTGCAACTGGGCAATGTCCAGATAGGCGGAAATGCCGCCATCAGCATCCAGAGCATGCTGAATGTGAAGACATCGGATGTATCCGGAGCCAGCGCGCAGATCAAACGTTTGGTCTCGGCGGGTTGCGAGATCGTCCGCTTCTCTGTGATGGATAGCGCAGATGCCGCTGCCATCGCACTTCTAAAACGAGAGTTCCCGGAGGTCCCGTTGGTGGCGGATATTCATTTTGATTACAAGCTGGCGTTGGCAGCCATCGCCGGGGGCATTGACGGCCTAAGGATAAACCCCGGCAACATCGGCTCCCGCGCTGGGGTGGAAAGCCTGGTGGCTGCGGCGAAGGAACGTAAAATCCCCATCCGCATCGGGGTAAATAGCGGTTCTCTGCCCAAAGATCTGCTGGAAAAATATGGTCATGGCACCCAAGCCATGGTGGAAGCGGCTCTATCCCACGTGAAGATCTTGGAAGACCTTGGTTATCATGAAATCAAGATCTCAGCCAAGGCATCGTCTCTGCCTCTGATGATCGATAGCTACCGCGAACTCAGCGCGCGTTGCGATTATCCCCTGCATCTGGGAGTCACCGAGGCAGGCACGCTACTCTCCGGTAGCATCAAGAGCGCGATGGGACTGGGCATCTTGCTGGCAGAAGGTATTGGAGACACCCTGCGGGTCTCGCTTACAGACGATCCTGTTCAAGAAGTATATGTAGCACGCCAAATCCTGATCGGGCTGGGTCTGCGCAAAGGTCTGCAGATCGTATCCTGCCCCACCTGCGGGCGCACCCGCATCGATCTCATCGGGCTGGCGCAAAAGGTAGAACTCGCCCTGCGTGAATTTGCCGAAAAAGAACTTACCATCGCTGTGATGGGCTGTGCGGTCAACGGACCGGGCGAGGCTCGGGAAGCTGATTTTGGAGTGGCAGGCGGCAACAAAGAGGGGCTGATCTTTGCCCGTGGCGAGATCATCAGAAAAGTTCCGGAAGA
Source organism: Candidatus Cloacimonadota bacterium (assembly GCA_018433885.1). Lineage (GTDB taxonomy): Bacteria > Cloacimonadota > Cloacimonadia > Cloacimonadales > Cloacimonadaceae > UBA5456. The sequence continues at coordinate 66,937 of JAHDQK010000003.1, forward strand.
AAAGCTCCTGGAATCCCTGATCGAAGTTATCCGGGAACGGATCTGAGATGCTGCTCAGGATGTTTTTCACCTTCCTCAAGATCGGTGCGTTCACCATCGGCGGCGCTTATGCCATGATCCCTCTGATCAAGCGGGAGGTATGTGAAAAACATGCTTGGATCACCGAAGAAGAGTTTATGGACGGTCTGGCGGCGGCACAAAGCTGCCCGGGACCTATCGCGGTAAACATCAGCATCTATACCGGCTACCATGTTCGAGGCAAAGCGGGGATGGCGGCTGCCGTGCTTGGCACCATCCTGCCTTCCACCGTCTCCATCATCATCATCGCCATGCTGTTTCGCGAATATGCGGATCAGGCTATTGTGCGCCGCGCCTTCACCGCGCTAAATCCTGCTGTGGTTGCGCTTATCGCGGTACCCCTGATCCAGATGGCAAAGAAGAGCGGACTCTCGCTGAGAAATGCCTGGTTTCCGCTTGCCATCGCGCTTGCGGTGGGGCTGTTAAATATCTCACCAGTATATCTGATCCTGCTCACCATCGCCTATGCCGTCCATGAGGCAAGGAAATGATGTATCTGCAGATGCTTTTCACCTTTTTCAAGATCGGTCTGTTCAGCTTTGGTGGAGGTTACGCGATCCTCGCCATGATCCAGCAGGAAGTGGTGATCAATAATCCTTGGCTCACCGAAGCAGAATTTATGCAGGTAGTGGCGATCTCTCAGATGACTCCGGGGCCGATAGCGATCAATGCCGCCACCTTCATTGGCTATCAAAAAGCGGGTATCTTCGGCTCCCTGCTCTGCACTTTTGGGGTGATCCTCCCCTCGCTGATCATCATGATGATCATCACCATCAGCTATCTTAAATTGCGCAAACTCGGGTGGTTTATCCAGATCTTCAAACGTCTGCGCTTGCTCTCCGTAGGTTTGATCGGCGCGGCTTTGATCATGATCATGGGAAACGCTGTGAAGGATTTGTATTCTGTGGGGATATTCCTGGCGTGTTTCCTGCTTACCTGGCGGTTCAAGCTGAATCCCTTCACCATGCTAATCGCCGCTGCCATCTTTGGGATGATCTTCGGGACTATCTGAACCGATCCTACAAAGCGTCTTTGCCATCTTCTACGCATAGTGACGTAATCTCAACGTGGATAGCGTGAAGTCCAGCGTTTAGATTGGGAAGCTTAGTTCATCACTGCCTTTCCAGAAACTGATCGAAATGATCCGTTAGCTCTTGAGACAGCCGTTTTGCTTTGCCGTCAGCGGCATAAACGAGGGTCAACATCGCCCGCAGGCACAGCTCGCCGTTCTGGTTATACACTTCCTGCTGCCAAAAGCCCTTGAGGCGGCTGGTTTTGTAGAACCAGCTTTTCACGGTAACGATCTCTTCCAGTTCCGCCGCCTTGATGTAATCCAATTCGCAACGTAGTACAAAAAACTGTACGCCCATCTCCTGGAGTTTGCCTATCGGCATTTCCATCGTTACCAATGCCTCACTGCGAGCCGCTTCCAGTAGCATCAGATAGTTGGCATTGTTCATATGCCCGTAGATGTCGCATTCGTAACCGTAGATTTTCTTTTGGAATGTAAAGATCATGACCTGTCCTTTTGTTTTTGCTTGACCGATAGAGCCTGAAAAATAAGCTGGACGCAAATATCGGTTTTGAACAGAGGTATTATGAGCCAGAAAAAAGTCAACCCAAAAATGAGACCAGTTGCTCCCGCACCAGAAGCAACTCCGGCATTACGTATCAACGAGAAGTATCTGCCCTGGATCCTGGTGGCGCTACTATTCATCTTGGTAAGCGGACTTTACTTCCCGGTAGCCTACCGTCATCTGGAACCTCAAGCGAGCGACATCAGCCAATGGCGTGGCGCAGCGCAAAGCATCATCGAATACAATAAAAACAACGCCGATCACGCTCTCTGGACCCAGAATATGTTCTCCGGAATGCCATCCTATATGATCTCTTTCCCAAACCGATATCCCTTCTTGGAGAACATCAGCAAAGTAACCGACAAGGTGATCAATTGGCGCATCTTGCTGCTCTTTATAGGTGGATTGGGTGCTTTTGTGTTGATCCTGCATCTGGTAAAGGATCCTTATATCGCCTTCTTTGCCGCGATCGCGTTTATCTTTAGCTGCCATTGGGTTGGGCTGTTGGAGATCGGTCACAACACGAAGTTCCGGGCGATCATGTGGATTCCTTGGGTGATGTGTGGAGTGATGTATCTGTTCAAGCGTCCCGGCTTCCTGTCGTTGGGGCTTCTGGCAACTTTCCTGATCGCTCAATTGCGCGAAAACCATCCGCAGATCAGCTACTATCTCTACCTCCTGATCGGTATGTATTGGCTATGCCGGGGCATCGCCGCCATCAAACATAAGAAATTATCTCCGTTTTTAATCTGGTCTCTGCTTTTGGTGGTGGCGTTTTCGCTTACCGCTCTGGCAGTGATGAATCCCTATCTCAGCACCATGGAATATAGTCATCATACTCAGCGAGGTGGCGCAGAGGGGCTGGATAAAGCTTACGCTCAGGGCTGGAGTTTCCATCCCAAAGAAATCCTGGGCTTCATCATCCCGGATTTTTGGGGCGGCATCAACCAAACCTATTGGGGTTATATGCCCTTCACGCAGATATATAATTACTTTGGCATCGTGGTGCTGGCGCTGGGCGTGCTCGCGCTTTGGGGCAAACGCAAACGGCTGGCGCTCTTCCTCTGGCTTAGTAGCGCGGCATTTACTCTGATGAGCTTTGGTAGCTCCACTCCCGCGCTATCGGATCTGTTCCTGAACTATCTGCCCTATTTCAACAAGTTCCGCGTGCCCTCGATGACCCTCACCATCGTGCAATTCAACGCCGTAATCCTGGCAGCATTGGGCATCAAAGATGTCCTGGACAACACGGGGGATCCGCTGTGGCAGAAACGTTATCTGCGCCTGTTTTGGATCTTTGGGGCGATCTTCCTGCTATGGACAGTAAGTGCAAAGAGCATCTTTGGCGGTTTGCCCTTCACCACTGCCACCGAACAGATGCGCTATCAACAGGCAAATGCGCTCTCCCAATTGCAACCCGTGATTGATATGCGGCTGGATATGCTGGTAAAAAGCGGAATCATGGCGCTCATGCTGCTCACCGTAAGTATGGGCTTGATCTATCTGAAGAGCATCAAACGCCTGAAAGCCGCGCCGTTTATCCTATTCATCACCTTGGTGACCTTCATCGATCTCTGGATCTATACCGGCAAGCACCTCAAAGACCTGCACCCCGTCCAAATGCGTGAAGTGAATTTCCGGATGCAGGATTTTGATGAATTCCTTATCAAGAACTCCGATAACACGCGCATTTACCCATTCAATACCGGCCGCATCAGGAGTGCCGGCGAGTGGGCGTATTATCACCAGAGCATCGATGGATATTCCGCCGCGAAACTAAAACGCTACGACGAACTGCTCAGACTAATAAACGGCACCCAAAATCAAGACGGCGAGTTCATCCGCTATCTACGCGGAGTGTTTCAGGACATCCCGGAAGAGCGTCCCACTCCCGTGCTGGATATGCTTTCCACCAAATACATCATCGTGCCGGATTCCCTGCCCTACGCTTCGCTCTTGCAGAATCTGCGTCCAGTGTTTCAAAACGATAGGCTCTCCATCTATGAGAACCTGAAAGCTCTACCCCGGGCATGGTTTGTTCAACAAACAAGAGTTTCCAGCGGAACCGAGGAAACTCTGCAACTCCTGCAGGATCTGCAGTTTGATCCCGCTAAAACCGCGATCTTGGAAAGCCCAATCGATGGAATCTCTGCCCCGGATAGTGCCAGAGTGATCCAGACCAGCGCCGAAATGCACTCTCTAACTTATGACGTATTCACGGACAAAGATGCCCTGTTGGTGACCAGCGAGATCTACTATCCTGCCGGTTGGAAGGCATATTTGAACGATGTGGAGACAGAAATTTACCCGGTGAACCATGTGTTACGCGGAATCAAGATCCCCGCGGGAAAACATCAGTTGCGCATGGAAATGGCACCGGAAAGCTATAAGACCGGAATCCGCCTCAGCCTTGCCGGCATCCTGATCACCCTGATTGCCGTGCTTTTCGGCGCGGTTCAGTATTTCCGCAAACCACACAACGAAGATATAAACTAAGGAAACAAAGACCCCATGAAAGAACGCTTGAGAATAGTGAAGAACAAAGAAAGCCTGGCAAACATGCCCAGCCGCAGCCCCCTGCCCGAGGGTAAGAAGTTTCACAGACGAAAACCGCAGATTCAGGACTGGGCGGAAGCAATCCTGTTTGCCTTCGTAGTGGCAATGATCATCCGTAACTATACCTTCCAGAACTTCATGATTCCCTCTTCTTCGATGGAAAAAACTCTGCTCACCGGAGACTTTCTGGTGGCAAACAAGCTAAAGTACTATTTCACAGATCCCAAGCGCGAGGATATCGTGACCTTCCGCTATCCCAAGATCGAGGAAGGAACTCCCGAGCATCCGGATTATAAGAACCAATTCATCAAGATCTTTCACCCCATTTACATCAATAAAGCCAAGGCTTTTTCCATGGTTCCGCCCTTCACCGCATTTCACCTTAGCTACTATGCCCGCAAGAACGTGGTGAAGCGCGTGATTGGCATGCCCGGAGATACCATCGAGCTTAGGGATAAAATCGTCTATGTGAACGGCGAGGAGTTCACTCGCGGTTACGAATGTTATGGCGAAGCCTATCCCAGCCCGCCGCTCTCCCCCCGCTTGGTCACGGAACGCACCCTCAAACCCGGCACCTTAGACCCCATAAGTATGTCTGATTGGTACGAACCCTACCGGGCTGAGACAGATTCCAGCTCCACCAACCTCCGCTACAACCGAGATTGGTTTGGCCCCATCAAGGTACCGGAAGGCAAATACTTCGTGATGGGAGACAACCGGGATGTGAGTGAAGACAGCCGCTATTGGGGCTTTTTGGAACGCACCGACATCACCGGATCGCCCTGGCTGATCTTTTGGTCCAAAGGCATCGAATACAATAAGCTTTACGACACTCCGCACATCCGGTGGAACAGGATCTTCCGCTTGGCCAAATAGGCCTGTATATCCACATCCCTTGGTGTCTGCGCCGCTGCGGATATTGCAATTTCTTTGCCAGGGACTTTCGCAGGCAGGATTTTGAGGCTTATTACAATACTCTCCTGCGGGAAAAACAGCTATACCAAGAGCGTGGCATTCCTGCTCTTGATTCCGTCTATTTTGGCGGCGGCACTCCCTCGCTGCTCAGTGGATCGCAGATCTCCGGCATCCTGAAGGACTTGCCGCTTTCCCCCAATCCCGAGATCACCCTGGAAGTGAATCCCATCCAGATCACTCCAACCTTTGTGCGTGAACTTGCCACTACTTTCGTCAACCGCATCTCCTTGGGCGTGCAAAGCATGAATGATGAAGACCTTAGCTACCTGGGCAGGCGGCACCGCGCTGCGGACATCGCTCCCAAAGTGCAAATGCTAAGAGATAGTGGCTTTACAAACATCTCCGCGGATTTCATCTACGGCATACCGGGTAGAACAGAGGAGGTTATTCGCCGGAGTCTGGAACTGCTGCTTGCCCTCCCATTCACGCATGTATCCTGCTATTTGCTTGAACTATATGAAGATACTCCCTTGGGGAAGGATGCGGACAAGCTGCCTGGAGATGAAGCTTGCGAGGCTCAATATCACATGATCCGTAGCCTACTTTCAGAGCATGGCTTTGCCCAATACGAGATCTCAAATTTCGCCCGACCGGGGAGTGAATCCCGCCATAATCTACTTTATTGGGAAGGATCCAGCTACCTGGCGTGGGGAGCTTCCGCGTGCGGATTTTATCGGGGATTGCGCTACCAGAACCCTGCGGATATCGACAAGTATCACGAATACATCACTGCCGGCAGAATCTATGGCGATCTGGATCCGGATGCCGATGAGATCAAGGATTATATAATGATGCGTCTGCGCTTAAGTAAAGGCTTCGATCTGCAAGAGTTTAGCCTACGCTTTCAACAGGATTTCCTCGCCCAAAGAGAGCAGGCGGTTACCCGGCTTGTGCAGCTGGGAATGCTGATCCGAGACAAACGCACCCTGCGTCTTTCCCCCCAAGCCATGTTCATTTCAAACGCCGTGATCGCGGAGCTTCTGTGAAACTGAGGGATTTCCTGCAGATGATGCGGGATTTGCTTGATGATACAAGCTTTAAAGACCACAGCTACCTCGTGGGCGGGGTAGTGCGGGATCACCTTTTGGACAAGGATGATTTCTATGATTTTGACCTCGCTGTAGAGCAGAAGTTTGGTGGGCTGAAACTCGGCGCCTATCTCGACCATCGCCTTAACCCAAGATCCTACGAGGTGTTCCCCCGTTTTGGCACTGCCCGCATGGATTTAGGCGAGATCAAGCTGGATTTTGTAGAGACCCGCCGCGAGCGTTATCAACCCGGCAAACGCTTCCCCCGCATCCAGTTCGGCACCATCCACGACGATGTCTTGCGCCGGGATTTCAGCATCAACTCGCTATATCTGGAGCTTTTTTCCCAGAAGATCATTGACCCCAGTGGCATGGGGCTCCGCGACCTGAAGGATGGCATTATCCGCACTCTGCGTCCTGCGGATAAAGTGCTCTCGGAAGACTACTTGCGCATCCTACGTGCCATCCGTTTTGCGGCGTGTCTGGATTTCCGGCTGCACCCGGAGGTGGAACAAGCCATCATCCGCTACGCCCCCAAGTTAAAACGCCTCAGCGCCACCGCCATCGGCCGGGAGATCCGTAAAATGAAGGATTGTGGAGCCTGGGATGCCGCTGGTAGCTTGATGCAAGAACTGGGCTTCGATTTTGCCCTGATCGAACCTGATGAAAGCTGATATAAACTGACACCCAAAGCTGCAAGTTGTGACACAAGGGGAAAGTGGAGATAAGGCTTTGATTGGTGGCGAGATACGATGGACTGGCTTTGGAAATGTCCAAGTGCCTATTTGGACGTATTTGGACTGTTTGCTGACACTATTACTGCAAATTAGCGAGGCGTTTGGACAGGCTTTGGAAAGAGCAGTTGGGAAAATGGAACTTTGAAATTAGAAAAAGCGCAATTGGAGTGCGATTGTGCCGATCAGGAAAGCTCCGTAATTCCAATCCGAGTCTAAAACAAGAACCGGGTAGTCTATATTAAATGGTTGGAGGATAATCTGTTGCCTGTGGTGGTTGATCTGCACCTTTTTGATAGTGAAACCATCGTCAGTCCTTACAACTGCAATTTTCTCGTCTGCATCTTCCCAACTCTGATTGCTCTTGATGACCACAATGTCCTGATGCTGGATTACGGGCTCCATGCTCTGCCCATTTACTTGAAAGACAGTGTATTGCTTGGGGTTCCCGGGTAGGAATGAGACAGGCAATTGGATCTGACCCACCTATGTATATCTGGAAGCCCTGGCTTCGATCGGAGCAATTGAGAAAGAGGATGGTTATTACAAGATAATCACTAAGGACTGTGTCTGGGCTATTGGAACGAATATCAAAAAGGGGATATTGAAATTCAGCATCACGGAGTAGCCTACGATCAGAATTCTCAGTTCTCTATCAGCGAAAAGGCCGTTCAGATATTCTGATTTTAGTGCCCCAAGGTACTATAACCCTTTATTAGTATGCTTTTAGGTTTTACTGGATAGGCTAGTACTTTGAGACCTGTATAACGACGTACGAGACTACCAATGTAAGGATTTACATGTCTATCATTAAGAGAGCCATTGGGCAGTTTGATCCATGTTTTGTATTCTCGCCTGTGCTTGTTTTCAATCTCCACAAAAACTTGATCAATGATGTCCTTGGGGTAGTGGCCGTTTGCCTTTTCAATATCCGTAACGATCTTCTCTACCAAGTTTTTGATTTCAGCTAAGTAGGTTTTAGGTATGGCTGACATTATTCCTCCTTATGTCCATACGTTATTGGTTCTAAAATCGTTTATCTAATATACTTACACGTTATATGCAATCTTATAACCGGTAACTCGCTTGTCACATTACATCACAACTTCTCAATCCGGTCTGGGTCTTGATCACAGGAACTTTTTTGCAGCAGGGCTGGTTAGGAAACCTAAACTTGTTACTGCCAATCATCGGACTAAAATTTAGTCCTGACACAAGAATATAATATATGGTAATCCCAATCCACTACAGATGCTGCCAGTCTATGAGGATTTTACAACGGCTCCAAAATATTTAAGCACTTGGCCGTAAATCTATCTCAGCTCGTTGAAAAATATTGACGACGTTGCCGTAGAAAATGTCCTTTCATAGTAATGATCTGGAGAATTACTGCTCCAATCCGCAGGCTTAGTGCTTGTTGGTCTTTTTGAAAGATGACCTCGTTTAAACAATATAAACCTTTCGTTTTTAACCTCATTCATTGATTTATTTCCAATAAAGACTTCTGCAAGGAGACCACAGTACTTAATCAAGCATTGTGATGCCTTGAATTGAACCTTTGGTTTACTCCCTGGTTTGGTTGACTTCATCTCTATGTAATAAACGTAATTGTCACCATTCTCTTCTACAAAAAGAACGTAATCACATCTTGATAACTCACCTTCTTTGCCAGACAGAAGACATTTTTTTGGGATAAATTCATCCAGTTTTACTGCCTTACTCGTTGAAGGTACATTACTGATTGTGACTTTTTTCAACTTGGCATTCTTACTCACTTCCTTCATAACAATGTAATACCTCCCATAGTTGTTCTTTTGAGGTTCTACTATGACATTCTCTACGAATAACTTGGATACTAGTTCTACAGGACTCATTAGAGTTCTCCATAAAACAGGCTATCTTGTATCTCATTCATTTCATTAATAGTATTGTCAAAACTATCTAGCTCAAATCCGAAGCCATTGAATTCTGCTTTCTGAAATGTATTGCACCTAGTACGTCTAGTTTTACCTTCCAGCAATACTGGTTGAACTGATGCGATATATACTGAAACACGGTTTCTACTCAGCATATGAGTCCTATCATATCCATATTTCTGAAAGTACTGGAGCTGTTTGTCTCCTGGGATAGATTGCATTAATATGATATTGTTTAGCTCCTTAACAATGTAATCGCTGTGAGTTGTTACATAAACCTTGATGCCAATATGCACTAACATCGCAAACAATTGCATTAGTTTCCTTTGGTTTTCTGGGTGAAGATTTAGTTCTGGCTCATCTATCATTAGGAGATCACCTTTTTCAGCTACGTGCTTCAGATAGATAACCAAATCTATTAAAGATCTTACAGAACTAGAACTCTCGTTGATTTTTAACCTAAGCCTTTTATTTGCAATTGGAACATAGTACATTGAATTCTTTGAGTAAATGACATCTCCGCCCATAATACTAAACAAAAATTGGATAACATCTGGGTGTTCTCTTAGTACATAGCTCTGAGATTTGATTGATTCTTTTATCTTGCGCACCGAATCCACTGCCCGATTTATTGGAATTGCATAATCCGTATTCACTTTTCGAAGGATCTCAAATGGATCTAGATCTCCTTCACTTTCCTTTAGTGTGTCTAGAAGTCTGTTACGTGCAAAATCAAGCTCTGCCTGAAATATCTCTATGCCTGTTCTTTCAGCAACTAAAATAACAGGATTCGGGAAAGTGTTTTTAAAGACGATTTTTTTTAAAGCAAAGCTAATTGACCTCTGTAGAACCCTGGACGGAATCTCTATTGCGCCCTTGTCTACAAGTAGTGAAACTGCAACGACATCACTGTTTTTATCCTTGTGGATTGAAAATAAATTGACCTTGTTTGAGCCTGTTGTTTGATCGTATATATCCAGTGGTTTAATGTCATCATTAGTAAGAACAATTCGTAACGTGGCTTTAGTTAAGGATTCCTGATCAGAGGAGAATACTCTCTGAATCAACGGGTCAAATTTCTTGCATGCAACATCAACAAAATGTTGTGCCTTGTTCACCAATTCAGTAATTGGCACGATGACATTTCCAGAATCTAGAAGGGTATTTATAATGTTATGATTTACCTCAAGTTCATATGCCTCCCACCAATAAGACAGGAATCCAAAGACCGTATAAGTAGCATAGGTTTTCCCTGTATTATTCTTTCCGCAAACTACCGTAAGATCAGATAGTTCAATGCTCGCACACTGCAAAGCACCCAAGTTCTCTAGTTTAAATACCATGTATCCTCCCAAACTTTCTAAGCTTAGAGTCGATTAATCTATATGTTACTGTATTTTGAGCGTTGCATATATGTCAAGCAACATTTAAAAGCAGTTTTGGTATCTTTATGCATTGACACAAATCCCTCTCCCCGTATAGTTGGTTTTGTTCGATTTTGTCCCATTTTATCATAATGTCGAAAGTGGGATAAATCAATGTATATCAGAACCATAGTGCAAGGAGTTGGAGATTGGAAGATAGGTGGTTATCCGTTGAAGATGTGAGTATCTACCTCGGTGTGAACAGGGAGACTGTGTACAAATGGGTCAGTGATAGAGGATTACCCGCACATAAAATTGGCAGGTTGTGGAAATTTCGCAAAGCTGATGTGGAGAAATGGGTAGAGCAGTTTTCCAATACAAAATATAAGCCATCCAATAGTTAAACAGATAATCCGACTTACACAGAATCAATAATGGAAAAGCATATATTAAGCGCACTATGCAGATACAGAATAAAGGTATGAATAAGGAATTGAATGAAAAATAGAAAACCGAAATTCTCCGGGCACCAGACTTTTGTGACACGTTACGGATGGATCGAGAAGGGATATAGATTTGTAAGGGACGGCAGAAGCTTTGGCAGCCAGGACGCCATTGTGGACCTGGGTGTTGGCAAGAACATGGTGGAGAGCATTCGCTATTGGGTTGAGTTAACCGGAGTCACTGAGTCTGGAGCTACAAGCGAATTTGGAACGAAACTGCTGGACGAGGATACTGGTTGGGACCCATATTTAGAAGATAACAATTCCTACTGGCTTCTGCACTGGAAACTGAACACCCACCCTGATTACATACACTCTGGGATGATTTTGTATTCCCATTTGCGGAAACCTGAGTTCAATAAAAGAGACGTTATAGATGCCGCCATCAGGCTACTAGATGCACATGGCAAAAAAAGCCCCGCAGACAGCATTCTGGCCAAAGACATCGATTGTTATTTACGGTTGTACGCCGGAACCAGAAGGTCAATCAATAAACAAAAGGATGAGAAGATTGGCAGCCCCTTTCAGGAGTTGAACCTGATCCAGTCAGTAAACGACAGCGATCTGTACAACTTCAACATCGGAAGCAAAAGCAACCTTGCCCCTGAGATCATTGGTTACGCTCTCTGGGACTACATGAGCAGACAGAAAAAAATCGCTATCACCATTAACGAAGCCATGTACCGTGAGTACAGTCCGGGGCAGATATTCATGCTGGATGAGAATACGATCGTGGAAGCCGTGGAACAGCTAAGTAACGAACCCAAATGGTCAGAGGCCTTTGGTTTCAGCGAGGCTGCGGGAGTTGCCCTAATCCACTGCAATCTTGTGGAAGGAAATGATATCCTGGATCACTATTACAAAAAGGCTGTGGAAGCATGAAGACGCTGGTCAATGAATATGTTGGCGTAGCTTCACGCTTTACCCGGTCTGTTAACCTTAATGCCGACTACAGCAGGGAAACCCAGGACTACGGATACATCGTCACCGGAAATGTGCTCTCTTCTTTAACCCAAATCCTCTCCGGACTGATCAAGAAGGGTGGACAGAAGTCGTATTGCCTGTTTGGCTTATACGGATCTGGTAAATCAGCTTTTGCGGTATACTTGGCTCAGCTTCTCTCGATGGATAACGGGCAGGGGCAGAAAGCACGGGAACTGCTAAGAGGCAAAGCCATTGATCCCAAGATTGAGAACTTCCTGACTGATAGAAACAAGTCCTCTTATCTTCCGGTCTTGGTAACCGGCAGACGCAGACCTATAAACCAACTGGTCATGGAGAGTGTGATCGAGGCTCTGCGTCAGCTCCCAGGCAGGAAAGACAACCTGGAACTGCTCAACGAGCTTGAAGAGCAGTTGAAAGCTGAATTATGGCATGATTCCCAGATTGTGCTGCAAGCCATGGATAAACTGGGTATTGCGTCAAAAAAGGCGGGTTTTGCGGGTGTCCTGCTGATAGTTGATGAAGCCGGCAAATCTTTCGAGTACGCACTCAGCGACCGGGAGGGCGGAGATGTGTTCATCCTGCAGGAACTGGCTGAACATGCGGAAAGGCTGAGCAAGTATTCCATGCTGTTCGTTATTACTTTGCACCAGCAAATGGATAGCTACAGCGAGCTACTTTCCCGGACCAACAGGGCTGAGTGGGCAAAAATCCAGGAACGCTTCGCAAACATCCGTTTCGCAGAACCTGCAAGCAGCACGATACAGATGCTGGCCGAGGCAATAAAACCCCTAAAAAGTGCCCCAAAGGACGTTAAACAGGCTCTTGAGCGGGTAATCAAGAACCTGCTGAAAATGGAAAGCATAATCCCACCTGGTCTCACTCACGAATCATTTGCAAAATCCGTTCATAAAGCTTGGCCGATTCACCCCACACTGTTGCTTGCTCTGCCGTACATTTTCAGGAGATTCGCACAAAATGAGCGTTCGATTTTCTCATACTTAGCCAGCGAAGAGTATGCCGGATTCCAAAACTCGATCCGGGAAAACGTGGTTGAAGACGATCATGGTTTCATCCGGATCAAAGACATCTACGATTATCTGCTATCAAACTACGAGATAGGGCTATCCCGAAACCCGCATTCAAAGAAGATGCTGGAAGCCAATGACGTGATCAACAGCAGGTCCCGGTTAACGGAGACCCAAACCTATGCCTTGAAAACCATCGCGGTATTGAACTCACTGTCCGAGATCAGCCCACTCAGAGCTACTAGGGATATGCTGGAACTCTGCCTACCGCAGAGTGCTGAGATCGAAAGCCTACTTCAGAGCCTGGTTGAGCAATCATTGATCACTTTCCGCAAGCTTGACAGCAGCTACCGCATCTGGGAAGGCAGCGATGTAGACTTGGAGGAACGCCTTAATGAAGCCAGGAGGCACTTGCACTTTGATACGCAGTTGTTCCTGGATACCATAGGCAAACACCTTAAGCAAAAACGTATGGTAGCCCGACGGCACAGCCTTGTAGCCGGAATGATACGCCACTTCTCGATAGAATACTCGGACAGTTTAACTGATGCCAGCAGTATGCTGGAGCGGGAACTAGCGGAAGGAGCCTCAGGCCTGGTTATGGTTCTGATACCTAACGAGCATTTCTCAAATCTGGTTGAGGAAGTTCAAGCAGTCACAAAGAAAAACCCCCAACTATTGGTTGCGATTCCCAGGCAGATGGACAGCTTGAGCGGGGTTGTGAATGAATTGGCTTGTCTGAAGTGGGTAGAAGAGCACACAGACGAATTGAGGGATGACCGCATTGCCCGCCGCGAACTGAACCTGAGGATATCCGCCTACGAACAGGAACTCAGCAAAAGGGCATATACCATCATTGATCCCAGGCCAAATCCCCTGGGAAATGAGTGCCTGTGGTTCTGGCTGGGAGAACAGCAAGAAGCGAGCAATCCTGTGGATGTCAGCAAATTGCTCTCCAAGGCCTGTGACGTTCTCTTTCATAAAAGTCCGGTTCTACGTAACGAACTCATCTCCAGGGATGATATCTCAAGCGCCGCATCAGCAGCCCGCAGAACTCTGATGGAACTGATCCTGACGAATCCCGATCAAGAAACCCTTGGTATGACAGGGTACCCACCGGAAAGAAGTATCTACGAATCCATCCTCAAAGCCTCCAGCATGCATGTGTATGATGAGAAGCTCGCATGCTGGAAGTTTCAAGCACCTCCGAATGGCAACTTCGTAAACCTGCGCCCTGCTTGGCAGCTGATTGAGAAGAGCGTTTTCAATGATAAGCTGGAAGAGATGGAACTCACAGATATATACGCCAAACTCAGGAAGGCGCCCTTTGGCCTGCCGGAGGGGATATTCCCAATCTTGATAACAGTTTTTTTCGTAGTGCACCAGGGAGAAGTGTTTTTGTACCGGGAGGGAACCTTTTTACCAGAACCTCAACCCGGCCATTTCGACCTTTTGCAAAGGCGCTTGGATCTGTTTTCGATAAAGGGTGTGAGACTTGAAGGCATCACCCTCAGAATAGTGGAAAGACTGGCCGGTAGCCTTAATACAACTCCCAAGATAGCTTCAGTAGTCAGGGCTTTGTACAGAAGCTTCTCTTCATTACCCAATCTTACTTTGAAATCAGGAAGAATTGCCGATCCACAAGCCCTGCAGGTTAGAGAAGCTTTCTTGAATGCCGGTTCTCCCGAGAGCTTGCTGTTCAAAGAGCTACCCCGGTGCTTTGGGATAGAGATTGTAGGCTCCAAACATGCTTCAGCCGATGATTTTGACGCCTATTTCAATGGTTTGAATGGAGCCTTGCAGCATTTGGCAAGACACGCGCAGGAAGTCCTCTCTGTAGCCAGAGACAAACTTCTCACAAGCTGCGAATTGGATATTGGAGAGACCGGTTGGCTGGAGTTGGAGGATCGCTGTAGAGTGCTGGCAGACAGGATTAACCACAGTGAACTGACACCCTTTATCAACAGCGTCTTAAATGGCGCCAGAGAAAATCACGATCCCACTCCAGCTCTATCCAACGTGAGTAAGAGGTCATTTGAACAATGGCTGGATTCGGATATCGACAGATTTGAAGGATTGGCCAGGGGGATGGGAGATCTGTTCCTCCATTACTGGAACAGCTTTGGATCGCTAAAGCCGGAAAACCACAATGGAAAAACCGAGCAAGCATCCATGTTTCGACAGGAGATTCGGAACCAGATCTCCAATATGAAAAGCAATCTACCCATAAATGAGATCCGCAGAATAATCCAGGAACTGCTGACGGAACTGCAAGAGGATGAGGACACTAATGGCAATGACTAATAAACAACCGTGGGGGTCATAGATGGAAAACAAGGTTAGACACATACTGGCACTATCCGGAGGCAAAGACAGTTCCGCACTTGCCATATATATGCGCAGCAAGGGAATAGATATGGATTATGTGTTTTGCGATACTGAGAAAGAACTTGACGAGACATATGAATACATGAACAAGCTTGAGGCGTATCTTGGGAAGAAAATCCACTATTTAAAGTATGCAGATGGTTATGGTTTTGACGATATTCTAGAGATCAAGAATGGCTTTTTACCTTCACCTGAGTCAAGATGGTGTACTGATTACTTAAAACTGAAACCTTATGAGAGGTTCATAGGTAATGATGAGGTCATCAGTTATGTAGGCATACGGGCTGATGAGGCCCAGAGGAAAGGATATATATCGACCAAACCAAATATCAGAACGGTGTTTCCCTTTATCGAGGATAACATCGGCAAAGAAGAGGTGTATCGCATCCTTAAAGAATCCGGCCTTGGAGTTCCCAGCTATTACAACTGGAGATCACGCTCCGGCTGCTATTTTTGCTTTTTCCAGCAGAAAAGGGAGTGGATAGGACTCTACGAAAACCACCCCGATCTATTCAAGAAGGCGGCAGCCTATGAAAAGATAGGCGATGGCCCCCGTGACACCTATACCTGGAATCAGGGTGAAAGCCTATACGACCTGATCAAACCTGAGCGGATCGCACAGATAAAGTCAGATTATATCAAGCGCCAGGAAAGGGAAAAGAGCAGGTTTTCTGCCAAGCAAAGGTTGGTGGATGTCTTTGACGATACTGAGTATGAGAGCCCCGATAAGGCATGCCTGATCTGCCATCTTTAGATTATGATTTACTTAGATTATAGCGCCACTACGCCATGCGCCCCACAAGTCCTGGCTGCCATGGCACCCTACTTTCGTGACCGTTTCGGAAACCCCAGCAGCTCTCACGCATTCGGCAGGGAGGCAAAGGCTG
The DNA here is from genome assembly GCA_018433885.1 of Candidatus Cloacimonadota bacterium. GTDB lineage: Bacteria > Cloacimonadota > Cloacimonadia > Cloacimonadales > Cloacimonadaceae > UBA5456. The sequence continues at coordinate 82,913 of JAHDQK010000003.1, forward strand.
CGGTGGAAAAAGCGAGATTGCAGCTTGCCGAGTTTGTCGGTTGCGGTCCCGGTGAAATAGTTTTCACCTCAGGAGCTACAGAAAGCAATAACCTGATCTTCTTATCCTTATTGCTGGACGTAAAAGAGACAAGACGAAAGATCGCAGTGTCCGCAATTGAACACAAATCGGTGCTGCTTCCAGCCAAAAACCTCGGCACACGAGGTTTTGATCTAACCTTGCTGCCTGTTACCAGTAATGGAATTGTGGATATCAACGTCGCCCGAAAATTGATCACGGAAGATACAGCCTTGGTTTCCGTGCATACTGCCAACAATGAGATAGGCACCATACAACCTGTGAAGGAACTGGCAGAAATCGCCCATCGGGTTGGAGCGAAGTTTCATACCGATGCCGCTCAAGCACTTGGGAAAATGCCCTTCGATGCTCAGCAATTAGACTGTGACCTGGCATCTTTTAGTTCCCACAAAATTTACGGCCCCAAGGGCATTGGTGCTCTCTATATCAGAGGTGGGAGCCGTAAATGGCCTTGGGATTATCCTCTATACGGCGGGGGACAGGAATCGGGTATTAGACCAGGAACTTACAATGTTCCAGCTATTGTTGGTTTTGGGGAAGCTTGCGATATAATGAGTCTTAATTGTAGTCATTTCCTTAGAAAGCTATCCAGTTTGACACAAGCATTCGAGAAACTGCTTTCTGCCCAACATAGTCCTTTTCTGATTCACTGCCAAGAATCACCCAGAATCGGTGGTTTATCTAGTATTTATTTGAATTCGCCAAAGGCAGAACTGATTTTAGAGCATCTTTCTGGAGTAGCCATAAGTAAAGCTTCGGCATGCAACTCAAGTTCATTGGAGAAATCCCATGTTATTCAAGCTATCAATTCAGACTATTCATTGTCAGATAAAACAATAAGAGTTTCATTTGGTTTGGAAACCGATGATTCTAATGTCGCAGATCTTTTTAATGATCTGATGAATTCAGTCCAGGTGATTCACAAGTGAGATACAATGGAGGAATGGTGATAGAAGAATTCTCAAAGTTAATTCATGGTCTTAGAAAAGACCAGCATTACAAGCCGCACAAACATATTTGTATGCTTGCAGCCATTATATACCTTGAAGAAAGAGAATTTTCCGAGAATAGGATACATTATAACGATGCCTTTAAGAGAATCTTTAGCTCACTATTTCTGAAGTACTCAAAAGATGATGATAGGGATAGGTCTTATAACCCCTTTTTCCATTTACGATCATTACCCATATGGATTCTAGTCCCAAATCTTGGAAGAGAAAAGGAACTTGCTGAATCGACATCGATAAGCGGGCCATCTCATTTGATTACACTCGTCTCGTACGCTCATTTAAGAGATGAAGAATTCAACTTCTTAAAGATGGCAGAGCAAAGAAAAATCGTTAAACAGATTATTATCGACATATTGAGAGATTATGCCAATAATGATATCGATCAAGAACAACCTCAGAATAGTGAGGGGGATAACGCACGAGGTGATTCAGTCTTGTTCTGTGATTATTTAAGTTCTCTGATTAGTACAAACATCTTCAATGAAAACGCCATAGCGGAAGCACAAGCTGTAAATCCACTCTTTGGGACCATTCACACGACGCACCCGCTAGTGCATATACTGGACAAGGAGTTAAGACAGAAAACAGGCAAGCATGTCATTCTAACAGGACATGCCGGCGATGGCAAAACAACTATTGCAGTAGATATCATCAAACAATTGCGAGGCTTGCCGCTCTCTACCATGCTAGAAAAGCCGCTTAAAAGGCGAGAGGAAATTGAAGAGCACCGACTAAGCATCATCAAAGATTTCAGCGAGCGAGAAGGAAAAGCGGACCAAACCTTGATCGAAGAATTGAAAGCCGGACAACGCAGATTCATGATCATTTCTAACACAGGAACGCTGTTGGATTTCTTCAAGGGGAACGCACAGGCCTGGCAAATCAATTCTGTTGAGGCTGAGAGCAGGATATTGACAGCGATTAGCCAGAAGAAAGGTGCCGCTGAAGTGGAATTTGCGGGAGTGGAGTTCATCGTTTACAATCTGGCCTATATAGACAATCTAAAGCTGGCAGAAAATATCTTTACGAGGATGCTGGAGCCCGAAAATTGGATAGGATGCGGTTCCTGCTCACGAGAGAGTTTCTGCCCCGTAAAGCATAATGTGGAACTAATCCGTTCTGCCCAGGAGCAGGTGACACATAGGCTGTTCTTACTTTACAGGCGCTTGTATGAGTATGGCACCAGGCTAACCATCAGGCAGCTTACATCTCACTTGGCCTACATCATCAGCAGCGGGATCAATGCCGCAAATGTACACAAGAAGATGTCGCAGATGAAATCCGAATACCTTTTCTTTAACAGGTTGTTCGGTGATGACGGTAAGAGCCCAGATGTCGCCGCAAGCGAGATGAAAGCGATTGTGGAGCTGAAACGGCAAAGCCTGGGCACCATATTCAATTCCGGCATAGAGATGAATCTCTGGCTTAAGCCATCTGTTCATGGCACAATCAGGGTGCTACCTGCGGTTAAGGAGCTGTTTTCCGATATGCGCAAGAAAGGAATGGCATCCCTTACTGTAAGCGGAGCCGGATCTACGCCTGAGCAAGCCCGCAGACAATTGCGCAGACTCCTTTATTTCTTTGTGAACGATGAGGTTGCTGACTCCCAAGTAATGATCGATTTTCTAAACTCACCCAATATCTTGTATTGGCAGGAATGGCAACAGAAAGGGTCAGTATTGGATAAAGCATACCGTGCCAAATATACGAACATGGTCTTCCATGTTATACAAGAGCATTTTACCGGTGTGAGGATGCCGGAAGGCATGGGCACCCAAGACAGTAGATTGTACATCACATTGTCCCGCAAGCAAAGCGAAGTACGGCAAAGCGCCCAGATCGTGATAGCCGAATTGGACTGGTCTCAGAGCGTGATTCTGGAACTTGATAGATCAAGCAACGCGGCCGGAGCGGAATACGTTGAACTTGCCTTAAAAGGTCAGGGAGTGCTTAAGGGAGTAACTCTGAGGCTGGGCTTACCGTTTTTGGATTACGTAACCCATAGGCATTACGGTGAGATCGGAAACCTCTTGAACGCCGCATATAAAGAGCGGTTGGAGCATTTTAAGCTACAGGTGCTCAAGAAAACCGCCTCCCTAAACGACGATATGATGCTGGTCAGACTACGCAATGACAACAGATTCAAGAGACAGAAATTCAGCATTAGCGACCAAGCAGTGGAGGTGTTTGATGTCTAACTCAACCTTTCCTTACGATGCCAAATCGGAACAAGCATACAAGAGCAATCCTGCCATAAGGCTTTTTGGAAACAGATTTAGTACTGACCAGACAAGTTTAGAATTGTTGGGCGAATTCTTACTGATAACTACTTCTGTAAAGGAGATCGAGGGCAAAGAACTGAGATCAGCTCTTCCCCCTTTGGATGACATCCATTCTTGGAGCAATTCCAAGTTAAAATACTCCCCAAAAATCAAATTGAATCTTAAGCTGTTTGCTTTCTTAAGTTCATCCAGACTGGATTCAAGACACCTTACCCACATAGAGCATTACACCCAGCTAATACAGGAACTCAAAAAAAGAATCAAGGTAGATAGCAATGATAAGACTCAGGTAGTAAAGACACTTGAGAATTTACTACTTGGCTTTCAGGGTGCAGGAACAAGTCGAACATGGTGTGCACAGTCATTTATTCCCATTAGTCGTGGCCTAGTTGCTGGTGAAGCTATCTGGAATGAAACAAAGGCTAAAAGTCATTATGCAGAATCTTGGAGCTATGTTCTCGATAATGCCAAACTTTACTTTTCATTGAATAAACATAGATTCTTAGCAAGAGGAGGAGAACTCCTGTATCTACAGATATGCAATGCAATGAAGCAAAGCCCGGATGCAATACAATCCTGGAACCAGGAAGCAAAACTTGAATTCAGCACAGAAGAGTTAGAGCCGGGAAAGTTGCTTAACAGTTTGGAGAGGGGGCTGGCAAATTTTTTTAGCGCTTGTCCTAAGTTTATCGATGACCTGGCTGAGTTCATCGATGACAAGCTAGATCCTGAAACAGCCGCAAAGACAGACATGCACGAACAGCAACCGAGGTTTGTAGAAGCCGGTTGGTGCAATAGCGCAACCTGGCAGGAAGGCTACCTGTTGGCAGTGGAAATGAACAGAATATTGTCATCCGGCCTGGATGTGATGGACAGCGTTTACTACCTAGAGACCTTATTCATGCTGCATACCCTGAGGAATCTAATCATGCAGAGCTCCAGGTGTTTAAGCAATGGAGAAGCAAAATGGCCTGGCTACTATATGGCTATAAACAGGTCTGACGAGGAGAATGGGACGCTCAAGCGGATATCGCATCAGAGCCTCAAAAACATCGAAAAAACCATCTATATGGCTATCCGCTCGCATATGCAGGATACGGATATAGTTCAGGATGAGAAGATCCTCAAAGAAGCCGATACACGTTCCGGGCACAAGTTTTTCTTAAAAATGGCAAAGCAAGCCGGTTTGGTGATCCCCAAGCGGGGTGCTTGGGCTCGATTTGTTTTAACTCCCCAGATACTCAGGGTGCTGGTAACTACCATTGTGCCGCAGCAGGGGAGGATAACATATGAAACATTTAAACAATTGATTAGAGCGAGGTGGGGCATGGTGTTTGACGAGGATGGATTTGGCGAGTGCTGCGAATGGCTGGGGGTGGAAAAGGTATATCTTTCCAGCGATACAGATGCCTGGCTACTTGAAATGCTGGCAGAAAGCGGCCTCCTGATGCATTTGTCGGACTCCTGCGCCTTGGTGTTGCACCCCAACCAAGGGAATGATGGAGCTGGATCATGAAATACATTGCGCGTTCGTTCAAAGATTACATCACAGGTAGGATAGAATCCCAGCTTCCTTCCATGGAATTGGGCGGGAAAATGATCTTCATGGTGGAAAGCATCCCGGAAGATCTGACGATAGCTACTGCAGACCTTATCAGCAGTTTCTTACATAATATTGCTGATACCAATGTACTGATCAAAGTCGCCAGAACACTAACCGATGAATGGTCAGACGAGGGCAGGGATAAGGCTGATAAGGCCGGGTGGTTGACCTTTCTGGACAATCTAGCTTATTACCGCAATGAGCCTATGCCCCCTGATAAATATAACGTGATCATCCTCTATGGGTCTGATGTGGTCACTGATTCCGCCAGTCTGGCAGATTTCAACCTTTGTAGTTTGAAGTTTGTTTGGGAAACGGGAATGTCTCGTAGTTTCAGTCAGTGGGTTGTCGATAAACTTAGTTCCAGCGGCATAGATTTTTACAACAAAGCAGACATGCTGGTATTTGATAACATCCTCTACCCTATCATCGAGCAGGGTAGGGCGGACCTGATATCCCTCAGCAAGTGGCTGGAGCGCTTGGACCTATCATACTGTGACAGCGTTCCGACAGTGTTAGAAGTGGTTTTGACGAAGCTACGGGATTTCCAACTACCCAATTTCACCAGCTTTCCCTATACTAGAAAAAACAAGAAATTCAATCCGTACGTCTATAAGGCTATTGAGTTCTTTAACTACACCATGTTCATTGAGGAAAACCAGAAAAGGAAGGCTGTAAAGGCCATTGATGGGATACTCGAAGCCATCGAGACCGGAGAAGAGGGATGGGAAGACCTGGAAAATGAACAGATTCGAGGCGCGTACAGTAGCGGAACGGAATTCTTGGGCGGGATGAAGAACTACGTCCTGACTGCTGACCAAGAGGAGAAAGAAAAGCTCCTGGAAAGCGATTTCGTCTTCATCTTGGACAAGATCCTGAAATTCAAGAAAAAGCAGGAAAAGAAGAAAACTAGCGTGAAGAGCCTGGAAGGAAGCCCGGTAGAAATTGTACTGACAGCCATGTGGGACAGTCTCTCAGAGTTTTCAAAGTCAAAAGATTATGGTAGCGTGGAAGATCTAAGCAGGATAGAGATAACTGCTGACCTGTTCAAACATGACATGGAGTGGGATGACAGCGAGGGAGACTATTCCACCCAGGATGTCTCAGAACTGGCAAGAGAGTTCTTGCACAGGCTCATTGGCGGATTGGACAGCTTTATCATACAGCATACCTGCCTTAAGAACAAAGATGGCCTAGAGATTGAGATTCAGTGCAACCTGGACAGCGATGAGATCAAATTCCGCTATAGCAGGACAGCGATCTCCGAACTGGTTTTCAGCGTGAACCTTTATGCACAGGAAGACGAAAAGCCGCAGGAAAGAAAATATGCCTGGAAACTGCCCTCCAACCATAGCTATCGCCTGGCAACAGATTTGATCAACATGGCCGCCGATGAATTGGATAGGCCAAACCATGCGCTGGTATTACCCTTCTTCCACCTTCCCTATTATGACGAGATTCTTAAGACTTCATCCAATGACGAGCTGCGGAGGGTCTTCCTGCACAGCTTGAGAGACTCTGCTTCAGAAGGGTCTTTCCTGAGAAATCTGTTGTCTGGGACTTGGCTGAAACATGACGATAGACTATTGCCCCATTATAGGAATCTTGCCGAGAAATACCACCTGTTTATCAAAGCTGCCAAGAAAAGCGGATTGATCGCAGCTTTGACAGACACCTCGGTTTGGGACGTTCTGAGACAGCATTACGAAGAGGTGTTAGACCTGATAAGCACTCAGGAAGAGATGCTGAAATCTCCGATGGCTGGAATGATGCTAAGAGCATTTATGGTGATAAGAGAAAGAGAGAAAGATGGAAATGAAGCATGGTATAGTGAGGCTTACGAGAAATCAGGGATCATCACGGTGCTTCACCCGTCTCTGCTGGAAATGCTGCAATCCCAAGTAGTTTACCAAAACTCCTGTTTCAATTATGCCGTGAAAGCTGAAACCGAAAAAGACAAGAGGCGGGATGCCTTCAAAAAACACATTTGGCAATCCTATCTTGACCTTTCTCATATCAGAACACCCATAAACTGCATTCTGATCGATGATGGGCTCAATCTGAACACCAACGTTGTGGGGCATGAACTGATCCACAAAGTAGGTGATCCAATTGATGGAGATGACCTAAAATCGACCAGGCTGATGCTGGGGATGTCTGATGAAAGCGATGATGAAATAGGCGATGTGAGCGATGCGGACATGTTCTTGGAAACCCGGGAATCCAAACTGCTCAACAACCTCCTGTTAGACTATTTCAGGCTGCATCCCCACGCCAGGGATGGACTGAACTTAGCCGTTTATAGAAACCAGGATATTCAACCGATTATCGCAGCCATACACGCTTATCTAATGAAGCTTTCAAACATAAAAGATCCGAATTACTACGTTATTAGAAATGAGCGCAATAAGCCCTACAATATCAGTGTGAGTATTTTTACCGATTCTGCTGACGATAGCGGCATAGCCCGATGGATAGAGCTTTGGAGAGAAAGATGGGAAGCGGCTGAGACTGAAAGCAAATTCCAAGTATACCGCAACTGCAGGTTTTCCATTTCGCACCGATTGATCAATACCGCCGACCATAACTCATTCTTGAGGATGATCAACGATAATTTCAGCACCGATGTGACCATCCTGTATGACATAATCGGGACAGGAAACATCGCCGATAAGTTTAAATCCGTCGATCCCATGGACATCCGAACTCACTCTCTCAAATACCCCATCCTGGAGAAAGCCGTAGCTACGATCGACAATCCCTCTGATGAGTTTAAACGCTTCAGGATTATAAGCAATAGGCAGTTCAGCATTAGCTCACGGTTAGCGGGTTGCATGCATGCCCTAAAAAGTGGCAATGCCCAAAAAGGCACGGTAGTAATGGGCACCGGAGATCTCAAGCCCTGGATGGACGTGATCGGGGCGATCCACAGCAAGTCGGAGTGGGTGATCTGCATCGATCCTAGTGTGGATGACCGCCTGATACGAGATTCAGGCAAGAAAAGCGAGCTGCAGAGGGAGATTATTGGTTTCGGCTCTGGAGTGGGCATTTCAGGTGAAGAAAACTACACCATATCGACCGAGCACTTTTCACTAAATGACATCGAAATCAGGCTGAGAGCTTCCATCAAGCAACTGCTAGCAGACACTAAATGGACTGAGGAGGACTATCAGGCTGTAGCCAAAGGAACCATGAAAGTAGCCCAAGAATTGTCCGGATTGTCGTTGGTACGTGCTACAGGGGCGGCAGACCAGTATATCAGAGATTTCATGGCATATGCCCTCACCCGTAAGATCGTGGGCAGAGATGATACTATGTTGTGTGATAATCTGGTGACTCTCGATGCATACAGGCATTGGTTCGACTTTGCGGAAAGCGGAGTAAGGCCAGATCTGCTGTGGTTAAAGGCGAACATAGGCCAGGATAACCGTGTGCACCTGAACCTGCATCTGATTGAGTGTAAAATGGGTAATAAATCGGAAGAACTGCTGATTAAGGCCAAACACCAGATCAATAACGGGTTGAGTGTATTGGTAAAGGCATTCAAACCGAATTTCCAGGAGCAGCAAAATCTCGACGACGATAAGCCTGATCGCCGCTATTGGTGGATGCAATTACATCGCCTGATAGCTGCTAAGGCCAGGATAGACAAATATCACGAACAGCAGGTCATCTCAGCGTTGGAGAAACTAGCCGAAGGAGATTACGAAATATCATGGAGCGCTTCCGTGATGGCTTTCTGGATAGATGATGAGCATGGCACAATCAAGAAATCAGGTTCCTGGAACAACAATGAGACTTCTACTGGCAAGGCTAATGTGTTTTCGATAGGCAGGAATTACATCAAGGTACTTGCTCAATCTACAGATGAAAACACAGGAGTAATTGCTGAATTTCTGGATGAGCCTCTTTCAGAGGATGACAATGTCATGCAACAAATTGAAGACATCGACCTCCCCCCTAGTCCGGAGGATGAAGACTTTCAACCCGGTGAGACTCTGGCAGATTGGGACGATGATGAGCCTGAAGATGATGGAGGAGATACTACGCCTAATTGGGATGACGATACAAGCCCTGAGCCCCCTCAAGAGGAGTCAACGGAAGACCAGCCTGATACTGAGCAAGAGCAGGAGGATGAAGAAGGCCATCGGGAAGACGATGATATTGTGTTGCCCAAGATTCCTGAGAGGATTCTCCTGGGCAAAACCACAGGTGGCAAAGAAGTCTATTGGGAGTTTGGGCATGATAGCTTAGCAAACAGACATATGGTGATATTCGGCACATCCGGAATGGGTAAAACATACGCAATACAATGCCTTCTATGCGAAATGGCCAGGCAGAACCAGAACAGCCTAGTCATAGATTACACAGATGGCTTTGTCCCAAACAACATAGAGACTGCTGCAAAACCGATTATTACTAGTGATGGACAGACGTTCATATACAATGATCCACTTCCTATCAATCCTTTCAAAGCTCAAGTCAGCGAACAGGATGGGATGAAATTCAAGGATACTCCAATCACAATCTCAAAGCGAGTATCTTCAATTTTCAAAAACGTGTATGACCTGGGAACCCAGCAGCTTCCTTTCACTATTGAAGTCATTCAAACCGGTATTGAACGATATGGCGATGAATTCAATCTGGACAAGATGCTGGAGATGTTTTATGAATACCTCGATGACCCATTATACACAAAGAACACTGTCCAGACTACTATCACCAAATTGAAACCGTTTATTACAAGCAAACCCTTTCTGGTCGACAGCAGGGAAATTGGATGGAATGAGCTGTTTGCAGATGAAGAGAATAGAAGCAGAGTCTTCCAATTCCATAAAGTTGACAAGCACTCATCGAGGGCTATCATAGAATTTGTTTTATGGGACCTTTACAACTACGTTAGCAGCTATGGTGGTAAGCATTTACCCAAGGTCGTTGTGCTAGACGAAGTTCAAAACCTAGATCTGGGACCAGACGCGCCAGTGGCAAAGTACCTTACAGAAGGAAGAAAACATGGCCTGGCCTTGATAACAGCAACACAAACTGTTAAAGGAGTTGGCGGTGTCTCTGATGCAAAGGTCAGTAGGCTATTTCAAGCGGAAATGAAGCTATTCTTCAAGCCCACAGAGAATGAGATGAAGGAGCACGCTCAACTGCTTAACAATGCTATTAGCGATATTCCGGTGAAGGAATGGACAAATCGGTTGGCAAAACTCCAAAAGGGTGAGTGTTGGGTTTTGGGAAGGCACCTGGACGATCTTTCTGGAGAACTGAGATTGAAAGCACAGAAGATTCGCATCACCTCCCTTGAAGAAAGAGGTTTCCATGGCTAAGAAAGAAGTCAATACACGCTTGCCCAGGAACTTCCACCGTACTTTCAAACCGGAGCGGCAATATATCAATGCAATTCTAAAGTTTGCAGCTGAAGGCCGATCTGGCGATGCTCAAGCAATTTCTGACAAGACAGGGATTCCCACTGGTGAGTCATCAGGAAAAGTGCTTCCAACGATAGATTATTGTCAGGGAATGGGCTTGATAACGACTAAAAGAAAGAAAGATATGTTAATAAGTCCGGAGTTAACAGATCTTGGAAGAGTGATCCTGAAGGAAGACCCCTTTGTAAAAACTGATGTGAGCCAATGGTTATGTCATCTTAACCTGTGTAACAAGTCTACAGGAGCTGAGCTTTGGCACTTTGTGTTTTGGTCAGGTTACCACAGCCTGGGAGATAAATTTTCGAGAAACGACCTGGAAAACATGCTGGAGTCTAAGTACGGTAGCAGTAATCGCAGTTTAATTGGGCCTCTTCTCAGTATGTACGAGGATGAAGCGTCTTTTAAGGTTTGTGGCGCTTTTCAAGATGATGGCAAGATGATCACTCGTAAAAAGGCACCAATCAAAGACGATCTGGCCAGGGGTTATGGAGCGTGGATTATAAGTTCGATGGAACTCTGGTTCCCAAAGCAGAATCAGGTTTCAACCGCTGAAATCGAACAGAAAACAGGATGGCTGACGGTTTGCAGGTGGCTGGGACAAGGAATGTCAGATATACTCGATATGGTCGAGAGAAAGGGAATTCTTAGGGTGGACAGACACATGAATCCTTGGATTCTGAGCCCTATGAAAACGGCTAGAGAAGCATACAATCAAATGTTCGATGATATGATCTAGGGACTGGAGGAAATAATGATCTTAAAGGACATCGTAAAGTTTAGGGGAGATAAGCTCTTCAATGGAGCTGTAAACATCGATTGGTACATAAGTGATCCTGACAAGTCACGATTAGCGGCTGAAGCATTTGTTTTTCATGGACCTGCCTATCATGGTGTTTCTCAGGATGAAGTAGGATATACTCATGGTCACAAGCTAATTGATACAGCAAGCTTCACCAAGGCAATAGTGAAAAGATCTTATGGCCATGAAGATGTCCCGTTTACATTGGCCATAGCAGGATATGGAACCGGAAAATCACACCTTGGTGTTACAATCGCGGAGTTACTGAGTGCTCCTGTAGACAACACCCCCGCTGACATCCTTGCCAATATTTCATCTGCCGATAAGCAGATAGGTGATGAAATTGGGCTTTTACTCGATGATGCCGATAAACCCTGTTTAGTCATTGCTCTTAATGGACTCACAAAATTCGACTTTATACATGGATTATCCAACCAGATCATACAAGTTCTACGCAGGGATGGACATGACGTAAAACCAATCGAAGATCTAAGACCCAGATTCCAACAAGCAGTCAGGATGCTGAATTGGGTCACCAGCCCCCAGTTACAGGAGGAACTGTCCGAGATTTGTGGAGGTGCTCGCCCGGCGGATATCATAGCATTGCTGGAACAACAGGATGAGGCTACATACATCAATGTAAACAAGTTCTTAAGCAAACATGATATGCAGATTAGAAACCTACAGGGTGAATCAGTACAAGAGCTGATCGGCAGAACTGTAGAAGTCTACTGTGGCGAAGGAAATCCATATCAGTCCCTTGTCATCCTGTTTGATGAGTTTGGAAAATATATGGAATTCGCCTCCACTCGAAGTCATTTAGCCGGAAGCGGGGTCCTTCAAGAGCTATTTGAAGCCATACAAGCCTACTCACCTAAGGTCTGTTTCGTGGGTTTTATCCAGTTTGAACTGAATGCATATCTTCAACGTATGGCTACTGAGCAAAAAAACGAGATGCAGAGATACATTAGCAGGTATCAAACTGCTGATAAGCTTTATCTGTCTACTAATCTTGAAACGCTCATTGCCAATCTGATCGAAAAGAAGAATCCCCATTATTTAGATCAAATCTTTGAGGGGAAATCAGCCTTCCAAACTTCAAATCTTGAACGAACGAAGATCAATGAGTGGTTTCCTAGCTCAAAACATATTCAGGTCTGGAATGATGCAGACCTATTTCATAAGATAGTTAGCAAAGGATCTTGGCCCTTATCAGCATACAGTGTGTGGCTCCTTTACTACCTTTCTGCGGTTGGAAGCCATTTACAGGAAAGATCTGCCCTGGCTTTATTGATTGAAGCTTTTAACCAGTATGAATCGAGCCAGATATCAGAAGACAAAGACTGGAGGATTGCCGCTGTAGACATGATGAGCAATTCTTTTATCCAAGAACTACTGAGTTCTGAAGAATCTGGAGCGCAAGGAACCATCATGCAAGCATACCAGACAGTCATGTCGAAGTATGCTACAAAGTATTCTATAAATCAGATAAGGATTCTAAAAGCAATCGTACTTAGTTCTAAACTAGGCTTGGTAGCAGCAAACCGGGCGGATGCAATCGAAGCTCTAGAAGCTTTGACCAATATGGACAAGACTGTACTGGCTGCAGAATTACTAACTTTGCTTGATGAGTACAACGCCATAGAGTGGGATGAGGCATACAAAAGCTTTGATATTCTTAGTGACGCGCTTCCCAGAAGTCAGTTCATCAATCACATCCGGAGGCTTTCAGCCAGTTATGATGAAAACGCCCAGTCTCAGTTATTCGTATCTTCCATCAAGGATTGTTGTGATCTGATCAAAGATATACAGAGTGATTTTGCTGAAGAAAACAAGATCAGCACCCCTGAGTGGGCTTTTCAGGCAAAAGTGGCAAACCTGGACACATTGCCTCAGCAGATCATACTTGAGACTGACAGATGGTCAAAAGCAGAGAGTATTGATGATCCCAGGGGATCAGTTATCTATGTTTACCTAGGGGAAACTGCTGATATAGACTGCGTTTCTCGAGAAGCTCATAAACTTCTCAAATCAGCCGCAGAGTCACTCAAGGTTAAAGCCGTTCCAATATTATTGGTGTTTCTGTATGATGTTGAAGCGAAACTGGGGCAAGGACTCATCGAGTTATCTATCCTGGATTCCCTCTCCAACGAAGAACTAGCAAAATTCGGCAATCTTGTTGAATCACATCGCGTGAAAATCGAACGTTCTATACAAGAAGCTGTAGAAGCACTATTGAAAGAGAAGAGGTATATCTCGCTGGGCGGAAAGCAAATGGAAGGATTGAGACTGAGTAAGGCAGCAACAGAGCTGTTCAAACAAATCTACACTCATCCTATTCTGTTTCCTTTTGATGGCTTTGCCACCTCTAGAGGAAACGCTGCTGACACTTGTTCCATGCTGACCCGAGAATTGATGCACTCTACCCTGGATTATAGCACGGTAATGGCGAAACCGGTAAGAGACAAGAATAGGGCAAACAGCGTTCTCAAAGATGCTTGGGGTATATTCTCTGCAAATGGGAAAATCAACAGACGGCCTACCAATAACATTCTAAAGAAGCTTTCGATCGAATGGGATGAGATACTACAAGAACGGATGCTGTCCTTGCGCGAAATGTATGACACCATGATCAAGCCGCCCTTTGGAGCTAATCTAGACTCAGCCGGATTATTCTTGAGCGTTTACATCTCCCCACGCAGCAATACCTTAAACGTGTTCATAAATCAGCAGTATACGACTGTCAATGGGTGGGCAGACGACAATCTTATCAGATCAAAACACTTCAATCCGTCAATCATGGACGGTGCCTATCTGCTCCTTAGATCTGATGACACTTCTGAGTGGGAAAACCTCCTAGACGAGTGGGAGCAAGCAGAAAGCCACATAGCCCGTGTAGATTGCATGGAGCGATCTGAAGTTCTGAAAGAAAAAATACCCGTGCCGCCAGAGCTTTTTCATCGAGAGCAAAGACTGACTGAGCAAGCAAATGAATCAGCAAAGAAAATTGATGAAATGGAAGAAGCAAAAGACGATGCGGTAATGAGGATCAAGAATAATACCGAGAGTGGAAATGTTATCCCATTATCTTGGGGCTGCTCTTCTCTAAAGCGCTTAATAGCTAAGCTAGAATCTGAAAAACCTCTGTGGATAGACGAACAGATCGATGATATGCGACCGGTTCTGGTTGAAGGCAGACAGACTATTATCCAAGTGTTTCCGGATTGGCTTGCTCATATTAGCCCCAAATCCGAATCTCCTGATCATGTGGGAGAGTTTAAGCATCTGATGCTGAATAAGGTCAAACCTAATCTGGAGGATCTCGGACTTGATAATGAAGCCAGTAATCTTGATGCTCGAGTTAGATCATTGATTCGTCGGGTAGAAGATGTAGCCGAGGCTCGTAGATTGATTAGTGAGGTTGATAATTGGATACGAATCAGCCATGGTGTCCTTGGCACCAATAGACTCAAAGATATCAGGGTAGCCAAAGATGTGGCCAAAAGCTATGCCAGTAAGCTCAAGGGCATGTTTCAGAGAATCAACCTTAACGAACTGATAGTTTTAAGAAAAAGCCTAAAAGAATTCTATGATACGTTGACTAACTCTGAAAAGGAAATCACGAAAAGAGCGGATAAGGTATGGAAGTCTAAGATAACAACTGAGGATTCAATAGATGAGTTGTTGGAGGAACTTGATTCTCTCATCAGAGCCTACGATGGACTGGAATCTGACCTGGAAGACTTTCATATATTAAAAAAGGCGCTACATCAGTTTAAACGATCATACGGTAGATTAAGCGACATTAACCTAACCTGGAGTTCTTTTGATACACTCTCTAAAGAAGTTGAACAAGAGACAGTCTCCAAGCTAGCTGAGGATGAACTTCCATGGCCACCCGAAGATGTGATCAAGAACATTGTCAAAACTATATCTGATTATCGTAAACAACTTAGCAAGGAGTGGATAGATGAGATCCTTGCAATTGAACCGGATATTCCAGAAATGGATGTTGCATCGGCCAACCAACTCCAGAATAAGTTGTCTAGTCCGCCAGCTTATGTCACTGATGCACACCTGAAGAAGCTTGAGAAGGTAAGAACCACTCTCGAAAAAAGGCTAAGCGAGATCAAGATAGAGTGGCTAGTGGAGAGGTTTAAGGAACTCTCTGAAAAGGACAGAAAGAAGGTTTTATCCCTTCTTTCGCAACAACAATGACAAAATTAAGTCAACCCTTGTTAATCTCTCAAACCCATTGCACGTTGGCACGTTATCATTTACTGCTGTCTTTGAGTCTACCTTATATCCTCTTGATAATGAAGCATCGAGAATTATCTCCAATCTTGATATGCTAAAGAGCGAAGCCTTTTCACTACTGAGCAGTACTTGATTCGACCAGCAAGATATCAGAGGCGTGTCTGACGTATAATGTGATACATGTCTACGAATAATCATGCTTGCAGATTTCGTGTCCCAATTTGCAATTATCGGTGACCTGATTTGCAGAAAGCCTGTCAAAAAATACCTAAAAGGGTCTTGGTAAGGATGAGTAACGATGCGACAGTTTGCAGTTTTCGCTGCACAATTTGCAGATTTCGTTGTCACGTTGCACCTGATGAAAGCTGATCTTCTTGCCCCATCAGGCATTGAATACCGAGGAATTTCCTTGACATCCTCTGTAGCAAATATTTGGGTGTTTAGTTAAGACAATGCCTAATGGAATTCTCTTATGTGCTATCTACCCAAGCAGATACAGTAAAGCACAAAGAGGCCGATGCATCTTTGAAATTAACAAAGGACGATAAATGCAACTCATAAAAGCTCTGTTGCGCAAACAAGCTGTGCGACAATTCATCAAATACATCATCGTGGGAACCATTGTGACCGGGATCGATATGATAGCCCTGCACCTCAGTTTCCGCGTGCTGACGATCCCGATCAAGATATCGGTGATCATCGGTTTTATGTGCGGCAATATCTCCAGCTTTATCTTCAATAAATACTATACTTTCCGCAATTTTTCCCCGGCGATCTTTCGCCAATATGCAAAGTACTTTATCACCAGCATGACCGGGCTGTTGTGGACCCTCGCGCTGATGACCCTGTTCTTTGAACACCTCAATCTCTTCTCTGGCATCACTCGCTATAACTACTTGCTGTGCAAGGCAATCGTGGCAGTAATCGTGATGTTTTGGAACTTCATGATTATCCGCCACTGGACTTTGGCGGATTACACCCTGCCCTATCTGCCTTCCCTTGAAGATTACGGCAAAGAGAAGAAGTGCTTTTTGAGCGTGGTGATCCCCGCTTTCAATGAACTCGACCGCCTGCCCCAGACCTTGGACGACGTGTTTAAATGGCTGGAAAGCAAGAGTTTTGATTACGAAGTTTTGGTGATCAACGATGGCAGCACAGATGGCATGGTTTTGCGTCTGAAGGAAGAGTTTAAGCATAAACCGGGATTCAAGATATGGTCTTTACCCCAAAACATGGGCAAAGGCGCCGCCGTGAAAGAAGGGATGTTGCTCGCAGGTGGAGAGTATCGCCTCTTCATGGATGCCGATAATCAGATCCGCATCCACGAACTTGATTCGTTCCTTAAAAAGGCGGATCCCCGGCGAGTGATAATCGGCTCCAAATATGCCGCCAGCGGTTCTCAAAAGGACGAAATCGCCTCCTCCCGCGTGTTTATCTCCCGTTTGGGAAACCTGATCATCAAGCTACTTTTGGGCTTGGAAATCGCCGACACCCAGTGCGGATTCAAGCTCTTCCCGGCTCAGATCGCCGAATCCGTCTTCCGGATGCAAAGGCTGAAACGTTTCGCCTTCGATGTGGAGATCCTCAGCCTGGTGCAGCTCTTCAATATGGAGATCATGGAATTGCCCATCAAACTCTATCCCGCTTCCGAAAGCCGGGTGAGAACCCTGCGGGACAGCCTCAGCGTGTTCAGTGACCTCTTGGTCATCAAACTGAATATCTGGCGCAGACGCTATGGCTTGCCGGATCCCCACCGCGGGGCATCCGGGCTGAATTTGAACCGGGATCTATGAAATGCTCCGCGCCCAGAGCATTCTGAATCTGGCATGTGCATTGATTCTTATTGCCTCAGCCCTCGTGGTTTGGCAAACCAACCGCCAAACCCGCTTCTGTTCAGACGACTATCTTTATAGCCACAAGTTTGACCCCGCCTTTGTTTCGGATACCCCTGGCAACATCGATTATGCAAGAATCACCAGCCCCCGGGACTACGCGGAATCCCTCTCCCGGCTATATCTGACCCTTACGGGAAGGATCGTGCCCCATGCCATCCTACAGATAATCTTACTTCTGCCCGGCTGGATTTTTGACCTGTTGAACACCCTGCTGCTCTTCGGCTTGACCTATCTCTATTCCACCTGGTTTGCCGGCAGAAAACAGCCCTTGTGGCTGGCGTTTTGGCTACTTGCCACGATGCTCTGGTATCTTTCCATCACGCTCAGTAAACGTAACTTTTATCTACCCGCGTTCAGCATCAACTACCTTTGGACTCAGGTGATCGTCTTTCTGTTTCTGATCCCCTTCCGCAAGCTGATCCAAGAGGGAAATCGTGAGGGCGGAATCGCCAAAGCTCTTATCCTACTACTCTTTGGCATCATCGCCGGAGGCACAAACGAACCCACAGTTCCCGCGATTATGATGGCGATGGGGGGCTGGGGATTTTTTGCCTTGCTCCGCTCCCGCCGGGATTTGCCGTTGTGGTTCTACGCCGGATTCTTGGGCTTGCTTACGGGTTTTGCCATCATGTTTTTTGCCCCGGGCAACAGCGGTAGAGCGATGTATGAGAGTAGCAATTCCGGAGCGGGAGGAATCGGGTTCAACCTGGCAAATCTGAACTCGATTATGCGAGATTTGCTGGCTTCCCTCCCCGTCATAATTCTGGGCATCTGGGGTTTGGCACGCCTGAAAAGAACGACCTTCTTTTTGCACTGGCGCATTTTGCTCTTCATCCTGCTCGCTTTGGGCGGAACGCTCTTCGCCCTCTTTTTTGCGCCGATCTATTCAAACCGGATGAGCATTCTCTATGCCGGCTTGGTGTTGATCCTGGGGATGTATCTCTTTACCCTGAGCCAAGGCAAAAACCCCATCATCATCGCGCTATTGATCTTGCTTTTCCTGATCCCATTTGGGTTTAGGCTGTGTGAAGACTTCCGCTGGGCAAACCACGTGGAAGGCGAATATCATCTCTTTGTAAACCAGATCAATACGTGTCCACAGGATACCTGCCTGGTTAACCCCCGCGCTCATGAAGAAACGCTCACCCGGGAAAACTGGGCAAAAGCCGTCGCCAGCTATTATGGCAAAGATTATCTGGGGCTGAAATCCTCCTTCCCTGCGCAAGTGGAAGATATCTGGCAAACGCCATCTTATACTCTGGAGGAGGCTAACGGCATCCGGATCAGCGGATTACGCTATGTGAATCAAGATCCCTACACCAGAATCTTATACGTGATGGTAGCTCAGAATGATCTTGAACCCCTGCAAATTGATCTCAAAACGATCGACTTGCCGGATTGGGCGGAGTCTCTTGCTTGGGCGATGCCCCGGGAGGTTCTATACAGAGTTCTACCCACCGTGTTTAAGCACAGAGCTTTGGAAAACCGCAGTTACGATGAAGATACAATCTATGCTTTTGTGATGCCGGTGGATAACGGCAGGGACGACATCCTGGCGCTGGGCATTAAGGACAATGGCAAGATCCTGGGAAAATCATTCCTGCGGGATATCGAGTTTCGCTAACCCAGATTCCTTCACCATCAGGGCAAGAGTGATCCAAAACAGTAAACTGATCATGTATTGCTGAATAAAGATATCCGTGAGGCAGGAAAACAGTAGCGCCAACATCCCCGTCCACACGCAAAAAGCCACCATATCACCCTGGGGGCTTATCGCTTTCCGGTAATAGCCAACTAAGCTCTTAAAGATGATCGCCAGATACGCCAGAGTACCAAACAATCCGATCTCCAACAGGAGGTTGATATATACGTTGTGCGCGTGTTGCGCGTAGAATATGGGCATCGGGATCACATCGTGGTAGATATCTTTCCAAGTGCTGAATCCGATCCCCGTTAACAGATTGTCTGCGATGATGAAAGCGGCATGATACCAGGCTATGAAACGGATCAGGATCGAGATATCGATCATCGCCACCGCTGCTCCGCGGTTCATCATGGAGCTGGGAATCAACAGCGGGATCAGACAGATGGCAAGCAAACCCCAGAAGCGGATCCGGCGATATTTCAGGATCAGCAGCCCCAAGCCAAAGACGATCGCCAGCATCGCAATCCGGGTGTAGGTAAAGAGCATCCCCAGAAAGATTATTACTGCCGCAAATATCCATAGCAGCCGGAAGCGCGTCACCTTGGCTTTGAACGCCAAAGCAAGACAGAAGAAGAAGGAAAGCGCATAGAAGCCATTGATGGTCATCGCATTCGACCATGTGGAACCGATTCGTTTACCGGGATTCACCAGCGCAATGTAGATCCCATACAGCCCAACCAAAACCGCCACCAGGCTGATCACCCGCATCCAGGTATCCAGCGCGGGCCTATCCTTGCGGGTATTGGTAATCACCAAAAAACAGACCAGCGGAACCACAATCGTGGAGATGAAATACAAAATCCCGCCATCTACATAGGTCTTGCTCAGCGCGATCAGCCCAAATAGCGTAAGAATAAGAAAGCTAAAGGGATAGGATACTACGAACTCCCGCATGTTTTGATGATAGAGATCCGCGATCAGAACCAAACACAACATCACCAAAGCGAAATGAAAGGTATATTCCATCGGCAGGATATAGATCAGGCTCAAGGGAATCAAGAGCCGGGGCAGGTTGATCCCTTTAAGTGACATCCAGAGTAGCCAGACCGCTCCCAGAACCAGGTAAACCGCCACCATCGCCAGGCTTTCCCCCTGAAGCGCGATCCCGATGCCCAAAGACATCGCCGCGATCAAAACGGAAACAATCGGTAAGATCAAGTTCCGCGAGAGTTTGCTGGTCATTGCGCCGCCAATCAAGCTTCTCTTAATCCCTTGCATCCATAGCTGGACGGGTGATGCTCTCTTTCACGATTGCCAGAAACACTGCCGCCATAAAAGCTACGATCGTGCTAATAATGCAAATCAGCGCACGCCGCGGTCGAACCCGGATTCCAGCCTCCCGGGGGTGATCCACTACCTCCAACCGAGGCATATTTTTCTGTTCTTCCAAAACCGCATTTTCATATTGGGGACGCACATAGTCGTAAACCACTGCCATCACGTCCGCTTGTATCTGGAGTTTGCTAAGTTTTGCGGATAGCGAGGGAATTCGCGCCAAATCCAGGCGAAACATCTGCGCTTCCGGGTTTGGGGATTTTTCCATATCCGTGATCTGGCGGGAAGTCTCGGCTATTTGTTTGTTGATCGCCATTACGATCGGGGAATCCGGCAGATAGTTTTCTTCTGCCAGAACCAGATCCACTTCCAGCTTCATTTTTTGCGCCAACAGCTCGCTGTATTGAGCGATCAGGTTTTCTGCCTGAAGGTCCAAATCCACTGCCCGGTGTTCGCTCTTAAAATCGCTGATTGCAGTTTGCAAAGAATCCATCGCCGCCCAAAGTTCGTTGATCCGATTCTCCAAAAAGATGCGCTTGTGCCTGCCTTTTGCCATGCGTTCATGCTTCAGATATTCGTCCAGGCGAGCAAGGTAGAACTCTGCGATCTCGCGGGAGAGTTGTTTGGATTTTGTTTCCACTCTTACCGTTATCAGGTAATTATCGTCATCATAGGAGATCTCCACCAGCTTCGGCAGTTTATCCAGCGCATCGTCCAGATTTACCATTTCATCCGGATCATCCAGCTTGAAGTAACTGATCAGATCAAAGCGGCGGATCACTTCTTCGGAGATGGTTCTGGAAGACAGGATATTCACGGAAATCATGGCATCGTTTTGAGCGCTTTCGTCCATCAGATCGCTGATCAGTTTGGACATCGTGGAACTGGAAACGCTAAGATCTATCTTTTTGTCGCTGAGCGCATAGAATGTGGTTTCAGAGCTCCAAATCTCCGGTGTCAACAGGCTGTAAACCACTGCGGCTATCGCAGCCAGACTTACGATGATGAGGATCAAACGCCTGTTTTTGATAGCAACGCGGATGATCTCTTGCAGATCAAGCTCTTGAGCAAGATTGGTCTCGTAGTTCAAATATACTTCCCATATTTTTGCAGTTTGTAGCATGAACTGATCTTAGCCCCGTTTTGTCAACCAGAATTCTCAATGGCAATTTTGTGAAAATACACATCAGGATGTTTTATCCGCAATTAACCCCGCCAGGGGCGACACCGATCATAGCGAGGGTGCGTAATATAGCGAAGCCCCTCGTTCATGGCACCAACCACCCTAAAAGCCCTACATGTACGACACAAATTCACACAAAGCGGGGCTTTTCTGGCAACTCAATATCAACCACCTAGCTCACCCATTCCTCTCAGCAGTGCCCAAGCTTCCTTCGTGCAGTCCACTCTGTAACGAGCCGGCTTCGCCACAGTTTCCGTGAATGGGCTAGGATTTGGCAGATTTTGCTTGACATTATCATAGCTTGTGCGGGATAATGGCGTAAACTATAGTATTATGAGTGCAAAACTAACAAAAAGGAGCTTCAGTTCGTTGTTATGCGTCCCTTGCCCCATATCCTGAAGACAGCCATTCTGTCGCTACTGATCCTGCTTTTGGGCGGAGTGCTTGGTGCGGAGATCCTGATTCCGATGGACCGCAGCCAGAGCAATCACCTCAAGGCATATGGCGTCGCGTTTTATGGCCTGAAAGAGCAACAGGTGGTAAAGTGGCTACTGAACTACCGTGGCGGCAGCTTTCTGATGCCATCCTCCCCGGATATTATGGCGATCTGCAATATCCGCGGCGTTCGTTACGAAACTGTCAGTTCCGCCCAGGTTGCGGCGATTTATCAGGAGATACAGGAAGCGAACATGGAGGCGGTAACGCTGGAGAAAGAGCCCAAAATCGGAGTTTATATCCCGCCCAACACTTTACCATGGGACGATGCCGTGAGCATGGCATTGGAATATGCGGAGATCGACTACGACAGGCTTTGGGACGATGAAGTGCTTTCCGGAAAGCTTAGCGATTACGATTGGCTGCACCTGCATCATGAGGATTTTACCGGTCAATATGGCAAATTCTATGGCTCCTATCGCCACACCGAGTGGTATCAGACGGATGTTCGCGTAAATGAAGCCATGGCTGCCAAACACGGATACTCCAAAGTATGGCAGCTCAAGCACGATGTAGCTTTCAAAATCCGCGAGTTCGTAAGCTCCGGCGGCTTTCTCTTTGCCATGTGTGGCGCCACGGATACTATCGATCTGGCGCTGGCAGCCCGTGGCATAGACGTGGTGGACGCCCTCATCGATGGTGATGGCATCGAGCCGGACTATATGAACCGCTTGAACTACGACCTCACCTTTGCCTTCGAGAATTTCCGGCTGAAGACAAACCCCTTTGAATACGAATTTTCGGATATCGATGCCAGCGATTATAGCAGAATGCGCGGTGCGGAAGGAGACTACTTCCAGCTCTTCGATTTTTCCGCAAAATACGATCCCGTGCCCACTATGCTAACGCAATCCCACACCAATATCATCGACGGATTTTTGGGGCAGACCACTTCGTTTTATCGCGATAAAGTAAAGAAAAGCGTGATCATCCTGGCGGAAGTGCCAAATCAAAGCGATGTGAAATACCTTCATGGCAACCTTGGAAAGGGTACCTTCACTTTTTACGGAGGACACGACCCGGAAGATTATCAGCATATGGTGGGAGATCCCGAGACAATTCTCGATCTGCATAAAAACTCCCCCGGCTATCGCCTGATCCTGAACAACGTCCTCTTCCCCGCAGCGGAGAAGAAGAAACTGAAAACATAGGGCGGATTCTTGGCAAAATTTTATCAACACCTAAGAAGCACACGGATCAAGACGGGAATCTGGACTGTCCTGATCCTGATCATACTTGTTTTGGGTTACCTCTGGCTGAGTAATAAGATAAGCATGAAAAAACAGCAGTATCTGCGCGTGCTCTTCACCGAAGTAATGGGTTTGGAGACCGGGGATAAGATCATGTTCCGCGGCATGGAAGCAGGTAGGGTGAAATCTGTTCAGCTACATCCGGAAGGTATCGTGGTAATGGGAAAAATCTCCGCCGATATCCGCGTCCCGGTGGGTAGCAGATTCTATATTGAAGACAGTATTATGGGTAGCAAAAGCCTGAACATCCTTCCCGCAGAAACCACTAAATATCTGAACCTGCAAGATATTCAGCGGGGAGATACCCCGGTAAGCATGATGGCGATGATCTCTCAAGCAAAAGATATGCTTTCCCGGCTGGATACCATCCTGCGCGACATCGAAACCGAAGGCGGGATGATCGACCTCTCCGAAAAACTCGTGCGTAATACAGACGCCACTATGACGGAGGCGCGGCAAGGCATCGCCGGATTGCGCGCGGAATTATCCGTGATGATCGGCAAGGTGGAAGAGTTTACGGACACCGCCGGACAAATCGCCCAAGAGAACCGGGAAAGCCTGAATAGCACTCTGAGCCTGGCTCCGGCTACCTTCAGCCGGATAAACTCCACCCTCGACAGCCTGCAAACGCTTTCCGCAAACCTGAATCGCAGCGCGGTCATGATCGCCGATGGTTCCGGCAGTGCCGGCAAAATCTTGAACGAAGACGATCTGTATCAAAAACTGATGATCTCCATAGACAACCTGGACGCCCTGATCGCGGATATCAAGGCAAACCCCCGTAAATACATCAAATTTTCGGTGTTCTAGATGAAAAAACTACTCTTCGCTGTGATCCTCTTCAGTTATGGCTGGCTGCTCGCCGTGAGCTTCGGTCAGAACAAAGTAAACGCCACTCCCCAGGATTGGTCTGTAATCAAGACCATGCACTTCGATATCTACTTCCCCAAGGGCGAGGATGATTTTGGCAAAACCGCTGCCTTGATGGCAGAAGATATCTATTATTATCTGAAGGATGACCTCAAATATCCCATCCATAGCCGCATCCCCATCATCTTCTACAGCACCCGCAATGAATTCCAGGTTACCAACATCATCTATCCGCTCCTCTCCGAGGGCGTGGGCGGGTTTACCGAAAGCTTGAGAAACCGTGTCGTGGTGCCCTTTGACGGCAGCTATAGCAACCTGGAAGAGCTCCTGGCGCACGAACTTACGCATGCCTATGTGAACGCTCTGGATAAACGCGTTACAAACGCCATCGAATCTCTGCGCCCCGCCAGCTTCCCCTTCTGGTTCTCCGAAGGGCTGCCGGAGTTCCTCTCCATCGGCGGTGAAGACGAATATAACAACATGTTCATCCTCGATATGGTCGTGAATGACGAGATCCCCAAACTGGATTACATCGATGGATACTTGGCATACCGCCTGGGCGAAAGCTTCCTGAACTTCATCGAAGAGGTATATGGCCGCGAGAAGGTGAGCGAATACTTCTATTCTCTTAGAACAATGAACAACTTGGAAGAAGCTACCAAGCGGGTGTTTGGCATCAAGTTCGATGAGCTCCAGTCCCGCTGGAAGTTTCAGATGAAGAGGGATTACTATCCGCTGGTGAACCTTCACGACATCCCCTGGGAAAAACATGAACGGCGCACCAAAAGCCAAGAAGATGGTTCCTACTTCAATTTCTCCCCCGTCTTCGCTCCGGATGGCAGCCGCTACGCCTATTTCTCGGATGCCGGGGCCCGCTACAGCATCTGGCTGGCGGGTACGCATGGCTTGGGGAAACCACGCAGAATTATCACCGGCGAAACCACCGGCAAAATGGAAGAATTCTACTATATGCGCAGCAACCTGAGCTGGTTTCCGGATGGCAAACGCCTCGCCTTTGCCGCCAAAACTTCAGCCGGAGACCGCATCCACATCCTGGACATAGATAAAAAGAAGATCGTGCAAAGCCTGGAGATCCCCGGCCTCCGCGCCATCTTCGAGATCGATGTCTCCCCGGATGGCTCGATGATCGCTCTCAACGGACAACACCAGATGCAGACGGATATCTTTGTCTATCATCTCGATACAAAAGAATTGCAACGCATTACTGACGATAGTTTCTACGACGCTAGCCCCGCTTGGGCTCCGGATGGCACAAAAATCGCGTTTTCCTCCGAGCGGGACGAGATTCCGGAATCTCGCCGCTATGGCTATTTTGCCAATTTCAGCTCCGATATCTTTGAATACCGCTTTGCGGACGACAGCCTGATGCAGATCACCAAAGAACCTTTCAACTGCCTGCGTCCCTTTTATGTGAAGGATAGCGCGCATCTTGCTTTCGTGTCCGCCCGTAGCGGCCTCACAAACCTGGAGATCGTGGATCTGGAAAATAATCGCATCAGCCCCATCACCAATATCCTTTCCGGAGTATTCAACGCCGATATCTCTGCCGATGGCAATTACTTGGCTCTCTCAAATTACTTCGATGGTGCCTGGGAAATCTACTTCGAAAGTAGCCCGCTCTTGGACCTGGAATATCGGGATTACCCCGCCCCCACTCAGTATCATAAAGATGCAAACCTGTTGGATCGCATAGATTTCTCCCTCTTGGATTACTACGGAACCCGCCCCAAGGTGAAGCTAGCCCGAAACCCAGGACGCACAGCCAATACCCGCCGACCCATCATCAGCGGATTCGAGCCGGTGATCCCAGATACCAGCCTGATCGCAACCAACTTCTCTTGGGACGATCGTCCTTCAGAACCCTCCGAAAACCCGCCCCGCATCCAGAAATATCGCCCCAAATTCGCTCTGGATACTCTGTGGGGAGGGCTGGCATACAGCTCCACCTACGGCGCTATCGGAAGCGTGGAACTGGGGCTTAGCGACCTCATGGGCGATCACGGAATCGGCATCAGCGTGGGCATCGCGGATAAACTGGAGAAAACCAATTTCGTATTCAGCTATCTCTATCTTAAAAACCGGATCGACCTCGGACTGGGAGTCTATAACCTCTATGACGAGGCGTATTATCGCTATTACAAGCCTACCGGGAACGATTATGGAAGATTCCGCCAACGCCAGACCGGGCTCTACGCCCTAGCCCGCTATCCCTTCAGCCGCTTTTCCCGCCTGGAACTGGATAACATGCTCTTCGATTATGAAATGCACTGGGACTACCTGCCCCACCAAAACATCGATTCCAGCGATTGGATCAATAATGTGGATCAAACCAGCACAGTAGCCTATGTTCCCGGCATCAGCCTCGTTTACGATAACGCGCGTTATGGCTCCACCGGACCTATGATCGGGTTCCGCGGCGTCTATAACATCAGCAAAAGCTTTGCCAAAAAGGATCTGGATTACCTTACCAACTATGTGGATCTGCGCAGTTATACCCTCTTCAGCCGCAGATATTCCCTTGCCTTAAGGCTCAATGGCGCCATCAGCACCGGCAGTAGTCCGGATTACTTCTCTCTGGGCGGCTACTATGGTGTTCGCGCCTTGGATCACAACCTGGCAGACCGCAAGAAACTACTCGCCAGCGTGGAACTGCGCTTCCCGATGCTGGATTATCTGGCGATGGCGTTTCCCCTGCCTCTTACTCTGGGCAATATCCGCGGATCCGCTTATGTGGATGCCGGTGCGGTTTGGGATCGCGATAAACACTTCCGGGGCACCAACAACGGCTTGCTGGAAGATATTAAAATGGGCTACGGTTTTGGCCCCAGGCTGAATATCGGCTACTTTGTCCTCAAGCTGGATGTTGCGTGGCAAACAGATCTCTCGCGCATCAGCAAACCGCAGGTCTATCTCAGCCTTACCGAAGATTTTTGATTATGATGATATAAGGAGAAAACATGAAGATTGATGTAACTCGCAAAGTACCGGAACACCCGGAAACCCTCATCCTTGTTTTGGATGAAGTGAGCAAGGTGAACGAGATAGAGATTCTGGACGACGAATTGCTGGATACCATAGAGCATTTTGTGAAGGCAGAGAGCTTCCTCTTTGATTTCGCGAATATCCGCTCCTTTACCCGCATGGCGGGCAAAAAGCCGCAAAACATCATCCTCGCCGGAGCCGGAGACAGAGATAAACTGGATTCCCAAAGACTCCGGAAAGTACTTGCCGGATGCCTGCGCGAAGCCATCCGCATGAAAGCTTTGCAAGTGTATCTGAATATCGGTTTCGAAACTGCTATCCCCGAGGCGGAGCTGGGTCACACCGTGGCAGAAGCGACCCTTCTCACAAGCTACAAATTCAACCGCTACCAAAGCCAAAGCAACGGTCATGAGCTCGAAAGCCTGCATCTGATCTACAACACCAAAACCAACCGCCACTTGAATCGCGGCATTTTGGAAGGCAGAATCTACGCCGAAGCCACAAACCTCGCCCGGGATCTCGTGAACGAACCCCCCAACGTGATAAATCCCGAAACCCTCGCTGATCATGCCAAGAAAACAGCGCTCCAATATGGATTCTCCATCGATATCTTCAGCATGGACAAAATCAAACGCTTGAAGATGGAAGCATTTCTCAGCGTGGGCAAGGGTTCCAAGACCGAACCCCGCCTGATCCTGATGCGCTACAATGGTAATCCGGATAAAAAGCATCAGCTTTGCGCTCTGGTAGGCAAAGGCCTCACTTTCGATTCCGGCGGATACAGCCTCAAACCCGCCGCCGGCATGGTAAACATGAAGACGGATATGGGAGGAGCAGCCGCGGTGATCGGTGCCATGGCAGCCATCGCCACCCTGAAACTCAAGGTGAACGTGCTGGGCGTGATCGCCGCCGCGGAAAACATGATCGGCTCAAATGCCTATCGCCCCGGCGACATCATCACCACCATGGCTGGAAAGACCATCGAAGTGGTAAACACCGATGCCGAAGGCAGACTTACCTTGATCGACGCCATCCACTATGCTCTGGAGAAGGAGAAAGCTGACCGCGTGCTGGATATCGCAACCCTCACCGGAGCCGCAGTTGCCGCGCTGGGCAAGGATTTCTCTGCAGTTTTGGGCAACAACGACGCTTGGATGGAGCAGCTCCAGATTGCCGCCGATGCTTGCGGCGAGAGAATCTGGAAAATGCCCCTGCACGAGGATTATAAAGAACTGATCAAATCCGAAGTGGCAGACCTCAAAAACTCCGGTGGACCTCTTGCCGGATGCATCACCGCTGCCCTGTTCATCGGCGAATTTGTGCAGGATAAACCCTGGATTCACATCGATATCGCTGGAAGTTCCAGCAAAGACAAACCCAGCGGAACAGATAACTTCGGTGCCACCGGAGTAGGCGTGAGACTCCTCACAAACCTGATCCGCAACATGGAATAGACCATCTTGGGCATAGCTCTCAAGCCCCGCTGTGGGGGCTATGCCCCACCCTATTGGGAGAACTTAATGAAAAGACCCAGCTTCTTGCTAATCTTGATTTTGACCTTGATTGCAGCCTGTAAAGCTCCTGTAGAGAAGAGTGCCGATGCCCTGCCTCTGATCATCACGTCCATATACCCCTACGAATTGCTCGTGAAACAGATGGTGGGAGACGCCATCGAAGTGCGCAGCCTGATCCCCGCGAACGCCTCGGTGCATTCGTTTAGTCCTCAACCATCTGATCTGAAAGATTTGCACAAGGCAGATCTGATCTTGATCAACGGCATGGGTTTGGAAGCGATGTTTGAACCGCAGCTTAATCAGCTGAAGGATAAGCTCTTGATCAGCGAAGATTTGCTAAGCGACCTCATCGCTCTGGACTCGCTGAACCAAGTGAGGGATGTCCTCATGCACAGCCATGAAGAAGAGGAAGAGCACCACCATCCCGGTGCCGATCCGCATCTTTGGACTTCGATCCCGATGATGACCAAGCTGGCTACCAAGCTTCGCTCCGAGCTGGTGACCCGCTTCCCGGACGCCGCGCCGGTGATAAACCACAATTTCGCTGAGATCGTAGAAGAACTTGCCCAAGCGCACGATAAAATCACCTCCGAGCGCAGTGCTTATCCCAAGCCCGCTTTGGTTACCTATCACAACAGTTTCCACTATTTCACGCGGGATTACGACATCCTCTATCTGGGCTGGGTGCAGAGCTCTCCCGGCAAGGAACCCGGTGCCCGGGATCTTGCCAATCTGGGCGCAAAAATCCGTTCCCACAACGTGCGCCGCATCTTCATTGAACCCCAACAAAATCCCAAATCAGCGGAGGTTCTCGCCAAAGAATACAGGCTTGAACTAGGCACTCTGGACCCCATCGGGGCATCGCTGAACGTATCCACGATCACCGAACTGATCCTGAAGAACTGGGAAGCCATGAAGCTGGCATTTTGAACCTGATAACCGCATATCCAGGCAGATAACATGATCCAGATACAAGACCTGCAGTTCCGGATCTCCGGCAAAAGCATCCTGGAAGATATCAACCTGGAGATCCCCGATGGCGTGTTTGCCGCCATCATCGGCCCCAATGGCGCGGGGAAATCCACCCTGATCAAGCTGATCATGGGGCTTTTGGACATCCAAGAAGGCAAGATCACCATCGACAACATTCCCCAGCATGAATGGCTGAAACACAGCGGCTTTGGCTATCTGCCTCAAAGAGAAGAGTTTGACCGCGCCTTCCCCGCCACCGCCCTGGACATCGTTCTGATGGGAATCGCCGGGAGCATCCCCCGCGGACGCCGTTGCACAGCGGAACACCGCCAAAAAGCACTCTCCGCCATGCAGGATTGCGGCATCTTTGAAAAAGCCAACAACCGCATCGGCAGCCTTTCCGGGGGCGAGTTTCAGCGTGTGATGCTGGCGCGGGCGATACTCTCCGATAGCAAATACCTGATCCTGGACGAACCGGAAGCCGGCATCGACAGAGTGGGCGTCAGCAGCTTTTTTGAACTGCTTAAAATGCTGAACGATAAAGGCAAGACCATCATCACCATCTCCCACGATCTGCATACGCTTAGCGATTACTGTAGCTTCCTGATCTGCCTGAATCGCCGCCTACACTGCCACAACCACGCGGAATTGGTGAATTCGGATGTCATCCACAGAACTTTCGGCGAAGCTATCCGCCTGATCGAGAAGGACTACTAAATGCCTCTGTTTCTGATCACTGCGCTTTTGGGCGCGATACTCAGCGGAATATCGCTTGCCATCTTTGCTCCTTATGTAACCCTCAGGCGCATCTCGTATCTGGGAGAAGCGCTTTCCCACATCGCTTTTGCCGGGATCGCGATCGCCATCATCTCCGGGATGAACCTCACGCTGGGTGCGTTGATCTTTGTCTCGGCGGTTGCCATGGGCATCTCGTGGCTTTCGGAACACCACAAGATCCAGGAAGCAAATACCATTACGATCTTCCTTTCGCTATCGATGGCGTTGGGGATCATCCTGATCTCACTTTCCAGAAACTACAGCTTCGATCTTTCCAGTTACCTCTTTGGCAACGTGCTCTTGATCTCGCTGAGCGAACTTTGGATCCTGGGCGGGTTAAACGTCCTGAACATCGCTTTCGTGATCTTCTTCTACAAGGAGCTTTTTTACCTCAGCTACAACCCCGAGATGGCAAAGGTGTTCCGGATTCGCACACAGGGTGTGGACAAGATGTTCTACATATTATTGGCGGCGAATATCGTTTTCAACCTTAAGAGTGCGGGGATCATCCTCGTGACCGCTCAGCTTATCCTTCCCGCGGTGATTGCCTTCAATTTGGTGCAAAAATTGCACACTGCCATAATCACGGCGGTGATAACGGCTATCATCTGCGCGATTGCCGGCTTTGCCGCGTCGTTTGCTTTGAACCTGCCCACCGGTGCTACGATCGTCGTCTGTCAGGCGCTACTGTATGCCTTAAGTTTCTTATTTAAAAGGAGATTCGATTAACCGATGTCCAAACGTTCTTTGATCCTGATCGCAGCCGCTATCTCGTTGCTTTTTGTAAGTGTGATGTGGCAATTTGCCGAACCAAAGATATATTCCTGGGCGGAACGCGTAGCCGCCACCATCCTCGGTAAACCGTTTAACCAGACTTCCACCCAGGATCCCCGCGGGATCCCAATGCAGATTTACAACACTGGTGAAACCCACTACAATCCGCTGTTCATCGCTCATGATGCCCAGGATGCCAATGTCTCCCGGCGCATGGGAGCGAAGCCGGACCGCTTTATCTTGCTTTCGGATTGGCTTCTGGAAAACATCGTGGAAATGGATTCCATCGCTCTGATCCAATATGATTTTGATTACCCCAAATACAAGCAAAAAGCCCCGTGGTCCAGCGCCCTGACCCAGGCTGTTACGATGAACGCTATCGCCGCCAGAGCGGGAATGGAGCGGAATCTACAGATGCTTAACCTTGCCCGCAAGATGCTGGAAAGCCTGAAACCGGGTGCGGCGGGTCTCTCCTACGCACTTTCCGATAGCGTAGTCTGGTTCATGGAATATCCCGCGCAAACTCCCTATTACGCCCTTAGCGGCATGCTCACCACCCTGCTGGAGCTATATTATTATTACGATCAAACCCGGGACCCTTTGGCAATGGAGCTCTTCAATCATGGCTACAATGCCGTTTTACAGAAACTTCCGGAGTTTGATTATCATGGCTATTCATATTACGACCTCAATGGCTCCAAAGCCGGCAGAGGATATCATCAGCGTCACATCAAACAGCTCGGCAGATTGATGGAGATTCGGGATCACAACGTGCTGCGTTACTATCGCAACCGTTGGCAACATGCGGATAGCTATCCCGTTCTTTGGCAGATGCTATTTAACCCCCGCCCAAAGCGCATCGCCGCCTTCACGCTTAGTTTTCTGGCATTGGCCTGCCTACTGTATCTCCTTTTAGCCGCGACCCAAAAAAGCGGGAAAATCGATCCGGAACATAGCTGAGTTTGGCTTGTCTTAGCCCTTCCAGCCCAATATCCTGTTCGCGGTTGATCCATTTATAGCGTCCCTGAAGGTAGCGCGCAGTCTCCCAAGTGATGATCTGGGCAGAGCCTTTTTTATCCGGATCAAACTTCTCGAAATGCACCGTTGCCATGTCGTCGGTTTGTCTGCTGAAGATGGAGTATGCCACGATCCGGTTGTAATAACAGATGATCAAACCCTCCACGGGAAGCTGGTTCCAGTTCTCCAGGGTGTTGGAGATGGCTTTGATCTCCGTCATCAGATAGATCCCCTCCGCGCTGCGTTCCCGCCGCCATTTGTGGGTAAATTGCAGGATATATTGCATCCGGTCTTCGCTGATTTTCAACACCTTATATTCCGGATACGCACGCCGGAACTGAGAGATCAGGTTTTTCTTCTTGGCAAGTTTCTTGCCGCTTAGGCTCACCATTTTTTCCACGCTGTAGATGTAATCCGCCCAATCCCGATCTTCAAACAGCTCAAACAGTTCGTTCACTTCAGGATACTTTTGGATGTATTCTTCGGGCACAAGGATGATCTGCGCTTCATGGAAATAGGGGCGGAACATTTGCACCAGCTCTCTTAGCTCTTCTGGGCTCAGATATTCACCTACGGGAAACAGAATGTATTGATATTTGGGATTGAAGATCACCAATCTATCTTTGAAGATCAGATAATGGTTGTTGTAGATCTTGCCCCACACCATCAGATTGGTGATGGTATAGTCACAGTGTTCGCGGGGCCACTTTGCCAGATAGTCCCTTAGCATCAGGGTGTCCGAATACTCCAGAGCTATTAGCCCCGGCATCGAGAGGGTTTCTTGCATCGTTACTCTTCTGATAGTAGAAAGGGGGTGTAGGATTGCATCACAGAAAAGCCGAGCTTGCCATAAAACCGCTCGTAGCCAGGCTCGGAGATCAACCCGATCCATTGAATTTTATGCGCTTTCAAAAAACGCACAAGTTCGCGGATAATCCCTTTACCGATGCCTGCGCCGCGCTCTGGTTCCCAGACCGTTACATCCTGGATATAGGCGTCGCTCACCTT
Organism: Candidatus Cloacimonadota bacterium; assembly: GCA_018433885.1. GTDB lineage: Bacteria > Cloacimonadota > Cloacimonadia > Cloacimonadales > Cloacimonadaceae > UBA5456. The sequence continues at coordinate 116,115 of JAHDQK010000003.1, forward strand.
ATCGGAAATAGCTCTGCCCATGCCAATGATCTGTTCACCTTTTTTGGCGATCACAAAACAAAAACTATTGGCTATGATGGCTTTAACGGTATCCAGATACTCCGGATTTTCGTCCATCTGCCACCATCCTGCTGCCCGGTAAAGCTCCAGAATGCGGGCGTTATCGGCTTCTTTAACGACGTGATAGCTGATATCTTCCATGTCCCTTTCCATATTAATTTTTACTAATATAATATGCGTTTTGGAGCTTTTGGGCAATGCTTTTCTACGTGAAGAGGTAGAATTTCTCATTTGCGAAAGGATCATTCACAAAGGATATTGATGAACATCCCCAACCCATTCACCAAAGAAATCGCAAAGCTTCTTTGATGCAGCGGACACCGCAGAGGCGCGGCATGGTGATTGCTTCGGGGAATGGGGGCTCAATGAATACCTGGAGATCAAAGCTGCATTGAAAAAAAAATATCATGATGATGTGCCCAAGAATGATGCTTTGTGTCGCCCGTGAAGGGCTTATGCGGAGTTTGGGAATCTTCTGCCGGGGAATCCGCATCTTAGGTTAATGGGTTGTCTGCAAAGTTTTCTCTTGACACTATTTAGGTGACTGGAAAAGTGACATTCTGTATAAAAAACCGTAAAGGAGAATCGATGAAGACCCTAACTCCAAGCCCAAGCGACATCACGCAAGCGTGGTATGTCGTAGATGCTACGGGGATGCCTCTTGGTCGGTTATCCACAAAGATTGCCACGATTTTACGCGGCAAGAATAAGCCATATTTTGCCACGAATTTGGATTGCGGAGATTACGTAGTAGTGATCAATGCGGACAAAGTTCGTGTAACTGGGCTGAAAGCCCTGCAAAAGGTTTATAAGACCTTTAGTGGATATCCCAGTGGCCTGAAAGAGATCCCGTATGCCAAGATATTGGAAGAGCACCCCGAGCGTATTATCGAGCACGCCGTAAAAGGAATGATGCCGAAGAATACTCTGGGACGCGCAATGATGAAGAAACTGAAAGTTTACACAGGCAGCGAGCATCCGCACGAAGCGCAGAAGCCCGTAGCCCTGAGCCTGTAAGGAGAAAAGCAAGGTATGCAAAACTTTGATGCCGTAGGAAGAAGAAAGGATGCCACAGCCCGGGTACGGCTTACTCCCGGCACCGGCAAGCGCATCATCAACAAAGTGCACATGAAGAAATACCTGCAACGTGAGACTCTGGAAATGGTGGTGGAACAGCCGCTGCAGACCGTAGGTCTTTCCGAGAATTTCGACGTTTATGTAAACGTGACCGGTGGCGGCCTGAGTGGTCAGGCAGGAGCCATCCGACATGGCATATCCCGTGCTCTTTGCGAATATGACGAGAATTTGAGACCCGCCCTTAAGGCACGTGGATTTCTCACTCGCGACCCCCGTATGGTGGAGCGCAAGAAATCCGGTCGTCCGAAAGCCAGAAAGAGATTCCAGTTCTCCAAGCGTTAATGCTCCGGCTTTTGGGGGAAGCTGTTGGCTACCCCCGGCGAGATTATCGATGCGAAACAGAACCCTGGAAAATATCACTGGCACTCAAGCCAAAATAATCCTCCAAAGTGAGTTGCAAGGCGGTGAGGAGAAATCTCCTCTGAATTGCGTATATCCTTTGGCGGAAACCTTAACCGTAGATTAGGAGAAAATCAATGTCCGTAGTATCTATGAAACAGCTTTTGGAAGCGGGTGTCCATTTTGGACATCAGACTTTCAAGTGGAATCCCAAGATGAAAAAGTACATCTTCATCAAACGCAATGGGATCCACATCATCGACCTTAAGCAGACGGTCGATGCGATCAACGAAGCCTATCAGTTCATGAAAGAAGTAGCCAGCCGGCAGGAATATGTTCTCTTCGTGGGAACCAAGAAGCAGGCTCAAAGCTCGATCAAAGAAGCGGCTGACAAGGCTGGTGTATTTTATGTGAACCAACGTTGGTATGGCGGTATGCTTACCAATATGAAGACCATCCGTCAGAGCATCGAAAAGATGAAATACTTCGAGGAAATCGAAGCTGATGGAACCCTGAACAGCTATACCAAGCTGGAAGCTCAGAAGATGAGACGCTTGCACGACAAGATCGAGTTTTCCCTGGGTGGCATCCGCGATATGGACGCACTGCCCGGCGCGATCTTCGTAGTGGATACAGAATATGAAGATATCGCGATCCACGAAGCCCGGATCTTGGGCATTCCGATCATCGCCATGGTGGATACCAATTGCGATCCGGACAAAGTGGATTATGTGATCCCTTCAAACGATGATGCTACCCGCGCGGTCGCGCTGATCGCAGACATCATGGCAAACGCCGTGTTGGAAGGCAGAGGCGCAGCCACGGAGGGTGCGGATGTATCCGCAGCCACGGATAGCACCGAAGAGACAATCTCAGAAGAACCTGTAGCGGAAATGGCCGCTGCTGAACAATAATCACCAAATCAGCAACGTGCCGGGCTTTCCGGCACGTTGCCTTATGATCCCATAAATTCGTTTTAAGGAGTACAAAAATGGCAGAGATTACCGCAACCATGGTAAAGGAACTGCGCGAGAGAACCGGAGTGGGCATGATGGAATGCCGCAAAGCTCTGGTGGAAGCCGATGGCAATATGGATGGAGCGATCAAGTATCTGCGCGAACGCGGAATTTCCAAAGCCGAAGCCAAAAGCCTGCGCGAGACAAAAGAAGGTATCATCTACTCATATATTCATTTCAACGGCAAAATCGGCGTGATGATCGAGCTTAATTGCGAATCCGACTTCGTGGCTCGTACGGACGAGTTCAAGGCTTTGGCAGAAGAAATCGCCATGCAGATCGCCGCGACCAATCCGCTTGCCCTCACTGCGGATGCCATCCCCGCCGAGATCATCGAGCGCGAGAAAGAAATCGCCAAAAACAAAGCTATCAACGAAGGCAAAAAGCCGGAATTCATGGATAAAATCATCGAAGGCAACGTCCGTAAGTATTGCAGCGAGCATGCTTTGATGGAACAGACCCTGTTCAGCGATGAGAAAAAGACCGTGAAAGATCTGCTTACCGATTCCATCGCCAAGACCGGCGAAAACATCCAGATCGCCCGCTTTGTCCGGTTCGCCCTGGGCGAATAAGATATTGCCTTAAACCAAGGATGAACAGCACTTTCAAACCCGAAAAGATCAACCGCGTGATGCTGAAACTGAGCGGAGAAGTACTGGCAGGAAACTCCGGATTTGGTTTTGACGACCATGTGTGTGATCAGCTTACCGACGAACTGATTGGCATCAGAAATGAAGGCTATGGGCTCGCCATCGTGTTGGGCGGGGGTAATATCTTCCGCGGCGGCAAATGGAAAAACCAAAGCCTGAACCGAGTTACTCTGGATAACATTGGCATGCTGGCAACTATCCAAAATGCACTGTATCTATGCGAAATCCTTAGTGCCAAAGGCTGCGCCGCCGAGGTCTTTTCCAGCTTTGTGCTGGACAAAGTAGCCCGGCACTATAGCGCACCCAAGGTGCAGTGCGCCATGGCGGAAGGCAAAATCTGCTTTGTGGCGGGCGGTACGGGAAACCCCTATTTCACCACCGATACCGCGGCAGTCTTGCGCGCGATTGAGTTGAAGCTGGATATCGTGCTAAAAGCCACCAAAGTAGATGGACTCTATACCGCAGACCCGATGCAGGATAAAGATGCCAGATTCATCCGCGAAGCCAGTTTTCAGACTTGTCTGGAACAACGGCTGGGGGTAATGGATCTCACGGCGTTTTCCCTGGCAGCAGATAACGCAATGCCTATCAAGATATTCAATATGTCCAAAGCGGGAAACCTGAAAGCTGCTTTGCAGGATGCCGCGATCGGCACCTACATTCATCCCTAAGAGCGAGGTACAAGAATGCAAGAACTAAAAAATAATGCCACGGAGAAGATGCAAAAGAGCTTCGAATCCCTTTTGCACCAATATTCCAAAGTGCGCACCGGCAGAGCCAGCGCGTCCATCCTGGACGACATCCGGATAAACTATTACGGACAGCCCACCGCCGTGAAGCAACTTTGCAATATCTCCATCCCGGAACCCCGCACGATCGTAGTGCAACCCTGGGATAAAACCACCCTTGCCGACATCGAAAAAGCGATCCTGGGGGCAAACATCGGCATCACCCCGGAAAACGACGGCAATGTGATCCGCCTGCCCTTTCAGCCCCTCACCGAAGATAAACGCAAGGAAATCGTGAAAAATCTGAAGAAGCTGGCTGAAGATAGCAGAGTGGCGATCCGCAATATCCGCCGCGATGCCAATGAACAAGCCAAGAAGATGAAGAAAGACAGCGAGATCAGCGAAGACGACGAGAAGAAACTTCTCAAAGAAGTACAGGATCTTACCGACGATTGGATCAAAAAGATCGACGAAGTGGAAAGATCCAAAGAAAAAGAGATAATGGAAGTGTAGCAAGATACACTCCCGACCGTATATACATAAACCGGATCCTGATGGGAACCGGTTTTTTTCAATAACGCGCAGGCGCGCAGGATTCAATAAAATAGCCTCGATACATAGCGCAATGAAAGGAGACCATGAAGCGTAAGAACAGTCTGATCCACCGGGTATATTACACTTCGATCCGGGAAGGGATCTTTGCCCAAGTTTATGGCAATTTGGCACAGATCGGAAGCTCTTTCATCACCAAATTCCTGGTGCTTTTGGGAGCCACGCCTTTGCAATATAGCCTGCTTTCCGCTTTGGGTCAGATCTCGAACCTCTGGCAGCCGTTGGGAGTGGCGTTTTCGCACCACATCCCCCAACGCAAGTGGCTCTGCGTATGGATCACGGCAGTGGGCAGGCTACTAAGCCTGTTCATGGGGCTGGCGCTGTTCTTCCCAAACTCGCGTCATGGCATCTGGTTCATCCTGACCCTGCTCTTTTTCAGCGCGGGATTTCAGGCAACCGGAGCCAATATCTGGATCGCGTGGGTCAGCGACCTGATTCCGCTAAAGATCCGGGGACGCTTCTTCTCGTTTAGAAATCAGATCCTGATGATAGTGGGGCTTGTATTCAGCTACTGGGTAAGCTACCATGTGGATCTCTTTGAACATCCTGACAAGGCGCAAGGCTATAAGAACCTATTGGGGCTTTCCAAGCTCTTTGTTCCGCAGAATCAGGTGTGGTTTTTGGCGATGGTTTTTGCGTTTGCCACGGTGGTGGGGCTGATAGGGCTGGTAATGCTCTCGCTACAGCCAGAGCGGAAACGGCATCATCAGACGAGTAAAAGCCTCAAGGAAGTGTTTTTGGAACCCTTCCGGGATAAGAACTTCCGGCTTCTATTGGTGTTTGGTAGCTGGTGGATGCTTGCCATCGGTGTGGGCAGCCCGTTTTGGGGACCCTTCATGCTGAAAAACTTACAAATGGGGCTCTTTGAAGTGCAGATGTACAACACTCTGCATATGGTTTCATCGCTCTTGGCGTTCAGTTTTTGGGGCAAGTTCATCGATCGGTTTGGCAACAAGACGGCGATGAAGATTTGCGTGTTTTTGGGCGGCTTGAACCCGCTGTTCTGGCTCTTTATGAGCGCGGGAAATTATGGCATCCTGTGGCTGGAAGGCATCTCCAGCGGCTTTATGTGGGCAGGCACGGGGATTATTACCACCAATTTTGTGCTCTCGATTGCACCTAAGCGAGGGGAGCAGGCTTATAGCGGAATCTACGCGGCTGTAACCGGAGTATGCATGATGAGCTCCACCCTCGCCAGCGGGATCTTCTATCCGGATAGCCTGGATCTCGGCTTTCGCACTCTGGATCCCGAACAGGTGATCTTTGGCATCGGAGCCATCCTGCGCTGGCTGGCAATCATCCCGCTGATGCTGGTGCGGGAGTTTCGCAGCGTTCCTCTGCGCAAAGCGATGGCGTTTACCCTCAGCCGGTTAGTGGGCTGGAGATTCCGGATGGGAAAACGCTACTAAGCGAAATAAAGGCTCTCTTTCAAAAAGGTGAGCTGCTTTGATCCAGAACCATCTCACCACTATTTGAAAGAGAGCTCAAACCTTGCTATATACTAATATGATCCCGCTTTAACCCGGTAAAAACAGGCTGGGACACTGGGGTTGATCTCTATGAAATTCTCTGAAACAAGCTACTTCGGGATTTAGTTTGATAAACCAGAACAGAAAGGTTTCGATATCCAGTTGGCTCTGTTGAACGCGGATATTGCAGCTTTGCCAAAGGTAAAATACTTGACACACTTGACGATATAAACAGATTGGCGTAAAAAGGGAAAGAAGGAGCCTCAAGATGCGAAAACTGATCCTGCTCATGATCTTGATCCTGCCGCTGGGTTTGCTGGCGCAGATGGATCCGGGAACCTACCTCAGAGACTATCTGCGCGTACGTTCGGATCTCAGCGGAAAGGATAGCGTGTATCACATTCAGGGAAAGGTATATAGCCTGATCCCCGGTGAAAAAAGCATGGAGCTCTTTGCCTACGACGCATTTCAGATCTCGCGGATTGTGGAAACCGAGACAGGATTTCGCCTGCTTGCCAGAGAAGCCGGAGTTTTCCGGGATCATCGCACCCGCCAGATCCTGCATTCTTGGCGCAATCCCTTTACCCAGGAGACCTTGCCCATTATCCACATCTGGAACGATCCGGTGAACCAGGTGTTTGAATACGAAGCAAACACTCTGCCCTTTATCCGGCAGTTTCTGCCGTCCACCGAGCTGGAAGATAAAGTGGTGTATCACAGCGAGATATTCCCCTTCTATCCGCATGTTTTGCCCCGCAGATTGTTCGGGGAATATGTACAGAGCGATTATTTCCAATCCGCGGAACTCCATGAATTCTCCGCAAAAAAAGCAGCTTTGGCGGATAGCCTCGCCAGCTGGGTGCCGGCTGAGGTTTCCTTCACCTGGATCGCGCCTTGGTTGCCCTTCATGAAGATGGGTGACCGCGAGGGGCAATTGCTCTTTGTATGCCGGGGAACCAAGCTGGAAGAAGGTTTTGCCGCTCTGCCGCAGGATCTTAAAGAATATGTGAGAACCACTAACCCGGCTTTCGCGGAAGCTCCCACAGAGTTTGCCGAGCCCAATATCAACCCCTGGAGCTATTTCCGGATGCTTCAGGAACCAAGCCTGGAAACCCGTTGAGGATCCAGGAAAACCAGAACTTTGAAGAGGTATTAAATTGTTTATAGATTATGCAAGAATCCGTGTGAAAGCGGGAAACGGCGGCGATGGAGCAGTTAGCTTCCGCCGGGAGAAATTTGTGCCCAAAGGCGGACCCGACGGTGGTGACGGCGGACGGGGCGGAAACATCGTAGTGAAAGGCGATTCAAACGTAAACACGCTGCTGGATTATCGGTTCAACAAACGCTTTGTGGCAGCAGCGGGAGTATCCGGCGCGGGTGCCCGCAAAACGGGTCACAGCGGCGCAGATCTCATCCTGAGAATGCCCCTGGGCACCGAGATCTACCAGATTCTGGAAGATGGCCGCAAGATCAAACTGGCAGACGTCACCGAACACGATGAGCAGATCATCTTGGCAAAAGGCGGCAGAGGCGGCAGGGGAAACAGCAATTTTGCCACACCCACGAACCAGGCACCACGCCATGCTACCCCCGGCAAACACACAGAAGAAATGGAGCTGGAACTGGTGCTCAAACTGATGGCGGATGTAGGTTTGGTAGGCTTTCCCAATGCGGGAAAATCCACCCTGCTCTCCGTGCTTTCGGCTGCCCGTCCCAAGATCGCGGATTACGAATTTACTACTTTGGAGCCCATGCTGGGCGTGGTATGGGTATCAGATTACCAGCACTTTGTAATGGCAGACATCCCCGGAATCATCGAAGGTGCGCATATCGGAAAGGGATTGGGCATCCAGTTCCTGCGCCATATCCAACGCACTAGCACTCTGTTGTATCTGATCGATATCAACAGCCCCGATCCCCTGGAAGCATACCGCACATTGAAGGCGGAACTGTATCTCTATGATAATTTCATGGAGAAAAAGCCGTTCACGATCGTCCTTAGCAAGATCGATACCATCCCGGAGGATGAACGCGAAGAACGGATCGCCGAAGTAAGCAAAATCTTCGCGGATACTACCCATCATAAGATTCTAGCGATCTCCAGCGTAGGCAATTTTGGCTTGGAAGCCCTGAAGTTTGCCCTCTACAAACAGATCAAGGAAAGCATGTGACCCAAGATGAATATCTTGTCTGGCTCTGCCTGAAAACGGCACCGGAGCTCACGCCCAAGCTATGCCTGGAGCTTCTGAAACACTATCCTGACCCCACCGAGTATGTGGGAAAGCCAGGGCATCCCGCGTATCATAGCGGCTTGATCCCACCCGGCAGCGTGGAGCATCTGGAACAACAAATCCTGCCCTACAACCTGCCGGAGATCCTGCAACTGATGAAGCATTACCAGATCGAATGCCTGAACATCCACGAATATCCGGGACGCCTAAGAGATATCTATCTACCGCCGCTAATCCTCTACATCCGTGGAGATAAAGAATGCCTCTTCAAGAATAAGAATCTGGCAGTGGTGGGCACCCGCAAGGCAAGCAGCTATGGCAGAGAGATGTGCCGCAAGCTCCTGAGCCCGGTTTGTCGCCAAAAGGTGAATATCGTAAGCGGTCTGGCTGCGGGAATTGATACCTTTGCCCACAAGATAGCTTTGGACGAAGGCAGCACCACCGTAGCCGTGCTGGCAGGGGGCTTGGATACCATCTACCCCACTCAAAACCTGGAGCTATCCAAAAAGATCATCGCAAACGGTGCCTTGGTTAGCGAATATGAGCCCGGCTGCAAGAGCGAGAAGTGGAATTTCCCCGCCCGGAATCGCATTATCAGCGCCTTGGCGGAACTAATCTTCGTGGTGGAAGGTCCTATCACCAGCGGTGCCCTATTAACCGCCAAAAACGCCCTCCAGCAGAGCCGGGATGTCTGCGCCTTGCCCGGAAACATCACCAGCGTAAATTCCTCCGGACCCAACCACCTTATTAAGAACGGCGCCGCACTGATCAGCGACGCTGAAGACCTGCTCAGTATGCTGGGCATGACCCCCGAAAAAGAGAAACAAACGGAACTACCGGGAATCCTGAGCCCAGACGAACAGAGGATCTACGACCTTTTGCAAAAGAAAGCTACCTGCCTCAGTTTTGATGAAATCTTGATCACTACCGGGTTCCCAATCGGCAAACTCAGCACTATCCTTACCAATCTGGAGCTAAAAGGAATCATCGCCAAAGAAGGCGGCACGGGTTTTTTTGCCCTATAGCTACCGCATTTCTTCCAAAAGCCGCATAAATGCTTTGTTATGACGCTTTAAGATGCGCTCCACCATCTTGCCCGGAGGATGGATGATGCTCTGCCCTTCCCGGTTCACTCCCCCCACTTCGATCAACATCGCCGGAACCTCCAACGCGTGATAGAAGAAATTGCGCGCGGTTCCGATCCTGGAACTTGAGCCGCTTTGCACCGAGTAGGTGCCTCGATGATAATCCCGGGGGACACTTCCGGCATAGAACTCTGCCAGTTGTTTCAAGCGGACAAATCCCGGGGGCTCACCCTCCACCACCGGCAGAAAGATGCGTTCACTGAGGGCACCGGTGAGCGAAGAATGGTAGAAGATCGCCAGCTCGAAAGGTACCCTTCTGCCCAGCGTGATGATGCTCTTGATCTCCGCCTCAGATGCCGGAGCAGGACCCTTGTAGAAACTGCTCATGTGGTTAGTTTCCCCGTCCAGATCCCAAAAAACGGGGTAATTGCGGTTCAGATCCACCCCATCGCTGCGCAGATCAAGCCTGCCGTTTCCATCCGTATCCCGGTTATTTTTGCGCTTGATGCGGCTAAGCCCCGCGCTTACCACCCGCCAACCCTCAGGATTCAAGCTGGGGATTATCCACAGGCGATACTCTTCCAGAAGCGATTGCACATCCTTGTTACCTTGGTAAGTTCTGCAGAGTTCTTCGATAATATGCATCGAGATCGCCACTCCCAGAACCTCATCGGCATGATGTTGACCTACCACGAGGATATTGCGCTCACCTTTGCCCAGTTCCACTACATGGATCGGGAGGTTCTCGGTATCCGTAAAACCGATGATCCTGTGTTGAAACACACCCGGATAGCCGGCGTTTAACTGATTCAACCGCTCGACTAATTGATCCTGGCGGGGATACGCCTCACTTAGCGGATACTGATTTACACCCTGATAGGCGCAAGAAGCTATCAGCAACATGGATAGTATCCTGATCCCGCCATACAAAACTCGTTTCATGGGTTCTTCAGATCACGCCACGCATCCGCGATCTCGTCCAGCGAGAATCCTTTGCGATACAGCGAGGCATAGATCTTTTCCTTTGCTTTGCGGGGCTCTTCCTGGTGGTGCTTGCGCATCAGCTTGATGATCTGTTCCTTAAGCATTTCCCGGCTTTGCTTACCATCATCCAGCTCCGCCAGCAGGCTTTCTGCCACGGATGCATCCAGCCTGTGTTCTTTCATCTTCATGAGGATCGCGCGTTTACTCTTCCCGCGTTCCAACAAGCTACGGATATAGATTTCCGCAAAACGCCGGTTATCCAGATATCCCTTTTCGATGCACAGCGCGATGCATTTATCTGCGATGCCTTCTTGAAAGGAGTGTTTTCTCAAGTAGTTACGGCAATCGTGTTCGCTATGTTCGCTTTTCGCCAGATAATCTGTAAGCATCCACCACGCCCTCTTTTCGAGAAGCGCGATCAGTTCGTCCGCCTGAGTTTCGGAGATTTGGATCTCGCTAACGAAGGGATACAAATGATGGAGGGTTCTGGTGGGAAGAACCCCCCAAACTTCGCCGTCCAGGCTGATGAAACTGTGGTTTTTATTCTTCGTCCAATACTTCAGAAGCATCGCTTTCCGGGCTGCTGGTAAACTCTTCCGGGCTTATCTTTGCCACCAGTTTATCTTCGATTTCCTTCATCAGATCGGGGTTTTCGGTTAGGTACTGCTTGGTTTTTTCCAAACCTTGACCCAGCTTGAGATCGTTGTAAGCATACCATGATCCGCTCTTCTTTACGATGTCGTGGATGGATGCCATATCGATGATGATATCCAGATGCGAGATGCCCAGACCAAAGATGATGGGAAACTCCACGGTCTTGAAAGGCGGAGCGAATTTGTTTTTCACTACTTTTACCTTAGTGCGCGCGCCCACCACTTGGGTGTCGCCTCCGGTTTCCTTGATGGCTCCCGCATAACGCACTTCCAGACGCAGCGAGCTGTAGAACTTCAGCGCCACGCCGCCGGTGGTGGTCTCCGGATTCACAAACGCAGGAGCTCCGATCTTGATCCGGGTTTGATTGATGAAGATCACAGCGGTGTTGCTTTTGGAGACGATCGCCGTGAGTTTGCGCAGGGCTTGGCTCATCAGACGTGCCTGAAGCCCCACGTGGCTATCGCCCATGTTGCCTTCGATTTCCTGTTTGGGCACCAACGCCGCCACCGAATCCACGATGATGAGATCCACCGCGGAACTGCGCACGAGGGTCTCGGTAACTTCCAGCGCTTGTTCTCCGCCATCCGGTTGTGAGAGCAGCATATTATCCGTCTGCACTCCCAGACGTTTGGCATAGGATACATCCAGCGCATGCTCGGCATCCACGAATGCCACAATCCCACCCTGTTTCTGACACTCTGAGGCGATATGCAGGGAAAGCGTGGTTTTTCCGCTGGCTTCAGCACCATATATTTCGGTGATTCTGCCTTTGGGAATGCCACCGATTCCCAAGGCGATATCCAGGTTGAAGGCTCCGGTGGGGATTACGTCCACTATCTTGAGCGGTTTATCGCCCAGACGCATCAGAGTGCCCACTCCGAATTTCTTTTCAAGTTGGGAAATCGCGGTTTTCAGGGCTGCATCTTTGTTTTTATCCAGCATTATTCCTCCGTTTATTTTAGATCATACTGTTCGATTATGTCGTATTTGGGTCCACTGGGCTGCAAAATACTGCGGTATAGGCTCAGGGTTGTCCACTTGCAGCACTCTGTGGGAAATTCATATTGCATTGCCAGACGCTCAAAATCCACGCTCTGCTGATTCTTGATGCGCCCCAGCGTTACATGCAGCTTCAAGGCTTTGGCGTCGGCTTCGATCCCCAAAGTCCGCAAGCTGGAGAGGGTCTGCCGGTTCAGGGTGTTCAACACCTTGGCGTCTCCGCCCAGTTTCAGCCAGATCAGGCGGGGATAGCGGTGGGGAAACAGCTCGATTCCTTCCGCACAAAGCTGGGGGCTTTCGTAGCGTTGCGCTAAACGTGCCAAGAGGTCTTTCAGTTCGCTAAGCCTGTGTTCTGCCACCTCTCCGATGAAATTCACCGTAAGGTGCAGGTTCTCAGGTTTTACCCAATTGATATCCCGATGTTTTAGATGGACAAGATAATCAAGCGCTTCGTGAAGCGCAGTCTTTACACTCTCTGGCGGTTCAAGCGCTACAAATAGCCTCATCAGCGCTTATATCCGATATCCATCAAGAATTTCTTGCGATGCGAGATATCTGTATCCAGCTCCACTCCTTTGGGAGAGTTGCCATCGATCACGCCCAGGATGCCACATCCCTGATCCGTCTGCGCTACAATCACCTGGGTGGGATTTGCGGTGGCGCAAAAGATATGCACTACTTCCCGGCAAGCTTTTATTGCCGGCAGGACGTTGATGGGAAAGGCTCCCCGCATCACGATCAAAAAGCTATGGCCAGCTTTCACCCGGCGCATGTTTTCCACCGCGATCTCGATAAGGCCGGTATCGGTGCCGTCCTTGCGGATCAGGCAGGGACCGGAAGCTTCACAAAAAGCCATGCCAAACTGAATACCAGGAACGCTGTTTACCATCGCTTCATAGAGGTCTTCAACCGTCTTTATGAAGTGGCTTTGCCCCAGGATGATATTGCAATCTTCGGGGAAGCTGAGCTGCAGATTCTTGAGTTCCATGTGCTACCTCATTTGCTTATTATGCGATATCTCAAGATAAAAAAATGCAATCCCTGTGTCAAGCAAAATTGCCCAAAAAGCACCTATAAACCTAAAATCTCCATCAAGATCGCTTTGGTATGTTCCCGTGCCCCCTCACCCAGTTCTGCCACAGGTCCCACGCATGCCGGACACCCCATCTCACAACCGCAGGAAAGCACCTGCTCATAGGCGGCGGATAGCACTTTGTCCTGAATCTCATAGAGTTTTTTACTAAGACCTATGCCCCCGGGAATCATATCGTACAAAGCGATCACCGGAGCGCCATCCTCCATCTCGGATTCACCTTCATAATGCAAACCCAGATCCCGGGGATCGCACATCACAAAAAGCGGTGCCAGGTTGTTTATGAGATATCCCAAGCCCGCGATCCCGCTCTGCACCCGCACCCGCTGTTCAGCCAGATGGTGGCAGCGCGGACACAGGGTGATCAGGTTTTGCGGAGCATTCGCTTCCTCGATATCGGAGAAATTGCGCAAGGGTATTTTGTGATGCACATGCCATGCCCGCCCTTGTTCTTTCGCGCCGCAATTTGCGCAACGGTAGCCATCCCGCGCGCGGATGCTCTCCGCAAGCTTGGGCCAGGCTTTTCCATAGTCGTTTACATCGCTGTTCCATAGCCCTTTTTCCCGGATCTTATGGACGCATTTCTCGCTCAGGGAGATCCACCACGCAACTGTCTTCAGTGTTTGTTCCGGAAGCTCCAGTTCCTGGGTATCCAAGATCTCCTGGGTTGCAAAGCGGATCTTCTTGAAGCCTGTGATCCTGGTGCTTACTTCCACCTCGCCAAATCTCTTCTTTCCCCAATCAAAAGCCGCGCTCCAATTCACTTTCTGAACCTCGATGCTGGTCTCTTGCAACGCTTGAGTATAGTAATCCGCATCAAACTGCTTTAGCCGAACCACCTCTTTTTCCAGATCCAGCTCTTCCACCACATAGGTCTCCGAAGCATGAAGATAGATGGCATTGGGATGTGTCATCCACAATGCGCTTTCATAATCCACATAGCCGATCATCTCGCCATTTTCCAGGATCGTATATACTCCGGATGCATTGCGCAGATTTACATCCGCGGCAGGATACCGCTCGCTGATCCCCAGATACTTCTGCCCCACTTTACGGATCTTTCCCTCCGCCACCAACAGCTCCAGATAGCCCCTTAGCTCCGTATAGTCTATATTGCCAAAGCTTTCTCCTTCTCTGAAGGATAGCTCGCTAATCGCACAATCCAGCTGTTGCAAGAGGATTTCCGTGTTATCGGGATCAATCAGCGCCATCTCAGGGTTACTCTGCCAGAGATACTCCGGATGACGGCAGATGTATTGATCCAGAGGGCTGGCTCCTGCCACGATGATCGCCGCTCCCTGTCTGCCTTTGCGTCCTGCGCGTCCGGCTTCTTGTCTCACCGCGGCGATGCTTCCGGGATATCCGTTGATTATCGCCAAATCCAAGCCTCCGATATCGATGCCAAGCTCCAAGGCATTGGTGGAGATGATCATCTTCAGCCTGCCTTCACGTAGCCCCCGCTCCACCTGCCGCCGCTCTTCCGGCAGATATCCGCTGCGATAGCTGGCGATCAACCTCCTTTCTGCCTCTGGCATACTTAAGAGAAGCATCTCAACGCTGCGCCGGGTAACGCTGAAGAGGATGCTTTGCAGATCATATTTCAGCGCTTGCCGCCCCAGGCTTACGGATTCCATCATGGAACTGCGCCGGATGCCCAGATCACTCTCCACCAATGGCGGATTCACGATTAGATACTGTTTCTCGCCCTGTATCGAGGCATCCTTTTCGATATGACACACTTCCGCCCCAATCAAGTTTTCCGCAAATTCCCGGGCATTGCCCAAAGTAGCTGAAGTGCAGATGAATACGGGATTCGCCCCATAAATCCGGCAGATCCGCTGAAGCCGCCGCAAGACATTCGCAAAATGCGAACCCATCACTCCCCGATAATAATGCACTTCGTCGATCACCACATAGCGAAGATGCGGCAGAAAGCCACTCCACAGCGAGTGATGAGGCAAAATGCCCATGTGCAGCATATCCGGATTGCTGGCTACAACATCCGCTCCCCGACGGATCCTTGAACGCTGTTCGGCAAGCGTATCTCCATCATAGATAGCAGTTTGGATCTTTCGCGGACACTCTTTCGCCAGCGCCGTGCAGAGCGTGCTGAGTTTCTGAAATTGATCCTGTGCCAAGGCTTTGGTGGGGTACAAGATCAAGGCTTTCCCCTTGCCTCCGGAAGCAAATTCATGCAAAATCGGCAGCCAATATGCCATGCTCTTACCGCTGGAAACCCCGGTGCTGATCACTACGTTTTCGCCGTTCAAGACATGCTGGATCGCTTCTTCCTGGTGCTCATAGAGCCGATATATCCCCTGCTGCGCCAATATCTTATGCAAAGCGGGATGCAGTTGGGAGGGAATCTCGCGGTGCTCCCCATCGCTTGCCGGAAGCACGTTTGTAGAGATGATCGTCTTGGCAAACCGCGGAGTCTGCATCAAAGAATCCATTAGTTGCCTTAGTTCATTGTTACCAATAATATCCTGCATGCATCCAAAGCACCGATGTAATGCAGAATGTCAAGCTGAAACTGGATCCGGGAACCCGCATTTCTTGGGCATAAAGAAGCGGGCACACCAGATACCGGCATGCCCGCAGGAGTTTGACTAATGATACTATTTGGATAATACCATCTTTTTGGTGGATACATATTTTCCGCTTTGCATCCGGTAGAAATACACTCCGGTGCTCACGGCACGTCCGTTGGCATCTCTGCCATCCCAGTTTACTTGATAGTATCCGGGAACGTTGTGGGTATTGCGGAAGCTCTTCAGCAATTGACCTCTGGCATTGAACACATCGATGCGCACATCTCCGGGTTCACTCATGGCATAACGCAGGTTTGTGGATGGATTGAAGGGATTCG